>JBCDKJ010000001.1:0-252283 GCA_038746745.1 Pseudomonadota bacterium
ACGGCGACGAGGCCAGCTTATGGCGGGTAAAACGCTATACGACAAGCTGTGGGATGCTCATCTGGTTAAGCAACTGGATGACCGTTCTGCACTTATATATATCGATCGACATCTGCTGCACGAAGTGACGTCGCCGCAGGCATTTGAGGGCTTGCGGCTCGCGGGTCGCGCTCCCTGGCGCATCTCGGCCAACATTGCGACCCCCGATCACAATGTTCCCACGACGCCCGAAGAGCGCAGCGCGGGCGTTGAAGGGATTCGTGACCCGGTCTCCAGGCTGCAGGTGCAAACCCTTGACGATAATTGTGAAGAATACGGCATAGTCGAATTTGAGATTAACGACCGTCGCCAGGGGATTGTGCATGTGATTGGCCCGGAACTGGGTGCGACGCTGCCCGGCATGACGGTGGTCTGCGGTGATTCCCATACTGCGACGCATGGCGCATTGGGCGCCATGGCGCAGGGTATTGGCACCAGTGAGGTTGAGCACGTCTTGGCAACGCAATGTCTGGTGCAGCAAAAGATGAAAAATATGCTGATCCGCGTTGACGGTGCGTTGCACCCCGGCGTATCGGCCAAGGATGTGGTGCTGGCAGTCATCGGCAAGATAGGCACCGCCGGCGGCACTGGCCACGCGATTGAGTTTGGGGGTGACGTCATCCGGTCTATGGGTATGGAAGGCCGTATGACCATTTGCAACATGGCGATTGAGGCCGGGGCTCGCATCGGCCTGGTGGCAGTGGACGACATCACGCTGGACTATGTAAAAGGTAGGCCTTTCGCTCCCTCCGGAGACCAGTGGGCCCAGGCGGAGGCGGACTGGCGTCAGTTGCACTCTGATGCGGATGCGTTTTTCGATACGGTCATTGAGCTACGTGGTGAAGATATTGCTCCGCAGGTCACCTGGGGTACTTCACCGGAAATGGTGCTGCCCATTAACGCCTTCGTGCCCGATCCGGCGCAGATTGACGATCCCTCGCAGCGGCAGGCTATTGAGCGCGCTCTTCACTACATGGGGCTTGCACCAGGGCAGGCAATTCGGGACATACGGCCCGATCGCATCTTCATCGGTTCATGTACCAATTCCCGAATTGAGGATTTGCGCGAGGCCGCAGCGGTGGTGCGGGGGCGCCAGGTGAGCCCCAGCATTAAGGAAGCACTGGTGGTGCCTGGATCCGGCGCCGTCAAGGCGCAGGCTGAGGCGGAAGGCCTGGATCGCGTATTCACAGCCGCTGGCATGCAGTGGCGGGAGCCAGGCTGTTCCATGTGCCTGGCCATGAATGCAGACAAGTTGGGGCAGGGTGAGCACTGCGCTTCAACCTCTAACCGCAACTTCGAGGGTCGCCAGGGCTTTGGCGGCCGCACCCATTTGGTAAGTCCGGCCATGGCTGCTGCGGCAGCGGTGGCCGGCCACTTTACCGATGTACGCGAACTGCAGCTGGCTGCGGTTCGGGAGGCCTGAATGAAACCCTTTACTGTGCACCGCGGCCTGGTCGCACCCATGGACCGTGCCAATGTTGATACGGACATGATCATCCCGAAACAGTTTCTGAAATCCATCAAACGCTCGGGATTTGGCCCCAATCTGTTTGATGAGCTGCGCTACCTCGACGAAGGGCAGCCCGGTCAGGACAACAGCCAACGCCCTCTCAATCCAGACTTTGCGCTGAACCTGCCACGCTACGAGGGAGCCTCTATCCTGCTTGCGCGAGAAAACTTCGGCTGTGGTTCCAGTCGTGAGCACGCGCCGTGGGCACTGGAAGACTATGGATTCCGCTGTGTCATCGCACCAAGCTTTGCCGATATTTTTTACAACAATTGTTTTAAAAACGGCGTTTTGCCGCTAGTTATGCCCGCCGATGTCGTCGACGCACTGTTTGAGGCGATGTATGCAGAAGAGGGGTACACGCTCACGGTCGACCTGGAATTACAACAGCTGCGCGGGCCCGATGGTCAGGCGGAAGACTTTGAAGTGGAAGAATATCGGCGCTATCGCCTGCTGAATGGCCTCGATGATATTGGCCTCACGCTGGAACACGCTGACGCCATTCGTGCCTATGAGGCGAATGTGCAAACCTTGCGTCCCTGGTTGTTTAGCGATCCTGCGCAGGTACGCACATGAGCCGTCAGATTCTGTTGCTACCCGGGGACCATATTGGCCCGGAGGTGACTGCGCAGGCCCGCCGGGTACTCGAGGCGGTGTCATCGCAGTTTTCCCTGGACCTCGCCATCACTGAGGCATTGATCGGCGGGGCCGCTCTGGATGTTGAGGGGGTGCCGCTGCCCGCGACAACACTTGACGCCGCGCGCGAGTCCGATGCGCTACTGTTAGGTGCGGTCGGCGGGCCGGAGTGGGATAGCGTAGAGCGCGGCCTGCGCCCGGAGCGCGGGCTGCTTGGCATTCGCTCAGAATTGGAACTGTTCGGTAACCTGCGCCCTGCCTTGCTCTACCCACAGTTGGCTGACGCGTCCAGCCTGCGGCCGGAAATCGTGTCGGGCCTGGACCTGCTGATCGTAAGAGAGTTAACCGGCGGTATTTACTTCGGCGAGCCACGCGGCATTCGCACTCTCGATACGGGAGAGCGAGAAGGCTTTAACACCTATGTCTACCGTGAGTCTGAAATTGAACGTATCGGCCGCTTGGCCTTTGAGTCTGCGCGCAAGCGCGACGGTCGCCTGTGTTCGGTTGACAAAAGCAACGTGCTCGAGGTCACGGTGCTGTGGCGGGAGGTGATGGACAGGCTGGCCCTGGATTACCCCGATGTCACCTTGTCTCATATGTACGTGGATAACGCAGCGATGCAGCTGGTCCGCGATCCCAATCAGTTTGATGTGATAGTTACTGGAAACATGTTCGGGGATATTCTGTCCGATGCCGCCGCTATGCTCACCGGCTCAATAGGTATGCTGCCCTCCGCCAGCCTGGACCAGGCGGGGCGTGGGCTCTATGAGCCCTGTCATGGCTCTGCGCCGGATATTTCAGGCCAGGGCAAAGCCAACCCGCTGGCAGCGATCCTCTCCGTTGCTATGATGCTGCGCTATTCGCTGGACGCCCCGGCCGCCGCTCTTTCGATCGAAGCCGCCGTCAGCGACGTGCTGGATCAGGGGCTCAGAACCCCTGATATTGTCGCGCAGGGTGATACGCCGGTGACCACTAGTACCATGGGGGATGCCGTGGTGGATGCGCTGGCAGGGCTGCAGCAGCGGGAGAGTGCATAATGGCTGACCGATGCAATGTGGCAGTTGTTGGCGCCACGGGTGCCGTTGGTGAGGCGATGATCGACATTCTGGCATCCCGCGACTTCCCCGTAGACACGCTGTTCCCGCTCGCCAGTGAGCGCTCCGCGGGTGATACCGTACAGTTTGGCAAGCGCAACCTCACGGTAGGTAATCTCGCTGAGTTCGACTTCAGTCAGGTGGGCATCGCCCTGTTCTCTGCCGGCGGCAGTGTGTCCGCTGAATACGCACCGCTGGCGGCGCAAGCTGAAGCAGTTGTGATCGACAATACCTCACACTTTCGGCGCGAGCCTGACATCCCACTGGTGGTGCCGGAGGTCAACCCCGAAGCCATTGCCGGCTATAGTACTCGCGGCATCATTGCTAACCCCAACTGCTCGACGATTCAGATGCTGGTTGCGTTAAAACCACTCTACGATGCGGCAGGCATCAGCCGTATCAACGTGTGCACGTATCAGGCAGTTTCTGGCACAGGTAAGGCGGCGATTGAAGAACTCGCCGGACAGACCGCTCGATTGCTAAATGGACGGCCCGCAGAGGCTGAGGTGTATCCGGCTCAAATCGCCTTCAACGCATTGCCCCATATCGACAGCTTCCAGGATAACGGCTATACCCGGGAAGAGATGAAGATGGTGTGGGAAACGCAGAAGATCTTTGACGATGAGAGCATTCAGGTCAATCCAACCTGCGTGCGCGTGCCGGTTTTCTACGGTCACTCCGAGGCCGTACACATTGAAACTCGTGACAGGCTCAGTGCCGAGGACGCCAGAGACTTGCTGGTGCGTGCACCAGGGGTTGAGGTTATCGACAGGCCTGAGGACGGCGGTTATCCCACAGCCGTGGGAGAAGCTGCAGGACAGGATCCAGTCTATGTCGGGCGTATTCGCGAGGACATTTCCCACCCCCAGGGACTCAATCTCTGGATCGTCTCGGACAATGTCCGAAAAGGCGCAGCACTCAACAGTGTGCAAATTGCCGAACTCTTGCTAAAAGCGTATTTATAAAAGATACTTACGGCCGTAAGTACAGGAATATTCTAGGTTTTACCGGTAAAACCTGACCAGGGAAAGTTGGTGTATCAGTCCTCGATGCGCATTGGTTAATGCAGGCATTGATGACTGACGCTGCGGGTGCAACTAAGAAAATCTGCACTTTACGCACAAAAAACGTCGCAGCGAAAAGCTGGCCTGAGTAAGCTGCAACAGCTCGGAGGTACGAGCTGCACCGCGTCGGGGCAACGCTGTGGCTATCACAGCCGGTAGCAGCAGGTGTAAAAAAAGCCGTTTTCTAGGGGAAGGCGGCAAACGGGTCAGAATAAGAAGGCGTTGGAATAAGGCGTTTGTATGAAGCGTAGGTGTGCGACGTTGCTACTGATTCTTGGGCTGCTTAGCCCAGGAATGGCTGCCGCTCTGGGCCTTGGCGGACTCACGCTTGACTCCTATCTTAATCAACCCCTGATCGCAGAGGTCGCGCTGCTGGAGACGGGCGAGCTCGATCCCACGCAAATTCGTGTGCGCCTCGCCACACGGGAAGATTTCGCCCGGGCCAGTGTGGACCGCGCCTACTTCCTCACCAGCCTGAAATTCGAGGTAGCGCAGCGCGACGACGACACGCTGGTGCTTCTGATCACCTCCCAGGACCCGGTTCGTGAGCCTTATTTGAATTTCATCGTGGAGGCTCGATGGCCCGCCGGGCGTCTGCTTCGCGAATACACGCTGTTGCTCGACCCGCCAATTTTCGTGGGTGATGAATCGGGAATTACCGCACGAGCAAGCGTGCCGGTCGAAAGTTCCGGCGCTGCAAGCAATATGGGCAGCAAGCGAAAGGGCAAAGACGACGCCATGGCTGCAACAAGCGCAGCCCAGCCCTCTAGTGTCACAGACCGCGGCTACGCCGCCGGCACCGAGAGCTCGCCCTCAAGCGGTTCGCGGTATCTGGTTAAAAGAAGCGACACCCTGTGGGGCATTGCGTCAGCCGCGAGGCCCGGGGGCGTGAGCGTTCAGCAGACCATGCTGGACATTCAGCGGCTTAACCGCGAGGCCTTTATCGCCGGAAACGTGAATCAACTAAAAGCGGGGTATGTATTGCAGCTGCCTACCCTTGACCAGATCACAACGAGCAGCCGTGAGCAGGCGATTGCGGAGATCGAGCGACAGACACAGCGCTGGCAGGATGCCGCGGCGGGACTTGACGTTCGCATGGATGCCGCTGAGCCCACTTCATCATCGGTGGCCTCGGGTTCAGGTTCTGGTGAGGGGCGTCTGGAAATCGCTGGGGTAGATGACACTGTCGACGCAGGCATTTCCAGCTCCGATATCAGTGCACAAATGGAAGATCTTGATCGCGCCCAGCGCGAAAACCAGGATCTTTCGAATCGCCTTAGCGCCATGGAGCAACAAATGGCGATGCAGGAGCGGCTGATATCGCTCAAAGACGAGCAGATTGCTGCGCTGCAAGCCTCGCTGACCGACGCAGGCCAGACTGCTGAAATTCCGCAGGGCGAACTGGAGGGCACCCTCGATGCTGACACCGATGACAGTATGGAGGGCACTATCGAGGCACTGGATCAGCCTTCCTCAACTGATGAAGACTCCACTGCCGACTCCGCTGCGGCCGATGTAGCGGCACCACCCGCCAGACCAATACCCGCGCCCAGACCGCGTCCTGCGCCAGAGCCCACCCTGGTCGATATGCTGATGGCTAACCTGCTCTACGTTGGCGCTGGCCTGCTGATTGTGGTGCTCATCGTTGTGCTGTTGCTGCGAAATCGCCTGCCCCTGGCGATGCCCACTGTCGGCCGCCGTAAAGCGCAGCCCGCGCCGGCAGCTGGCGGCGGTAAGGATGACGATGAGTTTGCGGATGTCAGTTTGTCGGACGAAAGCCTGATCGTTGATGAATTGGATGAGGATGCAGAGACGGCGGATGTAGACGCACCGGAACCTGCGGCACCGATGTATGCCGCATCGGATGAGCAGGCTTACGCAGCACAGTTTGAAACCGGGGATGCGCTGGCCGAAGCTGACATTTATATCGCCTATGGACGTTTCCCGCAGGCCGTTGACCTGCTTAAGGCGGCAATCAGCGTCGAGCCCGCCAATACTGACTATCGTTTCAAGCTGATGGAAGCCTGCATCGAAATGGTGGAGAGCGCTGAGTTCCAGCAGCAATACGCTGATTTAGAGGTGATAGGCGACGAGAATGTATTGTCCAGGGCGCGCAATCTGCTGGAGGCTGTAGACGGCGGTGAAGTTTGGCTGAATGACTTGCCTCCGGCCAGCGTAACGCCTGAACAGATTGAGGCGGCGCTCGCCGCCGGTGCATCCCGCGCCGCAGATACGGAGGAATCGGTTGACCTCGGTATCGAAGTTGAAGAGCAACTCGACATAGATGACGAAGCCATCGAGGCACTGGATGTCGACGAAGCTGATCTAAGCCTTGACCAGGAGTTTGGTCTCGACGAAGACAGCCTAGAGTTGGAGGAAGACAGCCTTGAGCTGGAGGAAGACAACCTTGAGCTGGAGGAAGACAGCCCTGAGTTCGAGGAAAACGGCCTTGAAATAGAGGAAGATAGCCTTGAGCTGGAGGATGACAGCCTTGAGCTAGAGGATGGCAGCCTTGAGCTAGAGGATGACAACCTTGAGATAGATGACGACTTGGATCTCGTGTCTGGCAGCAGCGACGACGATCTGAGCGCGCTGGACGCCCTGGATCTTGATACGCCGGACGCAGACGATGGAGCCACTGAAGAAACCGAGGACGAGGATCTGCTGGATCTAGTCCTTGAGGACGACGACGTATCCAGCGCCAGTACGGACGATGACCTCGATGATCTGGTAGCCGACCTGGGTGCAGACGACGATAGCCTGGATCTTGGGTTTGACGATGATAGCGACGCAGACCTTGAGGTAGACCTTACAACGGATGCTTTAGAGCTCGGCGATGACCTCAGCGATGATCTCGGGAATGACCTGGGTGATGAGAGCGATGAGAGTGATGAGAGTGATGAGGAGCCCGCGCTCCCGGATCTGGACGCGCTGGGTGGCGAGACGGACGAAGATGCCGACGATAGTTTTGATCTCAGCGACCTTTCTGATGATTCCAGCCTGGATGAGATCAGTGACCTGGAGCTGGAGCTTCCCGGTGCAGATGCACCCGGCGCAACGGAGCTGGAAGATGATCTCGACACTCTGGACGCGTCACTGGGTGAAGCTGAAAGCGACCTCGAGGACCTGTCTGCAACATTTGGTGATGATTTGGGCGACAGCCTTGGCGATGACCTGGACTCAGATCTGGACGGTGCCGACTTTGGGCTGGACGCGGACGCCAGTGATGACCTCTCAGATCTAGAGCTTGATATGTCGGAGGGCGATGACGACTCAGATGCGCTCTTCGCCATGGATGGCGATGAGATTGATACCAAGCTGGACCTTGCCAGGGCTTACGTCGATATGGGTGATCATGACGGCGCCCGCAGCATCCTCGATGAAGTGGTAGACGCCGGCAGCGATGCGCAAAAGCAGGAAGCAAAATCGCTGCTTGAGGGGCTGGATTAGTCCCTGCCACTTTTAGCTGTGGTCGACGAGCATCGCATAGCCCTGTGGGTGCAATACGACGGGGCTGAATTCAATGGCTGGCAATTGCAAAAGGGCACGTCTTCGCGCTCTGTGCAGAGTGCATTGGAGCAGGCTTTATCGTTTGTTGCCGATGAGGCAATTCGCGTTCACTGCGCTGGGCGAACCGACACCGGCGTCCACGCAACAGCGCAAATGGTTCATTTCGAAACTACCCGTCATCGGCCTATGCAGGGCTGGATTCGCGGTGCCAATGCGAATCTCCAGACAGCCGTCTCCGTGTACAGTGGCTGCACGGTAGACGCATCCTTCCATGCCCGCTTCAGTGCGCTGTCACGCAGTTACCGCTATCTCATTTACAACGCAGGCACCAGGCCAGCGCTGGGGGCGGATTACCTGTGCTGGGTGAGGCAGCCCCTCGATGCTGTGAAGATGCATGCGCAGGCCCAGGCGTTATTGGGAGAATTGGACTTTAGCAGCTTTCGGGCCGCATCCTGTCAATCCTCAACCCCCATGCGACGCGTGGATGCTATTGAGGTCAGCCGACGCGGGCCTGTGATCGTTATCGATATCACTGCGAATGCCTTTTTACATCATATGGTTCGGAATATTGCCGGCGCACTGATAGCGGTCGGTCGCGGTGACAGGGCAGAGGGCTGGTTGGCTGAATTACTGGCCGCCAGAGATCGCACTCTGGCTCCGGATACAGCGATGGCGGGAGGACTTTATCTGGTTGGGGTTCAGTACCCTCAGCAATATGATTTGCCTCCCCCGGAACCTGGGCCCTGGTTCGCACCGCTGCCTGCATAGACTCTGGCGTTCTGGTACTATCCGCAGCTTGCTTCGAAGGGCGCCGGCAGTGGTGAGGACACGTATCAAGTTCTGCGGAATCACGCGTTCTGACGACCTCGCTGTTGCGGCAGATGCCGGTGCTGACGCGGTCGGCCTGGTGTTTTATGAAGCCAGCCCCAGAGCGGTAACCAGAGAGCAGGCGGCAGCGTTGTTACGTCACAAACCCGCCTGGGTTACAGCAGTGGGATTGTTTGTGAATGCGGACGCAAAAGAGGTGCAAGCAACACTGGACGCAGTGCCGCTGGAATGCCTGCAGTTTCACGGCACAGAGAGTGCTGAGTACTGCGACCAGTTCGACGTCCCTTGGATGAAAGCGATCGCCGTCGCTCCGGATGAGAACGTAGCAGAAAAGACGGCGGGGTACGCCACAGCGAGCGCTATTTTGCTGGATACCTTTAAGCCTGGCTTACCTGGCGGCACGGGTGAGCACTTTGACTGGTCGTTGATACCTGACAAGCTGCCTGTGCCACTGGTGCTCGCTGGAGGGTTGACACCGGATGACGTAGAGCAGGCCATCCGGACAGTCCGCCCCTATGCGGTAGACGTATCGGGTGGCATAGAGTCGTCGCCCGGTTGCAAGTCCGCAGAAAAGATGAAGCGTTTTGCTGCCGCGGTAAGGGCAGCAGACGCGGGTAACTAATCGGCAGGTGGCAGTGTCGGCGTTTACGTCGAGACAGTTGATACCGAGACAGTTGATAGCAAGACAAGTGGCGCCTCTATAATGCGCGCAGCCAGCAAGCAAGGAAGATAAGTACGCATGAACCAGATCAGTACGGAAATTCTACAGGCCACTCCGGATGAGGCAGGGCGCTTTGGCGACTACGGCGGTCGTTATGTATCTGAGACGCTGATGGCCGCTCTGGACGACCTCGACAAGCTCTATAACAGACTGTCGGCAGATCCTGATTTCCAGCGTGAGTTTGACGAGGACCTGGCGCACTACGTGGGCAGACCGTCGCCGCTGTATGAGGCCAAACGCTGGTCAGAGAAGCTAGGCGGCGCTCGCATCTTCTTCAAGCGTGAAGACCTTAATCACACCGGTGCTCATAAAGTGAACAATACTGTGGGGCAGGCGCTGTTGGCGAAGCATATGGGCAAGCAGCGGATTATCGCCGAGACAGGTGCGGGGCAGCATGGCGTGGCGTCAGCAACCATCTCTGCGCGGCTGGGTATGGAGTGCCATGTCTTTATGGGTGAAGAGGATGTGCACCGCCAGGCGTTGAATGTGTATCGCATGAAGCTGCTGGGGGCTGAGGTCGTGTCTGTCACCTCAGGTACCCGTACCCTGAAAGATGCCATGAACGAGGCTATGCGCGACTGGGTCACCAATGTCGATGACACCTTCTATATTATCGGCACCGTTGCCGGCCCCGCTCCCTACCCAAGGCTGGTGCGCGACTTTCAAAGCGTCATAGGACGTGAAGCCCGCGCCCAGAGCCTCGCCATGACCGGCAAACTGCCGGGTGCACTGGTGGCCTGCGTTGGCGGCGGATCTAATGCTATTGGGCTGTTTTATCCCTTCCTCGCCGACGCTGGCGTTGAGATGTATGGGGTGGAAGCCGGCGGCCACGGTCTGGGAAGCGGCATGCATGCTGCGCCTTTATCAGCAGGCTCTCCGGGTGTGCTGCACGGCAACAAAACCTATCTGATGCAGGACGAAGACGGCCAGATCATGCATACGCACTCGGTTTCTGCAGGTCTGGACTACCCGGGTGTAGGTCCTGAGCATTCCTGGTTGAAGGATATGGGTCGCGTGCAGTATGTCGCGGCAGACGACAAGGAAACCCTGGCTGCGTTTCACGACGTCACCCGAACAGAGGGCATCATGCCGGCCCTGGAGACCGCGCATGCGCTGGCGTACACCGCAAGGCTTGCACCTACCATGAGCAAAGACCAGACCATCGTTGTTAATCTGTCTGGCCGGGGCGATAAGGACATTAACACCGTTGCCCGCCTTGAAGGTATAGAGCTGTAGGAGGTTGATGGGTGAGTAACCCCAGTCGAATCGCACGGCGCTTTGCTGCCCTGGCAGCGGCAGGTCGCAAGGCGGTAATCCCCTATGTGGTCGCTGGCGATCCTATGGCAGATATCACAGTGCCGTTGATGCACAGTCTGGTCGAAGCGGGCGCTGACATCATCGAGCTGGGGGTACCCTTTTCGGATCCCATGGCGGAGGGGCCAGTAATTCAGCGCGGGCACGAGCGCGCGCTCGATCGCGGCGTGCGCTTGCGTGACGCGCTGGCTATGGTGGCGCAGTTTCGGCAGCAGGATAGTGATACCCCCGTATTACTGATGGGCTATGCCAACCCAGTGGTTGGGATGGGCTATGGCCGATTTGCGGATGCTGCCAAGGAGGCGGGACTCGATGCATTATTGACAGTCGATATGCCTCCGGAAGAGGTTGAAGCGCTTAATGTTGAACTGAAGCGCGTGCAGATCGACAACATATTTCTGGTCGCGCCTACCACGCCCGATGAGCGTGTGGAAAAAATTACTGCCGTCGCAACGGGTTTCGTTTACTACGTTTCTCTCAAGGGCGTAACCGGTGCCGGTCATATGAATGCGACAGACGTCGCCGACCATGTCGAGGGCATCCGTCGTCATACCAGCCTGCCGGTCGCCGTCGGTTTTGGCATCAAGGACGCGGAATCTGCGGCGCGCGTTGCTGCGACTGCAGATGGCGTCGTTGTAGGTAGTGCGCTGGTTGAGCGGCTGGCTGATTGTGTTGCGTCAGGCGGCAGTACAGCAGACGTTCTTGAGAGTGCCAGAGGCCTGATAACCGACATCCGTAACGGTGTCGATGCGTTGGCACTTCACGATGAGATGGCTGGTGCAGCGAACTCGTAACACCGGGTTCGTCGTTGCGATACTTACAATAACAAAACGCGATTACGGAGCACGGGACTATGAGCTGGTACGATAAAATCCTCCCATCAGGTGTTCGCAAGCAACCCGGTGAGCGACGCACAACCGTGCCTGAGGGCCTGTGGAAGAAGTGCGTGAAGTGCGAGGCCGTGCTCTATAAGCCCGATCTTGAACGCAATGGGGAGGTGTGTCCGAAGTGCGACCACCATATGCGCATTGGTGCCCGGCAGCGGCTAGATTTGTTTCTTGATGCAGAAGGCCGTGAGGAACTATTCACTGACGTAGAGCCGATTGACCGGCTCAAATTTAAGGATACCAAGCGCTATAAAGACAGGCTGTCTGCAGCACAGAGAAATACCGGGGAAAAGGATGCGCTGATCGCAATGCGTGGCACCACGCGCGGCATTCCCCTAATCACTACGGTGTTTGACTTCAGCTTCCACGGCGGCTCCATGGGCTACGCGGTTGGCGAAAAGTTTACCCGTGCAGCAAATCTCGCCCTGGAAGAAGGCATTCCCCTGGTGTGCTTTTCGGCATCGGGTGGCGCAAGAATGCAGGAAGCACTGATCTCTCTGATGCAAATGGCAAAAACCAGCGCGGTCTTGGAGCGAATGAAGCGCGCTGGCGTACCTTATATCTCGGTGATGACCGACCCCATTTACGGCGGTGTATCTGCCAGTCTGGCTCTGCTGGGCGACATTAATATAGCTGAGCCTGACGCCAGGGCAGGCTTCGCTGGCCCGAACGTGATTGAGCAGACTATTCGGCAAAAGCTGCCCAAGGGTTTTCAGCGCAGTGAATTCCTGTTGGAGCATGGTGCTATCGATATGATTGTTCACCGCAATGACATGGCAGATACCATTGCGCGGTTGCTTGCCAAGCTGACGCAGCAGACCGTGGTGGCTGAAGCCGGCTGATGCCATTACGCAGTCTGCAGGACTGGTTAGAACATCTTCTTACCCTTCACCCCAGCGCGATTGAGCTCGGTCTCGAACGCGTGGCTGAAGTGGCCGACCGGCTGTACCTGCTCTCACCGCGGCCAACCGTGGTCACGGTGGCCGGTACCAATGGCAAAGGCACGACCACGGGTCTGCTGGAAGCGATAGCCTGCGACGCTAACCGGCGTGTAGGCACGTATACCTCGCCACACCTGCTGCGCTACAACGAGCGCATTCGAATTGACGGACTGCCCGTCGATGATATGAGGATTGTTGCGGCCTTCGAAGCTGTAGAGGCGAAGAGGGGTAGCATTCCTCTGACATATTTTGAATTTGGCACTCTTGCAGCGCTGCGGGTGTTTGCGGATCAATTACTTGATGTGATTATCCTGGAAGTTGGACTGGGCGGCCGACTGGATGCCACTAACATCGTGGACCCGGATATAGCGATTATTACCAGCATCGCGCTGGACCATCAGGAGTGGCTCGGCAATGACCGGGAAACGATTGGTGCCGAAAAGGCAGGAATATTGCGGCAGGGGATCCCAGCGATCGTCGCTGACCGAGACCCCCCGGCCAGTGTCATTAAGCGCGCCACTGCCCTGGAGTGTGCGCTACAGCAGGTGCCCACCACGTTCTCTAACCCGATTGATAACGGCTTGCGCGCGGAAAATGTCTTTGCCGCCGTGAGCGCGGCCTCACTGTTGGGTATCGACCCGGGCGAGCGACTGGAACGGGTGCTGGCAACTGCCAGCATTCCCGGGCGTCTGCAGCAGCTGCAGGTGGCAGGGCGCTCTGTAATACTGGACGTAGCACATAATCCTGCTGCGGTTACGCATCTTTGTCATTGGCTGCGTGAGCGAGGTCACACTGCCGCTACGGCGGTATTCGCTGCTCTATCTGACAAGGATGTCCATGCTATGATCGGGGCCTGCAAGGGTGTGTTTTCTCAATGGTTTATTACGGACTTGCCCGATGTGGAGCGCAGTCTTCCCGCAGCGGAGTTGGCAGCACAAGTAATGAGCGCTGGCGTTGACGACGTAGTGGTATGCAGCAGCATGGGCCAGGCCTGGGAGCAGGCATCGGTCGTGAGGGGAGTGTATTCGGGGGCAGAAAATCTCCCGCAATCGACACATCCGCCAATAGTCGTGTTTGGCTCCTTTCATACGGTGGCGGCATTTATGTCGCTACCCGTCTGCGCGGAGACGATCGGTGAGAAATCAGTTCGACGCTGATTGATTTTTAAGAAGCTTAAACAGGTTTTTTGAGAGCCTTGAACGATATTCTTAAGCAGCGTCTTGTGGGCGCGCTGGTACTGATTGCTCTGGGCGTTTTGTTCTGGCCAGTGATCTTCGTTGAGCCGGAGCGAGGTTCCCTGGATCGCAACAGTCAGATTGCACCGATGCCGCGACTGAACAGCGCAGATATTCCCGCGCCGCAGCCTCTGGATAACATCCCTTCCGTCGCCAGCGCCGATGCGCTGCGGGAGTCGGCTGCTCGCGATGAGGTGGGGGATGCCGTGGCTATCGGCAAGGCAAGCGATAGCAGTGCTCGCACTGACCCCAGGACTGCTGACGCTGATGCTGCCGAAATGCGTTCGGCAGATGCGGAGACGAGCAAGCATGCCGCCGCTGACAGCAAGCCGAAGATGTCGAAGGCAGCGGCATCTCCACCGGAGGCCGAGCCGGTTGTCGAGACGCAGACACCACCGCCAGCGGCCCGGGTTGCCAAAGCTGCGCCTCAGAGCCCTTCGCTTGATGAGCAGGGCATCCCCATCGCCTGGGTGTTGCAGGTGGCGTCTTTATCGACGCGAGACAAGGCCGATGCACTGACGGCGGAGCTGATTTCACAGGGTCATAAAGCCTATCATCGCGCTGTGCAGCGAAATGACGGCCTGCTATATCGAGTGTTTATCGGACCAGTATTTGAGCGAGAAAAGCTTAATTCGATTAAGCGAACAGTAGATGCTCGCTTGAACGTAAACACCATTATTACGCGTTACGTGCCGTGAACGGACTGGACTGGACAATCCTGGCAATCCTGGCGCTGTCAACGCTGATCAGTCTCAAACGTGGCTTTGTTAAGGAAGCGCTCTCCCTGTTAGCCTGGGTTGCAGCCTTCCTGGTATCTACAACACTGGCCGGCCGGTTGAGTGCGGTGCTGGTGGACACTATCACCAATGACGCCTTTCGCCAGGCTACAGCCTACGTGATACTCTTTGCAGCAACCTTGATGCTGGGTTCTTTGCTCAATACCCTATTGGCACAGGTCATTCGAATGACCGGTCTCAGCGGCGCTGATCGCGTGCTGGGCACGGCTTTCGGTCTGGCGCGCGGGTTGGTTCTGGTTATGGTGATCGTGTTCGTAATGCAGTCGCTGCTAGAGTCAGATGAGCAGGCATTTATGCGCGACTCTCGCCTACTACCGCATCTCGTCATGGTACAAGAATGGGCCCGCGATCGGCTGGATAGTCTTGATGGTGCCGACATGGCGGCAAAAGTGTCCCGCCTGAAAGCAGGATCGCAACAATAGTTAATATACCGATGGCTGACCGGGTTTTATCAAGACAGCGCAGAACCGCAGCGGGCCTATGGGCTACGGTCGGGGGTGTGGTGCAACAGCAGGGCAAGGGGGTTCAGCCTCAATGTGCGGATTAGTAGGGATTGTTGGCAAGTCCAGCGTAAACCAGGCTATCTACGATGCGCTGACGGTGTTGCAGCATCGAGGCCAGGATGCCGCCGGCATCATGACCTTCGCCGATGGCAACTTTCATCAGCGCAAAAGCGAGGGGCTGGTGCGAGACGTCTTCCGTCAGCACCACATGCAGCGGCTATATGGCACTATGGGGATTGGTCATGTTCGCTATCCCACCGCTGGTAGTTCAGGCCCGGCGCTGGCGCAACCCTTTTACGTCAACTCTCCCTACGGTATTGGACTGGGACATAACGGGAATCTGACTAACTCCGAGGAGCTATCCGAGGAGCTTTATCAAACCGACCTGCGCCACCTCAACACAGACTCAGATTCCGAACTGTTGTTAAACGTGTTTGCTCATGAGCTGCAGAAGCAGGGAAAGCTGCGCCCTGAGGCCGAAGAAGTTTTTACGGCGGTGGCCGGAGTACACCGTCGCTGCCGGGGCGGCTACGCGGCAATTGCAATGATTGCAGACTATGGCCTGGTCGGATTCCGTGACCCACACGGCATTCGCCCCTTGGTCGTCGGTAAGCGGGTTACCGATGCAGGTAAGGAGTATATGCTCGCATCTGAAAGCGTGGCCCTGGACGTCCTTGGTTTTACCATGATCGGCGACGTTAACGCAGGTGAAGCCGTATACATCACCCGTGAGGGCGCCATGTACACGCGCCGATGTGCAGAGAACACCTCTCTGCGACCCTGTATTTTTGAACATGTTTACTTCTCGCGGCCCGACTCCATGATCGATGGGATATCGGTGTACAAGACGCGCATGCGACAAGGCGAGTATCTTGCGCGCAAAGTGCTGTCTGAACGCCCGGACCACGACATCGATGTTGTTATTCCCATCCCCGACACCAGCCGTATTGCCGCGCAATCCATGGCCGGTGTGCTGGGAGTCAAGTTTCGCGAGGGTTTGATGAAGAATCGGTACATAGGCCGCACCTTCATCATGCCCGGTCAAAACCAGCGTAAGAAATCCGTACGTCAGAAGCTGAATGCGATACCGCTGGAGTTCAAAGGCAAGAATGTCATGCTGGTAGATGATTCCATCGTCCGCGGAACAACCTGCCGGCAGATTGTTGAAATGGCGAGAGAGGCGGGTGCGAATAAAGTCTATTTTGCCTCCGCGGCCCCGCCTGTACGCTATCCCAACGTGTATGGAATCGATATGCCCTCAGCGGCAGAACTGGTTGCCCACGGGCGTAACGAGGACGAGGTTTGTGAGCTGATTGGTGCAGACTGGCTCATTTACCAGGACATTGACGATCTGATTGCCAGCAGCCGTGAGGGCAACCCGGAGGTCAGTGACTTTGAGTGCTCGGTGTTTGACGGTCGTTACATCACGGGCGATGTGGACCAGGGTTATCTGGATCGCGTAGAAGCATTACGTAATGATGATGCACAAACGCAACGTCGCCAGGCCTCTCGAGAGGAGGGCGCTGTGATTGGTCTTCATAACGAGGTCTCTTAAGGCCCGTTCACATCAGGCAGAACCAAGCACTATGAGCAGAGATACTGAGGGCGCCCTGGTGGGCGCAGGCCTTGATACGCTGGCGGTCAGAGCCGGCCAGAAACGCAGCGCTGAGAGCGAGCACGCCGAGCCGATCTTCCTCACCTCAAGCTACGTCTTTGATGACGCTGCTGACGCCGCGGCGCGTTTCTCCGGTGAAGCGGAGGGCAATGTTTACTCGCGCTATACCAACCCTACCGTACGTGTATTTGAACAGCGAATTGCTGCGCTGGAAGGTGCAGAGGAGGGCGTAGCCACCTCATCTGGGATGTCTGCCGTATTAAGCCTGTGTATGGCACTGTTAACCGCTGGAGATCACATCGTCTGCTCACGCAGCGTGTTCGGTACGACCACCGTTCTGTTTAACAAATATCTTTCACGGTTCGGAATTGGCGTCACCTTTGTGGACCCAACCAACCTCGAAGCATGGTCTGCGGCGGTTCAGCCGAGTACACGCCTGCTGTTTTTGGAGACACCATCCAACCCGCTGTCTGAGATTGCGGATATTGCCGCACTGGCTGAGATGGCTAATAACGCGGGAGCATTGCTGGCGGTAGACAACTGCTTTTGCACGCCTGCGCTGCAGACACCATTGGCACTCGGTGCCCACATCGTGACGCACTCTGCTACCAAGTACCTCGATGGGCAGGGACGCTGTATAGGCGGCGCCGTGGTGGGTGATAAGTCTCATATCGATGAGATTGTCGGCTTCCTGCGCTCGGCCGGTCCGACCATGAGCGCTTTTAACGCCTGGGTATTCCTAAAGGGGCTAGAAACACTGCGACTGCGCATGGATGCTCACAGCGCCAACGCGATGCAGGTAGCCCGGTGGCTGGAAACACAAAGCGCAGTTGAAAGAGTGTTCTATGCTGGTCTCGAGCACCACCCTGGCCACGCTCTCGCGGCTAAACAGCAGCGTGGTTTCGGCGGCGTGCTAGCCTTTCGTGTGCACGGTGGCCGCGAGCAGGCCTGGCGGCTCATCGACAACACACGTTTGATGTCGCTGACAGCAAACCTTGGCGATGCAAAGACGACCATCGTACATCCCGCCACCACTACCCACGGGCGCCTGAGCGATGCTGAAAAATCAGAGTCGGGAATTACCGAAAATCTTATCCGTGTTGCAGTTGGCCTGGAATCAGTAGAGGACATCACGGCAGATCTGGCGCGGGGCCTGGAGGTGATCGCGTGAAGCAGGTTGTTGATAGGGCGGTAGACGAAATTGGCCGCGTGCTGCTCGGCAAAGAACCTCAGATTCGCCTGGCGCTGTGTTGTCTGCTGGCGCGAGGGCATCTGCTTATTGAAGATTTGCCGGGTATGGGCAAAACCACGCTTTCGCATGCGCTCGCGGACGTGCTGGGGTTGAGCTACAGCCGCATCCAGTTCACCAGCGATCTTCTGCCTGCCGATATTTTGGGTGTTGCGATATTTGACCAGCAGGCCAATGCCTTTACGTTTCACGAAGGTCCGGTGTTCTCGCAATTACTGTTGGCGGACGAGATCAATCGCACCACGCCACGGACCCAGAGTGCTCTGCTCGAAGCCATGGGCGAGGGCCAGGTGACCGTAGAAGGAGAGACGCGCCCGCTACCGGAACCGTTTTTCGTAATAGCCACGCAGAACCCAGTGCATCAATCTGGCACGTACCCGCTCCCGGAGTCGCAGCTCGATCGCTTTCTGATGCGTATTGAGCTGGGCTATCCAGACCCCCGCGCAGAGCGGCAGATGTTCCAGCGTACTGTGACGGAAGGTGAGACAGCGGCTATTGCCGCGATCCTGAATACAGATGAGCTAGCCAACATTCAGCAGGGTGTGGACGAAGTACATGCATCGGAGAACCTGCTGGACTACCTGCAGAGGCTGGTGGCACACACGCGAAACGCCCCGGAATTTGCTTACGGCCTGTCGCCACGGGGTGCGCTGGCACTGTTGCAGAGCGCTCGCACCTGGGCGTTGATGGAGGGGCGTAGCCATGTGGTTCCTGAAGATCTGCAGGCAGTACTGCCTGCCGTGGCAGGGCATCGCTTAGTGCCTACCGGAGATTTCGCCGGCGACAGCGGTGCGCTGGTGCGAGACCTTCTTCACACCGTAGACGTGATTGCCGCCTAGGCCCGAATGACAAGCATTGCCCAGCATTCGGGTTGGCAGCGCATGCGTCAGCGTGCGCGGACTCGCTGGCATCGATGGATCAACCGGCGGATTCCCCCGGCGAAAGCCGTCACCCTGGATCAGCGTCGAATATTTATCTTTCCCACCGGTATCGGTCTTTTCTTTCTGGTAACCCTGTTGGTGATGCTTATCGCTGCCATCAACTATCAGAACAACATGAGTTTTGCCCTGACCTTTCTATTGGCCAATCTGTTTGTGGTCACCGTGTGGCACACCTTTGCGAACCTGTATGGATTGACCATACATGCGGTACGCGCGACACCCGTCTTTGCCGGGCAGCGTTCGGAATACGAGATTATGGTGTCGCGACCCAAGCGCTTGCATTACTTTGGTCTGCGGTTTCGCTGGGGCACGGATGAGGTCTTTGAAGTCAACCTGAAGGAGCGCGACGAAGCCCACGTGAAACTGTTTCTTCCTACGCAGAGCCGCGGCTGGCATCAACCCGGCCGGCTGCATCTGGAGACGGTGTATCCGCTGGGCCTGTTGAGAGCCTGGACCTGGTTGGACCTGGATCTCCATGCGTTGGTCTACCCCAGCCCGCTGCCCAGCGACGCGCTGGCCGGTGTGGCGACGGATCAGCCTGACGGCAGCGCGCAGCCTATTGTCGGCACAGACGATTTCTACGGGTTGCGCGATTACCAGAAGGGCGACTCTCTGCGTCACGTGTTCTGGAAAAGTGTTGCTAAAGGTCAGCCTCTGCAAAGCAAGCAGTACGCGGCGTACGCTGATCGCAGCTTGTGGCTGGACTGGGCGCAATTTGACGGTCTGCCGCCCGAGCAGCGACTGTCACATTTATGCTTCTGGGCGCTGGAATTCGAACGCAGCAATGACGAGTACGGCCTGCGTCTGCCGGGCGTGTCGATAGAACCTGACCGGGGTGAGACACATAAACAACAAGTACTGAAAGAGCTGGCCCTGTGGGGCCGCGAGGCTAGCCTGCGTGAAGTTTGACGAGCAGGTTCCCCGCAATGCGCTGGTCTGGATCATTGCGACCCAGTTCTTGGTATTGATGCCCCACTTGGGCAGGGTGCCGGTCTGGGTACCCTTTATCTATCTGTCCGCTGCGCTCTGGCGCACCATGGTCTACCGAGGCCGCTGGTCATTTCCAGGCGGTTGGACCAAATCGCTGCTGTCTGTGCTCTGCTTTGGCGGCATTCTGGCGAACTTCGGCACCGTAATTGGCCTCGAGCCCACGGTCGCGCTGCTGCTGATAGCTTATGCACTGAAGCTGGTAGAGCTGGCGAATCGGCGAGACGCCTATATGGTTGTTTTTATCGCCTACTTTACCTGTCTTACGGAATTTCTGTTTACGCAGGAGTTGCTGATCGTCGCGTACATTTTTGTGACGGTAATTATTAACACTACCTGTCTGGTTGCCCTGCACCAGCCTGGACAAGATCGGTTTATCAAGCGATCTGTGCTGCGTGCCGGGGGTATGTTGCTGCAGTCGGTGCCGTTAATGGTGCTGTTGTTCTTTGTATTTCCGCGCATTGGTCCGCTGTGGAATGTGCCGCTCAAGGCTCATACCGCGCGCACTGGCGTCAGCGACAATATGATGCCCGGCGACATTGCCAATCTTGGGCTTAACGACGATGTCGCGTTTCGCGTCAGTTTCGAAGGGCGGGTTCCGCCGCGCTCCCAGCTATACTGGCGTGGTCTGGTATTCAGCACTCTGGAAAACGGGGTCTGGCGCTCATTGCGCTGGAAAGATATACCTGGCAATGCGCGGCGCGCTGCCGAGCCCGAACTCGTGGGGGCTTATTCTGACTACAGCGTCATTATGGAGCCCACACAGCAGAACTGGCTTTACGCACTGCGCTATGCAACGACCAGGGACCGCGGCATTGTATCGGTAAACGATTTCCGGCTGGTGTCGCCGGTGGAGCTGCAGGATCAGCGCCGCTACGCGGTGCGCAGCTGGCTTGATGTGCCGCTGGAGCGCGAACTGAGTGACTGGCGGCTGGAAGTTGAGACAGGCCTGCCAGAAGAGGGCAATACGCGTACTCGAGAGTTGGCGCGACAAATGTTTGCCGCTGCCGGCGGCAACGCAAGACAGTTTGTCGATGACGTCTTGATTATGTTTCGAACCGAGGCTTTCTTCTACACGCTGCAGCCACCGCGCTTGCAGGGTTCGCGTATGGACCAGTTTCTGTTCGAAACTCGACGCGGTTTTTGCGAGCATTACGCCGCCGCTTTTACCTGGATGATGCGCTCGGCAGGTGTTCCTGCTCGGGTAGTGGTGGGGTACCAGGGCGGCGAGATAAATCCGGTCAACGGTACCGTTATCGTTCACCAGTTCGATGCGCATGCCTGGACCGAAGTCTGGTTGTCTGGTGAGGGCTGGGTGCGCGTTGATCCTACTGCGGCGATCGCACCGGACCGTATCGAGTTCGGTCTGGAGCAGGCGCTGGCAGAGGAGGGCAGCTTCCTCGCGGATACGCCACTCTCGCCACTGCGTTTCCGCAGCATAGACTGGATTAACAGCATTCGACTGCAGCTTGATGCGATCAACTATAGCTGGCAGGTTTTTGTGCTTGGTTACGACCGGGATTTTCAGGTCAATTTTCTCAGCCGCTTTGTGGGTAATTTCACCCGCACTCAGCTCGTTATAGGGATCACCCTGATCTGGTGTCTGTTGCTGCTACCCGTGGCAGCGGTAATGCTGTGGCGCTCTCGCGGACCCAGCCTGCGACCGGAAGACCGCGCCTACCTAGACTTCTGCAAGCGGCTGGAACGCCGCGGATTGGTCCGGCAGGTGGCAGAGGCTCCCTCAGTGTTTGCCGAGCGTGCCTGCGCGACATTCCCCGCTGCGGCTGAGGAGGTAATGGCCATTACCCAGGGCTACCAGCAGCTCGCCTTCGAGGCTAAGGTGGCCAGGGACGAGAGAGACGAGAGAGACGTAGGAGACGCGGGCGACGGCATAACGAGTCTGGCTGACCTGCGCCGCCGCGTTCGAAAGTTTACGCCGCGTTGACCTCATCAATCTGCACAGAGGCGATGCGTTTGCCGTCGTCTGCGCGCTTCTGAAATTCTGCGATCTGGTCGAAGTTCATATAGCGATAGATTTCACCAGCCATGGAGTCCAGCTCCGCTGCGTACTTCAGATATTCCTCTGGCGTCGGTAGTCGGCCCAGTATCGCGCCCACTGAGGCCAGCTCTGCTGAGGTTAAGTACACGTTAGCGCCATCGCCCAGGCGGTTGGGGAAGTTTCGGGTGGACGTTGACAGTACTGTACTGTTGGCAGCAACCCTGGCCTGATTGCCCATGCACAGTGAGCAGCCTGGCATTTCCGTGCGTGCGCCCGAACGGCCATAGATGCTGTAGTAGCCTTCTTCCATGAGCTGGTGCTCATCCATCTTGGTCGGCGGCACGATCCACATACGAGTGCTGATAGAGCCCGGGTGGGCTTCCAATAGCTTACCAGCGGCGCGGAAATGTCCAATGTTGGTCATGCAGCTCCCGATGAACACCTCATCCACATCATCACCGGCAACCTCGGACAGCAGGCGTGCATCGTCCGGATCGTTAGGTGCGCAGACGATAGGCTCCCGGATTTCAGACATATCGATCTCAATGACGGCCGTGTATTCAGCATCGGCATCAGCGCGCATCAGGCTGGGGTTCTCCAACCACTCTTCCATTTTACGAGCGCGACGCTCAAGGGTGCGTGCGTCACCGTAGCCGTCGGAAATCATAGAGCGCAGCAGCACGATGTTGGATCGTAAGTACTCGGCGACTGTCTCTTCTGAGAGGTCGATAGTACAGCCCGCCGCAGACCGCTCAGCGGAGGCGTCCGACAGCTCAAAGGCCTGCTCCACAGTGAGATCCTTGAGGCCCTCAATCTCCAGAATGCGGCCTGAGAAAATGTTCTTTTTGCCTTTCTTCTCCACCGTCAGCAGGCCCTGCTGGATGGCGTAGTAGGGAATGGCGTGCACCAGATCCCGCAGCGTGATTCCCGGCTGTAGCTCGCCGCTGAAACGCACCAATACAGATTCCGGCATATCCAGCGGCATCACACCCGTGGCCGCAGCGAAGGCAACCAGGCCGGAACCCGCCGGGAAGGAGATGCCCATGGGGAAGCGCGTATGGGAGTCCCCACCGGTGCCAACGGTATCGGGCAGCAACATCCGGTTTAACCAGGAGTGAATAATTCCGTCACCGGGTCGCAGCGAAACGCCGCCGCGAGTCATGATGAAGTCAGGCAGATTGTGCTGTGTATCGATGTCGACCGGCTTCGGATAGGCCGCTGTGTGACAAAACGACTGCATGGTCAGGTCAGCAGTAAAGCCCAGGCAGGCCAGGTCCTTGAGTTCATCGCGGGTCATGGGGCCTGTGGTGTCCTGGCTTCCCACCGTGGTCATCCTGGGCTCGCAATAGGTGCCCGGTCGAACCCCGTCCATGCCGCAGGCCAAACCGACCATTTTCTGTGCCAGCGTAAAACCTCTGCCAGTGTCTGCTGGCTGTTCCGGAGTGCGGAACAGTTCGCTGGTGGGCAGGCCCAGGGACTCACGGGCTCGCTGGGTTAAGCCCCGGCCGATGATCAGGTTGATTCTTCCGCCGGCGCGGACTTCATCCAGCAGCACTTGTGATTTGAGTTCAAACTCACTGATCACTTTTCCGGCATCGTCCAGAATCTTGCCTTCGTAGGGGCGAACCTCAATGATCTGCCCCATGTTGAGCTGATCCACATCGGCTTCGAAGACCAGAGCGCCAGCGTCTTCCATAGTGTTATAGAAGATAGGGGCGACCTTGCCACCAATGCAGATGCCGCCACTTTTTTTGTTGGGAACACCTGGGATCTCGTCGCCAAAAAACCACAGCACAGAATTCGTCGCGGACTTTCGAGAGGAGCCAGTCCCCACAACGTCGCCGACAAAGGCGACCGGAAGCCCTTGTGCTTTGATATCCTTGATCTGCTGCATAGGTCCGGTGGTGCCGGGCGCATCAGGCTGCAGGCCGTCGCGTTCCATCTTGTACATGGCCAGCGCGTGCAGCGGTATGTCGGGCCGAGACCAGGCGTCCGGGGCGGGAGACAAGTCGTCGGTATTGGTCTCGCCAGTGACTTTGAACACAACAAAGCGGCTGGACTCTTCGACCTCAGGGCGACTGGTAAACCACTCGCCGTCCGCCCATGATTGCATCACTGACTGGGCGTAGCTGTTGCCGGAGCGGGCCAGCTCTTCAACGTCATGAAAGGCGTCAAACATGAGTAGGGTGTGCTTTAACTGCTCCGCAGCCAGAGCAGCCAGCTTATCGTCGGCCAGTAAACCCACCAGAGTCTCAATGTTGTAGCCGCCTAGCATCTTGCCCAGCATCTTTACTGCGCTGGCACCGTCGATCAGTGGGCTGGTGACTTCGCCGCGAGCTATGGCAGATAAAAAGCCGGCTTTAACGTAGGCTGCTTCGTCTACACCGGGCGGCACGCGATCGCTGATCAGTCCCAGTAGCGTATCGTCTTCGCCGGCGGGCGGAGCCTTTAAAAGTTCTACAAGCTCGGCAACCTGCTCAGCGCTCAGTGGCTTGGGAGGTATCCCCAGATCGGCGCGTTCTGCAACGTGTTCACGATAAGCTTCAAGCACAGTAAAGGCTCCTAATACAGCGTAGATAACGGCGTGGAGTATAACTTATGGCCGGGTTTGCCGCACGAACCCGGGACCTATACTGTGCATTCACCGGGGTGATACCGTACACTGCGTCGATGATAGATCAGCGCGCAAAAACACCCTGTATTGGTGTTTGTTCCACCGGTATTGGCGACCGCGTTTGTCGCGGCTGCAAGCGCTTCGCCCATGAGGTGATACAGTGGAATAGCTACTCCAGTGACGGCAAGGCACTGATCAACCAGCGTCTTTCTGATTTCCTGAGCCAGTGCACACGCAATAAGCTACTGGTGCTTGATGCAACACTGCTGGAACAACGTCTGCGCGAGCAACAGATCGCCTACAAGCCCCACCAGGATGCTTATTGCTGGGCGTACACGTTGATCAAAGCGGGTGGCAGTCAGATCGAAACACCAGAGGACTTTGGCCTGCAGATAGACGCCGAATTCCGAGATACACCCCTGGATGAACTGCGCAAAATCATTGACGAGGAGTTCTTCATCCTCTCTGAGGCATACTACGAGCGTTATGTAGGCCTCGGCGATATTGCCTGAAAAGATCTGATGAGACGGCCAGCGAGTCCCTCTGACATCCGTGAATGGTTGCAGCCGGTAGAGAGATTTTTGCTCTGCCCAACACCCCCAGAGTGGGTAGCCAGCGCCGCGAACAATCTGCCTGTGCTACTCATTGACCACGCCAACTGTGAGAAAAAGGCTGCGTCCACGGCGCTCAACCTGCTGTTTCGGTATACCGAAAATGAGGCGCTGCAACATAAAATGTCTCGTCTCGCTCGAGAAGAGCTCCGACATTACGAGCAGGTAATGGCGATAATGCGCAAACGCGGCGTCCGCTATGAGACCTTGACAGCATCCCGCTATGCGCAGGCTTTAATGGGGTGCGTGCGACGCGAAGAGCCGGGCAGGCTGATTGATACGCTGGTGGTAGGCGCTATCATCGAGGCGCGCTCCTGCGAACGGTTTGCAGCCCTGGCCCCCTGTCTTGATGCCGAATTAGCACTGTTCTACCAATCCCTGCTCAAGTCGGAGTCGCGCCACTTTCTGGACTATCTCAAACTGGCTGCGGCCGTGTGCGATGAAGACGAGCTATTGCGGCGGCAGGATCTTATGCTCAGTAAAGAGCAGGAATTGATTCAGGAGCCCGACACCGAGCTCCGATTCCATAGTGGTATTCCACTTGAAGACGCGGCCGCAATTGCTTGAAAATAAAGAAATAAATTCTGCTTAAGCTGCCAGGTTCCGACAGATTGATTATTCGCCAACGTCGACTGATTCTATAATCACATCTTCAACAGGCACGTCCTGATGCCCGGCCGCCGTCCCCGTCGCCACTTTGCGAATAGCATCTACAACGTCCATACCTGCAGTCACTTTGCCAAACACGGCATAACCCCAGCCCTGGGCGTTGGGAGCCGTGTAGTTAAGAAAGGCATTATCAGCGACGTTGATAAAGAATTGGGCCGTCGCTGAGTGTGGGTCCATCGTGCGAGCCATCGCGATTGTGCCGGCGTCGTTTTTTAGCCCGTTATCGGCTTCATTCTGGATGGGGCTGCCGGTCGTCTTTTGCGTCATGCCGGGTTCAAAGCCGCCGCCCTGAATCATAAAGCCGTCGATCACCCGATGAAAAATCGTACCGTTGTAGAAACCATCCCGCACGTAATTCATAAAGTTCTCGCTGGTCGCAGGGGCGTTGTCAAAATCCAGTTCCAGCGTGATATCACCGTGATTGGTTTTGAGTGTGATCATGGGGTAACTCCATCAGGTTGGTACTAACAGCTGGTCGGCACGCTTGCAGTCCTAACGACGCGCCCAGCGACAAAGCGCCGCATAATACGGCGTTTTCACGGTGCAGGGAATCGCATTGTTCCCTATAATCGCGGCCTTTCAGCAAACTGCCCAAATCCGGCGCAGGTTGAGCACGGAAACAGCTTCGGCACCCCCTGGCATGAGTGACACTACAGCGATCAGCAATTTTCTGGACCCCATCGTTCAGGCGGACCTGGATGCCCGTCGCATCGGCGAGGTGGTCACGCGCTTCCCGCCCGAGCCGAACGGGTACCTGCATATCGGGCATGCCAAGTCCATTACGGTGAACTTCGGGCTGGCAGAGCGCTTCGGAGGTCGCACGCACCTGCGGTTTGACGACACCAACCCTTTGAAAGAGAGCCAGGAGTTCATCGAGTCAATCAAGGCCGATGTGCAGTGGCTGGGGTTTCAGTGGGACGAGGAGGTGCGTTTTGCATCCTCTTATTTTGATCAGCTTTATGCCTGGGCACAGCATTTGATACGCGAGGGCAATGCCTATGTGTGTGATCTGTCCGCTGAAGATACCCGCGCCTATCGTGGCACGCTGACCGAGCCCGGTCGCAACAGCCCATTTCGGGAACGCAGCGTCGAGGAGAACCTCCAGCTGCTGGAGGGTATGAAGCGGGGGGATTTCGATGAAGGCAGTCGCGTATTGCGGGCCAAAATCGACATGGCTTCACCCAATATGAATCTTCGGGACCCGACGCTGTATCGGATCCGGAAAGTATCGCATCATCAAACCGGTGATACCTGGTGCATCTACCCGACTTATGATTTTGCGCACGGGCAGGGTGACGCTATCGAAGGCATCACGCATTCGGTCTGCACGCTGGAATTCGAAGACCACCGGCCCTTGTATGACTGGCTGATTGAACATCTGCCGGTGCCGAGTAGGCCCAGACAATATGAATTCGGCAGCCTGAATGTCGCCTATACCATTACCAGCAAGCGCAAGCTGAAACAGCTGGTAGACGAGGGCTACGTGAGCGGATGGGATGATCCACGCATGCCCACTCTGTCTGGCATGCGCCGACGGGGCTACCGCCCTCAGGCGATTCGCAACTTCTGTGATACGGCCGGTACCAACCGCAGCGAGGGCATTGTCGATGTGGCTATGCTGGAACATGCGATCCGCGACGATCTGAACCAGAACGCGCCCAGGGCTATGTGTGTGTTAGACCCGCTGCAACTGGTGCTCAGCAACTATCCTGAGAACGGTGAGGAAATGTTGACCGCCCCCTCCCACCCGGCCCGGGAAGAGCTGGGGCATCGCGAGCTCCCGTTCTCCCGTGAGATCTATATCGATAGGGATGATTTTCGCGAGGAAGCAAACAAGAAATACAAGCGGCTGGTGTTGGGTAAGCGCGTTCGTCTGCGTAACGCCTACGTGATTGAGGCTGACAGCGTTGAATACGACGAGCAGGGCGCAGTGAGCCGTGTGCACTGTCGACTTCTGCCGGAAACGCTGGGCGCGGATCCTGAGGACGGCGTAAAACCTAAAGGCGTCATTCACTGGGTATCCGCAGCGCACGCAGTGCCTGCTACCTTGCGGCTTTACGACCGACTGTTCAAAGCGGAGATGCCCGGCGCTGGCGGCGGGGATTTTCTGGCGGACCTCAACCCGGCGTCGTTGCGTGTTGTCGAAACGGCGATGGTAGAACCTTCGGTTGCCTTGGCATCAGCCGAACAGGTGTTTCAGTTCGAACGGGAGGGTTATTTTGTGGCAGACCGCTACGACCACTCCTCTGAGACGCCAGTCTTCAATATGACTATCGGTCTGCGGGATAGCTGGCAGGGCGGTGGAGAGCAATCGTGAGCGCGAATGATCGCGACCTGAAGCTCTACGATACGCTGCAGGCCCGGAAGCGCGTGTTTGAGCCAGCGCAGCCAGAGCGCGTCACTATGTATGTCTGCGGGCCGACGGTGTACGACCTCGCACATATTGGCAACGCGCGGCCCGCCGTGGTCTTCGATGTGCTGTTCCGGGTGCTTCAAACTCGCCACGACGAGGTTGTTTACGCGCGCAATATTACGGATATCGATGACAAGATCATCGCAGCCTGTCAGCAGCAGGGCAGGTCCATGACGGAGTTTGCAAACGAGTTCACCGTCAAGTATCGCGAAGACATGGCAGGTATCAATGTGCTGCCACCCAGCATAGAGCCCCAGGCAACCCACCATATTGCTGAGATGATCGCGCTCACTACCACGCTGATCGAAAAGGGCCATGCCTACGAATCGTCCGGGCACGTGCTGTTCGACGTTCAGTCCATGGATGACTACGGCAAGCTCTCACACCGGCAGCTTGAAGATATGCTGGCCGGGGCGCGCATAGAGGTCGCGGACTACAAGCGTTATCCCGGCGACTTTGTGTTGTGGAAGCCCTCCAAAGATGAAGAACCAGGCTGGGAAAGCCCCTGGGGGCGTGGTCGACCAGGCTGGCATCTTGAGTGCTCTGCGATGACGCATGCACACCTTGGGGAAACCGTAGACATCCATGGTGGTGGAAGAGACCTGATTTTCCCTCATCACGAGAATGAGATTGCACAAAGCGAATGTGCTCACGGTGCCGAGTATGTGCGGTACTGGATGCACAACGCCTACCTGGATATCGACGGCGAAAAGATGTCCAAATCCCTGGGTAACTTTCGAACCGTCCGAGGGTTGTTGGATGAGTATCCCGGCGAAGTGCTGCGCTTTGCTCTGCTGAGTGCGCACTATCGCTCGCCGTTAAATTTTTCCCTTGAGCTGTTAGAGCAGGCACGCGCGTCCCTGGACGGGTTTTACACTGCACTGCGCGAGGTGGAATCTGTTGAGGTTGATGCAGAGGTAGTGCTGTCTGAGGAAGCGTTCTACACAGCCTTGCTTGACGATTTGAATACCCCCCAGGCGATTTCAGAGCTTCACGCGATCACCAAAGCGCTGAATAAGGCCGACGCTGAAAGCGAGCAGGCGGTGCTGAAATCCCGCCTGTTGGCCGCAGGCAACTTACTCGGAATACTGGAGCAACAACCCGCGGATTGGTTTCAGTCTGAGGGTGGTGACGGCATGGAGGCGGCGGATATTGAGGCGGCGATCGTACGTCGTCAGCAAGCCAAAGATGCGCGCGACTTTGCGCTGGCGGATCAAATACGTGATGAACTCAAGCGCCAGAATGTGCTTCTGGAGGACTCGCCTGAGGGCACGCAGTGGCGCAGGGCGTAAGCCCACTATCGCTGGAACGGTCCGGAGTTCCCCTTGCATCGCAGGTAAGTTGCAGTTTCCTGGTGCAATGTGCAGTTTTGTGACACGCGTCGTTCACATCTTGCAGGCATCCGGTAAAACACACCAAAAATGCCTGACAGGGGATTTGGGATGGGAGTGGAAGCTGTGGCGCATGCGTTTACGAAGTGCGAAGCGAAGGAATGTGCGTCTCACCGTTATGCAGTCATAGATGGGAAACAGATTCCCCTGCCGGGGGACGCACGTTTCTATTTTCAGGACAAACGTGGCTGTTGGTATTGGTCGCAGCGCAAACCGCGTGTCAAGGGTGACGACTGGACGCCAAACAAATCACCGGTGCAGGTGAATACGTCTCAGGGCTACCCGCGCTGTCTGATAACACCTGCTAAACGGGCTGCCGATGCCTGGCGAGAAACGGTGATGCAGGTGATCAACTCGGACAACATGCCAATCGCCATCACGCGATGATGAACTATGCGTCAGCTGCTGCCGCCCGCGACTCAATCCAGTCAGCGACATCATTGCGGCCCTTGACCAGCGCTTTCAGGACGCGCATGTAAAAGGTCTTGTACAGGGTGTCCCATTCTTCTCGGGCAAGATAGAGCACCACTGCGCGCTTGGCGTCGACGTCCTTTGGCAAGCCGCCAGGATCACAGACCTCTCCCTTAAGTCCACAGGTCAGTAGCTCTTGCACCATCGCGTTCTTGGCATTTTCCTGAATAGTCTGCTCCATCTGCTCCAGAGCGCCTTTTAGCTTGTCTCGCAGCGGAAAGTCTTCTGCTCTAATCAGGTTGTGCAGAAACACTGGAAACAGAAATTCAATCACCCGTTTTGCCTGGGCTTCTGAGGCCTCGTGCAAATCCATGGTTACCTTCGGAAGAATAGGCCCGCTGGTAGCGAGCACATTAACGCTCTCCAGGTCCGGGAACATGTCCATACGAGAGCACACTAGTGCCCTGTGGGTGAGCGGGAAAGCGGAAGCTGTCATCGTGATACCGTCTCTGTAACCCGAGGGCTATTGCTGCAGTGCAAACGTGATGGGGATAGAAATGACGTATCCCTCTCCGTCTTCGTCGACAAACTCTTCCTGGGCCACCGGGCCCAGTTCCGGTAGTGACGCTTTTTTCACGGCGGTCTGAGCCGCCTTGTCCAGTATTTCGTGTCCGGACTGACGATCGATCACGGCCTCAAGCAGGTTGCCTGAGGCATCCATGCGGGCCAGGATTTCTACTCTGCCTTCCCAGTCATATTTCACGGCGCGCCGGGGATAGCTTACCTTTCCATAAACGGCGCGCATGACATCGCTTACGTACGCTTGCAGCTGTTGCTGGTATTCGCGGTCGTCCAGTTGCAGGGCAGGTCTGTCGGACTCAGGACGTGACTCTTCAACGGCACCAGCAACCTCGGCGGGCCCCGCCATGGCGTCGGTGAGCACCGACGTCGGCTCAACCACCGCAACGACGTCGGATTCGGGTGCTGTCTGAGACACTCCCTGCGTTGTTGCGGCTGCAGCAGCGATCGTGGGCTCGGGCTCGGTTATGGCTGTGGCGGCTTCAGCGCTGCCTGCCGCTGACGCTTGCTCCGTGGCTGGCGCTTCTGCTGGTGATGCAGCGAGCACTGTGTCTTGAGGTGGTTTTGACGGTGGTTCTGTAACAGGACTGGGTGCAGGAGCTGCCGCCGCGACCACTGGCGGCGCTGCCCAGGCTGCAATCGCCGCTATGCGAGCTTCATTCGGTACCAGTTCCTCATAGCGCGCCGTGACCGCAGGGTCCAGTGTGCCAGCTAAAAGGGGCTCGCGAAGGGTGGACGCAGCGCCTTCACCTACCCAGCCTGAATAGAAGAAATCAAAAACACCGCCGTCGGCGATACTCAGCAACTCAGTGCCGTTGAGAAGGAAGTGTGCTGTGTCGTCCTCGTCGAGGTAGATTTTGAACTGGTCCCCCTGCTTCAGGGAGCCCTTCATACTTTGTTTGAGCTGCGCCAGCGCATTGATGGCATTCTCGGGTGCTCTGCCACCGGAGCCCAGCTCCGCTTGCAATAAAAGCGTGCCTGAAAAACCTCGACTGCTTATGCGACGCGTAGCAATGCGATACTCCATCGCCTTTGGCGGCGGAGCCAGCATCAGATTCTGCATCACCGCGCCCGTGGGCAGCTGTAATCCAGCAACGTAAATATCGCGCGCAGTTTCTGTGTAGACCGCAAGGCCGACAGTTTCCAGTTCTTCCTGCGCCTGACTAAGCAGGCTCAGGCACCCCAGCAACATTCCGGCTGTTACGCTTATGCAGTGTCTGGCATAAACAGGCATGTTGTTGTCTCGTTTCTAAAGGTCTTCGGATTAGATTTGTTATTAGGAACTAACTTGCCGAAGCTATCTCCGGGTGACAAGAAAAAGTTCCAGTAATATGAAGAATGTCCCGCTTTTGATCGCATAGTGCAATTAATTTGCGCTTATAACCATGCTTTATGAGAGCTCTCTATAGACCCCGGGGAAAAATTGGATTCCACTTTACGTGCGGGTCGCAAGCCTAGGATTTTAATCGGTAAAACCGACTAACGGAGCCCATTTGTGGCAAACGTGCGTGCATAAGCGCAGCTTATTTGCAGCGGTGTGTTGTATTCTTCACAAAAACGCATTTTTTTGTTTTCAACTACTGACCTTCAAAGAATACTGGCGCAGTGGCAATGCGGGTTCGCCCGCGGTGACCTTCGCCTGGCTTCTCAGTGTGCAGCCGTTCCTCTGCATCCTGGGTTACGTCGCTAGAACAGGGAGAAAATATGTCTGACGATCAAAACGGCACAAAAGGGCGTGTACTGTTGGTGGACGATGACAAAATCATCCGCATCAAAGGTACCAAGATGCTCGAGGAGTGCGGCTGCGAAGTGGTCACTGCCGAAAACGGCTGGGATGCAGTCACGCAGCTCGAAGACGTTAAGCCCGATCTCGTGCTGCTGGATATCACCATGGAGCCTATGGATGGCTTCAAAACACTCACTCTGATACGGGCGAGTCGCGGTGAATTCAAAGATACGCCCGTTGTCATGCTGTCTTCACATGACGATGTTTTTACCATGGGCAAGTCTAAAGACAGAGGTTGCTCAGCGTATTTGGAAAAGCCCCTGGAAATGGAAGCTCTGCAACAGGTACTGCAAGAATTCCTGACCGGAGCCGGCGGCGCCTGATGGACAAGCGCGCCTTTGAGCAACTGCAGCGTCAGGCGGAGGAAATACGTCAACGTGCAGCGCCGGTGCCTCTGGCGCACGAGTACATAGAGTACTGGCACGGGGCGGCGTTCGAGGTGCTCGGGCTGCGCTGTGTCGCCAGCATGAAAGAGGCGCGCAAGGTGGTAGACCTGACGCCGACGATCAGCATCCCCGGTGTGAAGCCCTGGGTCCGAGGGCTCGCCAACATCGGCGGCCGCGTACTCGCCATTGCAGATCTCTCCGCATTTCTGTCCGGCAACAAAGTTACCTCTAATGGTAAGCAGGCACTGGTAATCAGCGGGCGAGGTATCCACTGCGGAATTATTATTGACGCGAGCTTTGGTGGCGTCAGATTCCCTATCAATGACCTGCGCGATGAGCAGGGTGATGTGGACGCACTCAAGCCATTTATCAGCGGTGTGTTTACTTCCGAGAACGGTGACTACGCCGTCTTCAATATAGACCGTTTACTCAATCATTCCGACTTCATGGAAGCCGGTGTGTCCAGTTTAAATTAGTGAGGAGTTTGGCCATGGGTCCCTCAAATAAAAAAAGTGCGGGTCGCGTCGACTCAATAACGATTCTGCTGGTAGTGCTACTACTGGCAGCGACGGCGGGCCTTGGCTACAACATTTTCCAGCTCACTCTCAGTGCGGGCTGGGACGAATCCTATCGGGGTATCGCCTCCGGGCTCCGGGTTAAGTCACAGGAAGTCAACGTGGCGGCCAGGGAAGCCTTTTCAGGCAGCGAAGAGAGCTTCGCATCTCTCGCCGCACAGACACAGGAGTTTCCGGCTGAACTGAACAAATTGCGCAGTGGCGATGCTGCCGCTGGACTTCCTGCGCCTGGTCCCAGCATGAATATTTACGTCACGCGTATCAGCAATGACTGGCAGGTCGTGTCGGATGCGTCAGCATCCATCCTCGGCGCCAAGGACCGCATCCTCTTTATCCGTGGCGTTTCCAACAGCCTGAACAACAACATTAAAGAGATTCAGGGCTACTACGCAGACATTGTCGACATTGTTGGCGATACCCGCGTGTCCAGTCAGACGTTGCTGGCAGCGCAGCAACAGCTTTTTCTGATTGAGCGCATCGGTCGCAATATCGATCGTATCCTTGAAGGCGGCGCCGCTGCTCAACAGGCCGCCGAGGAGTTCCGGGCTGACGCATTAAGCTTCCAGCGCACCGCTGAAGGCTTGCGTGACGGTGATCGCTCGCGCGGTATCCAGGCGCTGCGAGAGCCGGAGGCTATTGAAACCCTCAGCCTGGCGGGTTCTCTGTACGCTGAAATCAGCGGCTCGGTGGAAGAGATTTACACCGCCAGCCCAGAGCTGATCGCTGCGGCGCAGGCAACCCAGGCCATAGCAGACACTACCCCCACGCTGAGCGTGAATGTGGGTGACGCGCTGCTACAGATCGACAAGCTGGGGGAGTCGCGTCCCTTGTCGACGATCACGGCTGCAGCGCTTGGCGTCGTCGTGTTAATTTTGCTGCTCGTTATTACGCTGCGCTTCCGCGGCGCGCGTGCGCAGGAGCGTCAGATGCAGGAGCAGGCTGAAGCTACTGAAGCTGAGATTCAGAATAAAGTGCACGAGATCGAACCGCTGGCGGAGGGCAATTTGTCTCGCGACCTCACCGTTACCGACGGCATCACCAAGCCGATCGCAGTCGCGATCAACCAATTGCTGGACTGGATACGAGGCGTTGTGACGTCCGTGAACAACTCCAGTCAGCAGGTAAACGAAGCGGTAGAGCTATCGGCAAAGGCCTCTGGCGAAGTGAAATCGTCTCTAGAACAAGTCGGCGGGATCGTGGCCGACACCGCCGCGACCAGTAACGAGTTGAGTCTGATCAACAACCACATGTCTGAGCTGGCGCAAACGACCGACGAGGCCTCAGACGAAGCGGTGGCCGCCGCTCGGGAGGGCGATGTGGGTATTCAGACCCTGATGGTGTCGGTTGAGGAAATTCGCGAGTCGCAGCAGACAGTCGCAAAAACCAGTAAGCGCCTGGGCGACGATATCGAAATCGTTGCCGACTTGCTGTTTAAGATTCGGGAGGTCGCGAACGCGATTTCCACGCTTGCGATGAACACGCGTATTGAGGCGGCCTCGTATTCCGGTGAGGGCGGTCAGCGCTTTGCTGGTATTGCCGACGAGACCGGTAAGCTTGCCAACCAGACTAACGACATTGTTCAGGAAGCGGACCGGGCAATCCGCTCGGTGAGTAACCGCATGGCGGAAACAAACCGCAATATGGAGGATGCCACCCAGTCGCTGGTAAAGCTCACAGGGATTGCCTCAGATGTACGGGAGCGTTTCGAACGCATTCTGTCGCTGTCGGAGCAAACGCGTAACTACATGGGCGATATGCGCCAGCAGATTCAACAGTCCGGTAACTCAGCTAGCCGCGTGACGGAGTCGGTGAGCGAGATTCTGGAAAGGACACTCAGCACACAGCGCGCAGCGGGACGCATGGATTCAGCCACAAACGACCTGCGAAAGCTGTTTGACAGGTTGCGCGAGGATACCGAACGCTTCCAGTTAGCAGAGGGTGGCGTTACCAGCGTAACGGCGGCGGCACTCGATGCTGACAACGATGAAGCGCCCGATGACTTCGCTGCACTGGATACCGGCGACGACTTCGAGACAGCAGAAGATCTGGCGAAGCAGGCTAGCTAAACATGAGTCTGGCGGAATATCCGACAATTTCAGATGACGAGCTCCCGCGCTGGGAAAGTTGGATCGAGAACACGACCGGCATTGCGCTGCGCGGGCGCAAGCACGTGCTGGAGCAGGGGATCTATCCGCGTCTGCTGGCCTGCGGCATCTCCAGTCTCGAGGAGTACCGCCGCCTGATCGATCTGGGGCAAGGCGGTGGCCTGGAAAAAGCCGCGCTTATCGACCAACTCACGGTTAAGGACTCGAGCTTTTTCCGCAACGAGCAGGCGATGAATGCGGTAGGCGAGTACCTGCTGCGGCTGTCTCGCGAGGTTGAAAAGGATGACTATGAACTGCGGTTATGGTCGGTAGGTTGCGCACTCGGCCAGGAAGCCTGGTCTCTTGCGATGATCACAGCAGAGTATTTTGAGTATACCGATCAACGCTGGGTGGTCATGGGCACGGACATCAGTCCTACAGCCGTGATTCGCGCTCAGGTAGGCCAGTACACGGAAAAACAAATGGCCAACGTGAATGACGCTCGCAGAATGCGCTTTTTTGAACGCTCCGGCGACGATTGGGTGGTTGAGCCACGCTTGCGTGAGCGGCTTCGCTTTGGCACTTCCAACTTGCGGGATATTGAAAGCTGCCCCTTCCGCGGACACGACGTCGTGTTCTGCCAAAACGTATTGATTTATTTCAGGGAAGACACGGTTCAACGGATTCTTGATCAGTTGGTGGAGCGTGTGAATCCTGGCGGTTTATTAGTACTGGGAGCTGGTGAGGCGCCCAGTTGGCAGTCGTCTCGGGTTGAACGCTGGATGCCCGGAAGACTAAATGCCTATCGCGTTTGTTAATGGACAGTAGCTATGACACAACATTTTGACTTCGTTGCGCTCGGCTGGGTAGAGAAATACCTCCGCGAGGAGATGAACACGGCAAAGTCTCATCTCCATGTCTACCAGCGCGAACCAGACGAAATGCGGCATTTGCGAGAGGCTCTGCGCAACGTCCACTCTGCGACCGGCGTACTAAAGCTCTGCGCGCTGGATCCCGCGGCTCTGTTGACCCAGGAAATAGAGCGCGTCATCGGTCAGCTTATCGTTGGAAAGATTGCTGGAGAAGCGCGTCGCCTGGCGATGACGGAATTGGCCGCCGCCATGGAGGCGCTGCCGGCCTATCTCGCCAACGTCCGCGCCAAGCGTGAGGTTTCAGCAGGAGCTATTGCCAACGTCATTAACGACCTGCGCCATTTTGGAAATCGCCCGACGCTTCCAGACTCACTGTTTTTTAATCCCCCAGTAAAGCCCTCGGCAGGCATCAGTGCGGGCAAGCAGCCAGCGGAGGAAGCCAAGCTCAAGCAATTCGCAGCACGCGCAATGCGTATCTGTGCCCAGCATTCAAAAGGCGCTCTGAAAAAAGAACGCGAGTCCCTGAAACAAATGTTTGCCGTGGGCAAGCACGCGACCCCGCTGCTGGCGGGATCGCAAATGGAGGCCTACTTTCGGTGTCACATGGGCTTGATAGAGGCACTGGCGCAGCCGCAGACAAAGAGCGACGAGGTTGTCGTCGATATCTTCAAGAATACCTTCGCCTTTTTGAAGTCGCTGGCGCTGGGCGGTGAACGTGCGGTAGAAGAGGCCGCGCCGGCACCGTACATCAAGAAAATGTTGTACTACATCGCCAAGGCGCCAACACCTACCAAGCTGCAGCAGAGCCTGCGCGACGCGTTTGATGTGCACGATGTCGACGACGTGGGCGTAGCCAGCGCAGGTCGGCTTATTCAGGAGGACGATCTTCTGGAGGCGCTGAACCACACTATGTCTCAACTGCTTGAAGTCATGGAATTTATGACTTCACAGCATCGCGAGATCTCGTCAGCGAACTCCGTGCTGGTCAATACGATAGTTCCCAAAATGAAACAGGTAGGCCTTCAGTTGAAGGCTATTGGTCTTAACACCCACGCTGAGAGCATCAGCGAGCAGCACGACAGTCTAAAGGCGCTGTCGGAGCGCGACGAAACCGCGGAACAGTCGGAGTTGCTGGAATTCGGCGGTGCGCTGGTTGCGGTTAAGGAAAGCCTGGAACACAAGCTGAAGCACGGCCTGTCAGCTGAAGGCGATAGCATGGGGCACGACCTCGACTCGGCAATCATGGCCCAAACCTTCCGTTGCCTCAGCGATATGAAGGGTAGCATCAACCGGGAATTCGCGCGTCGCGACCTTGGTCAGATCGTCGCCGGGGCGGGCAGCAATGCAGCCGTTTCGGTGGCAGAGCTGCGCCCTGTGCATCGTGCGGCCAGTTTGGTTGAAGATGATGGTATTCAGGAAAGCGTTGCCGGCTGGGAGGCGGGCGAATTGCCGGAGCGAGCAGCGCTGGTGACTCTGGCAGAGCAATTGCTCGAAGCAATTCCTGAAAATGCCTATGCAGAACAGGCGGCTGCCGACATGGAGCAAGTCGTCTCTGTGCTCTCGCTGATGGAGGATAAGCAGCGTGAATCTCAAATCCTCAACGACTGCATTCAGTTCATTCGAGATTCTGTTGGTCTGGGCGGACTTATCAACGACGCGGGTATGGCCTGTTTCGCCGAGGCGATTGCTGCACTCGAACAGTTCATGGAACGCCGCACAGAAGACCCGCTAGGCAACGCTGACGACCACCTTGATCGTGCAGAGGCGCGCTCGAGAAAACTGTCGGGACACATTGAGGCAAGGGCGTCGGCTCTGCCTACTGCCGACGATGTCGTGGCAATGGGGAGTGGTAGCCTGGCGTCTGCCAATATAGAAGATATTGAGATTGATGAGGCACCGGCAGCCGCCCCAATAGGGGAAGCTGCTGATGAAGCCCTGGTGGCTGAGGCCTCTGATGCACTGAGTATTGATGCCGATACAGCGCCTGTCGAGCAGGACGATCCATTTGCAGCTGCAGAGGATGCGGTGGCGCGTGAGGCTGAATCACAGTCCGTGTCCATGGACCTCGAAGATGCCGACGAGGATGTACGCGATGCAGTGGCAGCTATCGAGGCATCGGCAGCGGAGAATGACACTGCCCCCGTTGCGAAAGCCCCTGTCACCACCGGAGGGACGCCATGGCGAGAGGCGCTGGAGGCCTGGCAGGGCGCCGCCATAGACAGGGACGCGGACGCACCGCTGGAAAATCCAGATGCAGACATCGACGAAGAGCTGGTTGAGTGTTTTGTTGAAGAGGCGCGCAAGTACATCCGCAAGCTCGAAGACACTACACCCTTGTTCAAAGAAGAACTGGACAACGAGAAGTACATTCTAGATGTGCGCGCGGTCTTCCATACGATGAAGGGAAGCGCCCGAACTATTGAGCTTCATGAGTTCGGTGAATTCATGTACGACATGGAGAAGGTCTTTAACTCGCTGCGGGATGGCTACATCAAGCCGACGGCTGAAATTGCTGTCTTGTTGGAGGCTGTATCGCAGCGCCTGCCCAGTTTTATAGATCTGATGACGGAACGCGTGCCTCTGTACACCGCCGACTTTGCAGTGGTGAACCAGATTGCGTCTGCGATCTCCGAGAAGCGATTTGACGAAACGTCACTGCGCGTACAGACGGCAGCAGACGCGGCTGCCCCGGTGGAAACTGCCCCAGTGGAAACTGCCCCGGTGGAAACCGCGGAGGTTACAGACGAGGACGCGGACGAACAGAGCAGCGATTCCGCCGCGGACGCACTGGCAGTGGAAGCGCCGAGCCAGGGCGCCACAGAACTGGCGGATGTGGATATCCAGGCAGAATCCTATTCGGAATCGGACACGGCGGGCCACCTGGATCCCGAAGACATACCTGTCACGGAACCTCCCACAGATGACCCGGGGGAGATTGAGGAAGTCACAGTTGAGGGGGACCCTCTCAACCCAAAGCGCGGTGGCGCCTCCGAACCAGAATTCAATCTGGAGAGTGAAGGCGCCGAGTTCAGCGAAGAAGAGACGATTGATCTGGGCAGCTTTGATGTCCCGTCACCAGGCGATGACGCGGAGGCCCCTGATTCGCTGTCTTTCGACGCCTCACTGGAAACCAATGATCTGCTCGCTGAATCTGATGCGAACGACGATGCTTCCTTGTCGGATTTTTCTGAACTTGATTCGCTGGATGAAGAGTCACTCGAATTTGATTCGGAAGACGTTGACGGCGCTCTCGACGAGGGCCTCTCAGACGACGATCTGGCGGGAGCGGTCTCCGTTGGCACTCTGGATTTATCGGAGTTAAGCGATGCGGGCGGCAGTCTGGAAGAGGAACTGCTGGACGCAGAGCTGGAGCAGGGTGCAGTAGAGGAAATTCTCGATACTCTAGATGACGATCTGCTTGAACTGGATGCGGACGATGCTCCTCGGCTGGATGAGGCCACCAGCACAGACCCCGAACCGGCTGTTACTGCATCGACCGCTCTGTCTGACGCTGAAGAGCATCAGTCCGATGTTGAACCTGACAGTGGTGTGATGGATGCTGCTGCAGTGGATGCTGCCCCAGTGGAGACTGCGTCTTTTGAGGTGGTCGATATCGATGAAGAGCTGCTTGAGATATTCCTGGAAACGCTCGACGACTCAATTGAGACTGTTGATACCGCGGCTTCTGGCCTGGACACGGACCACGACAAGTCGCTGCAGAAGATGAAGAACACGCTGCACACGCTCAAGGGCGGTGCCAACTCCATAGGCCTGCGGAACTACGGTGCACTGGTACACGATTTTGAGAGTGCCATCGAAGGTCTCGAATTGAAGGGAGCCCTGAAAGAGAAAGAGGGCCAGTCAGAGTTGTACGGCCACCTCGATCAGCTGCACGAAGCGTCTCAACACGTAAAGCTGCATCAAACAGACTGGGGCGTCATGCGCCCGTCTGTGGTCAAGGCCGGGGGCGAGGAAGCGGGCGAGTCCGAAGAAGCTGAGGAATTCCCCGTGGCGGACCGCGTGGACTCTATTCGAGTAGGAACCAATCGTATCGACCGCTTGCTGGATATGGGGCTGGAAGTCAGCATGAGCAACGTGCGCGCGCGACGCGCCTTGGACCTGGCACACCAGGATCGCATGTCGGTGCAGTCGCTGGCGAGACGCGTCGAGGAGATTGTCGATAAGCTCAGCCTGCAGTTGGATACAGAGATTCAGGCCAAAACTGAAGCGGTACCGCAAGGTGAAGCGTTTGACCCGCTCGAAATGGACCGTCTTACTGAGAAGCAAGGGCTTGCTGCCATTCTGCGTGAGGCGGCTTTTGACCTTCATGAAGAGGCCAAGGAGCTGGGCGAACACGTTAATGACGCTATGTCTGAGGCGGTGTCTTCCGGGAGGCTGATTGAAGGCACCCAAAGCGACCTCAGGTTACTGCGTCTTGTAGCATTTTCGCGTCTCGGTCCGGGTTTCCGCCGACTGGTCAACCAGGTCAGCCGCCAGCTAGGAAAAAACGTTGAGTTTGATCTTACCTGTGATGAGGGCGGATTGGATGTGTCTGTGTTTGAACAGGTTAAAACCGCTCTGGAGCACATGCTGCGCAACGCCATAGACCACGGCATCGAAATGCCCGATGAGCGCACGTCCCGTGGCAAGGCAGATACCGGCAAGGTTTCACTAATCATTTATCGGCAGGCGGCGGAATTTGTGATTCGCCTCATGGACGATGGCAAAGGACTGGCACCTGAAACGCTGCGCAAGAAAGCGGTTGAGCGTGGCATTCTTCAAGAAGATGAGCGCATCTCGGAGTCTGATGCTCTGCAGTTGATATTTAACAGTGGATTATCGACAGCAGATAAAGTAACGGATATCTCTGGACGCGGCGTGGGCATGGACGTGGTACAGCAATCCATTGCGCAGATCGGTGGTACGGTGCAGGTAAGCTCTAAGCCGGGGTTCTACACCCAGTTTGATATTCGTGTTCCCGCCAGCATTATGGTGAACGGAGCACTGCTGGCTGCGATAGGTGACGAGGAGGTGGCAGTGCCTCTCACGTCCCTCGATGGCTCTGATTTTCGTCACCGCGACGAGGTACAGAAAACTCTGGATGACCCGGAAGGCCGCCTGACATTCAGGAATGAGCAGTACGAGCTTAGATATCTTGGCAGTGTCCGTAGCGCGGGAAGCCAGATGCAGGCGGAGACTATGGCGGAATTCATGCCGGTGCTGTTTGCCCGGCACGGACGCCGTCGTGTAGCTTTTTTTGCAGACTCTGTAACCAACGCTGAGGAACTGGTTATACGCAGTCTGGGCGCTCAGTTTACCGGTGTTCCAGGTATTGCAGGGGGCTCCCTGAAGCCAGACGGCCAGCCCGTGCTGGCCCTGGACCTCAATGAGCTGATCCGTCAGGTGGATTACGCGGATTCACAGTCCGAAGCGGGCATGGATCAGCTCGATAACCGTATCGTGGTTCTCTGCGTAGACGATTCCGTCATGATGCGGCGTACCTATGAAAAGCGTCTTGCAAGTCTTAACTATGATGTGATCACCGCTGAAGATGGCGAGGCTGCGCTGGACTATCTGGCTGAAGCTACGCGTCCGCCAGACTTTATCTTCACTGACCTTGAAATGCCCAATATGAACGGGTTCGATTTTATTGCCAACATGCGTCGCCTGCCGGTGATGGTGGATGTGCCGACGGTTGTGGTTTCTTCGCGTGATGGTGACAAGCATAGAGCAGAGGCTCACAAAGTGGGTGCTACTGACTTCATGGCTAAGGGTGCAAATAGCGCAGAGGGCATGCAGGCGATGATCCAGCGTTACCTGACCACGCCGGCCATGGCGAGTTGAAGAGCAAGATGTTCGGACTAGGAGGGTGTAGTGGCTGATGTGGCGCCGGTAGATACGCTGGACATCGCAATCCTTCCGCTGGGAGACGGCAGGCATATGATGCTGCCGCTAGAGGCGTTGGCGGAAGTGCAGCAGGTGAATTTTGCGGGGCGTTCAACGGATGATCTGGGTGAATTTAGCTGGCGCGGATACGAGTTGCCGGTAGAGTCACTGGATGAAGTCTGTGGCCTGGAGCTGCCTCCAGTAGAGCGTCTGACCACAGTGGCAGTTTTCAAATCGGACAAGCACCGTGAGCCGCCTTTCCGGGCGATGGCTTTCTCCGGTACGGCGTCACCGGGCAGTATAGAGCCCTCTTGGCTATCAGAGGTCGAGTTGTCTACCGAAGGCGTTTTCTCGTCTGCGACACGTCTGCACAACGAGCTTTATCTCATCCCTGATTTGGAAAAACTGCTGTTCAATGAAGCGTGATTGATGATGGAAACGTGTCGCCAGGTTGTTACCGGGTTAGCCAACGAATCTCGCGCGGCTTTCTCTGGCCAACCGTTCAATCTGCTCGAAGCGCTTTGGATAGTGGCGCCGCATCAACTCCGCTACTCGATTCAGATCAAGAACGCCAGAGTGCACAACTGTATATCGACCGGCGCGGCGGTCGTAGCTGATGATAACGCCGTCGTGCTTGCAGAGCCGGCTCTTAACGTAGTGGAAGGTTCGCTCACTGCAGTCGGTAATCCTGCTAAACAGGCGGGGATCATCGGTATGGACCATGTGCAACGCCAGCAAAACCAGGTATTTACGGTGCGGGCTCTTGGCGGGCACCGGCTCCAGACCCTCGGTATTGTCGACTGTGTTCAATAAGGCGTCTTCTGCGGCACTTCTCCCGGGGTGCTCGCCAGTCGCAGCGATGTCGAGCTGCCCAGCCGCTGCGGTTGAGACTGCTGACGCACCACCCGGCGCGCTGTCCGGCTCCTTTTCTGACGCCTTTTCGGGTGCGTTCGCTGGCACTTTTCCGTCGGCACTAATGTTTTTCCGGTCTGGCATAGCGTGGGTTCTGTCGCTGTCCAAGGCTCTTGAGTGGGTGATCTGCCCCACAATAACGGTGCGATATGACAGGTCAAGGCATTTTTGGAGGCCTCGTGCAGTTCATTGGCGTGCGTACGCGAATAGTGGGTTGATTTGTGGTGCCAGCCAATTTCTCAGGGTTGCCTCGATATGATGCTGAGCAGTGTTAATCGCGGCGTCAGGCGACTGCCGCTGCCGGAGCACAAGATGCGCGACGCCGTGGGCGCAGGCCGGGTCAGAAATGTGGTGCTGCGGGGAGTTACACCAGACGGCTTTTTGGTGGAAGCCGACTATGAGGCTGACACTGGCATGCTGGTGCCCGCAGTGCTGGTCACCAGAGCGGGAACGGAGAAGGCGATCAAGTGCCCGGAACGGGCAATGGCTTGCCTGCAGCGCATTGGGGTTGGCACGTTTACGGTGGATGTCTCCGCCTATGATCCTGCAGCGGCGTTTAGCCCGACCAGGGAATCAACGCTATCGCGCCAGCGTCGCCAAAGGCATGAACAGACCGTCGATCGTTTGGAACGGCTCATACCTAGCTTCTGCTCTCTGAATAGCGAGCAGCGCCTTGATGCATTGGTGTCCATGTTCATCAATACGCCCATGGATGAATCCGATCTGCGTGGTTTAACGTTACTCTGGCTGGATGTAAATCTGCGCCGTTTTCCTGTCCCCGAGCAGTCCTACCTCGCTTTGAAGCGCTTTGTGCGCAGCTATGAGCTTAACGTGGATTTTGCAAGCGCTGACCGTTGGCTGGAGAGTGCACTGGCGGACGAGTTTTCGCGCAGACGCAAAAACCAGTACCTCTCCACGCTGGAGTTATAGCTTCGCATTCGGGTCCTCCATACCGCGTCTGTTGACAGCGTGACGTCTGAAGGCGCGCTATAACGCTAAGTTGTGTGGTGTTAGTCGAGATAAAGTGACTGCAGCTCCGCCGCCAATGATTCTACCGGTGCGATAAAGCTGGCGTGTCCTGTCGCGATTGCGGCATTTGGCATAGACGGCGCTTCGAAGGTTTCAGGGCTTTGCACCCAGATCTTTGAACCCATTCGCGCAAGCGCTGTCAGTCCCTGGCTGCCATCCACGCCGGCGCCGCTGAACATAATGACGCCTGTGGGAGCAGGAGACAGCCCCGTCATACTTAACATCAGCTGGTTGATGCCAGGACGCTCGGCCGTGGACCAGGTTCTGCGCGTACTAAACACCTCGCCGTGTCGGCCGAACTGTAACTGGCTGCTAGCGGGTACGATCAGCAGTTTCTGAGGGTTGAGCCAGTGGCGACCTAAGGCGAGAGAACACCCCAGAGTAGTGTTGGCGGTGCTGATAGCAGTCAAGGTTGATTCCTGGCGCGGATCAATGTGCTGCGCATAGACAAATGCCACGGGGGGTAGTGGTTGCAAGGACTTAAGAAATCGACTGACCGCACCAAAAGCGCCGGTGGATCCTGCCAGCAACCAGACACCTTTGACGCCTTTGAATGCGGACGGGGTTGAGATGGTTGGGCCGGTCTGCGCATGTCGAATGTGCCCCGTCCATTTCTCCAGCGTTGTGATGATTTTCTCGCACCACTGTCGATAGTCCAGTGATTGCTCTGGCAGAGGACGATTGCTCAATGCCAATACTCGTGGCTCCAGCCACAAGGTCGCCTCTGCAATCGCACTAGTGTCAGCACAATCCACCACCCAGGCGTCTACGTTTGCCACCTCACCCTCAATCAAGTGGTCCGGGGATACCTGAAGCACCCTGTAGCCAGCACGCTGAATGTAGCCTGCCAGGATGGGTGAGGTGTGGTCAGAGATCAGACCGATTCGAGGTTCAGCCTGCATACGTGCGTACTCGCCGAAAGAGCGTCAGTGCTACGGAGGCGAAGAGTACCGCGTTCGCACTACTACTTAAATCAAGCAAGCTTAGACTTTCGAGTAACGGTTGCCGCTCGCGGCTGCCGCGGTAGCGTTATTCACGGTATAGTTCGCCGGTGTTCGATAGGAGTACGTTTGCATGGCACGCCCCGTTGATCTGGCATGTTTTGACGCGCGCTTTCTGGCTTTGCTGCGCCGCTTCCCAAATCAGGTCACGCCTAACGCCTGTCTGGTAATGCCGGCACCTGATGCCAGTGGCGCGCTGGTATTCGCGGCCAGTCACAACCATCACTACCTGCTGTTTCATGACCCTCAGGGCTTCAGTGACGGCGTCTATGAGTTCGGTTTGCCGGAGGACTTTTTTGAAGCCGTCAGCGTGCAACATATGGCGGGAGGCAATATTGAGCCCGGGGTTCGGCTGGCGCTGTCCAATGTTGATTACCGTCTCTACTACGGGACGGACAACCATAGAATGTACGAGCCCAGCGCAGACGAAGAAATCGCTTTTAACTGGTCCGCGCGCATAGCGCCGGCGCAGGACGCATTGCGCGATGCTTTCGATGCTATTTTGTATCTGCACCAGAACGGAAATAGCGTGCCGGTTGAGCAGAGTCTGAGTGCAACCTACTTCAGTGAAGTCAATTTCATACGCGGGCAGCTGGCCAGGCATTCTCCCGTTGCTGTGCAGCATCGCTGGATTCGCTTACCCGATGATAGTGTGCGCTGCCTGTCTCAGTTTAATGCGGCCAGCCCTGAGCCAGCGCATGTGCACGCGCTGGTTTGTGTGGATGCAGACATGGCTTTAAGTTAAACGCTGTATCCATCCTCACGTCCACGTCCACCCTATATCCAAACCAACTCGTGCAGCATTCCTGACCGTCGTACCTTCGTTTTTATCGCTGCAAACGGCCGATTTTGTGAAGATCATCAAAGATTCCGCCCCCTCGCGTGGACGCAACTGGGCTTGAAACGCATGCTTCCTCTCAGCGAAGAGGAGAAACGCGGTGCGTGGTTTTAATGAACGTCAGCTGAAACAGCTGGTAGAGAAGAATACCGTTAAGCGTCCTAAAGTAGAGGCGCAGTCAGCCGGCTACCAGGTGTACTTTGACTTGGGGCAGAGGCTGCACATGGCCGGCGAGGCCAAAGACGCCGACGGCACGCTGACGACCTTTCGGGGTTCTCCAAAACGGTTTCGCAGCCATCGTACTCTCATTCAAAATATGAAGAAGTTGGGCATAGCACGCTGGGAGTGCGAGCTGGGCCAGTCTGAGGACTAGGCGATAGCGCTCTCGCCCGCCGCGACGCACTGATAAATCAATGTGTTGATGGTCATGGGGCCGACGCCTCCCGGTACCGGTGTGTACGCAGAAGCGCGGTCCACTACAGCATCCAATTCAATGTCGCCGATGCCGCCTGGATGGTAGCCAGCGTCTATGACTACCGCATCATCTTTTATCCAGTCAGCGCGAATAAACTCAGGCTTGCCTACAGCCCCCACGATGATGTCTGCCCGTGAGACCAGGCCAGCAAGGTCCTGGGTCCTGGAGTGGCAGATCGTTACCGTGGCGTTTTGTTGCAGCAACATCATCGCCATCGGTTTCCCGAGAATTGGGGATCGCCCCACGACAACCGCATGCTTGCCTTCTATTGGAATGGCGTAATGCGCCAGCATGCGCATGATGCCCTGGGGGGTGGCGCAGCCGTAGGCCGGCTCACCCATGGCCATACGACCAAAGCCCAGGCAGGTCACCCCGTCGACATCCTTTGCAAGACTGATCGCGTCAAAGCAGGCGCGCTCGTTGATCTGCTCAGGCACAGGATGCTGTAGCAAAATGCCGTGGACGTGCGGGTCAGCATTCAGTGTTTCTATCTGCTTAAGAAGCCGTTCCGTGGTGGTTTGTGCTGGCATCTCAACCGCCACCGACTCCATGCCGATACGTCGGCAGGCATTGCCTTTCATCTTAACGTAGGTAGCTGAGGCAGGGTCTTCGCCCACAAGGATGGTCGCCAGAATGGGCGTTTCGCCGCCAGAACGTTCTTTAATGATGGCAACTCGCGCCGCCAGCTCCTGTTCTGTGTTCGCGGCGAGTGTTTTACCGTCCAGGACCATGGCAGACATTATGCTCTTTCCTTTGCTAGAAAAGCTGATTATCTCACGCGCGCGGCGGCACAGAAAACCAGCCCCGCTCAAATTGACGGCCCGAGGGGGCATCGGTATGATTCGCGCTCCTGAAAGCTCGGTGCTTTCGGGACCTGTCGGGGTATAGCGCAGTCTGGTAGCGCGCCTGCTTTGGGAGCAGGATGTCGGGGGTTCGAATCCCTCTACCCCGACCAACCATTTCATTCTCGAGGTGTAGAGTACTCGATGGTTGGTCTCTTTGTTGGTGGCCGTAGCTCATCAGGTAGAGCACCGGATTGTGGCTCCGGAGGTGGGGGGTTCGAGACCCCTCGGCCACCCCAGTAGTTTACAGAGAGTAGATTCCGCGCCCTCATCTACTGTCCGTGTACTGCCCGTGGCTCGGCTGGGCGAGACTGGCGCTTGCTATGCCCGAGTCGGCAGATAATAATTTGCTCGTCCTCATCTACCGCCCGTAGCTCAGCTGGATAGAGCAACGGCCTTCTAAGCCGTCGGTCGCTGGTTCGAATCCAGCCGGGCGGGCCACTTCAGAGCGCCAGTTCTGCCATCGTCCGCAGCGTGTCTTTTTCCCCAAAGAACAGCAGCGACGTCACCGGTGAGTTACGCCAGTCCTGCAGCTTTTCGGCAATGCGCTCGCGTGGACCGCAGAGCGAAATTTCATCGGCGAAAGCAGACGGTACTATTTCAATGGCCTCGTCGCGTTTGCCCTCGAAAAACAGGTCCTGAATCTGATCAGCCTCGTCCGCAAATCCCATTCTGGCCATAAGTTCTTTATGGAAGTTCCGCTGTTTGGAGCCCATGCCGCCAATATAAAAACCCAGCATCGCTTTGACCGGCTGCAGGGCGGCCTCAACGTCGTCGTTTATGCAGACCATTGCACCGGCGGCAATCTCGAAGCCAGGCCTGGCGTGTGCGATCTGATCGGCATATACCTCCTGTCGGTAGGGGGAGTAATACAGCGGGAGCCAGCCATCGGCAATCTCTGCAGTTTGCGTGACATTCTTAGGGCCTTCCGCACCAATGAAAATCGGCACATCAGCGCGCCGGGGATGGGTGATCGGCTTCAATGGTTTGCCCATACCCCATGAGCCCTCCCCCGTATAGGGCAGCGGATAGTGTTCCCCGTCATTGGTAACCGGCGCTTCCCGGGCCAGCACCTGTCGGATAATGCTCACGTACTCACGGGTTCTTGATACCGGCTTCGAGTAGGGCTGTCCATACCACCCTTCGACCACCTGCGGGCCTGAGACACCCAGCCCCAACATCATTCTGCCTTGCGACATATGGTCCAGGGCAAGGGTTGCCATAGCGCAGGCCGTCGGGGTGCGTGCACTGAGCTGTGCAACGGACGTCCCCAGTCGAATTTTGCTGGTATGCGCGCCAATCCACGCCAGCGGCGTAAAGGCGTCGTTGCCCCAGGATTCTGCCGTCCATACGGAGTCAAAGCCAAGAGCTTCAGCTTCCTGAGCAAGCTCTACGTGCGACTCTGGATACAAGGCGCCCCAGTAGCCCAGTTGCAGCCCCAATTTTAAATCGCCCATATCGGTTCATCCCTGAGAGTTGCCAAGCCGCAGTATAATGCAGGCTCACCGGCGCGGAGCAAGCAGTATGACGGAGCTAACGCATATTGATAGGGCGGGGGAGGCACACATGGTTGATGTCGCCGACAAAGCTGTAACCGAACGTGTAGCGGTAGCCACTGCAAGCGTCTACATGGAAGCTGCTACCCTCGCGCAGATCGAATCAGGGGGCCATAGCAAAGGGGACGTTTTTGCGGTTGCGCGCATTGCTGGCATCCAAGCTGCCAAACGCTGTAGCGATCTGATACCGCTCTGTCATCCGCTGCCCTTGAGTGCTGTTAGCGTAAAGCTAGCCGTGGACACTGATAACAGCCGTGTGCGTATTGAAACTCTGTGTAAGGTTGCCAATCGCACCGGCGTTGAGATGGAGGCGCTGACGGCAGCCTCCGTGGCTGCGCTGACCATTTACGATATGTGTAAGTCGGTGGACCGCGGCATGGTCATTGCTGAGGTGAAACTGGTGGAAAAACGCGGCGGCGCATCTGGCGACTGGACGAGCGCAAAGCGATGATAACGGTGCTGTTCTTTGGGCGGTTGCGCGAGCAATTGGGTGTCGACGCTTTGGATATAGCGGCAGGGCAGGCGGGCCCGACAGTGGCGACGCTGCGTCAAAGTCTGATGAATCGCGGCACTATGTGGTCGGAAGCACTGTCGGTGCAAAATCTGCTGTGCGCGGTGAATCAGGTACAGGCTCTACATGATGCTGCGGTAAAGGATGGAGATGAGGTCGCTTTTTTTCCGCCGGTGACCGGAGGCTGAGTGCTTGACCGAGGTGCGCATACAGACTGAAGACTTCAATGTCAGCGACCTGCAGCAACGGCTGACTGCGGGGCGGACGGCGAGTGGCGCAGTTGCCACCTTCGTCGGGCTGGTCAGAAGCACGCAATCTGCAGAAATCCAAAAAATGCTGCTGGAGCACTACCCGGGTATGACCGAGCGCAGTATTCAGGCCATTATCGACCGCGCAAAAAAACGCTGGTCGCTACTGGGTGTGCAGGTCGTCCACCGTGTTGGCTCCTTGCTGCCAGGCGAACAAATTGTCTATGTTGGCATCTGTTCCATGCACCGCAGCGATGCCTTTGCTGCCTGCGAATTTGTCATGGACTACCTCAAGACCCGCGCGCCATTCTGGAAGAAGGAGTATACCGCCAGCGGTGAACACTGGGTGGAGGTGCGTTCTAGCGACGAAGTAGCAGCGGCGCGCTGGGACTAGTCCAACTTCCCCGATTTGAGGGATGCCGGTGTCGGGGATGCGCTGTGTATAATCCGCGCCTTCAGCAAACAGGGACTGACAATGAGCTTTGACAGCCGCGATTTTCGGAATGCACTGGGCAGATTTGCCACAGGCGTATGTGTTATCACCGGTGAGACACCGTCGGGTGATGCGTTTGGAATGACGGTGAACTCATTCGCGTCTGTATCGCTGGAACCGCCACTGGTATTGTGGAGTCTGCAAAACAATTCCGAGATGTACGAAACCTTTGAGCACTGCACGCGCTGGGCAGTAAATATTTTGCGTCTGGATCAGCAGGAACTTTCCAACCGGTATGCGAAAAAGGGCGACCACAGCCTCGCGCCAGAACATCTGGAGCAGGGTGCCTGCGATATGCCTGTGCTGGCAGATAGCCTGGTTAGTCTGGAGTGTGAGCTTGAGGCGCGCTACCCCGGCGGTGATCACGTGATTCTGGTAGCCCGCGTGCTGGGTATGACCGAACGGGAAACCGCTGACCCGCTGGTTTTCTGCAACGGCGGCTATGCCGCACTGGCGGGCTAACGCTCTCGATGAAGTTTTGCAGTCAGTGCGGATCTGCGTCAGTTGCTTATCGGGTGCCTGAAGGTGACGATCGACCGCGCTATGTCTGTGATGACTGCGGCTTTATCCATTACTCGAACCCCCGCGTCATTGTGGGCTGTGTCCCTGAGTATGAAGGACGAGTGCTGCTATGTCGTCGCGCGATTGAACCCCGCCTGGGTCTGTGGACGCTGCCCGCGGGTTTCATGGAAAACGGTGAAACCACCCTGGAGGGCGCTACCCGCGAAACCTGGGAGGAGGCGCGTGCGAAGGTTGCCAATCAAGAGCTCTATCGGCTATTCGACGTGCCCGGCATCAACCAGGTGTATATGTTTTACCGAGCCGATATCGTCGATGGCGAATTTGGCGTAGGCCCTGAGTCCGCTGAGGTCGATCTTTTTGAAGAATCTCAGATTCCCTGGGACGACATAGCGTTCCCCGCCGTCTTCCATACGCTGCGTGAGTACTTTCACGACCGGCGTGAAGCCCACTGGCCTGTGCGTGTCTCTTCGATTCACCGGTGACTGATCCCGATATTCAGCTGCTTACCGCCTGCGCTGCGGGCCTGCTGTTGGGTGGCTTGTTGGTGGGGCTTTGGCTGGCACAGCGTTACCAGCGACGAGAGCAGGCTGCTCAGCTAGAACATGCCAATGAGCTAGCGGAGCTGCGTGAAGCCTATGCCAGGCTGGAGGCTAAGCAGAGCGCTGAGAGTAGGGCTTCAGAGGAGAAGCTCGATATGCTCAAGGCTGCGCGAAAGCAGCTAGAGGATGAATTCAGTGTCCTTGCCAATCGAATTTTCGAAGAAAAAAGCCAGCGCTTCCTGAAAACCAATAAGGATACCCTGGAGACCACGCTGGGCCCGCTCAAGACTCAGCTCAAGGACTTTAAAACCCGGGTTGAAGACGTTTATGAGCGAGAGAGCCGTGACCGGCTTTCATTAATGCATGAACTCAAGCATCTGAAGCAGCTCAATCAGCAAATGTCAGAGGACGCGGTCAATCTTACGCGGGCTCTGAAAGGAGACAAGAAGACCCAGGGTAACTGGGGAGAAATTGTGTTGGAGCGCGTGCTTGAGGAATCTGGCTTGCGCAAAGGACATGAATACGAAACGCAATTCAGCGCGCGCTCAGCAGAGGGCCAGCGACGTCAGCCGGATGTGGTAGTGCGACTGCCGGAGGGTCGGGACATTGTCGTTGACGCCAAGGTCTCTCTGGTGGCTTATGAACGCTATGTCACCAGTGAGAACGAGACCGACAAGCAGGCAGCTCTGGTGGAGCACGTGCAGGCAGTAAGACAGCACATTCAAAGCCTTAGCGTTAAGGGCTATGAAGGGTTGCAAGGCATAAACAGCCTGGACTTTGTGCTGCTGTTTATCCCGATCGAGTCTGCTTTTATGGCGGCCTTTGATGCAGAACCTGCTATGTTTGCCACCGCCTACGACAAAAACATCATTGTAGTGAGCCCCACAACGTTGTTGGCGACTTTGCGAACAGTCCAGACCCTTTGGCGCTATGAGCATCAAAACAGGAACGCCGAAAAAATCGCGGCGCAGGCCGGTGCTATTCATGATCAATTTGCACTGGTGCTGGAATCCCTCGAAGAACTGGGTCGACATATCGAAAGGGCGCAGGATAGCTGGGACAAAACGCGTCAACGCATGGCAACCGGTCGTGGAAATCTGGTCAAGCGGGTGACTGACCTGGAAAAGCTCGGTGCACGCACAAAAAGATCGATACCGGACGCGATTCAGGCCACTGCCGAGAGCGATGAGCATGACGACGCAGAGGGTCCACTTTTGGACAGTGCTTCCGAGGATGTCTCACAGAGTGGTTTTTCAGAGAACAACAGTCCAGAGAACAACAATCCGGAGAGCAACAATTCAGAGAGCAACAATTCGGACAAAGACGCTACAAAATAAAGACGCTCAACCAAAAATACGTCTTCTATAGGCTCTTCACGTAAAGACACCTTACATAGAGACCCTTTACCTAAAAACCCTTTACCTAAAAACAAGGAGAAACAGACAAGATGGCATTTCCCAAAGTTGGCAATATGGCACCGGCGTTCAGCTTGCTCGATCAAGATGGAAATAAGGTCAGCCTGAAAGACTTCCGAGATAAGAGTAATGTAGTGCTGTATTTCTATCCCAAAGCGATGACACCGGGCTGCACCAATCAGGCCTGTGGTATCCGCGACAGCCAGGCAGACTACAAAAAGGCTAGCACGGTAGTGCTGGGTGTTAGCCCGGATCCCGTCGCCCGGCTGGGGAAGTTCATCGAAAAGGAGGGCCTCAATTTCACTCTATTATCCGACGAAGACAAGGCTGTGACTGAAAAATATGGTTGCTGGGGCATGAAGAAGTTTATGGGAAGAGAATCCATGGGCGTCTTGCGAACCACGTTTATCATCGGCAAAGACGGCAAGCTAAAGCATATTATGGATAAAGTGAAAACGAAGAGTCACCACGAAGACGTCCTCGCGGTCATTAAAGATCTGGGTATTTAACCCGGGTGGGACTAGCAATAATACCCGTTTTTTTACTCAAGTAAACCCTAGGAAGGTCACCTAAGCCTCTGTAAAATCGAAAAATTATCGGTGCTGCCGTTGCCCGAGCGGGCAGGGGATGTTCATGGGAGTGATGGCAGTCTGGTACGAGTACTGAGCAGACAGGGCGCTATGCAGCCTCAATGACTAACAAAGCTCAATAACTACAGTTTTATAACGATAGTCTGACCATCATTTTTGTGAGCCTGCGCGCTATCGGCGCAAGGGCCCGAGCAAGAGCCGCAGCGTCGGCCGGGATTGAAAACATTATGGAACTGCGGCAATTCAGGGTTGTGAATCGTGTCATAGCGGGACTCGTCGTTCTGCTGATCAGCGCCTGCGGTGGTGGCGGTGGTGGAAGTGGCGACCCCGGTTTTATCGGGGGCGGAATTGATGATCCAGGCAACGGTGGCGGTGCCGGGGCTGCCGCACTCACCCTGGCGCTGACCGATAGCGCTGGGAATCCCACGACGGTAGTGACGTCCAGCCAGCCCGCGACATTGACGGCGACCTATACTGCGACGGATGGTTCACCCATTGCCCAGGAAATACTGACGGTTGCCACCACGCTGTCGTCTGTGCTGCCTGCTGGCGGAACACAGATTACTAATGAAAATGGCGTGGCGACGTTCCAGATTCTGGCGGCGTCCAATTCAGGCGCAGACACGGCAACGGTGACCGTTGATGCCATATCTCAAAGCGTTAGCTTTAACATTGATGCGCAGCTCACGCTGTCTTTGACAGACTCCAGTAATAACCCCATCACCTTTATTTCCCAGGGCAACCCCGGCATTGTGACCGTGACGTCATCCGACTCTGCTGGTGTTCCGATTGAAGGCGAGTTGGTGACAGTAACGGCAACGGCGGGCAGCATCGCGCCCACCACCCGGCTCACAAATGCCAGCGGGGTGGCCTCGTTCGTTCTGGAGGCTGGTACTGGCTCTGGCGCAGGCACAGTCGCTGCGAGTGTAGGCAACCGCCAGGCGTCGACCAATTTTGAAATCGTCGCGCCAACGCAGGAAACCAATATCTTGACGCTATCGCTCACAGACAGCGGCGGCACCCCGGTCACCAATATTACGAGCATCAGCCCGGGCGTATTGAACGTGCTCGCTACTGATTCATTTGGTCAGCCCCTGGCCGGGCAAATCATCAATGCCGTTTCTACCATCGGTGCTGTGACGCCTGAATCCGGCAGCGCACTTACCGACCTGAATGGGCTGGCGACTTTTGGCATCACGGCAGGCACCACACTGGGCGCTGGAACCGTGAGCGCCACGCTTGGAGATGTTTCTGCCAGCGTGAACTTTCAGGTGGGCGAAGCAAATCTGCGGGTCGGTCGTTTTGACGGCATGATGTTTATCGAAGGTGAAATTGATGCGGGCTCTACTTCTTTGCCCGCCGCAGGCTCCACACCGCTATCGGTGTCGGTCGTCGATGGTGATGGCAATCTGGTCACTACCGCGGTGCCGGTGCAGTTCAGTAGTGGCTGTGCCAGCCTGGATCCGCCGGCAGCGGAGATTTCAGCACAGGTCAACACTATCAACGGTGTTGCTACTTCCACCTATACGGCTTTGAGCGGCTGTGTGGGCACGGACAATGTCACCGCAGCAATCGTACAGGGCAACATCTCCCCTGCGAATGTATCTTTGACGATTGCCAGCGCGGATGTTAATTCCATCGCTTTTATCTCCGCAACGCCAGAGAGCATTGCGCTGCGAGGCACCGGTGGTGTAGGCCGTGAGGAGGCCTCATCGGTAGCATTTCAGGTGCTGGATAACACCGGTTCTCCGGCCGCCAATGTTGAAGTGACGTTCTCGCTGTCTACAACAATTGGTGGGCTGTCACTGACTAACACGACGGCCACCACGAATGAGCAGGGTATTGCTACCGCAATTGTGCTTGCCGGCGATGTATCTACGTCTGTGCGTGTGCGAGCTACTATTATTGCTGGCAGCGGTGCTGAGCTCAGTACGGTATCAGACAGTCTTGTTGTCAGCACAGGTCTTCCGGATCAGAACTCGGTCTCGCTGTCTTCCAGCCTGCTCAACCCGGGCGGTGGTAATGTGGATGGCGTTGAGGCCACCATTACGATCCGCCTGGCAGACAAGTTCAATAACCCCGTTCCAGACGGCACGGTAGCATTCTTTACTACTGAGTTTGGTGCAATCGATGATAGCTGTCTGCTGGCCAGTGGCAGCTGCACAGTCACCTGGCGCAGTCAGTCACCGCGTTTGCCCCTAACGGCTAACTCAACCACAGGCGCCAATCCGTTCGTATCAACAATCAGTAATCGTACCTGCCCAACGCCGACCACAACCGGTATCCCCTGCGCAGAAGACCTTGGTCCCATCTACGGACGACGCAGCCAGATCACGGTTATCGCTGTCGGCGAAGAGGCCTTTGTGGATATCAACGGTAACGGGGTGTTTGATGTAGGTGAGCCCTTTGAGGATCTTCCGGAAGCGTTCCTGGATAAGAACGAGAACGGCATTTTCGATAATACAACTCCTCTATGCACCGCCGACGCCACTACTCTTGCCGGGCGCGAGTGCGCAGAAGGCCTTGAGGAGATCTTCTTTGATTTCAATGAAGACGGTGTTTACAACGCGGGTAACGGTCTCTACAACGGCTCTTTGTGTCCACAGGCGACGGCCGATGCGGGTCAGTGCTCGCGAGAACTCGTGCACGTGCGCGATGAGTTAACGCTGGTGATGTCGGGCGTACAGCAGATCGCAGTGCTGGAGAACGGCACGACGCCGATCACGGGCTCTATTGACCTCACTACTGGCGACCGCAACTTCACCGTGGTGGTGGCCGACGAGTTTAATAACTTGCCGTCTGCCGGTGCGACGGTGGAGGTCATCGCCGATGCGTGCACCGTGCTCGGTGGTAATGGCACTGTGCCCAATTCCAATTCTATTGGAGCCTACACCACCACTTTTGTGGCGGTGGAAACTCCCGATAACGCCGCCGTCCTTCGCGGTTCGATCGAGGTGAGTATTGCTGGCTCCGTGGGTAGTACTGAGACCACGCTGGTGTTTCAGTGCACGGATGACATTAACTGACGCAGGGGTCGCCTGTGCGTTTCCGTGGATAAGGGGCTTAGGCCCCTTTTCTTTTGCGCAATAAACTACAAACTATTAGGCTATAGTCAGAGGCTCTTTGAGGAACTAAGCATGGCTGAGTGCCCGCATTTTGATCTTACGTCGCCCGAGACCTTCGTCGGCGGTATGCCGAGGGAAACCTTCGCCTGGTTGCGGCGCGAGCAGCCCGTGTATTGGCACGAGGAACCCAACGGCGGGCGCGGTTTCTGGGCGGTGACGCGCCAGGCAGACATCGACTATATCTCCAAGAACCCGCAAATCTTTTCCTCAGAGGTAGAGACCTGCTTTCTTCACGAGCATGACGACGAAACGCTACCGATGATGCAACTGCAGATGATTAATATGGATCCGCCCAAGCATCTGAAGTTCAGGCGACTGATTCGCAACGCTTTTACGCCCCGCGCGGTCGACGCTTACGAGCAGCGTTTCCGTGAAGTGGCCAGGGACATCCTCGACCGTGCCTGCTCCGACAATCACTGCGAGTTTGTCGAAGATGTAGCGGCAGAACTTCCACTGATTGCTATCTGCGAGCTCATGGGTGTTCCGCTGGAGCAGCGTACGCGATTGTTTGAGCTGACTAACATCATGTTGGGTATGGATGATCCCGAACTCGCTACCACCGAAGAAGAAGGCATGATGGCGATGATCGAGATGTTCGGCATTGCCCAGGGCGTCGCTGCAGCGCAGAAGGAAAACCCTCATGACGATATTGTGCGAACGCTGCTGAGCGGCACTATTGAGGACGAGCCGCTTACCGAGGAGCAGTTCTGTCACTTTTTCATGCTGCTTATTGTGGCGGGAAATGAGACCACCCGTACCGTCACCAGCCATGGCATGCGACTGCTGATAGAGAGCGGCCAGTACGCTGTGCTGCAGCAGGATCCGTCCCTGCTCGAAGGGGCAGTAGAGGAGTTTCTGCGCTACAACCCCGCTGTGATCGCATTCCGGAGGACCGCGCTTGAGGATGCCGAGGTTGGCGGCCAGAAGGTGCTCAAGGGCCAGAAAGTGCATATGTTCTATGGCGCTGCCAATGCGGACGAATCCGTTTTCAGTGACCCCGACACCTTTGACATCACGCGAGCCTCTCGCGAAGACGTGCGCAACAGCCATCGCGCGTTCGGCGTAGGCCAGCACTTCTGCCTGGGTTCCCATCTGGCCCGCCTTGAACTGCGCGTTATCTTTCAGGAAATTCTGAATCGTATATATGAGCCGGCGTTCGACGGTGAGATCAACTGGCTGCGTTCCAGCTTTATCAACGGCATCAAGAAAATGCCTATTCGCTTCACCACCAAACCCAGCGAGCAGCGTCAGGCGTCCTGAGCGTGCGCGCGGTAACCGTGGCTGCGCCAGGTGGCCCAGATTCCCTGGTTGTGTCGGAGCTGGACACGCCGACGCCGCAAGCTGATGAAGTCCTTATTGAAGTCGCAGCGTCCGGCGTAAACAGGGCAGATATATTGCAGCGTCAGGGTTTTTATCCCTCGCCGCCGGGGGCGCCAGACTGGCCCGGCCTGGAGGTCTCAGGTCGCATTGCTGCTATCGGCAAAAGCGTTGATCGCTGGCGGCAGGGAGACGCGGTATGCGCGTTGCTGCCAGGGGGCGGGTATGCAGAGTACGTCTGTGTTGCTGCATCCTGTTGTTTGCCCGTGCCTGCCGAACTATCTGTGATCCACGCAGCTGCACTACCCGAAACCGTTCTGACCGTGTGGTCCAATCTTATGGATCGCGCCGCTGTGCAACCCGGAGAAACAGCGCTGATACACGGAGGTAGCAGCGGTATTGGCACCACAGCCATTCAAATATTGTCTGCCTTCGGCTGCACAGTCTATTGCACCGCAGGCTCGGCAGAGAAACAGCAAGCTTGCGAGGCTCTGGGCGCAGCGCGCTGCATCAACTATCGCGACCAAGACTTTGTGGATGAGTTGCGGGAGGAGACCGATGGCCGCGGGGTGGACGTGATTCTGGACATGGTCGGTGGCGACTATATTAATCGCAATATCGATATCGCGGCGGTGGAAGGTCGCATCGTGAACATCGCCTATCAAGCGGGCGCGCAGGTTGAGGTGAATCTCCTGCCCGTAATGCTGAAGCGGCTAACACTCACTGGGTCTACGCTGCGCGCCCGAGATGCCGCATACAAGGCAGCCCTGGTGCAAACTGTGCGTGAGCGCGCCTGGCCATGGCTGCATAGTGGTGCTTTGAGACCCGTTGTGCATGCCACTTTCTCGCCGTCGGAAGCGGGGGAGGCGCACCGAGTCATGGAGTCCAGTAAGCATATTGGCAAGCTGCTGTTAGACTGGACCCGCATATGACAGATTCTGCAAACACCATCAGCTATGCGAGCGTAGCAACCGCCAGGGCAACCCCGGGTTTGAGGCTGGTGGTGAGCGAGGGTGTACCTGGACCCTGGGGCGAGGCGATCAAGTCGGTTCTGGCTTACAAGAAGCTGGACTATTTGCTGGCAGGGCAAGAGGTCGGCGGCGACAACCTGGAACTCGTGAGCTGGACTGGACAGGCCAGTGCGCCGGTGCTGGCTTGGGATGACCTGCCGCCCTGTACCGCCTGCGTGGATCAGGTGTTACTGGCCGAGCAACTGGCACCAGATCCTGCCTTGTTGCCCCGGGATCCTGGTTTGCGCAGCGAGGCATTAGGCATACTGTTTGAAATGGCTGGACGTTATGGGGTGGGGTGGCAGCGCCGATTACAGATTACCCAGGCGGTGCTGGCGAGTGGTCAGGCACCGCCCATGATGCAGACAATGGCTGCCCGCTATGGCTATAGTGAAGAGGCAGCTGCGTCTGCCCCTGCTGAGATAGCGTCTCGGCTGGATTGGTTGGCCGAGCGTTTGGGACAGCAGAAACAGCACAAGAGCCGCTATTTAGTAGGGCAAGCGCTCACAGCAGCCGATCTCTACGTTGCTAACTTTATCGGCGTACTCTCTCCGCTGCCTCACGAATTGAATCCCATGCCTGCGCCGATGCGTGCATCCTACAGTCTGCCGGGTCCAACAGTGCCAGGAGAACTGCTCAGCTTCCGAGATTTCGTGTATGCGGAGCACATAGAAACGCCACTAACGTTCTAGGAGCCGCTATGTTGTCATTACAGGATATTTCCGACCGTCTGGAAATTGAAGATTTGTGCTACCGCTATGCAGAAATCATCGACGGCAAGGACTTTGACGCGCTGCGGGACGATGTATTTACCGAAGATGCGCACATTGATTATAGCGTTTTTGGAGGTTCGGTCGGCGGACTTGAAGAGACCATTGCGTTTCTCAAGCAGGCGCTAACGAAAGAAGCTTTCCCTTACCATCAGCATCTGAACGCCAACATACGGGTGCAGCTCGATGGTGACACCGCGTCAGCCCGCGTGATGTGCTTCAACCCACAGGAACTCACCATGCCAGGCGGCGATAGTCAGCTGTTTATGCTCGGATTGTGGTACGTGGACAAGTATCGTCGTACCGATAAAGGCTGGCGGATTGCCTCACGGGTGGAGGAAAAGAGCTGGACCTTCAACACTCCGGAATTTATGGAGTTCTAATGCAGTTCCAACGAAGTTCCAATGGCGTTCCAATGGAGGTCTGAAGTTCTAGAGAACGCTGTGCTGTCGTCAGTCAGGCGACGTTACTGCTGGTCGGCTGGGATTGTGCGTCTGACAGACCTATCGCCTTGACGCAGCGTCCCAGTGCCTGTTCCAGATCAAGCAGGGCCTCATCGCCCACCTGTTCAGCATAGTAGCGGCGAACCTCCAGCACAGCGTCAATGCTGTCCCGCATGAGATCCAGTCCGCGCTGGGTGGGGCGTATCTTCTTTGCTCGGCGGTCGCTGCCGTCGATATCCCTGACTATGTAGCCGATACGTTCCATTTCCTTAAGCATCTTGCCCATGGCTTGCTGGGTGACGTGGGCGCGCTCTGCAAGCTCCGTCACTCGCACCGCTCCCTGGCTGAGGTTAGCGAATACCGCGGCGTGTGAAGGCCTTATTTGAGGGTGACCTCGCTGCTGAAGTAGCTCGATAACGCGGCGTTCGAAGTCGCGTCCAAACTCAAGCAGGTAGCGTCCCAAGTCTATTGCCAGCCGCTCCGGACTCTTGGCGTCTGTACTCTGGTTGTCCATGATGTCGCAACTCCTGCGCGCTAATGCGATAGGAACGCGCATGGCATAACTGTACAGCCGCTGTTCAACCTTTGCCAGTGCGGATGACCACGTACTTCCAGGGGGTTATCATCCGCGGCTTCCTCAGGCTTTCCGACGTTAAAAATGGCAAAAATCATCACCTGCAACACCAACGGCATCCGCGCCGCTGCGCGCAAAGGATTTTTCGAGTGGCTGGAGAAGCAGTCCGCAGATGTCGTATGCATTCAAGAAACCAAAGCACAGGTTCATCAGCTTGGTGACCCTGTCTTTTCCCCTTCTGGCTACCACTGCTTCTATAACGATGCCCAGAAACCAGGCTACAGCGGCACCGCTGTGTTTAGCCGCATCAAACCACGCAAAGTAATAACCCGATTGGGGTGGGATCCCGCCGACAACGAGGGGCGTTATATGCAGTTGGATTTCGACGGCCTGAGCGTTGTGTCTCTATATATGCCATCGGGGTCCAGCAGCGACGCTGCGCAGCAGAAAAAGTACGTTTTCATGGACGCTTTCTACGAGCATTTACGGGCGTTGCGCCGGAAGCGGCGCGAATTCATTATTTGTGCGGACTGGAATATTTGCCACAAAGAGATCGATCTGAAGAACTGGCGAAGCAATCGTAAGAATTCAGGGTTTCTTCCGGAAGAGCGGGCCTGGCTTGATCGCGTCTATGATGAGCTTGGATATCTGGATTCCTTCCGCCTGATCAATCATGAGCCAGAACAGTACACCTGGTGGTCCAACCGCGGACAGGCCTGGGCCAAGAACGTGGGCTGGCGTCTGGACTATCAAATGGTCACCCCGGGATTGCGCGACTCGGTTCGGGCCGGATCTATCTATCGTGAAGAGCGATTTTCAGATCATGCTCCGCATACGATGCTGTTTGATTGGGCTATAGAGCCTTGATACATTAGCGCCCTCGTTTTAGCAGGGTTTTTTCAATGAGTTTGCTGATACCCAGCGCCCAGGCGCAGACTGCCAATCCAGCACCGGCGGGGTTCGACGCGTTTCAGCTCGTCTTCTTTATCGGCCTTTTTGTGCTGTTCTATTTTGTCGCCATCCGGCCCCAGCGAAAGCGCCAGAAAGAACACTCGGATATGGTGTCAGCGCTTGAGAAGGGCAACGAGGTGATCACCGCCAGCGGCATGCTGGGCAAAATCACGCGACTGGAAGACAATTTCGTGGTTCTCCAGGTAGCAGACAATGTTGAACTCAAGTTTCAGCGTAGCTACATCAACGCCGTTTTACCCAAGGGCACCCTAAAGTCCATCTGAGCACTGGCACATGCCCGAGCTCATCACACCCGAACGTCTTTCACTAGCGCGCCTTCCCACGCCGCTGCAGCCTATGACGCGCCTGACGACGGCGTTGGGTCTGCGGCAGCGCTTGTGGATCAAGCGGGATGACCTTACTGATACTGCAATCTCGGGTAACAAACTGCGGAAGCTGGAGTTTGTCGCGGCAGAGGCTCTTCGGTCTGGCTGCGACACCTTAATAACCTGCGGCGGTGTGCAGTCCAACCATTGCAGAGCCACCGCCCTGGTGGGAGCCCGCCTGGGACTGAAGGTCCACCTTATCCTGCGCGGTGAGGCGCCGGCTGATGTGGACGGAAATTTGCTGTTGGGCCATCTTGCCGGAGCAGCAATCAGTCATTACCGCCCGGCTGAATACGTTCAGTCGCTGCCAGCACTGTTCGAGCACTGGCGAGCGGAGTATGCGCGTCAGGGGCATACCGCCCTGTGTATACCCACCGGTGCCAGTGATGGCATTGGTTTGTGGGGCTATCTCAGTGCCGCCAGCGAACTTGCCGAGGATATGCTGTCAGTCGGCGTCACGTCTGCGCACTGGGTCTCTGCTACCGGTTCCGGGGGCACACAGGCTGGGCTTACGCTAGGCGCCGCCCTGCATGAAGTCCCGGCCACAGTCTGGGGAGTTAACGTGTGTGATGACGAGACCTGGTTCGTTAACAAGGTCGAGGAGGACATAGCCGACTGGGCACAGCGCTATCCTCAGCGGCAGCGCATACCTGACGTCACCGCCAGGGTATTGGACGGCTACGTGGGCCCAGGGTATGGCAAGGCCACCCCTGCCGTGTTTGACACCATTTCTATGTTGGCGCGCACTGAAGGTGTAGTGCTGGACCCTGTATATACCGGCAAAGCTTTTTACGGCATGTTGCAAGAGCTCCAGGCCGGTCGGTTTGATGACTGTGAGGATGTCATTTTCATTCACACCGGCGGCGTGTACGGGCTGTTCCCTCAGCGGCAGGCGTTCGGTTTTGGGGCTTCGCCCTAAAGTCGCAGAAGCCTGAAAGCGCCGCTATGGAGCTGGGCAATCAAATCGCAGCTCCGATTCTGCTAAGCTCAAAACATCCGCACTGACCGGGGCAAATAATGCCTGTAAAGCGAGACGACAAACTGGTAATCGCGATTTCCTCGCGCGCCTTGTTCAATCTGGATAAGAGCCACAAAGTCTATGAACAGGAGGGGCTTGAGGCCTATTCGCGCTATCAGATTGAGCACGAGGATGAGCCATTGGAGCAGGGCGAGGCCTTCCCGATGGTCCAGAAGCTCCTGCGCATCAATCAGTTGCTGGGCGCGGATGGTCGCGTTGAGGTGGTATTGCTGTCGCGCAATAGCGCAGACACGGGCTTGCGCGTGTTCAACTCAATTCAGCATTACAAGCTGGACATTCAGCGGGCGGCATTTTGCGGCGGCGAAAGTCCGTATCGCTACATTGCTGCTTTTGGTGCGCAGCTTTTTCTATCGACTGAGCCTGAGGACGTTCGCCACGCGCTCAATCACGGAGTGGCGGCTGCAACACTGGTATCCAAGCGCAAGTCCGGAAGTGACGCGGATCAACTGCGGTTCGCCTTTGATGGTGATGCGGTGCTGTTCTCTGATGAAGCGGAACGCGTCTACAAACAGGAGGGACTTGAAGCGTTTCAAGACAGCGAACAGGCAGCAGCCCGTGAGCCACTGAGCGGTGGTCCGTTTAAGCCTTTCCTGGCTGCCTTACAGCACCTGCAGAAAGAGTTTCCAGCTAGTGAAGCGCCCATTCGCACCGCGCTGGTAACCGCCAGGTCTGCGCCCGCTCACGAGCGGGTCATACGCACACTGCGAGCCTGGGACATCCGGATTGATGAGTCCATTTTCCTGGGCGGATTGGATAAAGGTGAGTTTTTGCAGGCGTATCGCGCTGACGTATTTTTCGACGACCAGCAAACCCACTGTGAAAGCGCGGGTGCGCATGTGCCAACAGGTCACGTCCCACACGGGATTGCCAATCAGTAAGGGCCTGGCGCACTTATTACTTTTGTCCGCTTGATTTAACAGCCTTAAGCGCTATTCTTCATAAGTGCGCGGCACGCCACCAAAGCGTTGTGCCATTGAAATGCCTGCAGGATCGGCGCGGCATTCGTTCGCACCCCTTATCCATTGCGCCGTGATGTGATCCCATGAAGTTACAGCAGCTTAGATACATCTGGGAGGTTGCCCATCACGAGCTGAACGTCTCGGCCACCGCGCAGGCGCTCTTCACATCCCAACCTGGCATCAGTAAACAGATTCGGCTGCTAGAAGATGAGCTCGGCGTCGAAATATTTGCTCGCAGCGGCAAGCATCTAACGCATATTACGCCTGCCGGTGAAGTCATTTTGGACACTGCCGGCGAGATTCTGCGCAAAGTGGAATCCATCAAGAACGTGGCGCAGGAGTACAGCAACGAGAAAAAGGGCAGCCTGTCTCTCGCTACCACACATACTCAGGCTCGCTACGCGCTGCCGGGAACCATCAGCACCTTCATAGAGCGCTATCCAGACGTATCACTGCATATGCATCAGGGCACGCCCATGCAGATATCTGAAATGGCGGCAGACGGCACGGTTGAATTTGCCGTCGCCACCGAAGCGCTGGAGTTGTTCAGTGATTTGGTGATGATGCCCTGTTACCGATGGAATCGCTGTATTCTGGTGCCACGAGATCATCCGCTGGCGTCAGCAGGAGCGCTCACGCTGGAGTCTGTAGCAGAGCATCCCATTGTGACGTACGTGTTTGGCTTTACCGGACGCTCGCGGCTCGATGAGGCATTTATCGAGCGTGGCCTTGTGCCGCGGGTTGTTTTCACCGCAGCCGACGCAGATGTCATAAAGACCTACGTTCGGCTGGGTTTGGGTATTGGCATTGTCGCCAGGATGGCTTTCGATGAAGAGGTTGACGATGATCTGGTTGCGCTGGACGCGAGTCATCTGTTTGCGTCCAGCGTAACTAAGATTGGCTGTCGGCGAGGCACGTTTCTGCGCGGCTATATGTACGAGTTTATCGAGCTATTCGCTCCACATTTGAAGCGCGATGTTGTGGATGCCGCCTTTGCCTGCACCAGTAAAACGGAGCTGGACAAGCTATTTGCATCAGTTGAGTTGCCTACTTTTTAGATGGCCTCAGGCGACTTAAATGGCCTCAGGCGACTTAGATGGCCCCTGAGAATTTCTTTCAACGCTTTATCGCCGATTAAAACGTTTTATAACCCAAGACCGCCGCGGAGACTGCTTTGGAAATTGTATGCCTGGACCTTGAAGGCGTGTTGGTGCCGGAAATCTGGATAGAGTTTGCTGAGCGAGCCGGTATCGATGCTCTGCGGGCAACAACACGGGATATCCCGGACTATGACGAGTTGATGCAACAGCGCCTGGGGTTGCTGGATCAACACAATTTGGGTGTTGGGGACATCCAGGCCGTCATCGCCGAGATGCAGCCTCTGGACGGCGCTGCTGCTTTTCTGGAATGGCTGCGGCCGCGCTACCAGGTGGTCATTCTCTCAGACACGTTTTACGAGTTTTCTGCACCGCTCATGGAGCAGTTAGCCTGGCCGACGCTGTTTTGCCACAGGCTGCTGAGCGATGATGCCGGAAAAGTAACAGGGTACAAGCTGCGGCAGGCCGACCCCAAGCGCGCGTCTGTCAAAGCGTTTCACAGCCTCAACTATAAGACTATTGCCGCCGGCGACTCTTATAATGACACAAGCATGCTGGAAGAGGCCGATGCGGGCATTCTGTTCCGCGCCCCGGACAATGTTATTCGGGAATTTCCGCAGTATCCTGCCGTGCGCGAGTATGACGAGTTAAAAACAGAGATAGCCCAGGCTTCGTCCGCTATCGCTAGCGCATAGACTCCAGAGCTTCCAACAAGCCGCCGACCTTGTCCCAGGTTTCCTCGTATTCCCGGTCGACCTCTGAGTCTGCCACCAGTCCTCCGCCACCCCAACAGCGAATCGCGCCGCCTTCGCACACCAGTGATCGAATCGCGATATTGCTGTCCATATTGCCTCCGGGTTCAAGATAAAAAACGCTACCGCAGTAAGGTCCACGGGGTTCAGGCTCCAGCTCGCGGATGATTTCCATGGCTCTTCGCTTGGGGGCACCGGTAATGGAGCCACCGGGAAAGCTATCGCGGAGCAGGTCCGCACTGCTGCGATCTTCAGCGAGCTGCCCCACAACGGTACTCACCAGGTGATGAACCGCTGGATAACTCTCCAGTTCAAACAGGGCCTCAACTGCGACACTTCCAGGCAGACAATTACGGCCAATGTCGTTGCGCAACAGATCCACAATCATCAGATTTTCGGCGCGGTCTTTAGCCGACGACAGTAACGATTCTGCGGATGCTTTGTCTGCCCAGGCGTCCCGACGGCGTGGGCGGGTGCCCTTGATCGGTTTGGTTTGGACGCGCCGGTCACGGACCTGCAGGAACCGTTCGGGGGACAGACACAGCACCTGTCGATCGCCACAGTCGTGGTATGCGCCAAAGGGTGCTGCTGCCAGCACCCGCAAGCGCTGGTATGCCAGCCACGGATCGCCAGCGTACTGAGCGCTAAAACATCGCGCCAGATTAACCTGATAACAGTCCCCCGCATGTATGTAGTCAAGCACGCGCTGGAAGGCGTCCCTGTAACTGTCTTTTTGCAGATTACTGGTGAAGCCTGTCAGTAGCTTGAAGCTCCTCGATGTTCCGCTATCGCGCTCCGGCGCATGACGAAACCGCTGCAGCAAGTCCCGTCGCGTCTCGGCGCTGAGGCAGGGCTGGACGGTGAGAATGCTAGTGTGCGATTCATGGTTGCTGAGGAGCGCCCAGCCATAGAGTCCCACGTCGCCACGAGCGCCCGACACTGCGTCCAGATAGTTTAGCGGTAGCCCCAACTCATAATCCAGGGTGCCGGCGATGCCGCCGCAGAAGGGGAGCCCTTCCGGTGCGGACTGAAGCCCCTTGCAAGCGTCATCGATTTTTAGAATCCAGTTGAAAATATCCTCATATGTTGCTGAATTATCGAAGTTTATAGAAAGATCATTCAACGGGTTGCCTAGTATAATGTCCCATTGTCCTCGCGCGCTGTGAGGCCGCGCGGAATCCATTATCAGAACGCCAGGTAAACCCTGCAGCTGCGCATAGCGGTCGGCACTGCTTTGCAGGTAGGGCACTTCTTCAATAAAAAGCTGGCGTCCAGGCAAGCGGGTGGTCTCCGGACTGTTACCACGCGCCCTGTTACAGAGCGGGTCGAACAGTGTTAGCAGTGGTCACATAGAGTTCCGCAAACCTGCTGCGAACGGCTGCGAAATTGACATTAACTGGCGGTGAACGTATCGTAATCCGCCTTTTTACTCCAGCAGTGCTGCCCCTCAATGAGCAACAAAATCACCCCGGTTCCCGCCTTGAAAAACCCGTTTGCTAAGGAAGTGGATCGTGAGTTTCTGGTGCCGGGTCAGATCGCCAGCGAGCCAGGACTGTTTGAAGAGGCAATGAAAGCCGGCTTCGAGTTGCAGCAGCGGCCTCGGGGTGCGGCTGGCGTGAAAAGTATCGAACGCCAGCATCAAAAACAGCGCATGACCATTTGGGAGCGCATTGATGTCCTGGCAGACCCCGGTAGTTCACCGACGATTCTTTTTCAAAACTGGGGGCCCAACCTTGACGGTGCCTCGCTAGTCACAGCGATTATTTCTGTCAACGGACGCGATGTAGCCTTGTATGGCCACGACTTCACTGTTCGCGCGGGGTCCATGGATGCCACCAATGGCCGCAAGCTGGCGCGCCTGTTCGAGCTTGCCGCCAAGCGCAGAATTCCGCTGGTCGGGCTTAACGACAGTGCAGGCGCCTATATTCCTGCAGGCGTAGGCGGCCTGGATGGGTACGCGGACGCGTTTACTGCGCTGCGGAAGATTTCTGGCGTGGTGCCATCCATCATGTGCATGTTTGGTTTTAACGCCGGTGGCGGCTCCTATCTGCCCAGACAGGGGAGCTTCCTTATTCAACCTAACAACACCTTCTTTGGCCTGACTGGCCCAGGGGTAGTGAAATCGGTGTTGGGGGAAGATGTTACCCCGGATGAGTTGGGCGGTCCGGCCGTGCACAGCCAGAGCGGTGTCAATGACTTTGTGGTGCCTGACGAAGTGTCTGCGCTTAATAAAGTACGTGAACTGCTCAACTATTTGCCCAGCCATAGCGCGGAATTCGCGCCGCAGCAGCCATCGTCAGACCCGGTAACCCGCAAGACCTGGGATATCGATATTCTGCTGAAAAAAGCCTTTAATTCCGCGACGGGCTTCAATACGCCCATCGACATTTCTATCCTGATTCAGCAGCTCTGCGATCACGGTGATTTCCTTGAAATCCAGGCAGAGCGCGCGAGAAACACCATAACAGCGCTTGGGCGAATTGGCGGCAATGTGATTGGCTTTGTCGCCAATAACAGTGCCGTTGCCTCGGGGCAAATTGACATCGCCGCCGCCTATAAAAACGCCCGATTTATCCGCTTTTGCAATATTTACAACATTCCGGTCATCTTCCTGGAGGACACCACTGGCTTTTTGCCCGGCAGAGAGCAGGAGACCGGCGGTATTGTGCAGGCAGGACGTGCCATGCTGGATGCCATTGTCGACTTGCGTACCCCGCGGTTCCTGGTGATTGTTCGCAATGCCTTTGGCGGTGCCTACGCGTCTTACAACAACTATCCCACTGGCGCAGACTTTGTTGTCGCACTGCCTACAACGCGTCTGGCGGTAATGGGTCCGGCGGGTGTGGAGTACGTCTACAAAGATGAACTACGCGCTATGCGCAGTGAGGCCGCCGCGCGTCGCAAAGCGCTGGCTCAACAGGTGAGCGAAGGTCTGGGCGGCGCTGAATCAAAAGACGCAGAGGATGCTATCGCCAGTTGGGTCAAGGCCCAGGAGGCCGACCTGGCACGGCGGTATGAGAGAGAGCTGATGAACCCGAATGAAGCCTTAAGTCTGGGTTCTATCTCGCAGATCGTTATGCCTTCCGACCTGCGCCAGGTGCTGGCAGAAAATATGTCTTTTCACCTGCGTCACTATGAGCCGTCCGCCATGGCCGGTATTCAGCGAGAGTTTCACTAGGGCCCATAGGGTGAGCAGTGCGGGTCCTGGCGCCCGCACTGGCCAACAGCTCAGCAAGGAATCGCCGCGTGTCTAACGAACATTACTTGAACAACAGTATGGTGCATCGGGATCGCCGCCTGGGCAGGCGACCTTCTGAGTGGGTGCGGCAGTTTGCCTGTGACCACCTGCGCCCACTGATTATCTGCCGCGGGCCCATTCGCAAGGAAGCGATGGACGTGTTCGAAGAGATGGGCATTACTCACTACGGCATTTTGCTATCAGAGAAAGACTCGATTACCTATCGCTATGCACTGGCCCCCGAGCTGCGTCAGCTGACAGACCCCGATCGGGTGCACCGCGTGCCAGATTATACCGGCGTGAATAAAGCGGAGCGCGAGGCGCGCATCGGTCAGATCATTTCGATTGCCCATGACAATGGTTATAACGCGGTATTTGCCGGTTACGGTTTCATGGCGGAAGACGAGACCATGGTTGCTGCGTTGGAGCGCGCGGGTCTGACATTTATCGGCCCCTGCTCGCGCACCGTGCATGACGCAGGTCTTAAGGATGAAGCCAAGCGCACAGCACTCGCGGTAGGCGTGAGCGTGACCCCTGGTATCGACAACGGGACGGCGCTCACTCTGTTAAAGAAGTATCCCGACGTGGCAGCGCTTACCGCGCTCTGCGAAGAGCATCAGCTCGACGTCACTACGGCGCTGGCGGATGACAAACTGTCCATGGCGGACAAGGCCGATCAGGTGTTGGCCGCTTCGTACGCGGCAGGGATTGATCTCTATAGCGTCGATGAACTGGCAGAGACCCTGACTGAGGCCGTGGGCCGCATGGCAGAGGAATATCCGCAGAACCGGATTCGGCTGAAGGCGATTAGCGGTGGCGGCGGTAAGGGGCAGCGTATCCTCGGCATCGGTGAAGCTGATCGCACGCCGGAAATGGTGCGTGAAATCCTCAACGAGGTGAAAACCACCGGCGTAGGCGATAACAAAAATGTGCTGGTCGAGCTCAATATAGAAACTACCCGTCATCAGGAGATTCAGGTCATCGGCAACGGTGAGTGGACGCTGGCAATGGGGGGAAGAGACTGCTCTTTGCAAATGCATGAGCAGAAACTGCTGGAAGTGTCGGTGACGCAAGAATCGCTGTTGCTGGCGGCGGAGCAGGCTGAGCAATCAGGGCTCGACGAGGAAGCCACGGTACTTCGTCAGGATATCGAAACACTGGCTGCCATGGAGGCCGAGGCGGAGCGTTTTGGTGAGGCGACGGGGCTGGATTCCGTATCGACCTTCGAGTGTATCGTCGATCGCGACAAGCACTTCTTCATGGAAATGAATACGCGTATCCAGGTGGAGCACCGCGTAACAGAACTTTGCTACGCCCTGGAATTCACCAATCCTGATCAGCCGGGGGACAGCTTCGTCGTAGAGTCGCTGGTGGAAGCTATGGTGCTGCTGGCCGCACATGGCAGCGCACTGCCCAAACCTTCCCGCGTGCCGCGGTTCAATGACTCCGTTGAGGCGAGGCTCAATGCGACCAACCAGGCTCTGCAGCCCCATGCTGGCGGTGTGATTGAGTACTGGTCTGATGCCATTGAGGGGGAGATTCGAGACGATCAGGGTATCAGTTTGCACAACCCCGACACCGACGTCTTCATGAAATACACCCTGGCCGGGGCCTATGATTCCAATATTGCGCTGTTGCTGACCGTAGGTGAAACCCGACTGGATACCTATCAGCGCATGGCAGACGTGATACGACGCGCCACCATGCGCGGCCGGGACCTGGCCACCAATCTCGAGTTTCATTACGGCCTAGTCAACTGGTTTATCGGCAACAATATTAATGCCCGTCCCACGACGCGATTTATTGTCCCCTATCTGACAGCGGTCGGGGAGCTCAAGTCTGAGGCCAATGACATAGATCTTGTACACGCCTATGACGCCTTGATGCAGCACGCAATAGCGGAAGTGGACGGCGACGATGCATCAGCCCTGCGCACCTGCTTCGAGCGAAAATATTCGCTGCTGCGGCGACCCATAGAGCGTTTGATGGCAGAGCCTCATCTGCTCGCCGGGTGGTTGAGCGTTAATCGCGACTGCTACACCATGATCGAGGGTCGCCTCTGCTGGAACGAGAACCCCCTGGAATTGCTGGCAGACACCTACCACTTCCTGGATATGGATATGCAGCCGGGTCAGCCCGCGGCGCACATGATTTGGGATCACGATGATGCATTGCTGCAGTCGGGCGTCGATTTTTACAACGAGCTCAATAACCGGCTAAGCGTCGCTGATTGGATAGAGCTTGATAATCTGCTGACTGAGGGCGAGGCACCCGAGGCATTTGATGATGTGACGTGGGCCGAGGTGCAGGCCGCCCATATGGGTTTCCAGGCGGGTCTCGATATTCTCGCCGTGTTGCCTGCCCTGGCAGAAGCCACCGGCTTCTATCAGTTGTCAGTCAACACTGATCTGACCATCAATATTCCGGAGCGTCTGCTGGACGAGGCCTTGCAGGAGCGAATGGCTAAAGTGCTGGTGCCCCCTCCAGTGGCAAAAAGCGATGAGATTCTCGCTGAAAGCGGCGGCATGTTTTATTCCCGCGAAACACCAGAGCACCCGCAGTACGTGCAAGAGGGGAGTCACTTTGATGAAGGCGATCCACTCTATATCGTTGAAGTTATGAAGATGTTCAACAAGGTGTATGCGCCTTTTTCGGGAACCATCGATAAGGTGCTGGTGGAAGACGATGGGCTGATTATCAGCAAGGGCCAGCCACTGTTTAAAATCACCCCGGATGAAGTGATCGTAGAAGAATCTGCAGAGGACAAGCTCGCCCGGCGGCAGGCAGCGACCGATCATTTCCTGTCAACAGTACTCACGTAAGAGGCCAAGGAAACATGATTACTGCTCTCGATCATATCGCTGTGGCGGTGCCTGACCTGCAGAAGGCCATTCAGCGCTTTATGGAGGATTTTGGCTTGCCATTTGAAGGGACCGAGGATGTGGAGGCGGCGCAAACCTCAACTGCCTTTTTCCCACTGCCGCCCACCAACATCGAGCTGATTCACCCGCTGGAGGGCAAAGGCCCGGTGGCGACGTATCTGGAAAAGCGTGGTGGTGGGCTTCATCACCTGTGCTTTCGCTCTGACAATATCGAGGAGGATATCGCGCGGCTGAGGGAAAAGGGTTATCAGTTTCTGTCTGATGGCCCCACGGCAGGAGCGCACGGTGCTCAGGTGATATTTATCCATCCAAAGAGTTGTGACGGCGTACTTATAGAGATCAATCAGCCGGCCGATGGCCATTGAGCTGACGCACCGAGAGACAGGGCATGAGCGACTCAATATACGATAAAGCCTCAGCGACGCCAGAGGCCTGGGCAGAGCTTGCAACCAAGCAGATGAAAGGGCTGACACCGCAGGACCTGACATGGCACAGCGACGAAGGTATCCATGTGAAGTGCCTGTATACCGCTGAGGACCTTGAGGGCCTGGAATATGCGAACACTATGCCAGGCATGTCGCCGTATATTCGCGGACCCCAGGCGACCATGTACGCCGGTCGGCCCTGGACCATCCGCCAGTACGCAGGATTCTCCACCGCGGAGGCCTCTAATGCCTTCTATCGGAAGGCGCTGGCCGCTGGCGGGCAGGGCATTTCGGTAGCCTTCGATCTGGCAACCCACCGGGGCTACGATTCCGATCATCCCCGCGTCAGTGGTGATGTGGGGAAAGCCGGTGTGGCGGTGGACTCCATCGAAGATATGAAAATTCTTTTCGATGGCATTCCACTGGACAAGGTGTCCGTGTCCATGACCATGAACGGCGCCGTTTTGCCGGTGCTGGCAGGTTACATCGTTGCAGCAGAGGAGCAGGGCGTTACCCAGGATCAGCTGGCGGGCACTATCCAGAACGATATTTTAAAAGAATTCATGGTGCGCAATACCTACATCTACCCGCCCGCACCCAGCATGCGTGTCATCGGTGACATCATTGCCTATTGCTCCGAGCATATGCCCCGGTTCAATACGATTTCAATCTCTGGCTACCACATCCAGGAAGCCGGTGCGAACGCCGCTCTGGAACTGGCTTACACACTTGCAGATGGCAAAGAGTACATTCGTACTGCCATCTCAGCAGGCCTGGATATTGATCAGTTCGCCCCGCGACTATCTTTCTTCTGGGGCATTGGCATGAATTTCTATATGGAAATCGCCAAAATGCGCGCCGCACGTCTGCTGTGGGCCCGCATCGTCTCGGAATTCAAACCGCAGAACCCGAAGAGTTCGATGTTGCGCACTCATAGCCAGACGTCTGGCTGGTCGCTGACAGAGCAGGATCCCTATAACAACGTGGTTCGTACGACCATTGAGGCTATGGCGGCGGTATTTGGGGGCACTCAGTCCCTGCACACCAATGCTCTGGATGAGGCCATCGCGCTGCCCAGCGAGTTCGCCGCGCGAATTGCCCGGAACACCCAGCTGATCATTCAGGAAGAGACGGGTATACGCCAGGTCGTCGATCCCTGGGGTGGGTCCTACATGATGGAGAGTCTGACCAAAGAAATCGCCGATAAAGCCTGGGAACTCATCGAAGAAATAGAAGAGCAGGGTGGCATGGCCAAGGCTATAGAGACGGGCCTGCCGAAATTGCGTATCGAGGAGGCGGCGGCGCGCAAGCAAGCGCGTATCGATCGTGGCGAGGACGTGATTGTCGGCGTCAACAAATACAAGCTGGACCATGAGGACCCGGTCGAAATCCTTGAAATTGAGACCGATGAAGTCCGCGCCGCACAATTGGCGCGCCTTGAAAAGATTCGTGGCGAGCGCGACAGCGCAGCCGTCGAAGCCATTCTGGATGAAATTACCCGCGTAGCCGCTGGCGCAGAAGGCAATCTGTTAGGCCTGGCGGTAGAGGCGGTTCGCCGTCGTGCCACCGTCGGGGAGATTTCCTACGCCATGGAAAAAGAATTCGGGCGCTTCAATGCCCAGGCCCAGACTGTATCAGGCGTGTATGGCGCAGCCTTTGAGGAGGATGAGGACTGGAAGTCAATCGCCTCAGATATCGGACAGTTCCTGGAAGCACACGGCCGCAGGCCGCGAATGCTGGTGTGCAAGATGGGCCAGGACGGGCATGATCGAGGCGCAAAGGTTGTCGCCACCGCGTTTGCCGATGTGGGTTTCGATATCGACCTCTCACCAATGTTCTCGACACCGGAAGAGGTGGCGCGCCAGGCAGTAGAAAATGATGTGCATGTAGTCGGCGCGTCTTCTCTGGCGGCTGGCCACAAAACGCTGGTGCCACAGTTGATAGCTGCGCTCAACGCCGAGGGCGCCCAGGACATTATCGTTATTGCGGGCGGCGTCATTCCTCAACAGGACTACGACGTTCTCTATGAGGCGGGCGTTAAGTGTATCTTCGGGCCCGGTACGCCGATTCCCAAGGCGGCCCGCGACGTACTCAGCGCGATCAATACAGCCCAAGGTGGCTGACTTCGATCTAGAGGGGCTACGCGAAGGCAATAGACGCAGCCTCGCCAAAGCTATCACCGTCATAGAGAGCAGCCTGCTGGATGACCGGCTGCAGGCGCAGGAGATACTCGAGCGCTGCCTGCCATTTACGGGCAACAGTGTGAGGCTTGGCATTACTGGCATACCGGGCGTCGGGAAATCGACATTTATCGAGCGCTTTGGTTTGCATCTATTAGAGCAGGGCAAGCGTGTGGCGGTGTTGGCAGTAGACCCCAGCTCTCCCATCGCTGGCGGCAGTATCCTGGGTGATAAGACGCGGATGGAAGAGCTGTCCCGCCGCTCCGACGCCTTTATCCGGCCGTCACCCGCTTCGGGAACCATGGGGGGCGTCGCCCAGAAGACCCGTGAGACTATGTTGCTGTGCGAGGCTGCGGGTTATGACGTGATCCTGGTCGAGACGGTGGGCGTAGGCCAGTCCGAGTATCAGGTAGCAGGTATGGTGGACTTCTTTATGGTGCTGATGCTGCCAAATGCAGGCGACGAGCTGCAGGGCATCAAGAAAGGCATTATGGAGCTCGCTGATGCACTGGTCATCAACAAAGCCGACGGTGAGAGCCTCAACCTGGCAGAGAGAACCCGCACCCATTACAAGGCTGCTATGGGGCTGTTGCGCCACGCGGCCCACTGGGAGCCTCGGGTAATGACGTGTTCCTCCGTGGGGGGGACCAACATTGATGCTGTCTGGGCCATGATTCTTGAGCATCACGCGGACAGCGAGGCTGCAGGTGCTTTTTCACTTCGGCGGGACCGGCAGCTGCATGACTGGATGTACCAGCTTATCGACGACATGCTAAAAGCGCGTCTGCGTGATAATCCCGATGCGCAGGGTCTGTTGCCAGAGCTGGAAAGGCAGGTTCTAGCACGGGAAATCACGCCCTACACGGCGGCAAGCCGCGTTCTGGACTGCTTGTAGATTCTGAAGGCCGGCCAGTGAGCTTTGTCCCTCTGGAAAAGCTGATCAATTTGCACGCCGGCTATCGCCGCGAGTTCCGGCTTGACTATCACCGGCTTCTCTTAATTGAGCATCACGGCCAACACCACATTATCGAAGCCCTTTGCCCACATCAGGAACATCCTTTGGAAGAGGGTTGGATAGAAGATGGCGAGTTACTCTGCCCGCTGCATGGTTACCGATTCTCCCTGCTGACGGGCAAGGTTATCCAGGCGTCGCGCGAGCCCTGCCGACCACTTCGCGTGTGGCCCGTGGCGTATGAGGGCGCCGCAGTTGGAGTTGAGTGGATAAGCGAATAGTAGGCCGTACTACAAGCGCAGCGTTCGCAGCCGCGGGTCAACTTCGCTCCAGCGCCAGAGGCGGTCAAACTGGTCTAAAAAGCGCGCGGCAGATGCTCGGGAATTCGGCTCATAAAACCCCGCGCGGCCACGATCGTCAGGTTTGTACAGCACGCCGCTATTATCGCGCACCATGTAAGTGGCCTCGGGCAACTCGGGATGCTCATCCAGCACTCGTATGCTCACCGTCGATGATAAGCGGCGCGCGATCTCCAGGAGCCGGTGCCCTCGCCCGACAATCGGGCGTGCATCGCTAACAAGTATGCGCACATCGCTTAGCCGTCCGCGTCGCGCCAGCTTCGTCATCGCGGACGCCATGTCTTGTCGGTCAAAGACCTCGTGATCAAGTCGCGCACTATAGATGCGCAATGTGCGGCGCGCCGATTCAGCCAGCGTCTGTGCCAGCAGGTCGAAAGGCTTTGGATACTCGACACCGGTGATAAAGTGGTCGGCCCCGGCAAAGTCCACCGTCATGCTCATGGCGCGGTGGGCTATACCGGCCTCGTCAAATGGCTCCCCGTCAGCTGAAAAGCCTGCCGCTTCATAAAATGCCAGCGCATGGGACTGTGCGTGCAGGTACAGACGACGGTATCCGTGGCGGCGCGCATAGGCAACGATGTTATCCAGTAACTGTCTTCCAAGGCCCAGCCCTCTGTGTGACTTTAACACTGCCATGCGCCCGATCTTTCCGTCAGGAAGCAATCGGCCGCAGCCCAGTGCGATGGTATTGACTGTGAGTAGAAAGTGCGTTGCCGACGTGTCGGCCCCGTCCATTTCTATCTCACGTGGCACGCCCTGTTCCTCGATGAACACGCGTTCCCGGATGCTGGAAAGGGTTTCCTCTCCTCGATTCCAGCTAATCTCGCTCACCTCAACGGTGTCTGCAACGCTACTCATCGATGAGCGTTCCTGCCTGCCACTGCTGTTCGAGGAATGTGCGTTCTAAGTCGCTGCATGTCTCGCAGTCTACCGAGTTTCCGCTGCACAATCGGATCAGCAGGGGCAGCAGTTCGCTGGCTACTGAGCGGGTTGTACCGTTTGTGAACAGCGTCACCGTATCTGGCGCCTGTTGCCAGGCCCAGCGGCTTGCCGGGTCTATGCGAACAGTTGCAGGCAATAGATCTTTGGCTGAAGGGTATATGGGCTCTAGCGCTGACTCCGTGACCAGTTCCCCGAGCCAGTGGTTCGGTGAATCGCTGTATTCCAGCGTCTGGGTCATTTGTTGTAGCGCATTGCTAATGTCAATTGCGTGTAGTTCGCCGGGCCGGGTTGCAGGACGACCAGGATCCGCAAGCAGCAGGTCGAGATCCACTGACTCGAGCCGCTCATCTAGCTGCCGCGACAGCAGGTCTGCGATGCGGGGTGCTCTGAACCCCAATGAATAGGTCATGCAATGGCCCTCAGCGATACCCCAGTGCGCAACACCCGGTGGAATGTAGAGAATATCTCCTGGCCCCAGCACGTATTCTGCTGTTTGCTCAAACTTCTCCAGCAGTGTGAGCCCGTTAATGTGTCGCAGAGGTTCGGATTGGTCGCATGACTGTCCCAGGCGCCACCGGCGTTGCCCCTCACCCTGCAGTAAGAAAACATCATAACGGTCAAAGTGCGGGCCTACGCCGCCGCCATCAGTAGCGTAGCTCACCATGACATCATCGAAGCGCCAGCTCGGCAGGAAGCTCACCAGTTGGCGAAGAGTCGCCACTTCCGGAATGTGATGATCCACCGCTTCCACCAGCAGCGTCCAGGGACCCTCGATGAAGAAGCTGTTGTCATGAAACGGACCCTTATCAACTTGCCAATCCGGATCAGTGCCCACTACCAGGCGCGCACTTACGCCTTCTTCCAGCGCCAGCCCTGCCAGTTCGTCTGGCGACAGGGCCGGGAGTGAAGTGGTCGCATGGGGGATTAAGAGAGGAGTTTGTTGCCAGGCATCAGCAAGAAACCGGGCAATGTCGAGGCCGTGCATGTGCTCTATATGTTTGCCGCCTGCTCTGAGGCATTGCCCAGATAGGTGTCTGGTGTCAGGGCAAGCAGTGCGTCTCTGGCTTCATCCGGCAGCGACAGCTCTGCGATAAACGACTGCATACTGTCTCGTGTAATCGTCTGGCCTCGGGTAAACGCTTTAAGCTTCTCGTAAGGCTGCTCAACGCCGTGGCGGCGCATAACGGTTTGTATCGCCTCTGCCAGCACTTCCCAGTTCTGCTCCAGATCCTGAGCCAGCCGCGCATGGTTCAGCTCCAGCTTTCCTAGTCCTTTGCGAAGGCTGGCGCAGCCGATCAGGCTATAGCCGAACCCAACCCCCATGTTTCGGAGCGTGGTCGAGTCTGTCAGGTCGCGTTGCCAGCGCGAAACCGGTAGTTTTTCGGCCAGATACCCCAACAGAGCATTGGCCAGTCCGAAGTTGCCTTCCCCGTTTTCAAAGTCGATGGGATTAACTTTGTGCGGCATGGTAGAGGAACCGACCTCTCCGGCAACGGTTTTCTGCGTGAAATATCCCAGCGAAATATAACCCCAGATATCTCTGCACAGGTCTATCAATATGGTGTTCAGGCGCGCCAGCGTCTGGAACAGCTCTGCCATGTAGTCATGGGGCTCGATCTGGGTGGTGTAGGCATTCCACTGCAGCCCGAGGCTGGTGACGAAGCGCTCGGCATGGTCTGACCAGTCATGCGCCGGATAGCTGCACAAATGCGCGTTGTAGTTGCCAACGGCGCCATTGATTTTACCCAGGTACTCCTGGCGGGAGAGCTGCTCCAGCTGCCGCTCAAGCCTGGCCACCACGTTGGCGAACTCCTTGCCCATGGTGGTGGGGCTTGCGGTCTGGCCATGGGTGCGCGAGAGCATAGGAGCATACTGATGACTGTGCGCCATGGCCCGTAAGCTGTCACAAATCGCTTGATAATTGGGCAGCAGGCATGAATACACGCCGTCTCGAAGCATCAAGGCGTGAGAAAGATTGTTGATGTCTTCGGAGGTGCAGGCGAAGTGCGTGAATTCGGCGATAGCCGCCAACTCTGCATGCGCTTGTAACTGCTCCTTGAGATAATACTCAACGGCTTTTACATCATGATTCGTTGTCGACTCGATGTGCTTAATGTCATTGGCGGCGGTTTCGTCAAAGCTATCGATAATCGCTTGCAGCTGCGCACTGGCCTCGACAGACAAGCCCGGCACTTCCTCGATATCCGATGCGGCGGCCAGTGATTCCAGCCAGCGCACTTCCACCAGAAGCCGACGCTTCATCAGCCCGTATTCGCTGAAGATGGTGCGCAGTGACGCTGTTTTGCTACCGTACCGACCGTCGATAGGCGATACCGCTGTGAGCTGAGAAAGCTCTGAAGAGAGTTCTGAAGAGAGTTCTGAGGAAAGCTCAGAAATAGGCGGTGAGGGCGCCATATGGTTACTCCTTAGGCTCAAGCGCTGATAGCTCGACCTGGACGTTGCGAGCGGTGCCGCGCTAAATCTAGATTTTACACCGATCCCATTTGTCGGGACAGATTATGGGCCACATCCATCAGGTGGCGCCGATGGGTCACCAGACGCCAGCGCCTGCCACCCAGCTGCCTCCAAAGGACCGCGGACCGCAGGCCTGCTAGCAGCAGAGCTCGAATCAAATTGGCGTTGGTTTGATTCTGGAGCTGCTGCATGCTGCCGGTCACGCGGATGCGGTACTTAAAGGTCGACAGAGTGTCTTGATAGATGCCGCTCAGGCTGTGACAGACGTCCTGGGTATGAGTGGCAAAATGATCTGCGTTAAACCGAGTGTGCTCCAGTCGCGAGCGAACCACGTCGGACATGTCCTCATGTGCCGAAAAGCGACGCTCCAGATGCAACATCCCGAACACATATCGCATCATGTCGCGCGCAGAGGGTTCATTGCGTGACGCCAGCATTGCGGCAAGGTTCTGCAGACCCAGTTTGACGCCAGCGACGCTGCCGTAGATCTCTTCGGTGTGTTGGGCGTCGAAGACAAAGAGACTATTGAGTAGTGGTGAGAGAAACTCCTCGGGATAACTGCCGGTGCGCGAGACCTGGTCGACCAACCTTGCCGCCTGCACCACGCCTGCGAGCGCGATAACCTGATCCTCAACGCGCTTCATGAACGTGCTTCAATAACGCCGCCGCCGAGGCAGGTTTCTTCGCTGTAGAAAACCACGGACTGCCCCGGAGTTATGGCGCGTTGGGGCTGGTCGAAAACGACCTTGTAGTGATCTTTGTCGCGCTCAAGACAGCAGGGTTGGTCGGGCTGGCGATAGCGGGTTTTTGCAGCGCAGCGCAACGGCAGCGTTGGTCCCGCTTCTGCGACCCAATGTATCTCGCTCAGGCTCAGTGTAGTGTTAAACAGTGCGGGGTGGTCGTTACCCTGCGCTACCACTAGCTGGTTTTTTTCCAGGTCTTTGTCTACTACATACCAGGGGTCGTGTTCATGTCCTGCCACTCCGCCGATCCCAAGTCCCTGGCGTTGTCCGATCGTGTGATACATCAAGCCCTGATGTTCACCCATCAGCTTGCCTTCCAGATCGACGATATCGCCGGTCTGTGCGGGCAGGTACTGCTTCAAAAAGTCGGTAAAACGGCGCTCGCCGATAAAACAGATGCCGGTACTGTCTTTCTTGTCGTGGGTCACCAGCCCAGCGTCCTGCGCTATTTCGCGAACCCGTGGCTTTTGCATGTCTCCCAGTGGAAACAGGGTTTGGCCCAGTTCACGGTGACCAACAGCATGCAGGAAGTAGCTCTGGTCCTTGTTCAGGTCGGCAGCTTTCAGGAGTCGTGTAGTGTCGCCGGTGTCATCAGTGCGCCTGGCGTAGTGCCCAGTGGCGATCATGTCTGCGCCCAGCATCTTTGCATAATCGAGAAAGGCGCGGAATTTGATCTCTCGGTTGCATAATATGTCCGGGTTCGGTGTGCGCCCGGCTCGGTACTCGGTGAGAAAATGCTCAAACACATTATCCCAGTATTCTGCGGCAAAGTTGGCGCTGTGTAGCTTAATGCCAAGCGCATCCGCTACCGCCTCGGCATCGGCCAAATCTGCCTTGGCGGTGCAGTATTCGGTCCCGTCATCCTCGTCCCAGTTTTTCATGAATAACCCCTCCACGGCATAGCCCCGTTGTTTTAACAGCAGGGCGGCCACAGAAGAGTCGACACCACCGGACATGCCGACGATGACTTTGCTTGCAGAAGGGTGAGTCATGGGTTGTAGTAAATAAAGTCCAAAGGCCAGTGATGACCTGCGAGATGTTGTTCCACGCTGGCCAACACTAGAGGGCTGCGCAGTTTATCAGACTGTGACCTCAATTCAGTGGGGCTCATCCAGAGGCTGCGTATGATGCCTTCGTCCAATGCCCTGTCTGCATGTTCTGCGATCAGTTGGGCATGGAACGTGGTGCGCAGGTAGCTCACACCGTTGGCCGAGGCTGTGTACAGCGCCATGCCCAGGAGGCCCTCAATGACAACCTCGCAGGCGGTTTCCTCCAGCGTTTCACGCTGTGCCGCCTGAACCAGCGATTCGCCTGGTTCAACGTGGCCAGCCGGCTGGTTAATGACAATTCCTTCAGCCGCATGCTCCTCTACCATCAAATAGCGTCCGTTGCGCGCTACCACCGTTGCGACTGTTGTGTGCACATAGTCCTGTGGATTCATATTTTGCGACCTGCGCGAGCCACGGATGTTTTGTTGGGCATGTGCACCGTATCGCCTCGCCATCCGCCAGGCATCAGCCCATCCAGCGTCCAGTTTCCTATCGCTGTGCGCACCAGTCTGAGAGTGGGGTGACCGATGGCGGCAGTCATACGCCTGACCTGGCGATTGCGCCCTTCACAAATGCGCAGCTCCAGCCAACTGGTCTTGTCGTTTTTGCGTTGACGAATCGGTGGATGACGCGGCCAGAGTCTGGGTTCGGTTTTGAGGAATCGTACCTTGGCTGGACGGGTGAGACCGTCTTTGAGAACAACCCCTTCGCGCAGCCGGGCCAGAGCTTCTGGCGGCGGTGCCCCCTCCACCTGTACCCAGTAGGTTTTATAGATCTTGTGGCGAGGATTGGCGATACGCTGCTGTAACCGCCCATCATCCGTCAATAGCAGCAAACCCTCGGAGTCGTAGTCGAGCCTGCCGGCAACTCGATAGTCAGGAGCGTCAAGGAAGGATGCCAGCGTGTTGCGGCCCTCGCTGTCACTGAATTGCGACAGCACTTGATAAGGTTTGTTAAAGATAATCAGTCCCGCCAAGGATTTCCCCGCTGAAGCGCCAGACGTTCACAAAGGGTGACCATTCTGGTGCTATACTTCGCGCCGTTTTGCATCCGCAACCTATCATCAAACGGAGCGTTTCATGGGTTACAAGCATATCAAGGTACCTGCGCAGGGCGAGAAAATAGCTGTTAACGAAGACTACTCCCTTTCCGTACCTAGCAATCCAATCATCCCTTTTATTGAAGGCGATGGCATAGGCGTTGATATCAGCCCAGTGATGCTAGATGTCGTCAATGCGGCCGTTGAGAAAGCATATAGCGGTGACCGCGAAATCTCATGGATGGAAATCTATACCGGCGAAAAGGCCGCTGAGCTCTATGACGGCGACTGGTTCCCGGAGGAGACGCTTGACGCTATTCGAGAGTACTCGGTGGCTATTAAGGGGCCGCTGACGACGCCGGTAGGCGGTGGCTTTCGCTCACTCAACGTCGCACTGCGTCAAGAGATGGACCTGTACGTTTGCCAGCGCCCGGTGCGTTGGTTTGAGGGTGTCCCATCGCCAGTGCGTGAACCCGGAAAGTGCAACATGGTGATCTTCCGGGAAAACTCCGAGGATATCTACGCGGGCATCGAGTACGAAGCCGGGACAGAGGAAGCACGCAAGGTCGTGGAATTTATCACTCAGGAAATGGGTGCGACCAAGATGCGCTTCACTGACGGCGTAGGAATCGGTATCAAGCCTGTGTCAGAGGAGGGCACCAAGCGGTTGGTGCGCAAGGCCATTCAGTACGCCATCGACCAGGATCTACCCAGCGTCACCCTCGTGCACAAGGGCAACATCATGAAGTTTACGGAAGGTGCTTTCCGTGACTGGGGCTATGAATTAGCTCAGGAAGAGTTTGGTGGTGAACTCCTCGACGGCGGCCCCTGGGTGTCCGTTAAAAACCCTCATTCGGGCAAAGACATAGTCATCAAGGACGTGATTGCGGACGCGATGTTGCAACAGATTTTGACGCGCCCAGCCGAGTATAGCGTGGTCGCTACCATGAACCTGAACGGTGACTATCTTTCTGACGCACTGGCGGCCCAGGTCGGGGGTATTGGCATAGCGCCTGGCGCCAACCTGAGCGATTCCATTGCCCTGTTTGAGGCCACTCATGGCACAGCACCCAAATATGCCGGGCAGGACAAGGTAAATCCGGGCTCGCTCATCCTGTCTGCGGAGATGATGCTGCGGCACATGGGCTGGAACGAGGCCGCTGACTTGATCATCAAGGGTATGAACGGGGCGATCCAGGCCAGAACCGTGACTTACGACTTCGAGCGGCTGATGGAAGGGGCGACACTGGTGAGTTGCTCAGGATTTGGTGCCGCAATCATCGAACATATGTGAGGGCGTCCACCAGTTTTTCAGTACACTAGCTTCTTTGTTACTGAGTATGTGAGTAAGTAAAGGGTCACGTAGATACGCGGGTGCATACGGTGGCGCAGCCTGCCGGTGCGCTGGGCGATGATTCTGGCAACGCTTTTGTTGCCATTCGACACCACAGTGCGGCCGATTTGGGTATACTCATCGCATGGCTGTGCAGTCGCTGTTTTTACAAAGTATTGACGCAGGCGATGATCGATTCGCCCGACACTCTAACTCGTCGAACTCATCGAGAGCGGCGTTGACAGCCGCGTTGAGAGACGCGTCTGGCGGCGGTGCAACACTTGCATCACCAGACGCAGCGATCTCGCATTTCCCCAAACATTCTCCTATGTTGGCTTCTGTGCTGCCTCCCATGCTGGCCGGCGACGACGATGCTGATTACTCGCCGCCAGAGGGCGATATCGCCGTTCAGGAAGCCAGGCCGCAGGTAAAAAAACCGCCGCTGTACAAGGTGATCCTCCTCAACGACGATTACACGCCGATGGAGTTCGTTGTGGAAGTGCTTGAAGTGTTCTTCCGAATGAATCGCGAGCAAGCCACTCAGGTAATGCTGACGGTGCATACGCGTGGCAAAGGCGTATGCGGTATATACACCCGCGATATTGCTGAGACCAAGATGAATCAGGTGAACCAATACGCCCGTGATAACCAGCATCCCCTTCTTTGCGAAGTCGAGGCGTCTGACGGTTGACAGGACCTTATCCGCCTTCCAGCGAGCCCCGGGCTTCTGTCATGGGAACCTCCATGGGAACCTCATCGCCGCCCACCGGTCGAAATTGCGATACCCTGCGTAGCTATAGATATATAGCAACGTATAGAAGCCATGTTAGAAGCCATATTAGAAGCCGTATTCACAGCAGATACCACACGCGTCAGTTACCAGCGTCCTCAGGACGCCTAGCGGGACCGCCATCCCACGGAGATTCAGGCCTATGCTGAACAAGGAACTCGAAGCCACTCTCAATGAGGCCTTCAAGGGTGCTCAGGCGAAAAGACACGAGTATATGACGGTGGAGCATCTGCTCCTTGCGTTGCTGGATAACAGCGATGCCACACGCGTGCTCAAGGCCTGTGGTGGCGATCTCGGCGGCTTACGCGGGGAACTCACCGAGTTTGTTGACGCAACTACACCACTGATTCCAGAAGATGAAAGCGACCGTGATACGCAACCCACGCTCGGTTTCCAGCGCGTCATTCAGCGAGCAGCTTTCCACGTGCAGTCTTCCGGAAAGGCGGAAGTGACAGGTGCCAATGTCCTGGTCGCCATTTTTTCCGAGCAGGAAAGCCAGGCGGTCTACTTCCTCAAAATGCAGAATATCGCCCGCCTGGATGTGGTCAACTACATTACCCACGGCATCTCAAAGGTGGCCGGTGAGGAAGAAGGCGAAGCCAGCGGTCGCGCTGCTGATGACGATGTTGCGGGTGAAGAGGGCGAGGCTAATCCGCTGGACAGTTTCGCCACCAATCTGAATGCTGAAGCCGCTGAAGGTCGCATTGACCCGCTGATCGGACGAGCACAGGAGGTGGAACGGGTATCTCAGATCCTGTCGCGCCGACGGAAGAATAACCCACTGTTAGTCGGCGAGTCCGGAGTAGGCAAGACGGCGATTGCAGAAGGGCTCGCCAAGAAAATTATCGACGGCGATGTGCCAGAGGTGTTGAAGGATAGCGTTGTCTACGCACTGGATATGGGTGCTCTGCTTGCAGGAACCAAGTATCGCGGCGACTTTGAAAAGCGTTTGAAGACGCTGTTAGCAGAACTGAAAAAGCGAGAAGGCGCTATCCTCTTTATCGACGAAATCCATACCATCATAGGAGCTGGTGCTGCCTCCGGCGGCGTGATGGACGCGTCGAATCTGCTTAAGCCCATGCTGGCGTCTGGAAAGCTACGCTGTATCGGCTCCACCACCTTCCAGGAATATCGCGGTATCTTCGATAAAGACCGTGCACTGAGTCGTCGCTTTCAGAAGATCGACGTCATGGAGCCCTCCGCCGAGGATACCTACCATATCCTCAAAGGACTCAAGAGTCGCTTTGAGGAGCACCATGGGCTGCGCTATACCAATAAGGCGCTGCGCGCTGCTGCCGATCTCGCAGAGCGCTACATTACCGACCGCTTCCTTCCGGACAAGGCCATTGACGTCATCGATGAGGCGGGCGCCTATCAGCAATTGCAGCCTGTATCGCGGCGCAAAAAGGTGATCGGCGTTCACGACGTTGAAGCGGTGATTGCCAAGATCGCTCGCATTCCCCCTAAGTCTGTCAGTGCCTCCGACAAGGCGGCGCTGGAGAAGCTGGAGACGAACCTGCAGATGGCTGTTTTTGGGCAGGATCAGGCCATCACGAGCCTGGCCACTGCCATCAAGCTGGCTCGCGCTGGCTTGAAGCCTTCTGAGAAACCTATCGGGTCCTTCTTGTTTGCGGGCCCCACCGGCGTCGGTAAAACCGAAGTTAGCCGCCAGTTGGCGCGAGTTCTGGGTCTCGAGCTGGTGCGGTTCGACATGTCGGAATATATGGAGCGCCACACCGTGTCGCGCCTGATCGGCGCACCCCCAGGCTATGTGGGCTTCGACCAGGGCGGTCTGCTGACGGAAGCAGTGACCAAGAATCCGCACTCAGTGGTGTTACTCGACGAGATCGAGAAAGCACATCCCGAAGTCTTTAACTTGTTGTTGCAAGTGATGGACCATGGCTCATTGACCGATAACAACGGTCGCCGTGCCGATTTCCGTAATGTCATTCTTATCATGACCACCAACGCTGGCGCTGAGAATATCAGCCGCCGCAGCATAGGCTTTATAGAGCAGGATCATTCCACCGACGGGCTGGAGGCGATCAACCGGATGTTCACGCCGGAATTTAGAAATCGTCTGGACAGCATCATTCAGTTTGAGCCGCTTGGCACGGAGGTCATTTTGACCGTGGTCGACAAGTTCCTTACTGAACTGCAGCACCAGTTGGATGAGAAAAAAGTTCTGCTGAACGTCAGCGAGCGAGCCAGGCAGTGGCTGGTGGAGCGTGGCTACGACATCACCATGGGTGCAAGACCTATGGCGCGTGTTATCCAGGAAAACATCAAAAAGCCGTTGGCTGAAATGGTGTTGTTTGGAGAGCTATCTCACAACGGCGGAACCGCCGATGTGAGTTACGATGAAGCCACCGATAGCTTGATTGTAGAAGCGGTTGTGGAAGAAGAGGAGCCCGCCGAAGCCTGAATCAACGGGCCCGGTAGGTGATTCTGCCCTTGGTGAGATCATAGGGGGTCAGTTCGACTTTGACTTTGTCTCCGGTGAGGATGCGGATGTAGTTTTTGCGCATCTTGCCTGAGATATGGGCTGTTACAACGTGGCCATTCTCAAGTTGTACTCGGAAAGTGGTATTGGGCAGGGTGTCTATGACCTCGCCGTCCATTTCAATTTGGTCTTCTTTTGCCATGCGGCAGCTAACCTGTCTGAGCTAAAACGCGGCGCATTTTGCCCTAATTACGTTTTCAGTACCACCGGCAGAACGCCGATAGTGGACGAGCAAGCTGGTAAAACCCTAAAAGCAAAAGGCGAGTGGCTCACCTGATGTGGCTCACCTGATGTGGCTCATCTGATATAGAGGTGTCTGGCGATAGGGCCTCGTAACACAACGGTACAAGACAGCAAAATCTGCACTTTATCGGCTACTTAGAGCAGTTCTACCCAGCTTCCGTTGACGTAGAGCTCAAGTGGTCGGTATTGGATCTTGTAGGCCATTTTCTGGCACTGCTTAATCCAATACCCCAGGTAGAGGTACTCCAAACCCAGCGCCGCAGTTTCCTGAATCTGCCAGAGCACTGCGAAAGTACCCAGACTGCGTTCGGTCAAGTTGGGATCATAAAAGGTATAAATTGCGGATAGCCCATCATCCAGTGCGTCGGCAACGGCCACGCCGATCAGCATGTCCTTATTGTACATTCCGTAGAAGCGCGTCACGCCCCACTCAGCACTCAAAAACGACTGGTACTGCTCTCTGGACGGGGGGTACATATCGCCATCGTGATGCCGTGCTTCAATATAGCGACGGTACAACTCAAAGCATTCATCGGTGTTGATGTCTTCCAGCTCCTGCACCTCAAGATCATCATTTTTACGCAGGCAGCGGCGCTGGTTGCGTTTTGCTTCGAAGCGTGCCACCGGTACGCGAGCCGGGATGCAGGCATTGCAGTTGCTACAGTTGGGGCGGTACAAGTGGGAGCCAGAGCGCCGAAATCCAAGCAGGGACAACTGACTGTACAGGGTTCCTGACATCGGAGTGCGGGGGTCGACAAACAGTGTGGTGGCCTCCTGCTCGGGCAAGTAACTGCAGCTGTGAGGGTAGGTTGTGTAAACCTTGAGGTCTCGCAGCGAAGAGGTCACACCAAATCTCCTGAGGTAATGTCCAGCTCCCAGTGCGCCTGGGAAGCCGTCATTTCGGTTTGGGTAAGGTAATTTTCAAAGTCTACCCGAGGAATATTACGCGCGCCCATAGAGTTTAGATGGTCGCTCTCAATCTGGCAGTCTATGACGTTCAAACCGTGTTGCTGAATCTCTCGGGTCAGCGCGATCAGCGCTATCTTCGATGCGTCACTGATTCTGCTGAACATGGATTCGCCAAAGAATACGCGTCCAAGCGCTACACCATAGAGCCCCCCCTGTAGCTGGTTCTGCTCATCCCATACTTCTACCGAGTGGGCGTAGCCTGCGCGATGCAGCTCCATATAGGCTCTTGCCATGCTATTGGTGATCCAGGTACCACGCTCCCGAGCCCGCGGGGCCGCGCAGCCCGAAAGTACGCGATGAAAGACAGTATCTGTGGTTATGCGAAAGCGATTTTTACGCAGCGTTTTGGAGAGACTTCGCGATACGCGCACTTCCTGCGGGTATAAAACCGAGCGCGGGTCGGGGCTCCACCACAGAATCGGTTGAGGATCCTCGTACCAGGGAAAAATGCCCCGTTGGTAGGCGTTTAACAAGCGGTCAAACGATAGGTCGCCGCCAACGGCCAGTAGCCCATTAGGGTAGCTCAGCGCATGCTGGGTGTCGGGAAAATCAAGGCTGTCACGGCTTATACGCTCAATATTGACCATTACTGCCTGGGCCTGATCGCGTCTCGTCTAACGCAGATTATCGAGAAAACGCTCTGCATCCAAGGCGGCCATACAACCAAAGCCCGCAGATGTCACAGCCTGACGGTAGACATGGTCACCCACGTCGCCAGCGGCGAAAACGCCGTCGACGCTCGTCGCCGTCGCGTCGCCCTCAGTGCCACTGTGGATACGAATATAGCCATCTTTCATGTCCAGTTGGCCGGAGAAAATGTCCGTGTTGGGCTTGTGTCCAATCGCAATAAACACGCCAGCGAGATCAATCGCCGTGAGGCTTTCGTCTTTGGTGGATTTTACCCGCATGCCGGTGACACCGGAGTCATCTCCAGTGATTTCGTCCAGCGTGTGATCCCAGAGAATAGTAACTTTGCCTTCCTTCTCGCGCTCAAACAGCTTTTTCTGCAGTATTTTTTCCGCCCGCAGCGCGTCACGGCGATGCACCAGTGTCACATGTTCAGCAATGTTGGCCAGATAGAGAGCCTCTTCTACCGCTGTATTGCCGCCACCGATGACCGCTACCTTTTGGCCGCGATAGAAAAATCCGTCGCAGGTGGCGCAGGCACTAACCCCTTTGCCCATAAAGGCATCCTCTGAGGGCAGACCCAGGTATTGGGCCGAGGCGCCGGTAGCTATGATGAGGGCATCACAGGTATAGCTGGATGTCCCTTTCAGTGAAAAGGGGCGGGAGGACAGGTCAACCTGTTCAATGTGGTCAAAAATGACCTGTGTATCAAAGCGCTCCGCATGCGCCAGCATGCGCTGCATCAGGTCTGGTCCCTGCAGTCCCTCTACGTCGCCGGGCCAGTTGTCCACATCTGTGGTGGTCGTGAGCTGACCACCCTGTTGAATGCCGGTAATCACAACCGGGTCGAGATTGGCGCGCGCGGCATAAACCGCTGCGGTGTAACCCGCCGGTCCTGAACCCAAAATAATCAAGCGGTGATGTTGGCTATCGCTCATATCGGTGTCTCATTCCTCTCAATGTTAGCCAGACTGCGATGCTAGTCGACCTGGTGTTTGCGCGTATCAGCTCGCGGGCCTCTTAACTCTCTTAACTCTCTTGACTCTCTTAACTTCCAATACTCCATTGGGTACCTGGTGATCCTGTAGATCTTGCGGATCTTGCAGATCGTGAAAAGAGGGCTGTAGCGGCCTAGAAACGGTACAATTCACAGAATGCCCGTTTGCGGTTAGTCATATGATAAATTAAAGCATAAAGCAGCGCTAAGCTTTTGAAATAAAAAATAAATATAAGCATAATTAAAGACTGTATAAGGCCCTAATTTTTACACGCTATGCGCAGAAGCGCGGAGGCGTAAACCGAACCAGTCGGTCTCAGGAGTGAAATTGGCAAACAGCAGCGCGACATCACCCGCAGTTCGCACGGCCAGTGTCGATAGCGCTCGCAGCTTTCTAGGCCCAAGATTGCGCGAGGGCGCTTTCATAGGCATCACCGCCGTATGTCTCTATCTGCTGCTGGCGCTGTTTAGCTATACGCCGGCCGATCCCGGTTGGTCTGCCACTGGCAGTACAGATTACGTTAAAAATGCAGGCGGCCCCGCTGGTGCGTGGTTGGCTGACGTTTTCTTCTCGCTAATCGGCTATGCGGCCTTTTTGTTCCCTCTAATGCTCGCTGGTCGCGCCTGGGTGCTGTTCCAGCATCGCCACGACGCGATGGCCTTTGATTGGGTGACGTTTACAATTCGGTTGCTGGGGTTGGTTCTGGTGATGATCGCGGGCACGGCTCTGCTGGCGATGAACGATCTAGGTGGCTCCAGCCTGCCGCAGGGCCTGGGGGGCATATTGGGACAGGCTGTGGGCGGAGCATTCACAGAGTTTTTTAGCGTTACCGGCAGTCGTTTGATTCTGGTATCAGTGTTGCTATTCGGCATGACCGTGTTTACCGATCTCAGCTGGATCAAACTGATGGAGGATCTCGGCTACTGGACGCTATCGGGAGGGTCGCGGCTGGTTACAGCATTGCGCAGGCGCATAGAAGACTTCCGAGATCGACGGGCGCAAGCGCGTATGCAGGAAGAGCGCAGGGTCGCGATCACCGAGCACGTTGAAAAGGAAAAGAAGCGCAAGCCGCCTAAAATCAAGGCGCCAGCCAAGGCGATAGAGCAGGGCGAGCGCGTCCAGAAAGAAAAGCAGCAACCACTATTTGATGCACCTGTTACTGGTGAATTGCCGGCGCTGGAACTGCTTGATGAGCGTCAGCGCGACCCAGATCGCGGTTATTCGCAGGAAGCATTACAGGCCCTGTCTAAGCTGTTGGAACTTAAGCTCGCTGACTTCGGCATCGAAGCGGAGGTCGTAGCTGTCTATCCGGGCCCGGTTATCACGCGATTTGAGATACAGCCTGCACCCGGCGTAAAGGTGAGTCGCATCACCAATCTTGCCAAGGACCTGGCGCGTTCATTGGCGGTGGTCAGCGTGCGGGTAGTGGAAGTCATCGCGGGCAAATCCGTTGTCGGCATTGAGATCCCCAATGAAGACCGCGAGATTGTCAATCTAAAGGATGTTCTGGCCTCCAGGGCCTTTGATGACGCGCGTTCGCATTTGGCGCTGGCGTTGGGCCACGACATCTCGGGTGAGCCCATCGTCGCGGACCTCGCCAAAATGCCTCATCTGCTGGTAGCGGGTACCACTGGCGCCGGTAAATCTGTCGGCGTCAATGCCATGCTGCTGAGCCTGCTGTACAAATCAACGCCAGCAGAAGTGCGCCTCATATTGGTGGATCCGAAGATGCTGGAGCTGTCAGTGTATGACGGCATTCCGCATCTCCTCACGCCAGTGATTACCGACATGAAGGACGCGGCCAATGGCCTGCGCTGGTGCGTGGGTGAGATGGAGCGCCGCTATAAGCTGATGGCCTCTCTGGGCGTTCGGAATCTGGCGGGTTACAACCGTAAAGTGCAGGACGCCATCAAGGCAGGCGAGCCGCTGGAAGATCCCATGTGGACGCCAGAACCGCTGCTGGATATCGCAGAGGAGGACCAGACACCGCCGCATCTGGAGCCGCTGCCCTCAATAGTGGTGGTCATCGACGAGTTTGCCGACATGATGATGATTGTTGGTAAAAAGGTGGAACAGCTGATCGCCCGCATCGCGCAAAAAGCGCGGGCGGCGGGAATTCATCTGATACTGGCTACGCAGCGACCCTCTGTTGACGTCATTACAGGCCTCATTAAAGCCAACGTGCCCACACGTATAGCCTTCCAGGTGTCTTCCAAGGTAGATTCCCGGACGATTCTCGATCAGGGTGGCGCGGAGCAGTTGCTGGGGCATGGCGACATGCTCTATCTACCACCGGGCTCAGCCATTCCGGTGCGTGTGCACGGCGCCTTTGTCGATGATCACGAAGTCCACAAGGTGGTTGCTGACTGGAAGCGACGTGGGGAGCCGTCATACATTGACGGTCTCCTGGAAGAGGGCAGTGCACCAGGGGTCATGCCCGGTGAGCGACCTGAAGGCGGCGAGGATGGAGAAGAAGAGGCGGACGCTCTTTACGACGAGGCCGTTCACTATGTCACTAAAAGTCGGCGCGCCTCTATTTCCTCAGTGCAGCGCAAGCTGCGCATTGGCTACAACCGGGCAGCGCGCTTGATTGAAACCATGGAAGCTTCAGGTGTTGTAAGCGAAATGGGAAGCAACGGGCAGCGGGAGGTGCTGGCCCCGCCGCCGGTGGAAGATTAGTGTTTGCGCTGGTCTGTCGGCTGCTCGTGCTGTGGTCGGTGGTGTTTTACAGCCAACAGATAGCCGTCGCTGCCGACGCGCCTGCGCCCCTGGCGACACCCCTGGATTCCCTGTCTGAACGTCTATCCGGCTTTGATCAGATTACGGGCGAATTTCAACAGCAACTCTTCAGCGAGGACGGGGCGCTGTTGCAGGAAAGTGAAGGGCGTTATGCCTTACTGCGTCCCGGCTATCTGCGTTGGCATATCGCTACTCCAGAGGAACAAATCCTGGTCGCGGCGGGAGATTCGCTCTGGCATTACGACGTCGAATTGGAAACTGCTAACGAACGGCCCATCGCCAGCGGTGACCCAACCAATCCGCTGACCATTGTCGGCGGCGAACCGCAAGCCCTGGCCGAGTTCTATACCGTTAGCCAAGACGACGCGGACCATTTTACTTTGCGTCCGCGATTTGCCGATGCAGAGTTTTCACAGGTGGATCTTCTGTTTGACGGACAGCTACCCGCTACTCTCGAAGTTGAAGACCAATTGGGTCGTCGTACCCTGATTCGCTTTGTTACCTCTGACGTCGACACCTCACTGAAGCCCGAGGACTTTACCTTCACGCCCCCTGAGGGCGTCGACGTCTACCAGCATGACCGCTGACTTATTTGATCAGCGCGGTGAGGGCTATCAGCCGCTAGCAGCAAGGCTTCGTCCGGCGACGCTGGATGATTACATTGGCCAGGAACATTTGCTGGCCCCGGGGAAGCCTCTGCGAGAGGCCCTGGATCGAGGACTGTTGCACTCAATGGTGCTATGGGGGCCGCCTGGTGTGGGCAAGACCACGCTGGCGCGGCTGATGGCCCACACCGCCGACGCACATTTTCTGACAGTGTCTGCCGTGCTGGCCGGGGTAAAGGATATTCGCGCCGCGGTCGATGAAGCGCAGCAGATGCGTGCCGCCGGGCGTGCAACCATTCTGTTTGTTGACGAGGTACATCGTTTCAACAAATCCCAGCAGGATGCATTTCTGCCCTATGTGGAAGATGGCACGCTGATTTTCGTTGGTGCCACCACAGAAAATCCCGCGTTCGAGCTCAATAATGCACTGCTATCTCGGTCTCGCGTTTACAGGCTCCGTCATTTAGAACCCGAACAACTGGCGGCTGTGCTCGATCGCGCAATCACGCGTCTTTCACCCTCGGTGCAGGCTTCATCAGACGCCGTGGCAAAGCTGGCTTTGGCAGCAGACGGCGACGCCCGTCGCGCCCTCAATCTATTGGAGGTGGCAGTAGATCTTTGCAGCACCAGTGACGAGGGTGAGATAGAACTGGGGATGGATACCGTAGAGGAGGTCCTGCAGGGCAGCCTGCGCCGCTTCGATAAGGGCGGTGATGCGTTTTACGATCAGATATCAGCACTGCATAAGGCCGTGCGAGGCTCAAGCCCGGATGCAGCGCTGTACTGGTTCGTCCGTATGATCGACGGCGGTTGTGATCCTCTGTATGTGGCTCGTCGGGTTGTGCGCATGGCCAGCGAAGACATAGGCAATGCTGATCCCAGAGCCCTCAGTGTAGCTCTGGACGCCTGGCAGGTGCAGGAGCGACTGGGCAGTCCTGAGGGAGAGCTGGCGTTGGCGCAGGCGATCGTCTACGTCGCCTGTGCTGCCAAGAGCAATGCGGTCTACAGCGCTTTCAAGGCGGCTACCCGTGACGTCGAGTCCCAGGGCAGTGACGATGTGCCTATTCATCTACGCAATGCTCCGACGCAGCTAGCCCGATCCGAGGGACATGGCGCCGACTATCGTTACGCTCATGAAGAGCCCGATGCCTACGCAGCGGGCGAGAACTATTTCCCGCAGTCTCTTAAAGATCGGCAATACTATTTTCCGAGCGATCGTGGCCTTGAGCAAAAAATCGCAGAAAAGCTGCAACACCTGCGCGAGTTGGACAAACGCAGTACAATGCGCCGCTACGAGTAGTCTGTCCCGATGAAAAGCCTTTTGTTTATTGCCCTCGGCGGCGCTGGCGGTGCGCTGGCCAGGTATGGCCTTTACTGGCTGGTGCACGGCGCCGAGCCGGTTCGTTTTCCCTGGGCGACGCTAGCCGTGAACGTTGTGGGATCGTTTCTGATCGGGATCGCCTATGTCACGATCGTTGAGCGCGGCTTGATCCATCCCGATTGGCGTGGCGTGCTCATGGTGGGCTTTCTGGGGGCATTCACGACGTTTTCCACGTTTTCGCTGGAATCTCTGGCGCTGTTCGAAGCGGGAAATCATGCCCTGGCGCTGGCCTATATAGGCATCAGCCTGTTGCTCTGCCTGGTATCGGTCTGGGCGGGCTTGAGCATGATGCGTCTGCTCTGACGCTGCTTTTACATAACGGAGACTTTGCAAGCCCATGCTGGACTTGAAACAGGTTCGACAGGACACCCAGGATATTGCGCGTCGATTGGCCCGGCGAGGTTTCAGCTTCGATGTCGAAGCGTTTACTGAATTAGACGCTGCGCGAAAGGCCGCAGATGTCGAGAGTCAGGCGCTGCTGGCTGAGCGCAAGCAGGCATCGAAGAAGATTGGCGAGCTGGTGCAGTCCGGTGTTGCGGTGGACGAGGCAAAGCGCTCTGTTAACGAAACCCTAGACAAGATCGCTAGCGAGATAGATGCAGCGACAGAAAAAGCTCGTGCGGCGGGCGCAGCTATCGAGGCCTTGTTGCTGGCGGTGCCCAACCTGCCTGCGGATGATGTGCCTGAGGGGTCGGATGAATCGGATAATGTTGAACTCGCGCGCTGGGGGAGTGCTCGCGAGATAGCGAACCCTCGTGACCATGTCGATATCGGCGAGGCTCTGGGCGGCCTGGATTTCGAGATGGCCAGCAAGCTGACAGGTGCGCGGTTCACAGTGATGCAGGGTGGCCTGGCGCGGCTGCATCGGGCTCTGATCCAGTTCATGCTGGATATGCACACCAATACCCATGGTTACACCGAGGTGTACGTGCCCTACATCGTCAACGGAGACAGCTTGCGCGGCACCGGTCAGTTGCCCAAGTTTGGCGAGGACCTGTTCAAGCTGCATCACGACCCCGACTACTATTTGATTCCCACTGCGGAAGTTCCAGTTACTAACCTGGCGCGTGATCGTATCTTCGAAGCGGAGGAGATGGGCGAGGGCCTGCACTTTGTTGCACATACGCCGTGCTTTCGCAGCGAGGCGGGTAGTCATGGCCGCGACACCCGCGGCATGATTCGTCAGCACCAATTTGAAAAAGTTGAGTTGGTATCCCTGGTGCCTCCTGGCCAGTCAGAGGCACGGCTGGAGCTTCTGACCAGCCATGCGGAAGCGGTGCTGCAAGCCCTTGAGCTGCCATACCGAAAGGTGCTGCTCTGTGGCGGCGACATGGGTGCATCCGCCCGCAAAACCTATGATCTTGAGGTCTGGCTTCCAGCCCAGGACACTTATCGAGAAATATCATCCTGTAGCGATTTTGGCGATTATCAGGCGCGTCGTATGCAGGCGCGCTGGCGCGACCCCGATACCGGCAAGCCGGCGCTGTTGCACACCTTGAATGGCTCTGGGCTTGCCGTAGGGCGCACGCTGGTGGCGCTTCTGGAAAATGGGCAGCAAGCCGACGGCAGCGTAACACTACCCGCCGCATTGGCACCTTACCTGGGCGGCACAGTTACGCTGGAGCCCTAGGTCTTGGAGTACCTGCCGTTATTCTTCCAGCTTCGCGGTCAGCCGGTTTTGCTGGTGGGCGGTGGCACGGTAGCCGTCAGGAAGGCGCGACTGATCAGCCGTGCCGGTGCTTTTATTACTTGTGTGTGCCCAGAGATTGATCCTGAACTGCGAACACTTCTGGAACGTAACAGCGGTCATTGGTTGGAGACCGTTTACAGCAGTGACCATCTTGAGCATCAGAACTTGGTAGTCGCAGCAACACCTGATGAGAACGTCAACCGGCAAGTTGCCGACGACTGTGGCCAGCGTCGCATACCGGTTAATGTGGTCGACAACCCGGATCTCTGCAGCTTCATTTTTCCTTCTATCGTAGACCGGTCCCCGCTGGTAGTGGCGATCAGTAGCAGTGCCACCAGCCCGGTGCTGGCGCGCTGGGTGCGGAGCAGGATCGAAGCCATGCTACCTGCGGCCATGGGACGCCTGGCGAGCTTCGTCGGTCGTTTCCGCGATGCCATGCGCGCCGCCACCAGCAGCGAGGACGAGCGCCGCAGGCTCTGGGAGCGCATTATCCATGGCCCCATTGCAGAGCTGGTTATGGCGGGTCGCGAAGATGATGCTGAGCGCGAACTCAAGACCATGCTGGCACTGCATAAAGGCGACCAGGCCGTGGGTGAGGTCTACTTGATCGGGGCAGGGCCAGGTGATCCGGATTTAATGACCTTCAAGGCTGAACGTTTGTTGCAGCGTGCAGATGTGGTGCTGTACGACCGTCTGGTGGCGCCAGAAATTGTCGATATGGCACGTCGAGATGCGGAGCGAATCTACGTGGGTAAGCGGCGTTCTGACCATGCTGTGACCCAGAACGAGATTAATCAGCTATTGGCGTCATTGTCGAAAGAAGGCAAAACCGTAGCGCGTCTGAAAGGCGGAGACCCCTTTATTTTCGGTCGCGGCGGTGAGGAAATCGAAGAACTGGCCGCGCAGAATGTGCCGTTCCAGGTCGTGCCAGGCGTTACAGCAGCCGCGGGATGTGCGAGCTATGCAGGCATTCCACTTACCCATCGAGATCATGCCCAGTCCGTGCGCTTTATTACTGGTCATCTGAAGAACGGTGAGCTCAATCTTGCATGGGATCAGTTTGGCAACCCGCATGAAACACTGGTGTTTTATATGGGATTGGCCAGCATAGATATTATCTGCGGCCAGTTGATTGCCCATGGGCGTAACCCGGCAACACCGGTTGCGCTGGTGGAGCAGGGAACAACACGTCACCAGCGTACCCTGCGGGGGACCCTGGAGAGCCTGCCAGAAACCGTTAGGGTCAACGAGGTGCATGCACCTACGCTGTTGATTATCGGTACGGTAGTAGCGCTAAGAGATCAGCTTTCGTGGTACGGCGAATCCGAGGCGCCTGGCGCTTGGCCGCCTACTGCTGGAGAAGACGGCCACGACGTCGGCTGGAAGGCGTAGCTGCGCTGGCTACTCCTGGTTAGTAGGCTCTTTTACCTGTTCTTAGCCTAGCCAGACGCCCTCTACTCTCTACGCCCAGCGGGGCGCTCTTTATGCCTAGCGGGGCGCTCTTTATGCCTAGCGGGGCTTCAGGGGCGACCGATGGTTGGTGGCGAGCATTTCGCTGCGGGCGGCGAGGGCGTCGACCAGAACGTTGCCTGCCTCAACCAGCAGTACATCGACATCTTCTTCGCTGTCCTTGTTTTCGGCTTCTACAGGTACAGGCACGTCCACAGAGGCACCGTCGGCACCTTCCTGAGCTGCACCCTCAGCTGCGTCCATGGCGGGCGCCGTCAGGTCAGGGTCAACCGCTGCCAGGGTTTCATCCTCTTCGTCGAAGCTGTCCAGTGGTTCCAGCCCCTTTGCCACACGGCGCTTGTTCTCGATCTCCAATGATTGGGCCTTGCGGGTTTCACGCAGCGCCAGGCGCTCCGTTTCGTTGAGCGGGAGTGCCGTTGTGCTGCGTGCCTCGTCGGCCAGTGCAACGCTGTCTTCCAGAAAGACGAAGTCCGGGTTGTTTTTGGCGCGAGCCATGTGCAGATCGGTGAGGTAGGGCACCAGCGACGGAATGTCGTGGTACTTGCGGTGACGCACGGGTGTGATCTGATCCCAGTCCAGGGCATGGTCCAGTGTGCTTTCGCCAATCTCTTCGGCGTCGTAGCGTGACGGGAAGGCCACATCAGGCAGGACACCGCGATGCTGGGTGCTGTCGCCCGAGATGCGATAGAACTTGGACTCTGTAAGTTTAAGCTGGCCCTCAGGCAGCGGAATCAGTGTCTGCACTGTACCTTTGCCAAAAGACTGACTGCCGACCACAATGCCGCGCTGATAGTCCTGGATAGCGCCTGCGAAGATTTCCGATGCCGATGCACTGAGTCGATTTATCAGCACTGCCAGCGGACCATCGTAGTAGGGCGTGCGCAGCCGCTTACCGTCGCGGAAGACCTTGCGAGAGGAGTGGCGAATCTGAACGGTAGGGCCATATTCGATAAACAGTCCTGTCAGATCATTGGCTTCCTGCAGCGAGCCGCCACCGTTGTTTCGCAAGTCGATAATGACACCGTCGACATTTTCCGCCATCAACTCATCGAGCAGGCGCTTTACGTCACGAGTTGTGCTCTTGAAGTCCGGTTCACCGCGGCGCATGCCATCAAAGTCGATGTAGAAGGTGGGGATGTCTATCACGCCCAGCCTGATCGTTTGCTCGCCGCGGGGTACTTCGATGACTTCCTTCTTGGCGCTCTGTTCTTCCAGCTTGACCTTGTTGCGAACGATTTTGATTTCCTTGCGTTCGTCCGGTGTAGCGGCGTTTGCTGGCAGTACCTGAAGACGCACAGTGGTGTCCTTAGGGCCGCGAATGAGTTGCACCACCTCGTCGAGGCGCCAGCCCAGCACATCTTCATAGACGCCCTGGTCCCCCTGGGCCACCGCCACGATGCGGTCAGAGGGACGCAATTCGCCCTGCTTGTCAGCAGGTCCGGCGGGAACGATGCGCGACACTTTTGTGTATTCATCTTCCAACTGCAGCACCGCGCCGATGCCTTCCAGAGACAGGCTCATATTGATGTTGAAGTTCTCCGACGTGCGCGGAGACAGGTAATTGGTGTGCGGGTCGTAGAGCTCAGTGAGCGAATTTGCATACACCTGAAAAACGTCCTGCGCGTTGTATTGCGCGATACGCTTGAGTTGATTCCGATACCGCTTTTGTAGCGTAGGTACGACCTCGTCTTCTTCCTTGCCGGCAATGCGCAGGCTGAGCACAGCGTTTTTTACCTGTTTGCGCCAGCGCTCGTCGGCTTCTGCCTCGTCGGCGGGCCAGCCCTGCTTCTCCGGTTCCAGCGAAAGCGTTTCGTCGCGGCTGAAATCCATGGATGCAACCATATCCGGCAATGCATCAATCAGCGCTTCGAGGCGCGCTTCTATGCGGTCCTGATACAGATTGAAAATCTCAAAGCCCGTGCTCAAATCCCCTTCAGCAAACTGATCGTCGAGCAGCAGCCGCTGTGCGTTAAATCCATCGATGTCGTTTTGAAACAGGAAGGAGCGGGTGGGGTCCAGGCTATCCAGATATGCGTCTAATAGTTCCGCTGACAGCATGTCGTCGAAAGGGCGCTTGGAGTAGTGCCTCGTCTCCAGTTTATCCACCAATTCCATCGCGGTTTTGGCCATACCGGCGGTGGGCTGCAGCACCTCATCGGTGTCTTCCGTAACGGCAAATACGCGGTTGGGAAGCAGGGCGGCCGCGATAACGAGGAGCCCAAGGATCAACGCTATGCGCCAGAGTTCGCGAGCTGGCGGCAGGCCGACCAATACATCAGCTTTGAGTGTGTGGGAAGAGCCTTCCTGTCCGGTGGAGGCGGGCGCCTGTGGTGCGGCCTGCTGGGCCTGCTGTAGCGCGTGAATCGAGGAGCGTTCAGCGGGTATCAACAACGGTATTCTCACTCTGTTATCGGTCTTGTAGTGTAGCAGCATACGTTGCCCGTTTAGAAAGTCTACTGTGGCGAAAGTTCAACAAAGCAGGCGTCCCGAAAACACCTCAGAATTCACCTGAAGCGTACTGCGCAACACCAGACACAAAACACCATGGATCACTGGGTATTTGGATACGGATCACTCATTTATAAGGTGGATTTCCCCATTTTGGATCGCCGGCGGGCCTTGATTCGCGGCTGGGCGAGGCGCTTTTGGCAGGGATCACACGACCATCGGGGCACAGAGGACGCGCCCGGTCGTGTAGTGACCCTGGTGCCAGCAGCGGGTGCTATCTGCGAAGGGGTTGCCTACCGCATCAGCGAATCTGTCTTCGATCATTTGGATCATCGTGAGAAGAATGGCTATGAGCGGGTCGATACGCGGTTGGTGTTCTGTGGTGGCGAAGAGGCCACTGGCACCACCTATATTGCGGACGCAGCCAATCACGCGTTTCTGGGCGATGCTCCGCTCGAGCAGATTGCGGCACATATCGACCGCAGCCATGGGCCCAGTGGCAGCAATCGGGAGTACCTGCTGCATCTGGCGGATGCCTTACGTGATATGGGAGTGGATGACGAACACGTGTTTGGGCTGGAGCGGATGCTGTTGGCAATCGATCACCGGCGTGCGCCTTAGGCAAGTGCATCACTGCGCCAGGGAGTGCAGCCGGCGTTGTGATGAGGGTTTTGTGATGAGATAGCGGCGGGATAGCGATATGGCTAAACCGGCTCAGGGCGTTGGTGGCATGCCTTCGCGGGTGTCAGGGTCAAAATTATATACACCGATTTCAAAGCCCTCGGGCACATTCTCTCTGATCTGCGCAATGCGACGAAACAGGGTGCCGTGCGCCGTGCCTAACAGCGCGTCTCGGATCATATCGTCCTCGTCCAGGCTTTCCGCCGCGCGCAGCAGACGACCAAAGCTGTGCTCAAAATTCAGCGTGTGCTTGGTGCGTATCTCGGTGCCGAAGAATAGCTTGAAGCAGTACTGCTGGGTGCTGACGGCGCTGAGGCGCAGCATTTCACGAGAAAAGGCTTCACTGTCTTCCCCGGCGACGTTCCACATCTCGGCAATGCGTTGCGGGTCAACCTGCTCTTCATTGCGATCAGCTCGCTGGCTGGAGAGATAGAGCAGGGCAACCACGTAGCCCAACTGCGTGCGCACCAGCTCTGCGAGCTTCAGAAAAGACTCCCGCCGCTGATGCATTTCTGCGCGCGCTGTCGCTTCTGCCTGCACCGTGGCCTGCTCTGCGGAGCGCTGTATCTCCACAAACTGCATCTTCATGGCCTCGGTATTCTGCCTTAACTCTTTCTTCTGCAGAAAATAGCCAATGACCAGCCACAGAAAGGCCAGCGGCGCGAATGCCCCCTCCAGGAAGCTGCCCATGCGCTCGACCTGCAGTTTGACAAAGGCTGACCAGCCGACTTCGGACTCGATGTAGAGGCCCATCAGAATCAGATAAAGCACCGTGACCGCCAGCCCGCCCAGCACCCGCCAGTCCTGATCGTAGGGTGAACGGTAACCTTCCGGCGCCATTTTGGGCACGCCCGCGCTATCGATAATGACGTTATCGGTGTTGGGTTTGTCGCTGTCGTTTTTCGTCAACGGTTCTGGCATGGGCAGCATGATAAGCCCAAGCCACTGGCCTTGCCTAACCCAGGCTGGGCGTCACGATCAGGCAGCGATTGATCTCCAATTGGTGTAGGCTTGCGGGCTTTTCTGTCAGCAAGCGTGGAGTGTTCTCATGCCAACCGTAATGATCACCGGTGTTAACCGAGGTCTGGGCCTTGAATTTATCAAGCAGTACTCAGACGCGGGCTGGAACGTGATCGGTACCTGCCGGGACCTGGGGCAGGCGGTGGAGGCCAGTGCGCTGTCGGATGCCTCTGCCGCCGTCGAGCTTTACCCCCTTGAGGTCACCGATCTCGAAAGCATCAGACAGCTTGCCGACAGTCTGAGCGGCCGCAGCATTGATGTGCTGATTTTGAACGCGGGCGTGATGGCGAAGCAAAGCCAAAACCTGGGCGAGCTGGATCCTGAAGATTTTCTGCACGCGTTTAACGTGAACACCGTCATGCCCGCACTGATGATTGAGGCATTTAAGGATCATGTCGCTCACAGCGAACAGAAGTGCATTGTTGGCATGAGCAGTACACTGGGTAGCATCGCCGGCAACAGCGACGGCGCTCTGTACAGTTATCGGGCCTCGAAGGCCGCGCTTAATGCTGTTGTCCGCTCCGCCAGCCACGATTTGAGAGCAGAGGGTATCACCGTGCTGGCGATGCACCCGGGCTGGGTGCAAACCGATATGGGCGGCCCGGGGGCGCTCATCAGCACCGAAGTGTCGATAAAGGGTATGCGCGAGGTGATTGGGGGGGCTACGCTGGAGCAGAGCGGCAGTTTCATCAGCTACGACGGCTCTGAACTACCCTGGTAATCGGCGCGTCCCTAGTTAGCGCGCGCCAGGGCTTCCCGCGCCACGACCCATTTGTGAATTTCAGTGGGCCCGTCATAGATTCGCATCAGCCGGACCTCATTGGCCATTTGCTGCAGCGGTAACTCCTTGGTCATGCCCATGCCGCCGTAAGCCTGCATGGTGCGATCCACGACCTGCCAGGCCATTTCTGTAGCATGTGCCTTCAGCATAGACACCTCGCGGCGCACGCTGTGTCCGTTATCCAGCATCCAAGCCGTATGCCAGGCCATCAACCTCGCCGCGTGTATCGCCGTTTCGGCCTCCGCGATCCAATTCTGGACGGTTTGCTTGTCGGCAAGGGCAGACCCAAAGGTCGTGCGCTGGGGCGCATAGTTCAGCAGCATGTCCAATGCGCGCTGGGCAATGCCGATGCACCAGCTTGCCATCTCCAGACGCCGTGTCGACAGCCGCAACTGCATGGGCGCAAAGCCTTTGCCCTCATCGCCCAGCAGCGCGTCCTCTGGAAGCTGACAGTTTTCAAGAGCCAGCTCGTAGGTCACGTTGCCGCCTATCATGGAGATATCTCTGGCAACAGACAGCCCGGGTGCATCACGGTCTACAAGAAAGGCTGAAATACCGCCTCGTGCACCCAGCGACTTGTCGGTGACCGCCATGGTGATAATATGGTCCGCTTTGTCGGCCTTGCTAATCCAGATCTTGCGGCCGTTGAGTAGCCATCCCTGGTCATTGCGTTTGGCGCGGGTGCTCATGGCTGCGGGGTCGCTGCCTGCACCGGGCTCTGATATAGCAATCGCAGAGACTGTTTCGCCGCGGAGATAGGGCTCCAGGTAGCGTTGGCGCTGTTGTGCATTGACGGTAGCGTCCAGCATGCGCAGGTTGGGGGAGTCTGGCGGTAGTACATAGGGCACCATGCTGCTGCCAATGGCCTCATTGACGCCCACCAAGGCAATCGCTGGCAGGTCCACGCCGCCCATGGATTCGGGAGCATCCAGCCCCCACAAGCCCAGCGCTTTCGAAGCGCTGTCCAGTGCTGCGCGCTCCTCAGCCAGCAACATAAACCCCTTGCCCTCAGCTTCGCGCGCCAGCACGGTGGGCTCCAGTGGCAGCAGGTGATCCTTAACAAAAGCGGAGACCAGGTCATGGAGCATCCGAAACTCTTCCGGCAGGTCAAAATTCATGTCGTTTCCTTTCCCCCTGGCGGGTTGAGTCGCAGGCTTACCCAGTAAAAAGCTGCACCGCTGCTAATAACGGCAAGACATATCGCGGCCTCGGCAGGCCGTTGCTGCACAGTATAAAAGAGCGTCCATCCTGTAATGAGCAAAAACACTATGGGTGGCAACGGATACAGCGTGATGCGATAAGGTCTGACCAACGCAGGCTGGCGCCAGCGCAGCACGAATATGCCCGCCACCGCAAACAGTGTATTCAGCGCCATGATGGCACCTGAGAAAACCAGGATACGGTCAAAGGATGCGGTCCACAGCAGCAGCAAACTCAGCAGTCCCTGGGCCACTATCGCGCGTTGCGGAATGCCGTGTGGATTGAGCTGGCCGAGTACGCTAAAGGCGGGAATATCATGACCAATCCGGTGCAGAACCCGCGGGCCTGCCAGGATCATGGCGCTCACCGTTGAGATTAACAACAGCGCCAGCAGGCAACCCATGACCGCCGCGCCGGACTCGCCAAACACATATTGCGCTGCAACAAAGCCAACTTCGACTTTCCCTCGCAGGGCCTCTATCGGTGCGACGTAGAGAAACACGGCGTTCAGGAGCAGGTAGAGCAGGGCAACCAGCGTCGTGCTACCCAGCAGAACCCAGGGTAGCGTTCGCTGTGGCTGCACCAGTTCGCCGCTGATGTAGGTGGCAGCATTCCACCCTGAGAACGCGTAGTTCACATAGATCAGCGATACTGCAAAAGCGCCGCCCAGCAGTAGCCCGCCGTCTCCGGTGGACGGCGTAAATGCAATAGGCTGCGGGTTGTCTGCCAGCGCCAACGCCAACAGTGAAAACCCTGCTATTAACAGCAGCTTTAAGGCTGTCAGAGCAGACTGGGCAGCACCGGAGCGTTGATGGCTGCTGCCATGTACCAGCGTTAGTAGCACAATCAGACCTGTGGCAAGAACTGGCGCAGAAAGGCCTGGAAATACGGATGCCAGGTAGCTGCCAAAGGTTAGCGCCGCCAGGGCTGTAGGGGCTGCGAATCCCACGGTGGCCGACACCCAGCCCGAAATAAATCCCGCCGCCGGATGATAGATCTCCCCTAGAAAGTGGTACTCGCCCCCGGACTGTGGCATCGCAGCGCCAAGCTCGGCATAGCAGATGGCGCCGCAGACGGCGGCCACGCCGCCAACCGCCCACAGCATAAGTAGCACAAAGCCAGATTCTATCGACGCCAGCTGAAAGCCCAGGCTGGTAAAGACTCCGGTGCCTATCATATTGGCTATGACGACGGCAGCGGCTGTTTTTCCATCGAATCGGCTCAAAGTATATTCTTTATATCATTGTTTTTATTGAAATATCATTCGTTTAAATGCGTCCAGTGTGATCCGATCGGCACGCCGTGATACCACGTAGCTCACATGATCTTCGGGCGCAGCATCAGGGTTCAGCTCGATGGCCCACAGGCCGCGAATCTCATTGGGCAGCATCGAATAGCGAATATCTGTAATGCGCGAAGAATTGCCGGGTTCCACGGCCAGATAGTCTCCTGAGAACCAGCGAAAGCGTTCGATATCTCTGGCCTGCTGGCTGTTAGGGTCCAGCCACGGGAAGTCTCGTGCGACCACGAGCTTGGGGGCAGACTCGCCGGGGAACAGCGACAGCCGTTTGCCGGTTCTGACAGCATCGACGTAATACTCCGTATCGGTCTCGTAGACAACTTTCCACAGCAAAATATTGGCGAAACTCGGCTTGGCCTCCAGCCGCAGAGGACTATGCCCACGGTGTGCTGCCAACTCATACCCAAACGCTTCCGCTCTATCCCGCTGTATCACACCTGCGCCGAGATACAGCACTGCCCACAGCAAACCTAGCCTCGCCCACCACGCCGAGCGACCGCTGAGAGAAAGCCACAGCAACAGCGCCAGTGGCAGCGTAAATAGCGGATCGATAACAGAGACATTGTTCCAGGCGAAGCGTTCTGAGCTGAGCGGCCAGAGCAGCAGTGTGCCATAGGTTGTGCAGGCATCCAGCAGCGCGTGGGTGGCATAGCCTGCCGTACAGTAGAGCAGGGTACGCTGAAAGCTCAAGCCTCTGCGCGCGGCCAGTAGAGGGTGTAATACCGCAGCCACCATTGCGCCGCCAAAGGGGATAAACAACAGTGAGTGGGTAAACTGCCGGTGATACTCCAAAAACAGTAAGGGGTCTGACGAGGAGCGAATAAACACATCCAGATCTGGTGCCATACCTCCCAGAAGCCCCAACAGGGTGGCTAGCCCCGCGTGCTCGCGTGGCGCAAGGGCACGGGGTGCCGCACCACCGAGCACGCCCTGAGTCAGCGGGTCCATAGAGAACGCTTCTGAACTTTTGACACCGATCTAAAGCTCGGGCTTTCGTCGCAGCGACTTCGTGTTCCCGCGGCGCGCCTTGCTATCCATTCGCTTTTGACGTGCGCCGTAGCTCGGCTTGGTCGCGCGACGGACTTTTCTGGGTCGAAGCGCCTGACGCAAAAATTCAAGCAGGCGAGCCACCGCATCTTCGCGATTGCGCTCCTGACTGCGGAATCGCTGCGCCTTAATCACCAGAACGCCATCCTGGCCCAGCCGGCGGTCCCGCTGTGCCAGTATTTTGTCTTTCGCCCAGGCGGGCAGGCTTGATGCCCTCACGTTGAAGCGCAGGTGGATAGCGGTAGAGACCTTGTTCACGTTCTGGCCGCCTGCCCCCTGCGCTCGCATAGCTGTGAAATGCAGCTCATTAGGGTGCAGATGGATGTCTTCACTGACAATCAGCGGCTCGTACATGAGTTGTTCAAATCCGTGAACCGTGGGGTAAAGGCATTGTCATAGATTCGCCAAAGACAAAGCCACATAAGGTCCGTATTATGCGCCATTGTCCACTACACAGGCAGGTTTGGCATTTGTTTACCGCACAGCAGCAAGGCTGGACAGCCCGGCTTCTCATGCTCATCGCTCTGCCTGTGGTATTCAGTGCCTGTCAGTCCACCCCGGAGTTGGAACGCCCCCAGGCCGCACCCGTCGAGTATTACGAGTGCAACAACTTCTTTGTGTACGACATCTGCCTGGCCGACATAGAAGGGGACGGAGACGTGGACTACGTCTATTTCGGTGATGATCTGCAGATTTTCATGTGGCGTGAGGGCGTTGCGCTTCCGGATAGCATGCCGCTGCATCGTTGTCGTCGGCCCATGACGCCAGAGGTCGCGCAAATCGGCTCTGATCTGCTTTACAACGACGAGGACAACCTGCTGCGCGAGATGGATTTGAAGCGCCGGTTGTTGTTCAAGTATCTCGGTGACAAGGACCAGGTGGATGAGTGCTACGGCGGCGATAGCAGCAAAGGCATACCGACTGACGTGGTGGAGGATGATTTCTCCAACGAAGACTTTGATTGGGACGAGTAGGGCTTGTTGATCTACCTGCCTGAGAGGCCCTGAACGACCATGAAAGCCTGGCTATCGCGACGCGTCCTGACCGTCCTGGGATGGACGATCGAGGGGCAAAAACCTGCCTGTGAACGCTGCGTTCTGATCGCAGCACCGCACACCTCCAACTGGGATTTTCCGCTGATGATGTTGTTTGCCTGGTCCTTCGGTATGCGAATCTCGTGGATGGGCAAGAAATCTCTGTTCCGCATGCCGTATGGCTGGATATTTCGATTACTGGGCGGTGTGCCTATTGATCGCGCTGTCTCGGGTAACGTCGTGGAGAGCATGGCAAACACTTTGGCCAACACCGCGGAACTTACTCTGGTTGTGCCGACAGAAGGCACTCGTGCGAGAACGGAATATTGGAAATCGGGGTTCTACAACATTGCCCGCACAGCTTCTGTGCCCATCGTTCCCTCCTACCTCGACTTTTCGCAAAAGCGCGCAGGCTTCGGCGAGCCCTTCGTGGTGAGCGGCGACGTGCACCTGGACATGGCCTACCTGCGCGACTTTTATGCGCCCATGCAGGGTAAATTCCCGGAAAAGTTCGGCCCCGTCCGCATTCGGGAAGAAGACGCTACGCCGAAACCGCAATCACGCGCTGTCGGCGAATAGTCCCCAGTGCTTCTCCTCACCACCTGAGCGCAATTACGTTAGGCCTCTCCACAGGTCTTTTTGGCGCAGAATCGCGCGATAAACGGTTGTTAGTGCAAGCTGTAGAGGTTCCAATGAGACAGCGCGATCGCGCAGGCCACAAAAGCGAGAACGGCAGCGCTGTAACCAATTGCAGCCCCGCGGCTGGGCCATGCGTTGGCGATCTGGACTCTCGCTGAGCTGACAACACAGGCTGCGGTTAGCAGGGTTGTCAGCCAGAGCACACCGACATAAAGCTTCAAGGAGTTTGAGGGAAAGGGCAGAGCATAGAATGCCACGCTGGATTCAGCGTACTCACTCAGCGCATAGGCAAGTATCGCAAGGCTCGCGCACCAGCCCACTGCATTGGTGAAAAACAGCGTATCCATTACAGATGGCCGCTCTCCCAGGCCATGCATAAATCGGCGCCACATCCACCGTGCACCCGCTGCCAGTATAAGTAGACAGGCGAGCAGGGTGGCCACAACCGGGGCGATTATGGTGACAGGCTTTTCAAACAAAACTGGGCGTTGGTAGGCACTGGAGCCTCCTGCGCTTATTAACCACTCGGCCTTGCCGTCGTCGTTCCCTTTGAACTCAATAATCGAGCCGTCTGCGACCGACTGAAACAAGTCTGTGCCGATTTCCACATAGCGCTTGTCGTCTACCACCAGGTAGCCTTCATTGGTGGCATAAGCATCGGTGAACGCATTCAATGTGGATGCGATTTTTTCAAAGCGCGTGCTATTGCGTCGCGTGTTGATAAAGGTGCCTGTGTAGCGATGCGCTCGGTCAGAAAAATCTTCAGGTGGCGAAGGTGGGCGCGTGGTCTCGATGTCTGACGCGAAGAACTGCTGGATAATCCGTTGTGGCAGCCGCCGCAGTTTGCTACCGGTGGTGGTATTGGTTGATACAAATACGCCTAAGCCAAGGTCAGGGAATATCGCGAGTTCGGATTTGAAGTCATGGGTCGAGCCACCGTGTCGCAGCACACGATGTCCGCCCCAGTTCGTGGTCCAAAATCCGTGCGCGTTCGCTTGCGCGTAGGCGCCGTTGCGGAACAGGGGCTCACTCATAGTCGTCCAGGTCGGTTCGGCCAATACCTCGACATCTTCCAGCGCCCCGCGATTCAAGTGCATGCGCATGTACAGGGCCATGTCTGCCGCTGTAGTAGACAGCGAACCGTTAGCAAGAATGGCTTTGCGGGAACCCGGGAACTGCTGTGTGTCATACCAGCCCTGGCTCCAGGTGTGACTCTCTGCCTGATCAAGCCGCAAGGCCGCCAATCGAGCGTCGTCTTCCCGCCCTGAAACACCGCGTAAAAAATAGGTTGAGCGATGCATCTTGAGTGAGTCGAAAATGTTCTCCTGAACGTAGCGTGCATAACCAAGGCCTGACACTTTTCCTACAATAGCGCCCAGCAACGAATAGCCGTAGTTGGAATAAGCCGTCACCACACCAGGCGGCCGCACCTGGTGGTCGGCCAGCACCTCAAGCTGCCCATCCAACGAGGGATCTTCGCCCGGTGCGGCTTCGCCATAGGCGCCCAGATTGAAGTCCTCGAATCCAGCGCTATGTGATAGTAGGTTCGCCACGGTGATAGTGCCCAGATGATCATCAAGCTTGATACCGCCCAGGTAGTCACGAACGTCTGCGTCTAAAGAAACGTCGCCAGACTGAACTAGCTGCATGATCGCAGTAGCGGTAAATGTCTTGGTTATCGACGCGATTCTGAATAGATGCTTCTCCGCATCCACGCGCTCACGAGTTTCCGCGTTGGCGAATCCGTAGCCTTTGATCAGGAGGTTCTTGTCTCGAGATACAACAGCCACCGTCGCTCCAGCGATCTTGTTATCGTCCAGTGAGGTCTCAACCACGCCATCAACAAAGGCTTCAAGCAGGTCACTGTTGAGCAGCTCCATCGCAGCAGGTGCTTTGGGTGAGCCGGGCGCAGCATTTGCATTGGCCGGTGCGCTCCCTAAGTGGACTATGAGGCCCAACGTGATTCCTGCGACCACGAGGGCTGATTGATGAAATCTCATAACGCGTTCTCAACAGGATGCGAATCTAGCAAAGCCTAAAACTACCTTTATGTAAAGCTAAACCACAGCTTGTTTTGCTGTCGGAGGCTGACCTTGCATTTAAACATCCGGCGCCATTTAATATTTAACATAATATATATTATGCGCAGCTGTATGCTACCCTACGTGCGTAAGCCTGCCGTTACACGGGCATATGTTCGCACCTAGGGACGATGTGGCGTTTTATTGCAGTCATCACTTATCTCCTGAACACTCCTAATCTGGCTGTCACGAGAGTAAGTATCTGACTCCAAGGTTTTCCTGCATATCTGGGAAAACTTCGCCGTTTTCCACTCCAACCTATTGAAATATAACAATATAACTCTTTCGGCTTTCGCCAGTCGACGATTAAAGAGCGCAATGCGAATGTCAGCTACATCTACCCCGAATATGCAAGGAGACCCAGCACATCACCTGAATTTCTGTTGTTTGTCTGTGCGAAAACAGCCTAGGCTAGGCGAGCAAGTCATCCGCAAGCACCGGTCAGGAAGACATCTACAACACGGGCAGCCCAGTCATGCGGGTCTTTAAACGGCTGATCGTCGATACATAAGCCCACACGCACCATGCCCATGCCTTCCCACATGCCCAGCAGCATGTCAGCAAGCTCTTTCGGATCTGCTTTGAACGACTGCAGGTTCGTTGCCTGCTCAAACGCGTCCTGTAAGTACCTCAAGGTGCGCTCGTAAGCTGCTTCGTAGAAAACAAGAGCGGATTGGGGATGCTCACGTGCCTCCTCGTGCATTAGCGCATTAAATCGTTGGATATCAGGTTCATTGAGGAAGGTAAGCAGCCTGGTCCCGTAATCAGTCAGAGCGTCTCTAAGGGCATCTAGAGAATCAATCTCGGGCACCTTAGCAGGTTCAAAGCGATCGCCCTCCACCGTAGTCACTGCTGCCAGGACGTCGCCCATACTCGGAAAGTACTTGTAAAGCGTTGCCTTTGAGACCGCTGCCTCGCGGCTAAGGGCGTCTGTGGAGACATTGCTAAAGCCCTGGCTAAAGAAGAGCTCGCGTGCAGCGATGAGGATGCGCGCAGGCGGGCTTCCTGGTTTTAGCGACGCTGCCAAAGGGTTTGCGGCGGGTTCCGTCATAAAAATCTCTGATTTGATGATCCACTTATAGTACTGTACCGTACTGTTCACCTGTACGGTACTGTTCAGTACCCAATGTAAGGAGCTTGCTTGATGAAGTCAAACACCCTGGAAGCCATAGGCAACGCGGTCGCAGGTGCATCCATCCGCTACCGATGGCTCTGTGTTCTTTTATGCAGTGTGCTGTGTATCGGCGTTGGTATGTCCGCCAGCACGCTTCGCTTCGCCGGTGATTACCGCGTGTTCTTTGGGCCTGAGAATCCAGACTATCTCGCTAACGAGAGTGTACAAGCCACTTTTGGTAAGCCCGACAATATCGCGTTTGTCATCATCCCTGATGCTGGCAATGTGTATGTTCCGGATACGTTGACCGCTATCGAGTCACTGACTGACTTGGCATGGACCCTACCCTACGTATCCCGTGTCGACAGCCTTACGAATTTCCAAAATACGCAAGGCGTTGAAGATGACCTGATTGTCGAGGATTTGGTCGTCAATCCTGCAGCGCTTGACGCTGAAGAGATTGCGCGCATCCGGGACACCGCCTCTAGGGAGCCTCTGGTCGACGGGTTTATCGTAGCGCACAATGGTGGTGCTACGGTGGTCAATGCGGTGATTCAGCTACCCCCGGATGTTCAGAACGCCGCTAGCGCTACGGTGACTGCGGCGCGAGAGATTCGTGATGCAATACTTGAGGTGCACCCCAACCATGAGATTCATCTTACCGGTGTAGCTGCGCTCTCCGCAGCATTTGAAGAAGCCGGAGTTCGGGACTCATCAACGCTGATTCCTGCTGTCTACGGTTTTATTCTGGTGGTGACACTCATTGCGCTGCGATCAGTATCGGCGGTGATTGCCACGCTGTGTTTGATTGCCCTATCGACACTGGTTGGCGTGGGTACGGGCGGTCTTACTGGTGTGGCCCTGACGCCCATATCCCTCGCAGCCCCGACGATCATCCTCACGATCGCAGTCGCTGATGCGATCCACGTGATCGCGGGCATACGCACCAAGATGCTTGCAGGTATGGGCAAGCGAGACGCCGTTCGAGCGGCGACCGCGCTCAATTTCGCGCCGATCTCAATAACATCACTCACTACTGTGATCGGCTTTCTTACACTGAATTTTTCTGACAGCCCTCCGTTTCATCACCTGGGCAATATGAGCGCAGCGGGTATTGCGGCGGCCTGGGTGCTTTCAGTCACGTTCCTGCCGGCTGCCCTGAGTCTGCTGCCCCTGCGCTTCAAAGCCAGCACAGACGGCAACACGCAGACAGGTACCAATGCATTAATTAATGGAATCGCCAATACGGTGATCGCCCGTCCACGCACCGTCGCAGCGGTGACACTAACGCTGTTTGTCGGTGTAGCGGCCGCAATTCCCACCCTAAGCGTCAATGACCAATGGTCGCAGTACTTTGATACCTCACTGGAGTTCCGTCAGGCCATTGACGCAGCGGCGCCTTACTTTGGTACCGACAACATCGAGTTTGTGCTTGACCCTGGAGTTGAAGGCGGCGTGTCCGATCCCGCATTCCTCCGCGTTGTAGAAAGCTTCACCGCATTTTTGCGAAGCCAGGACAGCGCGGTGGCTCACGTGTTTTCCCTATCGGACATCATTAAGCGGCTGAGCAAAAACCTCAATGCCGACAATGACGACGACTATCGGATCCCCGATTCGCAAGTGTTGGTTTCACAGTATCTGCTCGTCTACGAGCTCTCCCTGCCCTATGGCCTTGACCTGAATGACCGCATCGATATCGACCGTCGCTCGACCCGTGTTACCGCGACGATGAAAGACATATCGACTGTCGATACACGCGCATTCATTGATGGGGCACGCGCCTGGTTTGAGGAAAACGGCGAGGGCTACAGGCTAGATGTCACTGGATCCAAGGTGTTGTTTGCGTTTGTCGCCGAGCGGAACATCGACGCAGTATTTGAGGGGGCGGTTTACCTCGTGGCAGTCATCTTCTTGATCCTCGCCCTCACCTTTCGCTCGATCAAGATCGGCGCGATCAGTCTGATACCCAATGCACTACCCATCTTGGCAGCCTTTGGACTATGGGCGCTCCTCGTGGGTGTTGTGGGCTTTTCGATTGCTGCTGTTGGCGCGGTCGCTGTGGGACTCATCGTGGACTACACGGTGCACTTCCTCGCGAAATACCTCCGAGCCCGAGAGGATGGTTCCGCACCTGCTGCCGCCGTCCGGTATGCGTTTGATACCGCGGGCATGGCGATCTTCTACACGACCGTCATTCTTGTTGCGGGGTTCTGCATCCTCGTGACGTCCACCTTTAAGCTGAACGCTGATCTTGGGCTTTTAACCGCCATCGCTGTCGTCCTGGCGATGGTGGTCAACTTTACGCTGCTTCCTGCGCTGTTTTTGCTTCCCCGCAGCAGCGCGTCTGCTGCCACCGCACTCACACCATCACAAAAGGTCCCCTCATGAACCGATTACTTCTATCTACCGCCGCACTGGCACTGTGTTTGACCACAAGCCTTCTCACCCATGCTGACGGTTTAGCCTCCGATGACCCGGCCGTAAAAGGGTATGCCATTGCGGCCCGCTCGGATCGCAGTGACGTAGGTTTTGGCAGTTCTTCCGTCCGTCTGACGATGACGCTCCGCGATCGTCAGGGTCGGGAAACCGTGCGGGATCTTCAGATCGATACGCTGGAAAAAGCCGGCGAAGGCAATGGTGACAAATCCATGACGCGCTTCTTCTCACCACCCGATGTAGAAGGCACAGCGCTGCTCTCTCACGCCCGCGTTCTGGAGTCTGACAACCAGTGGCTTTATCTACCGGCGCTTCGTCGGGTGAAGCGGATTTCGTCGTCCAATAAATCCGGTCCGTTTGTGGGCTCCGAATTTGCCTTTGAGGACCTAACCGGCAATGAGCTGGGAAAATACGGCTACACCTACCTTGGCACAGAAACGTTGGAAGATGGGACGGAGGTAGACAAAGTCCAGTGTGAGCCCCTCTATGAGCGCTCTGGCTATACCAAACTGCACTGCTACTTCGATACGCAGGTCTTCCAGAGCCGTAAGGTCGAGTTCTTTGACCGTGGCGGACAGCTGTTCAAAACCCTGGAGTTGACCGATTACCGCGAGTACGCCGGTGGCGTCTGGCGACCTCATCGCCAGGTGATGACAAATCACTTAACCGGCAAGTCTACGGTGTTAGAAGCCGGCCAATACGATTTTAGTGTCAACCTGAACCGGAGTGATTTTGAGCCCGGTGCGCTCGATGCGTTCTAGCGACCTTGCTGTCGCTACGCTAGCGGCGTGTTGTTTTCTAGTCTCTCCGGGTTCGACGGCGAAATCTGCGCTACGCATCACGCCGGATATTGCAATAGAGAGTCGTATCTTTTCTGACGAGCCGCAATTTGAACCACAGTTTGACGGCGTACAGGCGGGCATCATCTTGGGCGGTGACCTGCGCTGGCGCAGTGCCGATAGACGCCACCGCGTGCGCGTGGAGCCCTACGTTCGCCTTGATAGCCAGGACCGACAAAGGACCTACGCCGATTTGCGAGAAGCGAGCTGGTCAACGCGAGATGGCTTATGGGAATACGAAGCGGGCATTGGGCAGGTCTTTTGGGGCGTTGCGGAATCACGCAATGTAGTCGACATTATCAACCAATTCGACACGGTCGAAGACTCCGATCAGGGCGAAAAGCTGGGCCAGCCAATGGTGCGTGTTGGCCGCAGAGTGTCGAGTGGTCGCCTGGACGCCTATTACTTGCCGTATTTTCGCCAGCAACGATTGTCCGGTAGTAAAGGCAGGCTTCGTGTTGATCCTGTTGTAGAAACGGGAAATCCTGATTTTGATCGTAATGGTGATGAGTGGGCAGGCGATGTCGCGCTCCGTTACACCGCCCGAACGGACCGCATAGATGTAGGCCTGCACGGCTTTTACGGCACCAGTCGGGAGGCCCTATTTATTCCTGATGCCGACACTAACCGTTTCACAACACGGTATCAGGAGCGCTACCAGGCCGGTGTGGATCTTCAGTTCACGGAAGGACCCTGGTTGCTAAAAGGTGAGGCCGTCGCAGCAAACGTCTCGGGTGACACCTTTTTATCGAGTGTATATGGCTTTGAGTACACCTTCTTCGGTGTATCTGGCTCAAGCGCGGACGTGGGCGTGATCATCGAACATCTGTACGACGATAGGGATGCCATCCGAAGCCCACTCACGCTGTTTCAGGATGATGTCTTCCTGGGCCTTCGCATTACACCTAATGACATGCAGGATACCGAGATACTAGCAGGTGGTTTTGTGGATACAGATTCAGGTGCGATCATCGCATCCGCTGAGTACACGCGGCGCCTAGGTACCACACTGCTTCTTGAACTAGAAGCCAGGTACTTTGACGACAATGGCGGACAACTGGTCCGGTTCCTCGATCAGGACAGCAATCTATTGATCCGCCTCACCAAGTACTTCTAGTGGCCAACTGCTGAGCTAAAGGCCTCCCTTTTACATTGATTCGATGCATGCAATGCAGATGAAAACTAGACCTGCGGGTTTTCGCTATGACAAAACAGCATGCTTGGACGCGACCGTGTCAACGCGGCTTGAATACCTAGGGTTTCCTAGATACTTAGGGAAGGTAACTCGCACTCCCTACATGTGTAGAGTTTTTACGGTATTCTCCTTGCGTTTTTTATCGTCGAATTACCTAAGCTGACCAATTATTTAATAAATATCAGTAGTTTAGATAAGCATATGACCTGGATTTCCCGAATATACAAGGGAACCCTATCTACCAACTAACGTTTCCTGGCTCTCGTTAATTACATGGTATTGTCACGCGAATGACTGAAAACGAATCTTCAAATACTGTGCTGCCAGGCTGTCAATGCCAAGAGCGAGAGGTATCAGTGTCTCCCTGCTGTTCTGCGGCGTTCGGAGTCATCCATGGCCGGTGACGGATTCGATACAGATTGGCCGAGTAAAACGAACAAAGCACCTTCATCCTGCCTAGGCGATACACAGAATAACTGGCACATCATTTCAGAGCTGTATTTAACAACCTGCGACGAATTGGCGCTTTATTTGCGCAAGGCCTACGGTGACGGCCCGCCCGATCCCGATGATGTTGCACAGCAGGCGTTTGAGCGGCTGTCACGCTATCAGGACATCAATAGCGTAAGAAACCTCAGGGCGTTTCTATGGCGCACCGCGCGGAATCTGCTGCTGACTTACAGACGTGATGCGGAGACACGCTCGAAATACAATTATGAAATTGAGCAGCTTTATTTCCCTTCGTCAGGTAGCGAAGCCAACCCTGAACGCGTCTTAGAAGTAAACCAGCAATTGCACATCGTCGAGAGGACGCTCGCCGCAATGCCACAAAGACGCAGAGACGCTTTCCTGCTGCATCGGGTTGAAGGTCTGACCCTCACCGCCACCGGAAAGCGGTTGGGCGTCACCCGTCATGCCATTATTAAGCACGTTACGCGTGCCGCCGTGGACATTGAGACCGCATTGGCAGAAGACTCCGCTGGCGACGCCTGATGGTAGGGTCAAATAATCTGCTGCCAGAGTCGATCCGCATGGCTGCCATGGAGTGGCATGTTCGGGTGGTAAACGGTTCGGTTGATGATGAGGATCTGGCCGCGTTTGCAGCCTGGCGCGATGCTGACCCACGTCACGCGCTCGCCTACGAGCGGGCTGCCACTATGTGGTCAGCGTACGGAACCCTTGATCGGCAACAAATGAATCCGACGCTGTTTGGACCAGCGCTAACGGCACGAAGACGCCCCTTCTCGCTAATCCCGCTGTTGACTGCCCTGCTCCCATATTCTCGGCCGGCTGCTTTCGCTGTTTTAGTTGCGGCCATCGGGCTTGCAACGTTTCAGCTAGCGCCCCCGCCTAAGCGGTCAGCGGAGCACTCGGTGTCCGTTATGACGGCATATACGACGGCAGCGCACGAAGACCGAGACATTGTCCTCAGCGATCAGTCTTCGCTTACGCTAGGGCCTGGCACTGAAATTCTAGTCACAATGACACCTGGCGCACGACGGGTCGAATTGGTTCGTGGCGCGGCGGTATTTGATGTGACAAGAGATCGCGTACGTCCATTCTTCGTTTCCGCGCAGGGGTTTAAAGCCAGAGTGGTAGGAACCGTATTTGATGTTCGCAACAACGGCGGCGTGGTGCGCCTCTCTGTGGCGGAAGGCGTAGTCGAAGCAGCGCACCCCTTTGTGATGGATAAGGCCCCGACTGACATGGTCGTGCGTAAAAAGCTGGTGGCCGGTCAAGCGATTACAGCGACTGCTGATGAGGGACTGTCTTACATAACCGATTTCAGCATCGACAGCTTTGCCTCCTGGCGGGACAAGCGTCTGAGCTATGAGGATGCCCCGCTTGCCGAGCTTATCGCCGATGCCAACCGTTACTCTGAGGTGCCTATCGATATAGCACCTGATTTGGCTGCCAGAGGCGATTACAAGGTCACTTTCTCTTTTGACGGAAACAACGTCTCCACCATGCTGGCGGCGTTACCTGCCCTATTTCCAGTTCAGATCGACAACTCGAATACTTCACGCATCGTCATTCGTGCCCTTCCTTAAGCCCTCTGAATAGACGCACTAATTAAAATTTCTGAACGATAAGGTCGCGCTTAGGGGTCTTGGCGAGTCTTACTATTGAAATGCGATTGATTCTCAATCGCAAAGTTAATCGTAAGGGATACCCTTGAAACGAATGTTATTAAGACCAGCTTTTTCCATAGCTGGCGTAATCCTGTTACTGGCGCAGTTAGTCATGAACGCGATTGGTGTACACGCGCAGGTTTCTGCAACGTCAGAGACCGTGACGGTAGAGGTAGCGCCAGGACCGCTAAAGACCTCGATTGTTGAACTTGGCAAACAACTTCGGGTAGACATTTTTGCTTCCGCTGACCTCGTACAGGCAAGAACAGCGCCTGCGGTATCAGGCACGCTAACCGCTGAGGCCGCATTGAGTCAGTTGTTGTTGGGTTCGGGTTTGGTGGCGACGCACCTGGAAGGCGGCGGTTTCGTTATCAAACGTGAAACGGCAAGCGGAGTTAAGGCGCCCCGCCTTGTTGAAAACGTTGTCGTTGTTGGCGTCAAGCAACCTATTAACCTGCAAAACACCGTTGAATCTGTAGAAGTCTTCAGCGGGCAGCGCTTTGATCAGGAAAGCCTGTTTAACATTGCGGACGCACTAGCGCGCACGCCGAACGTGTCAGTGATCGGCGATGGTCTGATTAACGTTAGCATTCGCGGTATTGATCGACAGGGTACTAACAGCGCCGGTCAGGGAACCGCGATTAACGTGTTTCAAGATGGTATGCCGCTGAACCGTGATGCGCTGCTGTTCAGTACCTCCAGTTCCTGGGATATCGAGCAGCTTGAAGTGCTGCGCGGCTCCCAATCAACAGTTAACGGTCGCAACTCTATCGCGGGTGCTATTGTCGTTCAGTCGAAAAAACCCACCTTCGACTGGGAGGGCACGGCCCGGGTTCGCGCGGCCGAATTTGGCGAAGTACAAACGGCCGCTGCGATCTCAGGGCCATTGATTCGCGATCAGTTGGCCTTTCGTCTGAGTGTAGATCACCAGGAGAGCGAAGGTTTTATTGAGGATGCCCTGTCCGGTGATGACCGGGGCTCGCGCGACAATCTCTCTGTGCGCGGTCGTTTCCTGATCGAGCCGGAGGCCGTGCCTGGCCTTAGTGCGTTGCTGTCGGTTGAATATGTGGAGCAAAGCGCTGGCGGATTTGTTGGACAGCAGGTGCAATCAGAGCGGGGTGACCTGGATTTTGATCCGCAAGCGCGTAGGACCTTTGCGCCAATAATCAGCGATTATGACTTTGAGGCATGGCGCTACTTTGCCGACGTGTCCTACGAGATCAGCGATACGCTCACACTGAAATTGCTGGGCACCTACGAAGATTCAGACAACCGCCGGTTTGATACCGACCGAACGACCAACCAGTTTTCGACACTCGGAACCGCAGATGACAATACCAGGGATATCTATTCTGCCGAAGCGCGGCTGGAATTTGATTTTGGCAAGCTCACCGGGTTTGCCGGTGTTTTTTATTACCTGGCCGAGGACGACGGTATCCGGTCAGATACCCTGGAAGTGGCTCGCGCTATTCCGTTTCCGCTTGACCCGCCTGATACGACGCTTACGCTTACGTCACTGACCCGTGGTGAAGTCGAGAATCTCGCGGCTTTCACCGCCTGGCGTTACAACCCCAACGAAAAATGGACCTTTGATGTTTCTCTGCGCTACGACGATGAACAGTTTGAAACTCAAAACTCCTCGGGAGACTTTTTAGTAGCACCAGAAAGCTGCGTTATCACCGTGCCGGGGGCAATTGTAGGGCAAACCGGCATTGTCACCCTGCCCTGCACGCAAGTCGCACCGGCGTTATTACCGCCGAGTGAACCGCTGCAATCAGATAGTCTTGGCGTGTGGCTGCCCAGCGGCGCCATAACCTACCATCTGACTGACCACGCTTCCTTGTTTGTCGGCTACCGTCGCGGGTACCGCGCCGGCGGAACCTTTCTGTCCAACGCGCTGGAATCGTCGGATCTGTTTCAGGTGGTGACGTATGACCCGGAGTTTCTGGACACCTACGAGGCAGGGTGGCGCTCCCAGTGGTTGGGACGCAGGCTGTCTGTGAATGGCACTTTGTTCTACAGCGAGTATGAGGACCAGCAAGTCTCATTCAGAGATGCAGAGGGCTTTACCGTTATCGACAACGCCGGTGCGACTTCGCTGTACGGCCTGGAACTGTCGATGAACTACGCGGCAACATCTGACCTCAGCGTATTTGCCAGTGTAGGACTATTGGAAACCAATGTTGATGAGTTCCTGTTTCAGTTTGACAATCCGGACACGCCAGACAATGAATTTATAGACCTGTCCGGTAATGAGCTGGAGCGTTCGCCTCCTTTGTCATTTAATGTTGGCGTTAATTATCGCGCGCCGGGCGGCTTCTTCGCTGGCGCCAGCGTTGCCTATCAGGACGAATACTATTCCAGCGTTTTTAACGTCGATGAAGAACTGCTGGGCAATGGCTTGACAGAAGAGATAGATGCGGCCGCAATCGTTAACGCGCAGGTTGGTTATGCTTTCTCCGACAGGCTCACTTTAACGGCTTATGCCACCAATTTGTTCGACGAAGGCTCATCGCAGGACACTTTTATTAACGGTCTGCTGTCTCTGTTAGGCGATAACGACCTGAGCGACAACATTCTGTTTTACAGGATTCGGCAACCGCAGACGTTTGGGATCACCGTGGACCTCCAGTTCTAGAGCTTAGCGTTGGATTTTCTGTTCTGAACCGTTGATTGGGACAAGGCAAGGGCGAGGCAGTGCATCATGCAGGGAAATGCTGCACGCCAGAATCAAATGAGAACGAGTGTCATTCGCGCTAATTAATGCTAGCCTCTCGTGGAGTTTATATGTAAGAGACACCATCGTGCGCAGCCTTAGTGGCACGGCCTTCCATCTCGTTCTACTCCTTTCAACCGTTAATACCTTTGCTCAAACCGACAGCCTTGGGCCGGTTAGGGAGCCTGAGCCGGTTGAGAAACCTGAGCCCGTTGTAGAACGTGACCCGGTCGTGGAAGAAGTGATCGTGACGGGCACCAAGCAGGGTCTGGGGATACAGAAAACCACAGAATCGGTGGAGGTATTTTCTGCACAGCGCCTCGAAGATGAAGTTGTGTTTACCGTCGGTGAGGCTCTTTCCAGAGCCGCTAACACGTCGCTTATTGGGGACAATCTCAACTCGATCAATATTCGTGGCGTAAACCGCAATGGCACGGGCGGCGCCGGGCAAGGCCAGGCGATCAACATTTATATCGACGGAGCCCCCGCCTCTGCTGCGGCACTGTCTGGATTGCAGTCCATCTGGGACCTGCAACAGGTGGAGGTGCTGCGGGGCTCTCAGTCGACGGTGCAGGGCCGCAATGCTATTGCCGGGGCGGTGATTTTGAAATCCAGCAGCCCGTCCTATGACTGGGAAGGCGCAGCCCGTATCCGTGGCGCTCAGTACGGCACGCGTCAGTACGCCGGTGTGATATCCGGCCCCATTATTGAGAATGAGCTGGCTTTTCGTCTCAGCACTGACTACCAGGACTTTGATGGCTACGTGACCGATGTCTTTAGAGACAAAACGGTTGATTTCAGGGAAAACCTCGCCACCCGCGGCAAGCTGCTGTGGGAGCCCAGTGCGCTCCCTGCGCTGAGCACGCAGCTCACGCTGGAATACAGCGACCGCACTACCGGCACAGATCCCTTTGTGCTCGCTCCGGGTGCAGGCAACGAGCCTTCATTCCAGGGTTTTGACCCCGACGATCGAGAGTCCTTTCCCCGCTTTCGGACGACGACAGACTATAAGACGACACGGGTCATATTTGATCTTAGCTACGATTTTTCGGATGCGGTCAGCTTGCAGCTTCTGGGTACCTACGAGGACGTCGATCAAGAGGGTCGCAGTGAGGACCGTTTTGTCAGTTCCTTTGCAGAGCTGGGTGTGCTCGGGTTTACCGACGAACAAACGGCCACGGCAGAGGCGCGACTGGAGTTTGACTTTGGTGCATGGACTGGCCTGGTCGGCGCATATTACTTTGAAAGTACGCGGGCGTTTGAAACCTTTAGCACTTTGTTGCTCTCGGCGGCGTTTCCCTTCCCCGTAGAGCCGGGCGACAGTGCTGCGCTAGCAAACTCAACACAGGACACAGAGACAGAAAACTACGCGTTCTTTACGTCCTGGCGGTTCGAGCCCAGCGACCGCTGGGCCTTTGATCTCGGTCTTCGCTACGACGTGGAAGAGTTTGTCACTCAGCAGGAACTGGTGTCCGCAGAAACACTGCCGGACGAGTGTATGGGAACTATTCCAGGTGAGTTGCTGGACTTGCCTATTCCCGAAGTAACGCTGCCCTGCGCCGTCGGCGCCGGGCTGCTGTTTCCGCCCCCCGAACCGCTGCAATCCGACAACTTTGATGCGCTGCTGCCGCGTGGGGCAGTCACTTACTTTTTCAACAATGATGTGTCGGTGTTTGCCAGCCTGCGGCGCGGCTATCGCGCTGGTGGCACAGCGTTGTCGACCTCGGCCTTCGGCAGCCAGTTCCAGGTGGTGACCTTTGATCCGGAGTTTCTCGTCGGATACGAGGCAGGCCTGCGTAGCCAGTGGATGGATGGCCGCCTGACTTTGAATGCCACTGCCTTTTACAGCGACTACGAAGATCAGCAGGTGACTGTACTGGACGAACTAGGCTTTTCTATAACCCTTAACGCCGGCCAAACGACACTGTATGGCCTCGAACTCTCAGGAGACTATCAGGCATCTGATACGCTCAGCTTTTTCTACACGGTGGGCCTGTTGGAAACGAACATCGACGATTTTCCGCTCAATGAATTTGCCGATCCGCCTATTAACCTGTCCGGAAACTCACTGGACCGCTCCCCTGCCCTGTCTTTCACCGTCGGTGTGAACTACGAACACTTCAACGGCTTCTTTGCGGGCGCAAGCTTTAACTACACCTCATCCGCCGAATCTGACATCTTCAATCTGGGGCCGGAAGAGCTGGGCGGAGGCCTCACTGAGCGGGTCGGATCTGCATCTCTGCTGAATGCACAGATAGGGATTTTGCGTGATGGCTACAGACTGGCGCTGTTCGGCACCAACCTGCTCAACGAGGACGAGCCTGAATCAGCTAACTTCGCAGCCTCCGGTGTGTTAACCGACCCTGATCTCTTTGCGCTGCAGGCCAGTTACAACATCCGCCAACCACGTACGCTGGGGATTTCCCTGGATTGGGTGTATTGAGGTCGCTGCCTGGTCTCTTTCCTACCGGACCATGGAGTCGCTATAAAAGCGATCAACGGCGGCAGCAAGCTCGATCAGAAATATCTGCGTATTTAAGCCCGTTTTGCCGGTGGGTTTGGGCTGTGCTCCCCACATGGCAATGACGATATAGCGAGCTGGGTTTACATAAACCCACTGACCATATAGCCCTCTCGCAGCATAGGCTCCATCAGGCATGACCCACAGCATGTAACCATAGGCGACGCTTTCGCCCCCTATTCTGTGGGCGCGCGTTGCCTCCTGCATCCAGGTGTCGGGAAGTACGCGTTGATCGTTTACCCGTCCGTTCTCAAGCATAAACAGGCCGAAGCGCGCGTAATCGCGAAGCGTGGCTGACAAGCCGCTACCGCCGACTTCCAGTCCGCCAGGTGCTTCCAGCCACCACTCTGCATCTGACTCCATGCCAGCAGGCTGCCAGACTTTGCGGGACAGGTAATCCGCAACGGGCACGCCTGTCGACGCTCTAACCAGTGCTCCCACTACATGGGTTTCACCGGTGCTGTAGTTCCAGTGCGTACCGGGCTGTGAGGCTCTGGGAAGCGCCGCCATCAATCCGAGTATTTCGCCTGGCTGCTGTGCCAACTGAGCTTCCAGCATTGCCCGACGATCAGACGCGGGATCTGTATATGTCTCATCCCAAGCCACGCCGGACGCCATCAGCAACAGGTCTTTTACGGTGACGCCTTCATAGGCGCTGCCTTTTAGCTGCGGCAGATAGCTCACTACAGGATCGTTGACGCCGTCAATAAAGCCATCTTTTATAGCGGCCCCAACCAGCATTGCCGTCATGGACTTCACGACTGACATGGACATCCAGCGTGTTGCCTGCGAATTCCCCAGCAGATAGTTTTCGTAAGCGATCTGCCCCTGATGGAGCACCAGCAGGCCACTGACTCTGCCAATAGCGAGGTAGTCGAAAAGGTCGTAAGTATCGCCGTCGCCTGTGTACTGAAAATAGGTAAAGGGTTCTGATTTGGCCGGCAGCGGTCGCACGTCATCGCTCGATTCGACAGTCCGTGTCGGAAACAGGCGATCGGTGTTGCGTGCCGTATTGATGAGTAGCTGCGGATCGAGGAGACCGTCGTACAGTGCTCGAACCTCGCCGATGTTTTCGTGAGCGTGTGGGTATGGGTCGGCCGCCATGGCAACTGCACAGCTTGCGACCCAGCCCAAGGCTAGTATCTGCTTCACGGCTCCTCTCTCAGGTCTGGCCGCTTTGTTGTGCAATGATGTTGTGCAATATGCATCGGAGGTATTCGGTGCTGCCATGGTCTAGCCCGCTCTAGTTGTGCAGACAGCCCAATCAACAGGTCTTCCCGTCCATATGCCGCTGTCAGCATGATACCAACGGGCAAACCCTCCGGGCTCCAGTGCAGAGGGACACTCGCCGAGGGTGCACCGCTTAAGTTCGCCAGTGGTGTGAAGGCGCCGTACGTAAGCTTCTTATGCAGATAATCGTCGAGATCTTGCTGATTGGTATTCAGATAACCCAGCGGGACAGGCGCTTTTGCCAAGGTTGGCGTAAGCAAAACATCTACCTCTGACATAAAAGCACCGAAGTTGCGTGCTGTGGCATTTCTGTATTCGAGCGCGGCCGAGAGCTTTGTCGCGCTCATAGCCCTGCCCCGCTCTGCCAGCGCGAGATGACAGTGCTCTACAGTTTCCGAGCTTACGTTGCGACCGCTGGCGGCGGCCGTGGCGGGCAGTTCGTCTGCCAGGGCCACGGCGAGGAAGGTCACAATATGCTCGGCCATTTGCGCCCTCTCAAATGGTGGGCTCCGCTCGATGACATCATGGCCCAGGTCTGCCAGCAGTGCCGCTGCTTCTGACAGTGCCTGGGCGCAGTCCGAGTCGATCTGGATGCCATTGCTACTACCGTTACTCACCGCTATGCGCAGCGGTCCTGGGTCCTGGTTTACAGCGTCGGTGTATAGCCCCGGCTTATCTGGCGCACTGTAAAGCGCACCTGTCTCTAACCCTTCGACGCCATCAAGCACGCTGGCACTGTCTCTGACGCTGCGCGTAATCACGTGCTGAACACCCAGTCCAAACCAGACTTCACTGAACTCCGGACCAGTGGGAACTCGGCCACGGCTGGGTTTGAGGCCAAACAGCCCGCAACAGGACGCTGGAATCCTGATAGACCCGGCAGAGTCGTTGCCATAGGCGATCGGCACGGCACCGCAGGCTATCGCCGCAGCGGCACCTCCCCCGGAACCGCCGGTTGAATGATCTACATGCCATGGATTGTGGCAAGGGCCATGCAATAGGGATTCTGTTGTGATTGACGAGGAGAGCTCCGGCACGTTGGTGGTGCCGAGGGGTACTAACCCAAGCCGGCGGAATCGACGCACGATCTCGTCGTCACTGGGCTGCTTGGCACCGTCGGAGAGTCTGGTTCCAAAATAGCGTTTGGCACCTGCTACAAAGCCAAGACAGTCTTTCATGGCGATGGGCACACCGGCTAGTGGCCGCTTCTCAGCACCGAGGCCAAGATCGGCTGCAGCCTGACGAGCGATCTCTTCTTCGAGTTCAACGAATGCGTTGATTTGAGGGTCCACCACTTCAATGATGGCAAGACTGCAATCCAAGGCTTCATCTGCAGACAAGGTGCCCGCCGCGATGTGCGCCGCAAGTTCAGTGGCATCCCAGCTTGCATACTCAGTCAGATCCGCAAATCTGCTCATCTTGCTACCTCAGCGCCAACTTCTCTGCCAACCCCACCAACCCCGCAAACTCCACCAGCCCGGTCAAAGCACCTCTGATGCACCCTGACTACGCCTACAGGTTAGCCATCCTGCCGTCGCATCAGGAGATGCCTATGGCGGTTTTGCCGGTGCATGTTGCGCAACAGCATGCAGGGCTTAGCGCGTTGCAAACAAATGCTACAGGTTTGGTCTATCCGACTGGCGTATTGAGCTGGTCGATATCCTCACGGACGGCCTTGAAGAGCCATTCGCGAAAGCGCTTGAGAGAAGGGTTATTCCAGCGGTCCACCCGTGCAAAGAACCAGTAGGTCCATGGCGTCACAGGGCCGAATTCGGCATTGCCAGCACCGATTTCTACGAGATAACCCGCGCTGAGGTCAGGTGCGGCGACCAGCCGGTTGGTAAGAGCAACGCCTCGGCCCTGGCGGGCTGCTGCCAGCGTCATATGACCGTCCCACAGCCTCGGGCCGTGAGGTTCTGCATCCTCGATATCAAATTCATCCAGCCACACCCGCCAACTGTCAAAATCCTCTTCGTGTAACAGATCGACTTTGAGCAGGTCCTCGGGAGACTCTATGGTTGGCTGGTTCTCAAGAAACTCCGGGCTCGCTACGGGAATAATCGGTGGCTTGGCAAACTCTGTGCCCCTGACGCCTGGAAACGGTGTCTCGGTGGACGCGTCCTGTGGCAGCAGACGGATATCAATATCTGCCTCCATACGGGTAAGGTCGGCGCCGTCGTGGGTGGATTTCAGTTCCACATCGATTCCCGGATACAAGGCTTCGAACTGCGCCAGATGCTCTACCAGCCAATGCAAGGCGAAGCCCGGCATGCACCACACCTGGATATGGTTTTCGATACCTTGCTTGATCAGCCCCCTGGTCGCGTCGGCAATGTCATCGATGGCTCGGCCGATTTGCGCGTGATAGTGCCTGCCCTCTTCCGTCAGCATTGCCCCGGCAGCCGTGCGCTCCACCAGCCGTGTACCGGTCCAGTCTTCCAAGGTTCGCAGGTGCCGGCTGATCACAGCATGGTCCCTGGCCAGGGCCTGCGCCGCGCGACGAATACCGCCCAGTCGCGCGACCGCGTCAAAGGCGCGCAGGGCCTCAAAGGGAGGCGTTGCTTTGCGCTCTGGTGGACGCGAACGGACCGTGCGCTCGCCTGAACCCGCATTGCTGCGATCTGGACTGCTCATCTACTCATGTCTGCCTGCCATACCGTGTTGTATCACTTGCACTAATCAAAGACCAACCCACAGCTTGTCTTGCCTGCGGGGCCTCTGCTGGAGCCTGCACGGGTCTCCCTGCCGCGGTAGCTGCTGCCCGTTGACCGTGCGTCACCACCCTGTGCGTACTGCGCATCTCCGCAGTCGGCAGTATTTCACTTACCATGTTTGCTCAGCGAGAGATATTCCAGCGCGACGCACCGATAGCGGACTGGAAATCAGATGAAGGAACAGCGAATGAAGGATGCGGCACTCGAAAAAGCCGGAGCGAGCGGCGTTTGGCAGATTTTGCATTGTAAGCGGAGGCTGCACGGCGTTGCCGCTGCTATGTTGATGAGTGCAGTAACCACTAGCCAGGCGCAGGTGGATGACCAGTCAGGCTTGGCCATAACGTTGAACGACGGATTCTCTTCAGACTCTGCCCTGACGTTCGATTGGCCAATGCTGGAAATTGGCACTGGACAGTATGAGGACGGCCCCACTGGGGTCACCGTCATCAGATTCAAGCGGCCGGTGCGGGCCGCTATTGATGCACGGGGCGGCGGACCCGGCACCATCAATAGCGAATATTTGAAGCTGGGTTACCACTTTCCCAGCACCGACGCCGTGGTATTCGCAGGTGGTTCCTGGTACGGGTTGGAAGCTGCAACCGCCGTTACGTCAGCGCTCAAGGATGACGGTATTCGCAGCGGACACTGGACCAACGTGGGGTTAGCGTTGGGATCAATCATCTATGACTTCGGAAGCCGCAGGCTCAATGAGATCTACCCGGATCAGCGTCTCGCACAAGCCGCATATCGCGCAGCGAAACCCGGGCAATTCCCTGTCGGCGCTTACGGAGCAGGACGCTCGGTGGTCTTTGGCGGTGCCTTTGGTTGTAACGCCAAGTCGGGTCAAGGCGCGGCTTATCAAGAAATAGGCGATCTTAAGATCGCCGTCTTCGTGGTGGTCAACGCGCTGGGAGTTGTAGTGGATCGGGACGGCAACATCACCGCCTGTTTCAAAGGCAGTGATTGGCCTGAGTCGATGAAGGTGAAGGATCTGCTCGCCTTTTCGCCGGACAACGTGCAACCGGGATGGAACGGGGAACGTGAGCTCTCTGCCGAGCAAGCCCTGGAGAAGAAGAACACCACAATTTCGCTGGTGGTTACCAACCGGCGCTTACATACCGCTGAGCTACAGCGTCTTGCCGTGCAGGTCCATACCTCGATGGCGCGAGCTATTCAGCCCTTCGCCACAGAAATGGACGGCGATGTGCTCTATGCGGTGACAACAGACGAAATTGAGGAAGGTCCAGGAAGCTTTCTTCCCAGCTATGAGATCGGCCTGGTGGCGAGTGAGTTGATGTGGGACGCCATTCTTGCTGCGGTGCCAGAGCAGCCCAGGGCACCGGCGCTTGCTGATGACCAGGTAGCTGCAGAGGCTCCTGACAAAGCAACACTGGGTCGCTATGTCGGTGAGTACAGCTTCAGTCGTTTCGCCACCCTCGAAATCACCCGTCGACGCGGCCAGTTGTACGCGCGCGCTATCGGTGAACGTGACGTGTTTGCCATACCCCGCAATAAAGCGGTCGCCCTGACACCGGTATCCCGGAATCGCTTCACCCTGCCGAATAGTCGCTATCCCATTGAGGTGGTCTTTGATGATGCAGGAGTGGTACTGAACCCGGGCCGTTGGGAGCAGCGCGCCTTATTGACTCGCGCGGCAGACTAGGAAGTACCCGCATGAACGACACGCAGCTTTCTTCGGCGCCGCTCGCTGGGGAGTATTTCACACCGGAAGCAGACTGCCCCAGCGAGCAGGTCGCTTCGGTTCGCGATCTCTATGCGGGCAGGATATATCCCCAGCAGCAGGTCAGCGCCTTCAGTCATATCGAACGCCTGTTCCCTTCGCGCAGAATTGCGCGTGGCCCCGCGCCTGCACCGCTGATCGAAGCCCCGGTCACATTTGAAGAGTTGCGCTTAAAATCTGGCGGTCGCGACTACGATCTGTACGACGTGCTGTCACTCAATCGCGTGGCTGCGCTGCTCGTCCTCAAAGACGACCGGATCTGCTTTGAGCACTATGAATTCGGGCTTAATCAGCAGTCGCGCTGGATGTCGATGTCTATTGCCAAATCCATCAGTTCGACACTGGTGGGTATCGCTATAGCCGAGGGGCTGATCGAGTCGATTGACGACCCGCTTGAAGACTACTTGCCGCAGTTACGTGACGGCGCTTACCAGGGCGTTGGTATCCGCCAGCTATTGCGAATGTGCTCAGGCGTAGACTGGCTGGAGGACCCGACAGACCCAGAAAGTCACCGCAGCATCATGCTGGAACTACAACTGACGCAGCAGCCTGGTGCAATTCTCGCGTTTATGAGCGGCCTCAAACGGATCGCGCCGCCCGGCACGCGCTGGAACTACAGCACTGGCGAAACGCATATTGTTGGCGAATTACTGCGAGCGGCGACGGGTGAAAGTCTGGCAGACTACGCCTCCTCGAGATTGTGGGTGCCCCTGGGTATGGAGGCTGATGCAAGCTGGTGGCTGGAGTCGCCGGGTGGGCTTGAAGTCGCCGGCAGCGGCATCAGTGCCACGTTACGAGACTATGCTCGATTCGGACTCTTTGCGCTGCATGGAGGCAAGGTGGGCGACAGGCAGATGGTGCCTGCTAGTTGGTTTGCTGACGCCAGCTCACCGTTTATCGTTGATGGCGTGCGAATAAACTATGGGTATCAGTGGTGGCCTGTCTATGACCTAGAAGACGACGAGGGCCTGGTCGATGCAAACAGTGCAGACACCGCGCCCAAGGGCGTTAACAAGCCTATACCCTCAAAGGACCACTGGCACGGAGCGTTTATGGCGGCTGGTCTGTTTGGGCAACACATCTATATTCACCCCAGAGAGCGCGTTGTTGTTGTGCTCTGGAGTGCACAGTCGAAGCCGCTCGATGGCGAGGTGGTCGACGAGCGCGCCTTTTTTAATGCTGTTGTTCGCCAGCTTAAACGCACGTCCCCAGTTCCATAAGGTGAATGCCGTAACGTGAATGCCATAACGCGCTTTAACAATCGGTGACTTCCGTCTACTACACAGCCGGAGAATCGCTTCCGACAAACCAGGCTGAAGACATCCTTGGCCACCCCAGAGGGCTCGCGTATATCGTTTTTGCCGAGGCCTGGGAGCGCTTTTCCTTCTACGGTATGCAGGCGCTACTCGTGCTCTATATGGCTTCCTATCTGCTGCAGGATGGCAAGAGTGATGAGGTCCTGGGGTTTGTGCAGTTTGCCGATTTGCTGCGCGCGGTGTTCGGCGATCTGTCGATTCAGGCGATGACTGCGCAGATTTTTGGTCTGTATGTGGGCCTGATTTATCTCGCCCCCGTGTTGGGCGGGTTCCTTGGGGATCGTTATCTGGGCAGGACCAGCGCGGTAATGCTGGGCGGTACTGTTATGGTCGCCGGACATTTCCTGATGATCTACGAGCAGGCGTTTCTTGTCGCACTAGCCCTGCTGATTATTGGTTGTGGTCTCTTGAAAGGGAATCTGGCAGCGCAGGTTGGCGCACTATACGAAAAAGCGGACCAGCGTCGGGACACAGCATTCACGCTCTACAACGTCGCTATAACGGCAGGAGGCACAACGGCCCCACTGATTTGCGGCACGCTTGGCGAGCGTCTTGGGTGGCACTATGGTTTTGGTGCTGCCGGCGTAGGCATGCTGGTGGGCTGCGCCGTCTACTTTTGTGGGCGCCACCACCTTCCCGCGGATGCACCGTTCGACAAGCAGGCACGACAAGACCACTGGGCGCCTGGCGATAGGGAGAAGCTTGTTGCGATTGCCGCGCTCATTCTCGTCGCGGCGCTGTTCTGGACTGGCCAGACACAGGTCTGGAATAGCTATCCGCTGTGGATACAAGCCAGAGTCGACCGCGATCTGCTGGGCGTCAGCGTTCCGATTTCCTGGTTTCAGTCGATTGATGCCGGTGCGGCGCTGCTGTTAGTGCCGCCGGTGCTGTGGCTTTGGCGCAGACAGCGGCTGGGACGGGGTGAGCCCTCTGAAATAAATAAAATTGCGCTCGGGTTTGCTGTCCTGGTGCTCGCCTTTCTCACTCTGGCAGTGGCTGAATGGGACGCGACACCACAGCAGCAGGTGACTATGGGATGGTTGATGGTTTTCCACCTGCTGGTGGGGGCAGCCTTCCTCTTTATTGGCCCGGTTATGATGTCGCTGATATCCCGCAGCGCACCCCTTCGCATTAACGCAACGCTCGTTAGTTGTTACTACCTCGCGATCTTTCTGGGAGGCTTCCTGAGCGGTTGGCTGGGACGCTTTTACGAACCTCTGGGCCCCGCCAATTTCTGGTTTATGCACGCAGGCATTGCCATTGCTGGCGTGACTGCGATGCTGTTTCTAAGAACATTTTTGCAGCGTGCACTTCTACCCGCACACACGGGATAGCCACACCTCCCCTTCTAAATCTGCTCCTCGTGCGGGCCCGGTAGCCATATTTCAACGCTTTCGCGATGACGTTTTGAGCTGATTTCGACAAAGTATCTGGACTGGTGTCTCTAACGCACCCCCAATGTCTGATTTGGCAACTTTTGTGACAATCTCGCTGAGCTACCATCTGATACCAAGAGTGAAGCTTTCTGATTCGTGCCCAACGGGGGAAACCATGAAAAAACAACTGAGCCATAGTGTCCTGACAGCGACCCTGCTGATGGCACCATTGCCACTGGCCGTTGCCCAGGCGCAAGAAAAAGCAGATGGTACTTCGCGAGCGCTTGAAGAAGTGATTGTTACAGCGCAGCGGCGGGAGCAGTCACTGCTCGAGGTGCCAATGTCGGTGGCGGCATTTTCCCAGGACGAACTGCGCCAGCGCGGGGTCACTGCGCTGTCGGAGCTGCAGTTTGCGGTTCCTGGCATGACCATGCGAGAAGACGGGCCAGGCAGCAACACGATATTCCTGCGTGGGGTCGTCAACCAGTACGGGGCTGGACCGGTGGTGGGCCAGTTTCTCGATGAGATTCCGGTGGCATTAACGGCCGGTGACCAGTTGGATATCCGGGCGACTGATTTGGCCCGGGTTGAGGTTCTCAAAGGCCCTCAGGGCACCCTGTTTGGTCAGGGTTCTATGGCGGGAGTTGTGCGCTACCTCACCAATAAGCCGAACCTTGAAGAGACCCAAGTGGGCTTCACCGCGCAGTCGGCATATGTTGAAGATGGAGACCCGGAAAACATCATTACCGGTTTTGTCGACGTTCCTCTGAGCCAGGAATCACTCGGCCTGCGAATTGCAGGGCGGTTCCAGGAGGGCGGCGGTTGGCAGGACCAGCCCGAGGCAGGCATTAAAAATGGTAACGGCCAGGATCTGGTCAACGTACGTGCCCTCCTCCTCTGGCGCGCTACGGACAGCGTGGATGTGGAGTTGATGTACAACGTACATCAGAACGAAATTGAATTGGGCCTGGGCTATGAAAATCCAGATCGGACAGTTTTTGTAGCGGGTGACCCCAGCACTCGACTGATTCCCAAGGACTTGGAATACGAAATCACTGCACTGACGATTAACGCCGATCTGGGCTTTGCCAATTTTGTCAGCGCTACCGCCTATATCGACGTCGATCATGAATACCCTTTCGCCTACCAGTGTGGCAGTGATACCAACTGTGGACCGTTTGAAGGAAACGACGATCGCTTCGATACCAACGAGCAATTCACGCAAGAGTTTCGGCTGGTCTCAAACGGTGATGGGCCCTTCTCCTGGACGGTAGGTGCTTTCTACCGAGAACTCGATGACCAGTTGATCGCCGATTACCGCACATTTGAGGGCGTCCCGAACGATCTGCCTGTGCTGGTCTTTGAAGATCGGTTCTTTGAGGAAACGACGTCGGAGTCGTTTGCTGTTTATGGTGACCTGTCCTACGACATTACCGAACGGTTCACCGTGGGCGTGGGTGGTCGCTACTTCGAAGAGGATCGTGAGCAGTTGCAGAGCTGCTGCCTGATCCTGGAAGAACCGATTGTTGAACAGAGTGGAAGCTTCGACTCCTTCGACCCGCGTGTTTATGCACGCTATGCACTCAATGACAACATCAATGTGTACGGTTCAGTGTCTGAAGGTTTTCGTAGCGGCGGCTTTAACGATGCTGGCGATCCGCCCTATGATCCTGAGGATTTGCTGACCTATGAGTTGGGGATCAAAGGTTCAACCAGCGACTCCAGATTGTCCTTTGAGGTTGCTGGCTTTTATAACGACTTTTCCGACATGCTGCGCCGCGGTCTGGTCTTCAACGGCTTCAACTTTACATCTCAACTTAGCAATATCGGCGACGTAGACATTTACGGCCTGGAGGGCGGCCTGGCGTTCCAGGCAACGGATAGTCTGTCTCTGTCAGCCACGGCTTCCTGGCTTGATTCCGAGGTTAAGGACATCCGTGCAGACGACGCCACTAACCTTCCTGGCGACGAGTTGGATTATGTTCCAGAGCTTAGCTATTCACTGAGCGGTGTCTACGACTTCCAGTGGGGCGCTGGCAGGTCAGGCTTTGTGCGCGTCGACTACAACTACCGGGATGAAGTGAGCTATATCGATCGGTCCTCTTTCGTCGTATTGCCGCAGTTTTCTGATTCCTTCGGGCTCCTCAATGCGCGAGTCGGACTCGCCTTCAATGAAGCCCTCAGTGTAGAGCTGTTTGGCACCAACCTGACCGATGAGAACGAGTGGCAGGACCCCTACCACAACTGGCGCAACGCCAACCGCACGCGTCCGCGTTCAGTGGGTTTGCGGCTTCTCTACGAACCTTGAGACTCCTGGGTGTAACCCGAGCAATTGGCAGCGCCTGGCGCTGCCTTTTTTTATTCCCCGCACTCACTATTGTGATCCTTAAGGAGCGTCGATGACCATTGAGGTGGAGGCATGCTTTGTGTATCCGCTGAAAGCTGCGGCGGCGCTGGAGGTCGAGAGCTTGCGTATTACGGCGCTTGGGCCACAGTATGACCGCAGGTGGCTCCTGGTCCGTGATGAGCCCGATCGTCGCGGTGTATTTATTACGCAGCGGGACCAGGACTGTGAAAAGCTCGCGCTGATCAAGGCCCTGCCTACTGACGACGACGGCATACGTTTTGATACGCCGGCGGGTGACTCCCTGCAGGTCGACAAGGAAGCGCTGGCCGAATGCGACGGAGCCGCGAGCGTTTGGGATGAGCCGTGCAGAGTACTGGATGCTGGAGAAGCGGCCGCACGGTGGTTCAGTGACTTTTTAGGTATGCCCTGCCGGCTGGTGAAGATGGACGAGAGGTTTCCTCGACCGACCGACCCCGCCTATTCGCAACCCGGTGATCAGGTCAGCTTCGCCGACAGCATGCCGCTTCTGGTCACTAACCGCGCATCTTTGGATGCATTGAACGCGCGGCTCGGGGACAAAGCGGTCGGCATGGATCGGTTCCGCCCCAACCTCGTGCTTAGAGGCGCGGAAGCCTTTGAAGAGGATGTTCTGCACGAATTGCGAATTGGGGATGCGGTGATTGAGCTTGTGCTTCCCTGCGCTCGCTGCAAGGTTCCGACCATTGATCAGACGACCGGCAGGGTTTTGTCTAAGGAACCGGTGGCCACGCTGATAGCGACACGCAGGGGCGCCTCTGATGACTTGAAAGGCATTTTTTTCGGCCAGAATGCACTGCCAAGAGTGTTAGGTTCTATTCGTCGTGGAGATCGGGTCGAGATTTTGTCAACGCGTCCGATGCATCCAGCACTAAAAGATGTATCGCTGAGATTCGCTGGGTCGGAGGTTAATGATGTCCTTGCGTAGAGGTTTCACTGCCGCGCTTGTAATAGTGGCAGGCATCTCCCTGGTGCTGATTTTCTTCCTTAAGGGCGAGATTCCTGTCAAAGCACAGTACACGCTGGAGTCTTCCGCGCTGCAAGGTACGGTTGAAGTACTGCGGGATAACTTCGGGGTCCCGCATATCTATGGCGATCACTCGGCAGATTTGCTGTTCGCTGTAGGCTACTCGCAGATGGAAGATCGCGCGTTTCAACTGGAAATTTTGCGCCGCGTAGGCGCCGGAGAGCTGGCTGAAGTGTTCGGCGAGGTCGCTGTGGATGCCGACATCGTTGCACGCCGCAGCAGCTATTCAGACCGGGAGATCGAGTCCATGCTCGCGGCAATGAAGCCGGAGCATCGTGCACATCTGGAGGCTATGCTGGCCGGCATCAATCACTACGTCGCCCAAATGCAGGCGCAACCTCAGCAATATCTGCCGCTCGAGTTTCAACGTCTCGATATAGAACCTCGCCCCTATACCGTAACCGATCTTGTTGACGCTTTAAGCATCGTCGTCCGGGTTTTCGGCTCCTCTGGCGGCTATGAGCTCAAAAACCAGACCATGCTTGATGATCTCATTGCCCTGCACGGTGAATCCAACGGCCGCACCCTGTTTAACGACGTTATGGTGCTTACAGATCCTGATGCATATGCTTTTACCGCGCAGGATGAAGGCAGATCGGAAGCGCAAGTGGCAATGAACGACGCTACGGCGCAGTCCCCGGCGCCTGACAGTATTCGAATTGCCGCAAACCAATTCAGTCAACGCCTGCAGCGGTACGAGAGTGCTCTGGCACTGGCTGGTCTGACCAGAGGTGCAAGTCGCAGCCTGGTGGTAGGCCCGGAGCGATCAGTCACAGGTAACGTTCTCATGATGCAAGCCACCGCCGATGGACATGAGGTACACATTGAGGGGGCTGGTATGAAAGTCGCGGGCCTGAGCCTCGCACCCTTTGGTCTGCCGATCATGGGTCGGGGCCGTGATTTTGGCTGGCTGATTACCACCGGGGAGCAGGACACCAAAGATATTTATGTAGAGCAGCTACACCCGCAAGACAAACATCGGTACTGGTTTGAGGGTGAGTGGCGCGACATGGATGTCCGAATCGAGCGTATTAAAGTCGCCGGGGGCGATGATGTCGAACTCGAGGTTGCACGGACCGTACATGGAGAGGTAGTAGAGTGGGACACAGACAACCGTCGAGCCTACGCCTTACGCTGGGCCATCTGGGGACAGGAGCTGGAGGCATGGTCCAGTTTTCTGAATATTGCCCGTGCGCCGTCACGGGAGGCGATATCCAACATCATCAGCGCGGGGCTGCCGGGGAGCGTAAATATCTCGGTGGGAGGGGAAGACGGCCACATCCAGAGTTGGCAGGTGGGCCGCATTCCTATCCGCGCTGATGGCGTAGATCCTCGCCTACCGACGCCTGGCACCGGTGAATTTGAATGGGAGGGTTTCGTTGCTCCCGCGGACTTGCCGAGCATTGCCAACCCCGAGCGCGGTTATCTGGTGGTCTGGAACAACAAGCCCGCAGCCAACACCCTGTATGGTGACGGGGCACGCTGGGGCAAGCATTTTCGAACCTATTTGCCGCTGAGACTCCTCGACCGTGACGACAGTATCTCCATAGAGGATCTGCGGGAGATTAATCGCACGCTGGCACATTCCTGGGGCAGCGTCGATTTGCAGACAACGGATCCGGCATACTTCTTACCTTTCTTGGACGAAGCGCTGGCGGAGTATCCTGACCCGAAGCGCGCCCAATTGGTCGATACCATTCGGCTGTGGGACGGCACCTACGTCGATAAAGATCGGGATGGGAATTACGATCATCCTGGCTTGCTGATATACAGCACCTGGCGTCGCATAGCCATGGATACCCTCTTTAGCGATGATCTGGGTGAGTGGCATTACAAGTTCGATGCGGATGTTTATATCAAGTACGGCACCAGCCTGCTGCTGCGTGCTCTTGAGGGTGAGGACGCTGGCTTGCCCACTGTGTGGGACTTTCTAAACGGTTCGAGTCGCTCCCAAGTCATCACCAGGACATTAAACGAAACATGGCGTGAGCTGGAAGCGCTTGCTGGGAAAGACCCTGCTGAATGGCGCCAGCCTGTGTACTGGCGCTATCAGGGGCTGGAGGCCCTCAGCGAAGCTGACAGCGACAGGCCTGCCCCATCCGAAACATCTTTCGTTCGTTCAACCGGCTACACTGGCGCTGGGGTTACGCTTGGATACCTCGATGCGGCAATACCGCACAATGGCGCACCGGACTGGATGGCGATAATGGAAATAGCGCCGGGCGCCGAAGGGCATATGGAAACCGCAACGCCCGCCGGTGGTCAGTGCTGGTTTATCGACTATCGTCTTCGCGCCTGCCGGCACCTGGCTGATCAAGTCACGCGACACCAGGACCTCAATTTAAAAGTACTTCCGCTACAGCGTAGAGAGGTGGAAACGGTGGTGGAGTCGACCCTCACGATGCTGCCGTTGAGGTGATCGGAAAAACTCAATTGATATGTCCGTCTGAGCGCTCTCTTCTGTTCATACAACCGCCCCAGCGTCTCACATGACCGCCACAGCGTCTCATATGGCGGCCCCAGCGTCAGTATTCGGCGACCGATCGGTTAATGCTGCCACGATAAACACGCTGCCCGCCAAGCTAAACACCATAGCGCCAACAAGAACTGCAGCCATACCTCGATACATCTCTGCTCCAACGCCTGGAGAGAGCATGAGCGGCATCATGCCAAGTATCGACGTGAGCGCTGAGATATAGATAGGCCTGGAACGGGCTGCTACAGCGTTGTGCAAAGCCTCTGCCGCACCGAGCCCGGATGCAACAGCGTCGCGGCGCTCAGCAACGATGAGGATTGCATTATTCAAAACCAGCCCCGCTGCAATCACAAAGCCGATAATTGTCAAAATATCTAATGCCACAGTGCTAAACAAATTCATAAGCCAGACTGCGCACGCGCCGCCAAATAGTGCGATGGGTAAGGTCAGTAAGATATCTAGCGCGCAGCGCAGTGAGTTGAAGGTCAACGTTAAAGCAATTGTCAGCCCCAGCAATGCCAGCAATACAACAATGCCCATGCGGTACATGGCCTGCTCAAATTCATCAGCGCTGCCCCTAAAACTCACATGCATTTGGCTTTCCGCTAGTCTGTCCGAAAAGTCCTGAGCGACAAGCGCACGCAGTTCCTGGACAACGGAGCCAAGAGCCCTATCGGGCGGCGGCGTAATCTGCAGCCTCACTGTGCTCTGACCGTCAAGCCGAAGGATTGTGCTGGGCCCCTTCTGCTCGGCAAAGTCCGTCAGTGTTCCTAGATTGATGCTTTCCCCACTCGGGGCTAGCACCTGTAGCTGCGCAAACTCTTCGTGGTTCTCCCAGGTTGGGCCTCGTAGATACATGTCGTAAGTGTTCAAGCCATCAATAAATTCTCCTGCGTACAATCCACCGCTGTATGCAGTAACAACATCACCGAGGGTTTCCTTGCTGAAGCCAAAATCCTTCTCTGCGACGGATGCAGGAGACACCACCAGTAGAGGCGCATCGTCTACGGCTGGCGGGATAATTCGAATACCCTTTGCGATATCGCGTCGTATGACGGCATCCCTTATTGCAACAGCAATGCGCTGCATACCGCTGAGGTCAGTACCGTGAATGTTGAGCTCAATCTCTTTCGAGCCCGTAGATCGAAAAAAAATCATAGGCTCTTGAGCCACAAATGCAGAGACCTCTACGAGATCAGTAAAGATCTGCTCCTCAAAGGCGGTAATCAGTTCGTCCAGTTGCTCTGGCAGCTCAGGATAGGCGACGATAAATGCGAAATCGGACGATACCACGAGGTTGTACGACCTGATCGGTATTGGTGAATCGGCTTCCAGGTAAGGGGCAAGTCGCGCATTTAATACATCAGCCACCTCGCCTCGCAGCGTCCTGGTGTTTTTTCCAACCGGCAGATTTATGGATGCACGCATATAGACATCACCGGCGTTGGGAAGAAGCTCTCTCTCGGGAAGCATCGCTGGGATCATTGCCAAAGGTGCGGCGACAAGCAGCAGCAGGAGCACAATGCGCTTGGCTTTTGTGTCGCTGGCAGAAGTTACAGTGCGGGCCAGGCTCTGCCAGTAGTCGGAGGCGCGGCTGCCGGCTGTCTGCCCGCGAAATACTTTTATCAGTAGAGGCAGAATCAGCATGGCGACTACAAATGAAACGGTCATTGCCAGCACCATGGTTAGAGCGAGGTCAGCGAGGAGATTGCCCACGTCTCCATCAAACCCTGCAATCGGAATAAAAATGAGCAGCGTCGTCAGGGTTGATGCGAACAAGGCTTTCGCGACTTTACGTACAGCCCTATTGATGGCCGCGGTTAGTAGCACTGAACCGGTGCTTTCACTCTCAATAGCTTCCAGCACGACAACGGCGGCATCAATAATCAGGCCGACCGACAAAGCCAAACCTGCTAAAGAAATGACATTCAGGCTGGTGCCCGTTAGCGATAGGAGAAACAGCGTCAAAAAAATTGATGCTGGCACTGTTGCGATTACTACAAGTGCTGAGGAATGGCGTCGCAGAAAGTAAAAAAGTACGAGGTAGACCAGCGTGATTCCCAACAACATATTATAGAGAACACTGTTAATGGCGCGCTCGATGTTGTTTGTAGAGTCAAAGCTCAGACCAAGTTCAAGCCCTAAAGGCGCCAGTTCTCCAGCATTCAGTTCCTGAACACGCAGCTTGATTTCCTGAAGTACCTCAAAGGAGTTGACGCCTCTGCCCCGCAAAAGCCGCAAGTAATACGCCTCGCTCCCGCTCTTATACGTGATGTTTTGCGCCGGAGCATAGTCATCAACAATGTCTGCCACATCCCCAAGATATATCGGTCTCTCCTCTCGCCAGGCAATGACGGTCTGCGAAAGGTTTCTCTTCAAAGGCTGATTTTTAAACCGCAGCGCAACCCGATTTCTGCCAAGGTCGATCACGCCGCCACTTTTGTCACGTAATCCCGCTACGGCCTGCTGCAAATCTGCCACGGTAATGCCCACCTGGCTCATAGCAAATGGGTCGAACTGAATCCAAAGAACCTTATCTCGAGCAGAAAATGTGTCGTCCACCCTGCTCACGCCCGGCAGGCTAAGTAGTGCTGGGACAACGATGTTTCGCGCTGCTTCATCCTTCTGTGAAAAGTTAACCCTGCGCCCCTTTTTCGCATACAACAAAAGAGTGGCCACTGTTGCTGATTCGCTGATACCGTCTTGTACGATTTCTGCTTCTGTAGCATCTGTCGGCCAGCTCTTGATCTGGTTGAGCCTGGCGCCCGTGGCCACGAGAGAGGCCAGCGGATCTGCGCTGTCTTCAAATAGCAGAGTGGTGGAGACGCTGCCGGTCGTAACCCGCGACTCCATTTTTTTGAGCGCTGGCAGCGTTGAGAGTGCATTCTCCAACTGCACCGCCATCTGCCTCTCTACATCCTGTGGAGAGTTTTGTTGCCACGAGGCTTCAATCTCGATTTCTGTCTGATCAGCGGTGGGCAGCAGTTGCACGGGCATATTAAAAGCCTCCACTATCCCTGCCAGTGCGAGCAGCAAGTACATCGACAGAATGATTCGCCGATACTTGAAACAGAAATCCATCATCTGCCGGCAGGCTTGCGCCCCTCTGATAAAAGGCTCGCAAACTGCGCTTTCAGGGTCTCAGTGAGATCTTCTGCAATCCGAATGGGTTGGTCTTGGTCAGCGCTGAGTTCACCGCGTATCAGCACCCTGTCTCCCTCATCAAATTCTCCGGTCACGCCTGTAAATGGCCCTTTCTGCGCCCGTGGCTCGACCTGTCTGAAGGTGACATTTTGGTCCGCATCAATAACCGCTACGCGATAAACGCCCTTATAGTTGGCGATCGCGTCACGATGAAGCCAGGACACTTGTTCCTGAGGTGCGAAATGCAGAATTACAGGTCGCACTGCAAGATGGCCAATGTTCAGGTCTGACGCATCATGCTCTGCTGTGACCAAAGTGACTGAGGCACGCCCAGTAGGGATCACAGTCTCCACCCTCAGCGGCCGTTGTCCAGGACCTGCAGTCACGAAGGAGTCCGCTGCTAGCTCCTCTGCTTCTTTCAGGGGCAGGGTTAACCAGTACTGCGCCGCAGACATATCAACTGCAGTAAGCAGAGGCTCGCCGGTCTCAAGATATTCCCCAATATTGGTATGCCGCTCGATGACCGTTCCCTGACGTACAGCAACAGTCGTCAGGTCTGCCAATGATTGCTGCATGCGCTTTACACCAAGGTGCTGCGCATCAAGCCTTGCTTGGGAACGTCGTAATGCCAGCCTTCGGGTTTTGGCTTCCTGCGCTGACACCGTGTTGGATCGAACGAGAGCTTCCAGGTTGTCGACGTCCAGTTTTGCGATATCCCTTTCGGCCTCTAATTCCTGTGCGAGTGATTCGTTCCGCTGCATCGAAAGTTGCAATAGCTCATTTTTCTGATCCGCGAGCGTGTCTCCCACACTGAAGCGGCGTCCGACGCTCAAAATCGATGTAACCGTACCGTCGCTTCGCGCCTTATACTCGATAAGATAGCGACTTTTGAGTGTCGCATTGGTTCGATACTGCTTTTCAGAAGGCGCGAGCCAGGGCCTATGCACGACAACTGCCGTGTCGCTCATGGCATTAAGGCTGTGAAGCAGCATGCAACACGCGCAGAGCGCTTTTATGGTTGTTTTTATCATCAAGGAGACAGCGTAATGAAAAAGTGCCCTTCTCGTGGTGGGACAAGTGATTGTAAGGGCCTTATTTTGCTGGGACTTTCGCTTATTTAGTAGTCGGTTCGCCCCCCGTCGCCGGCGCAATCAGTGTGGAAACATTGGATAGGAACCAGGCAGACGCGGCGAATAATTGCAGCCAGTCTCCGGTTGAGCTGATTCCGTAGCTGAATACGCTCGCCATCCAGCACAAACTAGCAGCAGTCTGGCCAAGCCAGGCGGGACTCAGGGCACGTTTCAGTCTTGCTGCTCTTGAAGTGACGACCATGTCTGGATGTTCTTTAATCGTTAGCATACGCACTCCTCGCCACAGCAGGACAGGTCGTCGAGGTACATGCCCCACAACCTGTAGGTTTCCAGTTCTTCGGCGGGCAGGCCAAGCGCGCTGGCAATCGCTTTTGCCACGACGGCGAAGCGCTGTCGATACTTGTAGATAAAACAGAACACCTGATTATCGTGTCGAACTGCGGGCCCGCAGAGAAATAGGCCCGGTGAGACTGTTGACTCGTCTCTGTCGTTGAGCAGCGGATAGCCGTCCTCGCGCAGCTCGAAAAGATCGGCTACCAGCGTGTGGCTACCTTCAAATCCGGCAGCCAGAACGGGGGCGGTCTCGGTATGAAGCTGCTCACCAACGGATGTTGTCACCGTGTAGCCGGCGTCAGACTGCTCTACCGATGCAATCGACGTGTATGCGTGCAACTCAACCTGCTCACTGAACCAGTCCTCCTGCATCCGCTCTAGCGTGTGGGGCGACAGCGTGATGCTGGGATCGGAACTGGTGCTCTCCCAGGGACAGCTGCGGTCAAAGACACGCACCATTTTGTCGCGATAAGCCAGGTGATACGCCGCATCGATTCCGCTCTCATAGCCACCAATAACGATAATGTCGTTGCCATCGACATCGTCATAACTGCCTATGGTCGCAGTGTGCTGGCACAACTCACTCCCTGGAAAGAGCAGCGTGCGTGGATACTGGAATTCACCAGCCGCCCAGATCACATGCTTCGCGAATAACACTGACTCTGCTGTATAGACGGAGAACCCCCCGCCCGGTTCCTTCTCTATGCGCATAACATCCGTCTGCTCGCGGATGGGTAGGGAGAAATGGTCTGCTATAGCCCCCAGATGCGCTGCATAGTCATGACCGGTAGGGTGTTCCCTTTGCAGGCTATAGCCTGGTGAGACGCCTATCGCTATCGAATTCAGGTCCAACATGCCGATTGAATTGGTTGGAAACGAGGGAGTAATAAACTGGGTTTCGGCAGGCCACGCAGCAAAGGACGACCCCGCCCAGTTACGTTCCAAAACCACTAAGTCATCAATACCCGCGTGTATCAGGGCAATCGCCACCCCGATTCCCGCCGCACCGGCGCCGACGATAATGACATCGTGGTTCCAGTCGTCGTTCGCGTTCATATTCCAGCGGCACTGAGTGCATCCGACACTTCCGGTGAACCCTGAGACGACTCGGCACTTAACCCGGTAAATTCTCGCAGCGTGTCGTGGAGCGTTGCCTCTTCTATAGTTCGTGTGATGAAGACAATTCGTGAGCGATGATCATCGCTGGGCCAGGTCTTCAGTATGACTGGCGGATGAAAAATGTGCTGCACACCATGGATAACGACGGGCCCATCAAGCTCGTTGACATTCAAAATGCCTTTGATGCGCAGGAAGTCTCCACCGCGCGACGCCAGCAGCCGCTCAATCCATCTCTCTACTGCTTCGCTACTGACGGGCTCGTCTATGGTGATGCAGACCGACCTGATATTCGCGTCATGGCGGTCGACAGCCTGCCCGCCGGGTTCAGCGGCGTTTGCGCCTGGCTCATCCTGGTAAGCGCCTTCATAGGCCTCAGCGCGAAGCCAGTTTTGTACGTCAAGACTCTTCGTCTTGGGATCATAGAGGCCCGCATCAAACAGCAATTCAGGATCAACTGCTCCATGCTCAGAGGTAATTTGCGGAGCACCAGGATTGAGGTGTCGTAACCGGTGACGCAGGCCGTCCAACGCTGCTTGCTCAGCCATGTCGGTTTTTGTCAGCAGCAACCGATCAGCCATCGCGGCCTGTTTCACTGACTCAGTATGGTGGTTCAGCGTGTTGTTGCCGTTTACTGTGTCGATCGCAGTGATCACGCCATCCAGATAGTATCGGCGTGCCAGCTTGGGATCTGTCATCAGGGTCACCAGGATGGGCGCGGGATCCGCCAGGCCGGTAGTTTCGATAACGACCCGGTCAAACCAGACCTCGCCACCCCTGGCGAAACGCCCCGGCGCGTCGCGCAGCGTATTGGCGAGATCGCCGCGAAACGTGCAGCATAGGCAGCCGCTCGACATCTCGATAATGCCATCTTCTTCACTGTGAACTACGAGATTGTGGTCCAGACCAATTTTTCCAAACTCATTGACGATAACCAGGGAGCGCGCCATTTCTGGAAGCTGAATAAGATGATTGAGGAGCGTCGTCTTGCCACTGCCAAGGAAGCCCGTCAGCACGGTAATAGGTACTGAGGAAACCTCACGCTGTTTTCTTTCATTTGTCACAATCTGTTTCTCACGCATTTGGGCGTTTGCCGACAATGTAGTTTGTTCACGGTTTAAACGCGGTCTAAAATAATCCCAGCTGGAGCGTCTGTTGCGAGCTCCTGCCGAAATGATATACCGTATCATTTTAATGAGTTCTCACGAAACCGCATCCCCTTCCAGCAACTCAAGTGTCTCCAGGAGTTATACATGGCTCGTAAATCCGAAAACGTTCGCAAAGTGACCGAGTCCGGATCAAAACCCAAGGCGACGGCCAGCAAAAGTCGCTCACGTGCCCCCAAGGCAGTGTCGCAGCTCGACATTCACGGTGTTGCGCCTTACAAGCCGAAAAAGAATGAAGAGTATATGAGCGATGCTCAGCTGGCCCATTTCAAAACAATTCTTGAAAATTGGAAGCAAGAACTCATGGAGGAGGTGGATCGCACCATCCATCATTTCCGGGACGAAGCCGCCAATTTTCCAGACGCAAACGATCGCGCTACTCAGGAAACGGAGTTTGGACTGGAACTCAAAACGCGAGACAGGGAGCGCAAACTGATCCGCAAGATAGAATCGGCGTTGGAGCGCATAACCCAGGGCACCTATGGCTTTTGCGAAAAGACTGGTGAGGAGATTGGCCTGCGTCGGCTAGAAGCGCGTCCAATTGCGACAATGTCCGTTGAAGCGCAGGAACGGTACGAGCAAAAAGAGCGCCATTACGGGGATTAAAAGCGCCGCCAAACCACATGACCAAAACGCCTGCCCGAAATACCTGAATAATTCAGATGGCTACGGCCAGGGGCTGCGGGGCAAACCCAGGCCAGGGCTCTATGCAGGCCAGGCTCTATGAGGCTCTATGTAGGAAGGCTGCCCTGCTCTGCCATTTCAAACCACCGTACCACCTGATCGAGATAGGCATTGCCATACTTGGAAGCAAACTCTCGTGTGGCAGGATCTTCAGGGTTACGCAGCGCGTCAATCCTTGAGCGCGCATAATCCGGGGTCAGGTCAATCCTGCAGCGTTCCGTAATGGCTTGATGCCATTCGGCATAGCTTTGGAAGTAAAAACTCTGTAGCTCAGACACAAATGTTCCCTTGGGCTGGATAATCTTAAGCGCTGCGATTTCGTGCGCATGGTAGCGCGAGAGCGCTGTCGCTGATAGTCGTGACGCTAGTAGCGTTCGAATTCTTGCAGCCACCCAACCCGCCGCGCAGGCCAGCTCTCAACCTACAATGGAGCAAACTCCACAGGCGGAAGACTCACGCTTTCCGGCAATGGCTTGCCCGTAATCATCCAGTCAACGACCGCGTCATCAAAGCCCTCTATTTGGCTGGCGGCCTCCCAGAAGCTGCCGTGGGAGCCGCCCTCTATCACAGTCAGTGACGCCCTGGGGAACAGCGATAAAGCATTCTGTGCATTAACCATAGGGGTGCTGGTGTCAAGGTCACCGTGGAAAATCCATGCGGGAATATCCGACTCGAATGGATCGAAATACGACGCAGGCAATCTGGCCACCTGCCATGCCTCACAACCGGCATCAAACATGGCCACATACGGCTTGTAGATATCGGGTGTGGTCTTGTCGAGATACTCCCTGCGCGTTGCAGAGACGTTGGTGGCGCAGTCAAAAGGACCTGACACACCCGCGCGATTCCCGCGCCCTATGAAGAAGGGCAGCCCCCAGCGAGCGAGTTTGCGAAGGAATACGTCTCCTTCCATGAGGCTCCCCATTGCCGAGGGCCAGTTGACCATGCCGTCGCGACTGGAAAGGCCGAAGTTGATGCCCCCCATCAAACTGAGGCTCAGCTCAAATTCTGTGAGCCCACTAGCGGCTTCCGGATTTGCAGCCAATGAGGCGTATAAGTCTTCGAACGCCTCCAGAGGGCCTGACGCCCCGTAAGCACCCTGCCAGACTGGCGTAGAGAGCGCCGAAATGGCCCTCACATGCTCCAGTACCGCTGCGTAGTCGTCTATCGTGTCGTCGAGACTCTCAACCGCACTAATCACCAAACGAGAAATCCGATCAGGATGGTACTTGGCCAGCGTGATCGCATAGAAACTGCCAAAGCTAGCGCCGTATACGGCGAACTGGTCGTAGCCCAGGGCGTCAGCCAGATCGATCACATCCTGAGCGGCTTCAAGAATGGTGTATCCGGCCGGATCAATGCCGTTGCTGACAAATTTCTCGCGGCAAGCAACGGCTGCGTCGCGAGAAAGCTGCAGATAGTCAGACTCGGTCTTGATGGAGCGAAGAGTAAACGGGGGGCCATCGCAGATGAGGTTCGGCGTCGATAGATACACCCCTCGCAGATCCAGCAGCACGACATCGCCCGTCCTGGCAAATAACTCTGGCGTGACAGGACCGTAATAACCCAGGCCGCCCTCTTCCATCGTCTGGTTGTACGAGCCGCCAGGCCCACCCGCCAACACAAACACTGGATCTCCCGTGGCACCCGGCGCCGCTTTCAATATACGAAAGCCGAGCTCAATAGTGTTTGACGTTGACTGACTACGCACCTCCGGCACGGCCAGCCTGCCTTCGAACACTTCAACGGATGCTCTGCCATCAAACTCCAGCAATCGGCGCTCTAGCTCGGGTGCTGCCATTGCAGCAGGAACGACACACAGCACTGACGTAAGGATAAACAAGACGACACGTCTAGTTTTGTTGCCTGGCCCGTTAATCGAAGGCGCATTCGTATTATCTTTGTACATAAACGGCGGGTATATAAGCGATGGGTGCATAGGCGATGGGTACATGATCCGTTCTGTTTCCCTAAAAATACCCTAAACCAATTTATTTTTATATAAAGATAGTTGACGTAGCGCTCGCTCCGCCAGAATAATCGCGTGCTAGTCAGCGTTTCTTTCTCAGTGAAGCCCCACAACCACAGGTGTGAGTAATTTGACGTCAACCACAAGACAACTGTTCAAAATCCCGCGCAACATGGCCAGGCAGGCAGCACGGTCGCTTAGGACACCTTCGCTGAGGGGATTTCTTTGCGCCTGCGCAATGTTAAGTACGTCGGTCACCCATGGTGACGGCCCGGCTGCAATATTGGAAACAGAATCAGGTTCAACAGAGGCACTCAGTACGCTGGAGGGTCTTGAACCTTTTGTTGATGGTGCAGTCACCACCGCGATGACGGCCAACGATATACCGGGCACAATTATCAGCATCGTTCACCACGGCGATGTCGTTCTGTCTAAAGGATATGGGTACGCGGATCAGGAGCGCACCATTCCAGCCACTGGTGAGTCCACTCGGTTTAGCGTGGCGTCGATATCGAAGACCTTTGTCTGGACCAGCGTTATGCAACTGGTTGAGCAAGGCAAGCTTGACCTTGATGTTGACGTAAACACCTATCTGACGCAGTTCCAGATCCCGGCCTCCTTCGAGCAGCCAGTTACCCTGCGTCATATCTTTGCCCATACGGCAGGCTTTGAGGACCGCGTGATAGGGCTTTTCCGGAAAGACCTTGATCTTATGCACGGCTCCGCCGAGTCGCTTTCCTACTACATTCCAGAACGCGTAAGACCGCCGGGTCAATACGCCGCCTATTCAAACTGGGCGTCTGCGCTGGCCGGGCTAATTGTCTCTAACGTATCCGGCGTACCGTTTAATCAATACGTTGCGGAGAACGTCCTGAATCCGTTAGGGATGTCGCATTCGACCTTCGTCGAGCCCTTGCCGGACACATTGCCAGGAGAGACATCGGGAGCTTTTCGCCGCACCAGTGGTGAGAACATCGATGATGGCTATATCTACTCGGATCTTGGCCCCGCCGCCGCCCTGTCAGCCACGGCTGCAGATATTGCGAAGTTTATGATTGCGCATCTCGGCGACGGAACCTACAACGGGCAGCGTATTCTCTCTGAAGACAGCGTGCGCCGTATGCGAGAGCCCACGCACCGGCACCACCCCGCGATTGACGCATCACTGCACGGTTTCCGCGAATACACGCACAATGGCCGCTTCACGTATGGTCATGGTGGTAACCACGCTTATTTTCACTCGACACTGGTGATGATGCCCGAAGACAGTCTGGGCCTGTTTATTTCAACTAACGCATTGAACGCGAAGCCTGCCTTGGCACAGATCAAGCGTGCCTTTTTTGATCGGTATTACCCGCGCGCCACCGAAAACAAAGTGTCCAACTTAAGCCTCGCGGGTGCCGCAAGCTCTGACGATTTTGTTGGCAGCTATCGCAGTACCCGCAGAAACTATTCCACCTGGGCACGAGTGTTCAGCATAGTCACGGCAGATACCAGTGTCACTACAGCGGCGCGAGGGGGCCTTGTTTATAAGGGGGAGCGCTATATACCGACAGCAAAGGATGTGTTCACAAGTCTGGAGAACCCTGATCATGTGATTGCCTTCCAGCGCAATGAGAAGGGCGTTGTGACCCACATGTTTGACAGCCCCTGGCGCGCGCTGGAAACGGTGCCGGTTTCAACCAGCACGACGCTTCACGGCGTCATCATTGGGCTGGGCGTACTGGTCATGCTGGCTTTGATTGCCTTTGGCCTCTGGAAACTGAGGTTATGGAGGCGAGCTGCGCTAACCGACAAGCTCGCCGTGGGCGTCATTGTGCTGGCCTCGGCGATTAACATCGCTTTTCTTGCCCTTCTGTTACCGACGTCGGAGTCCGCGTCCCTGGACCTGTATTTTGCTGGCAAGCCAAATCTGGCCTTGCTGTTGGCGGCGCCGTTATTGGCAGCAGTTTTGAGCGCCGCAGGGCTCGCGTTTGGTGTTCACTCGTGGCGCCAGACACGGTGGACTCGCCTGTCACGGTTTGGATACCTGACAGCGACGGCGATCCTGCTTGCCTTCTCCTGGAGCTTGAACGTTTGGAACTTGCTCGGGCCATGGAATGCCTGACGCCCGGCGTCTTATAAAACACCTGTACATAAACTCATTGGAAGCACTGATATGCGATGGGATAACACAAAGAAAGGGTCAACATACTCTGCTCTGGCGCTGCTGCTCGTTGGCCTGGTCACGCAACCGGTCCTCGCTAGCGAGGGCTCTGAGGCCTGGGTAGGCGCGTTTGAGACGGGGCTGCGCCCTGCCCTCAAACTTCACGCGCAACCCGCGCAGCGCTGGACCATTGAGGAGCGCATGGCGCATCACAGAGTTCCTGGACTATCTATTGCAGTGATCCACGGTGGCGAGGTGATTTGGGCCAGGGGCTATGGCAGTGCAAAAGTAGACTCAGATCTCAAGATAGATACCGAGACGGTGTTTTCCGTGGGGTCACTGAGCAAGACCGGTACTGCGGCGTCCGTCTTGCGGCTGGTGAGCGAAGGAAAGCTGGCGCTGGATGTCGACGTCAACAGCTACCTGGAGTCCTGGAAGGCTCCAAGACCCAGATCGGGCCGCGAACTGACGTTGCGTATGCTGCTGTCCCATACGGCTGGACTGAATAACCACGGCTTTGATGACTTTCAGCCCAGTGAAGACTTGCCCACTACCTTGGAAATTTTGCAGGGCAACGGACCTGCGAAGAACCGGAAAGTACGCCTTATTCACGAACCGGGGGAGACCTTCGATTACTCTGGAGGCGGGACCACCGTGGCGGGCCTCGTGGTCGAAGAAACATTCGGAAAGCCGTTCCCGGATGCTGCAAAAGCGTTGGTTTTCGATCTCCTGGGCATGAACAGAACGACCTTCGAGGTGCCATTGCCGCCTACCAAGGGGAACATTGCCTACGCGCATGACGCCAAAGGTGAACTGACTGCGCTGCCCCGCGGCTACGAGTCATTTCCGGAAACCGCAGCATCAGGCCTGTGGACCACGCCATCGGAATATGGCGCCATGCTAAGCGCTCTGTGGAGAGCTTACGCCGGCATCGATGAGAGCTTTATCAGCCGCGATACTGCGGTTGAGGCGTTAACGCCGGTTTGGCCGGGGTCTTTCGGAACAGGCCCCAGCATTCTTGACGAACCAACCGGCAGACGAATACAGCATACCGGTGCCAATGAGTCCTATCGCGCCGTATACGATGTCGGCTTGAACGATGGTGAGGGCATTGTTGTATTCACCAATGGCACCAACGGCCACCTATTATTTCCAGAGATCATTCGTGCGCTTGCAGACGCACGAGACTGGCAGCGTTTGCAGGAGAAAACTGCCGTTCAGCCCGCTGCAAACGTGATGAAGCATATCGCAGGCAGCTATCGGCTGGACCGTCGTAAAGATACCTTTGGAGCATTCCCCGCGGCGGACACGCCGCAATCGCTCTCAGTTTCCGTCATAGATGAAGGTATTGAGCTGCGTGCGATCGGATCAGAGGACGCAGCGCCGCAAACGCTGTATCCCATTACACCCACCACGTTTATGAATAGCGAGGGCTATGTGCAGGTGGAGTTCGTGCGTGACGCAACGGGGAAATTCATTGGGCTGAACTACAGTCGCGGTTACAACTATTTACTGAACGACCGAAAAGGCCTGTACACCAAAGAAAAATCATAGGGATGCCCAATCTCTGAAAGGAACTGAGCCAGGATAGAATTGACTGCTGCTCACAATAAAGAGCGCGCCCACGGACAGCGGCCCAACGGGACGCCGGGCCTTGCACGTCCTCACCGTAATACGTGATCCTGCAGAAACTGCTGGTGCTGTACCGACCGCTGTCTTAGCTGTGTCTCCACATGGCCGCGCAACCAGTGCAGGCCGGGGTCACGCGCCTGTCGGCGATGCCAGAAGCTGGCCAGACTGGATGAGGAAACCAGTACGGGTGAATCCACCAAAACTACCTGCCCTCCGATAACCGCCGGTTCAATCGTTACCGTCGGGACTACGGCAATCAGATCAGACTCTGCGAGAATGGGGGCGAGACCATAAAAATGGTTTACCGTCATCGCTATCCGTCGTTTCAAGCCGCGTTGTGACAGTACTCTGTCTGTGAAACCCACGGTGTCGCCAGTCAGTGATACCAGCAGATGGTCGGCGTCGGCAAATTCCTCCAGGGTCATGTCGGGTTTTGCCAGGGGATGGCCCGGACGCAGCGCCACCTTGTAAGGAGTGTCATAGAGATACAGACTATCCACCGCGTCATTCGGTGGCATCAGCGACGTGACCGCCATCACCAGGTCCACAGCACCATCGATCAGTGTTTGATCGCCCTCGTTCATGTTCCAGGGTACTGCGTGTACGGCCACGCCCGGTGCCTCCTCTTCAATGGCTCGCCTGAGCTGCGGCCAGGCCAGGTCAATAACACCATCGGTTGAACAGACGCGAAAGGTTCGCGTAGAAGTGCGCGGGTCAAACTGGTTAGGCTCTATCGCTTCGCCGAGATGTCGAAGCGGTTCCTGTACCTGCTGCCATAGACTCTTGGCGGCCAGTGTCGGCTGGATGTTTCTGCCGTCTTTGACGAACAGCTCATCTCGCCAGGCGTGGCGCATGCGTGCAACCGCATTCGATACCGCAGGTTGGGTCATGGCCAGGCGATCTGCCGCTCGAGTAACAGAGCCTTCCGTCATAATGGCATCGAACACCACTAAAAGGTTAAGGTCCTGGGGTCGCATGGTTCGCTCCTATGGGTCACATATACATCACAATTATGAATGTATATGATATTAATAAATAATTATTTTTAATCAATACCCGCCTGCATACTGACCTCCATTCAACGTTAACCCTGTATTGAGGTCCGCCATGATTCTTAACAACAGCATTAGAACCGCTCTAACTCTCGGCACGTTACTCCTGATCGTTGCCTGCGAGACTGGCCGCGGTCGTTCTGACACCGCCGAAGCCGCGCCCGCCCCGGCTGCGGTCTCCGTAGCAGAAGTCCTCGTTCAACCCCTTACCGAGTGGGACGAGTTCACTGGACGCCTGGAAGCTCCAGAAAGCGTTGAACTACGCGCACGCATCTCTGGCCATCTGCAAACTGTCGCCTTCGAAGAGGGCGACATCGTGCAGCGCGGCGATTTGCTCTTCAAAATCGACGATCGCAGCTTGCGCGCTGAGGTCGAGAGATTGAAGGCGGAACTCGCCGACGTGAAGAGCAAGCGCGACCTGGCTGAAACCGAATTTGATCGGGCCAGTCGCCTGGTTGCCAAGGGCGCTATATCCCGAGAACTGATGGATAACCGTGAAGCGGCCTATCGCCAGGCGGTTGCGCAGGTGCAGGCGATTAGCGCTGCCTTCGAGTACGCCCATCTGCAGCTAGACTACACTGAGGTCAGATCGCCCATCGATGGACGCGTTTCTCGCGCGTTGATCACCGAAGGAAACTACATACAGGCGGGTCAAAGCGTGTTGACGACGGTGGTCTCCACCTCAGAAATCTATGCGTATTTCGACGCTGATGAGCAAACCTATCTGAAGTACGCCCGGCTGGCGGCAAGCGGTGATCGTCCTAGCAGCCGCAGCGTTGAAAATCCGGTCTTTATGGCCCTGGCAGGCGAACAGGATTTTGTGCATCAGGGCTACATTGATTTTGTTGATAACGCAGTGAATCCGGCTACGGGCACGATTCGCGCCAGAGCGGTGTTTCCAAACGAAGATGGTCTGCTGATCCCAGGTCTTTTTGCCAGGCTGCAACTGATCGGCAGCGCCACCTATAAAGGCGTGCTGATTGACGACAAAGCCGTGGGTACGGATCTGGATCAGAAGTACGTGCTGGTCCTGGAGCAGGATAACTCTGTCAGCTACCGCTCCGTGTCACTGGGCGAAAAAACGGCAGGGCTTCGTATTGTGAAAAGCGGCCTCAGCGCGGGTGACCGGATCGTGGTACGCGGGCTGCACCGAGTACGCCCTGGCAGCATGGTCGCACCTGAGCAGCTTGCTATGGCCACAGACGCACAGCAGCAGACGCTCGCCAGGCTTCAACATCGCGTGGACCAGGGCAAGGCTGAACAGCAACTGGCCGATAGCGTTATTGTTGCCTCCCCGGAGAATGAGCGCAACGTGGCGGTCTTTGCCGGCTGGACGCTCTAACGCTAAGGATCAGCACAGAGGATACCGCCATGTCACTTTCTCAGTTTTTCATCACCCGCCCGATCTTCGCCTCCGTGCTGTCACTGTTGTTCTTTATCGGTGGCACGATCGCAGTCTGGCAACTCCCCATTACCGAGTACCCGGAAGTTGTCCCGCCCACCGTGGTGGTGACGGCCCAGTATCCCGGTGCAAATCCCAGAGTCATCGGCGATACCGTCGCCTCTCCGCTGGAGCAGGAAATCAACGGTGTCGACGGAATGCTGTATATGTCCTCTCAAGCTACCTCAGACGGCTTGATGACGCTAACGGTCACCTTTGCCATAGGCACAGACCCGGACGCGGCACAGGTGTTGGTGCAGAACCGCGTTGATCGCGCCCTCCCGCGCTTGCCTCAGGAAGTGCAGAGACTCGGCGTTATTACCAACAAGTCTTCTCCCGATCTCACCATGGTGGTGCACCTCACGTCACCGGATGACAGCCGGGACATGCTGTATTTGTCCAACTATGCGCATCTGCGGGTAAAAGATGAGCTGGCTCGTATAGAGGGTGTTGGCGAGGTCAGGTTGTTTGGCGCGGGCGAATACAGCATGCGCATCTGGCTGGATCCGGACAAAGTCGCCGCCCTTAACCTCAATCCCAGTGATATCGTGGCAGCGATTCGCGAGCAGAACCGTCAGGTGGCCGCGGGCAGCCTGGGCGCCCAACCATCCGGCGACGCTGATTTTCAGTTGCTGATTAATGTGAAGGGACGTCTCGTCACCGAGGAGGAATTTGCCGACATCATCATCAAGGTAGGTGAAAACGGCGAGATTTCCCGGCTGCGGGACGTGGCTAGAATCTCGCTGGGATCAGATTCCTACTCGCTGCGCTCACTGCTGGACAACAAACCAGCCGTCGCGCTGCCGATTTTCCAGGCCCCGGGGTCGAACGCCATCGCGATATCCGATGCGGTGCGCGTCACCATGGCGGATCTCAAGACACGCTTCCCGGAGGGCCTGGATTACTCCATCGTGTATGACCCCACGGTCTTCGTCCGTGACTCCATTCAGGCGGTGGTGCAGACGCTGCTCGAGGCCATGCTGCTGGTTGTGCTGGTTGTCGTCTTGTTCCTGCAAACCTGGCGCGCATCGATTATTCCACTGGTCGCGGTGCCGGTATCACTGGTTGGCACCTTTGCCATCATGCATTCCTTCGGCTTTTCACTGAACGCGCTGAGCCTCTTCGGCCTGGTGCTGGCGATTGGCATCGTAGTGGACGACGCTATCGTGGTGGTGGAAAACGTAGAGCGCAATATTGCCGATGGGCTGGCGCCACCAGAGGCTACTCAGAAGGCCATGAAAGAGGTCACTGGGCCAATTATCGCGACTACGCTAGTGCTGGCCGCCGTCTTTATCCCCACAGCGTTTATGTCAGGGCTGACAGGGCAGTTCTACCGACAGTTTGCGCTGACCATCACTATTGCCACGGTTATCTCGGCCATCAACTCCCTGACCCTCAGTCCTGCTTTGTCGGCCCTGCTGCTAAAGCCAGAAGGTACGAAGCACGATCTTCTGACTCGCGCTATCAATGCCCTGTTTGGACGCTGGCTGTTCGCACCCTTCAATCGCGCATTCGAGCGCAGTGCCATCGCCTATGACGGTGCGATCAAGCGACTGATTCGTGTGAGCGGCATTATATTGGTGGTGTACGCGGGCATGATGGGCCTCACCTGGTACCAGTTTGATACTACCCCGACCGGGTATGTGCCCACCCAGGACAAGCAGTACCTCGTGTCTTTCGCCCAGCTTCCCGATGCTTCCTCACTGGATCGCACCGAGGCCGTTATCAGAGAGATGTCCAGGATTGCGCTGGAACATCCCGGCGTTGAATCAGCCGTTGCGTTCCCGGGCCTGAACATCAATGGCTTTACCAACAGCCCCAGCAGCGGCATTGTGTTTGTGACGCTGAAGCCCTTCGAGGAACGTCAGGACGAAACATTATCTGCAGGCTTCATCGCCAATCAACTCAATCAGCAGTTCGGCCAGATTCAGGAGGCCTTTATTGCTATCTTCCCGCCGCCACCTGTGCAGGGTCTTGGCACCATTGGTGGCTTCAAGTTGCAGATCCAGGACCGGGACAATCGTGGATACGAAGCCATCTATGAGGTGACGCAAAAAGTGATCGGCGAAGCCTGGGCCGACCCGGCGCTTACCGGCATTTTCAGCAGCTTCCAGGTAAATGTGCCGCAATTGGAAGTGGACGTTGATCGCAGCAAGGCGCGCAGCCAGGGAATATTGGTCAGCGACGTGTTTGACACGCTGCAGGCCTACCTGGGCTCAGTCTACGTCAACGATTTCAACTTGTTTGGCCGCACCTACCAGGTCAATGTGCAGGCGGACGAAGCATTTCGTCAGGAGCCGGAGCAGGTAGCCCAGCTTCGGGTCCGCAACCGTGCCGGGGATATGGTTCCGCTGGGATCGGTGGTAAACGTTGCACAGTCTGCCGGTCCGGATCGGGTTATGCACTACAACGGCTTTACCACAGCCGAGATCAATGCAGCCCCCTCCCCCGGGTTCAGCTCAGGGCAAGGTCGCGCCGCCATTGAGGCGATTCTTGCGCGCGAGTTGCCGCCTGGTATGACCTACGAATGGACCGAACTTACTTATCAGGAGATTCTTGCTGGTAACACGGCGCAATTGGTGTTTCCGCTGGTCGTGTTGCTGGTGTTTATGGTGCTGGCAGCACAATATGAGAGCCTGCGCCTGCCTTTCGCGATTATCCTCATCGTGCCGATGACACTGCTGTCTGCCATGACCGGCGTTATCATCGCGCAGGGCGACAATAATATTTTCACCCAGATCGGCTTTATCGTGCTGGTGGCTCTCGCCACCAAGAATGCCATTCTCATTGTCGAATTTGCTAAAGAGTTGCAGGACCAGGGCCACAGCGCACTGGAAGCTATCCGAGAGGCGGGCCGATTGCGGCTGCGCCCGATCATGATGACCTCACTGGCGTTTATCATGGGCGTGCTGCCTATGGTGCTATCCACAGGAGCCGGAGCGGAAATGCGTCAAGCCATGGGCGTGGCCGTATTCTCTGGCATGATTGGGGTAACGATCTTTGGGCTGCTGCTCACCCCGGTGTTTTACTGGCTGCTACAGCGCAACAGAGATACCAGTTAAGGGCCTGTGGGGGGCAAAGCCCCCCACAGTCACGTCTGCATTTAAAACCTCGCCGTTGCTCGCACGCCCCAGATAGCGGGTCGTCCCGGCACAACGGAAACAACGGGGCCAGGTCTACGGTTAGTGAAGTACTCTTCGTCCAGCACGTTCTCCCCATAGAGCTCCAATTGGTACCGGTCTGAAGCGAGCCCGGCACGGAGATTAAACAACTCATAGCCAGGCTGACGCTCAGTTGGATTGTTATCGTTGCGTCCTTCCTGGTCACTGCGATAGGTGTATTCAGCGCGCAGATAGGCATCAATACTTGAAGGCAACTGCCACCGATACTCTCCCGTCGCGCTGAAATTTACGGCGGGCGCAAAAGGAAGCTCGTTGCCAGTAATGTCACCTTCGGGGGAATCGGCGAAGTCGGTGAATTCACTCTCCAAAAGACCCAGGTTTAGATTGAAGGTGAGACCGTCGATTGGCGTTATGCTGGCTTCCAATTCAGTGCCATAGATTTCCGCAGCCGCGCCATTTGCCGTCAGTGTCTGCAGATTCGCTGGCGGCAGGAAGAACACGGACTGTATGTCCTCGTATTCCATGAAGAACACGCTGGCCCGCCCAGCAAATTTGCCATCCCATAGAGTCACGTTAGCGCCAAACTCATAGTTCCAGGCGGTTTCCGGTCCGTACTCTGAGGTGATTCCGTCCTGGGGATTGAGATCTGTAAACGCCCTGTCGGCACCTCCAGGCCTATAACCTTTGGCCACACTGGCATATAGCAGCGCATTTCCACCCAGGTCATGGGACAGCGTGAAACTGGGCGTAAACTCGTCACTGGAGCCAGGAAAGCGATCGCCATTATTTGTCACCAGTTCGTAGTCGTCCCAGCTATAGCGGCCCCCTAGAGTCAGCGTGGTGCCCGTCAAAAAACCGAACTCCACACTGGCAAATACGGCGGTATTTTCAGCCTGTCCACTGGACTCATCACGCAGCAGTTCACGGATTGGGTCACTGGGAGTTCCCAGGGCCGCCAGGAAGGAGCCCGTGTCGTCGGTTTCGGCGTAGTTGGCCCCTATCAGCCATCGGAGTGCAGCGGTGGGATTATTCGATTGGATGCGCAGTTCCTGGGAGATATTTTCGCTGGTACTGATGGATGCGCCAAAGCTCGCAAAGAGACCACCACCAAGGTCCAGCGTTTCGTCGGCCTCAAATTCGTTGTAAGCCGTAATTGAAATCACATCAAAGGCGGGGGCGTTGTACTCAATGCGCATTGAGTAGAGCTCGCTGTCGACGCTGTTTTCGACATCAAGTAGGGATGCAACCTCATAGTCGCCATTGTCAAAGTCTGGTTCACTAATGCCCTGCAGGTTGTCGTAGAACACCTCGTTCTGCATGGCTGCAATATCAATAGTGAGCTCATCAATCGGCATCAGCCGCAGTGCCAGGCGTCCGCCTCTACCACCGCTGCCAAGGTCGTTGCCGGTCGTTGTGTTCTCAATGAATCCACCAGTTTCGCGATCCAGAGCCGAGGCCTGCAGAAATACCCTGTCGCTGATGGGGATATTTATGTGTCCCTCGACAGCGTGGGTGTCAAAGCGTTCTACGCCTGCCGTGACGCGCGCACTAAACGTATCGTGGGGTTTGCGGCTAACGTAGTTGATGGCGCCGCCGATGGTGTTTCTGCCGAATAGCGTGCCCTGTGGGCCGCGCAGCACCTCTACTCTTTCGAGATCCAGCAGGGCCAGATCGTTCTGTCGCAGACTGCCCGTGGGGTTAAGGATGATTTCATCGACATAGATGCCGACTGATGTTCCGGTGCCTGAACCGACATTGCCTCCACCCACGCCGCGGATAGTAAACAGGGTGCGGCTGGGGCCACCGTTGTTTTGGAAGCTGACGTTGGGAGTGCGCAGCGCGATATCTTCAAAGTTGACGAAGTTTGAGCGCTGTATTTCGTCAGAGTCAAACACAGTCAGACTCAGAGGCGCATCTTCCAGGCGCGTTTTGCGCTTCAGCGCGGTGACAAACACCTCTTCAATCTGTCCGGCAGGATTAGATGCGGACGGCAGGGGCACAGCGTTAGCCGGTAGCGCCTGAATAACCCATCCGCCAGTGGCGTTCTTTGAGGCTACCAGCCCTGTGCTTTGTAGCATCGAGGACAGCGCTTCTTCGATTGTCAGCGTGCCGATGGTAGCCGCGCTGGTCTTGTCGTTGACCAGCGAGTCCGATGCGATAATGACTGCGCCGTAGGCGCTACCCAGTTGAACCAGCGCGTCCGTCAGGGGCTGCGCCGGTATTTCAATAGACTGGGGTTTTGGCTCCTGTGCAATTGCCAATGCGGGGGAAAGGGAAAACGAGAGCAGCATTAGTAGTGCCCACAGGCATGGTTTTCGTGCGAATTGCGCGTGCGTCTTGCGGTACAAAATCTTCACTCCTGGATGCGAATGATTGACGTTTGCTTTTAGAGACGCACGAGTAACTAAAAACGCCACCTGCAAAAAGAAAAATATGCACTGTGCCTGATTGAAAGAAATATGCTGTAAGCAAAGAGTGGTTGTGGTGCGCAGAGATACCCATTGCTATGCGCTGATGCAGACGAAACGAGCCGGCTGCGCCCCGCCCGCCGCGCCAGCGGATATTACTCAGCGAACAGCAGGATTTCGCTGGTCGAAGAGCGGTCTATACGAAGCGGGAACGCGTCTTCGAGGGTGGCGAGCATCGTCTCTATATCATCGCCCCGAAAGGTGGCCGTAATCCGCAGCGTCTCCAGCGATGGTGATGCCAGCGCAATCGTGGTCGCTGAGTAGCGATTGGCATCGTCAATGACCTCACGCAGGGTCGCGCCACGATACACCAGACGTTCATCGCGCCAGGCGCCTATCTGATCCAGAGGCAACGCCTCGATATTTCCCAGTGAACCCTGCCAGCTGGATATGCCCTGCCCCGGCGTTAACGTGACATCCGGCGCGGCAGACTCTGAACGCAACACCTGTACCTGCCCATCCGAGACCGCCAGACGCACACCTTGTCGCCGACGGCGTACCTCGAAGGCGGTGCCAACAGCCTTGAACGCCAGCCCATCAACAAACACCAGCAGGGGCCGATCTGGTTCATGCGCGACATCCACAAACAGCTCGCCGCGCAACAGATAAAGGCGACGTTCTGTGCTTGTCATTTCTGCTTGAACTTCTGATGCCGCGCCCAGTGACAAGCTGCTCCCGTCAGCCAGCGTTACCGTGTCAATCTGGCCTTTATTGGTCCGGTAAATTACCGAATCCGGGGTCGAGACTAGCGACAGCTTGCCCGCGCCAAACGCCAGACCTAAAAGCAGCATCAAAGAGAGCGCCACGCCAGCACCAGTCCCATGACCACCGGTGAGCCTGTTCCAATGTTCACGGCTGCTCGTCTTAAACAGGTACGGGTTCAGTGCCTGAAACTGATCGCTGTCTATGTAACCCAGGGACTGCCAGCGAGTCTCAGCCTGATCAAACGCATCTCTGTGAGCAGGGTCCTGTGTTACCCAGCGATGAAAAGACGCACGTTCGCTGATTGAGACCGCATCGTCATCCAGTCGCGCTCGCCATTCATGGGCCTGCCGGCGAATGTTTTCGAGGTCTGACAATGCGTTAAGACTCCGCTTTGTTTTGCATAGCCTGGTCCAGCACCGTGTCGATCTCCATGGTGGCACGCGCTATATGCTTGGTAACCGCAGTGCGTCCGATACCCAATTGTCGGCCAATGGCTGTGTAGCTCATGCCTTCAAACCGGTGCAAAACGAAGGCACGACGACGACGCAATGGCATGCCCGCTAATGCCTGCGAGACCAAGAACAATTCCTGCTCTGTTTCTATGACGCGCTCAGGGCTGGAATGGACACCCTCTGCCTCAGGTTTTTTCGCGTCCTGGTCGGTTTTGTATTTATGCCGGACATTCTCAGCCCGCAATCCCGAGACCACCAGATTGCTCGCAGTCCGCCAGAGGAAGGCTTTGGGGTTATCGATGTCTTCCAGGTGACCACGATCGTGAAGCTTCAAAAAAGCATGCTGTGCCACATCTTCAGGCTCTGGCGGGCCAGCGCCAAAGCGCGCGTAAAGGAACCGAACCAGATCGTCGTATTCCTCGTTGAAGAGTGTTTCCAGTTCACCTGCTGCCATTGAGGCTGGTACCACCTTCGCGCGTAGTTAGTAGGAGTAGTTGCTAGGAGTAGTTGCTCGGAGTAGTTGCTCGGAGTAGTTGCTCTGATGATACAGCCCCTGCGTGCCCAGCGCAGTCGCTTTTCCTTTTCCTTTTTTATCCTCTCCTTGTGTCGTTTTGGCGTGGCCTTTCGCAAGGCCAGGAAGCGTTCTTACGCGTTGAACTGCTGGCGTCTCTGCGGGTCCGATCTATGTCGGTGGTCGCTGTGGCTACCTAGCCAGGATTACGCATTGCAATGTCAGCGACCGTGCCAACCGCTATGTCGGAGTTTGTCACTGTCCCGGTGGGATCAGGCGGATACGAACGTCTGCTGATTGCCCTCGCTTGCAGTATTGCCTTGCATGTCATTCTGCTGACGCAGTTCAACCCCCTGCAGTTTAAGCCAGCGCCTGCAACGAGTGCCCGTATAGCCTCAATTCTTGAACTCACACTGAACGAGCAAATCCCCGAATCTGAAGCGATTGTCGAGAACCCGCGAGTGGTGCAGGAGATCCCCGCGGCGGCCTCTACTCCCGCCGCCTCTGCATCCACGGATGAATCCACAGATGATTTGTCTGATCTAATCGAGATTAGCCCTGCAAACGAATCGGTCGGAATTCCAGCAAAGCGCGGCACCAACACGTTTACTCCGCCCAAATTGATCACCACCCTCCCCGCTGACAGCTATTCACCGCCAGGACTCAGGTACGACTGCAACGCGCAGGATGCAAAAACCGAGATACGTCGCTGTGCATCGGAGGAGCGTGAACTTGACAGAGCCCTGAGCACAGGCCGATTTTATGGCTCGTTCAAGCGCGCTCTTGCGCGCCTGACGCCAAAGACCACGCTGCACAAGGACCTGCTTCGTATCGATGCGCTGCTGGACGAGCACCGTACGCTGGAGGCGATGGCAGAATCGGGCGATATAGACCCTGAAGTTGTGCGCGAAAGCCAAAAGCGACTGACCGAAGAGATAGACCGAATCGACAATAAGTACGCGACCTTTGACTTGTTTGAGACCATCGCTGCAGGAGGTCTTGTGGCCAAGGAGGTGGTAAGGATTATTGCTGAGAAAACCGAGTAAGCGCGGTCTCAGATCATACTGATCCAGATGAGGGCGGCATCATACGCTAAGCCGAGATAAAACAAGAATCTGGAATAAAAAAACTGTCTAAGCAGTGTTTCCAGTGCCGGGACGCGGCTGAGAGCTGACGCTAGCCTGCAGCCCTCCCAAGGTCATTTCCAAGCTCCTTCGCATCTCGTTCAAACATATCCTCGAGCTCTTTCGCTGCCGCCTTGGCGGTGCTTTTCAACGTATCTTCCTCATGGTGGAATGGATGATCGTGTACCAGGCGTTTTTCATCTAGCTCGAGAAATGCATGGGCAGTAGCCGTGGCCTCGGCGTGAGAAAGGCCAAGCAACTCGAGGGTTCGGATCGCGATGTCAGCAGCGGACAGTACGGTCTCCCGCTGAATAATGGTCACTCCTACATCCATTAAGCGATGCGCGTGCTTGCGATTTCTAGCCCGCGCAACGACCGTCACATTTGGAAAGTGCTGTTGTACGATGGTGGCGGCCTGTACCGACGCCTCGACATCGTCAATGGCAAGAACCAACACCTTGGCGCTTCCAGTCCCGGCGGATTCCAGCAGATCGAGACGCGTGCCGTCCCCGTAGTAAATATCGTTGCCGTACTGTTTGACGAAGTCGACCTGGTGGTGGCTGGCATCCAGCGCTACGAAGGGAATCCGCCGCGCTGAGAGAATGCGGGAGACAATTTGTCCAAAACGTCCGAATCCCAGAATAATGACGGGGGGCTCTTCGTCATGAATGTCGTCGAATTCTTCCTGAGCGGGAACGGCGTTACGGGACAGAAGATCAAAACAAAAAAATAGCAGTGGCGTGGTTGCCATGGAAAGGGATACTGCCAGGGTAAACAGCGCGGCATCCTCGCCAGAAATAGAGCCACTGAGAATCGCAACACCAAACAGCACGAAGGCAAACTCACCGCCCTGAGACAGGGCCAGCCCGAGCTTGATTGAATCCCTGGTGTCCAGCTTGTTTACTTTCCCCAGCCCGAACAGTACGACGAATTTGATCGCCACAAGGCCGATAACGATACTTAACAGTGTCAAGGGTGAAGACACCAGCAGGCTCAGATTAAGCGTCATTCCCACTGCGAGGAAAAAAAGACCCAACAACAAACCTTTAAACGGCTCTATTTCGGCTTCGAGTTGATGCCTGAACTCTGAATCAGCAAGCAACACGCCGGCGAGGAAAGCGCCCAGCGCCATTGATAAACCGGCCTCCTCCAGCAACAGAGAAGCGCCCAATACAACAAACAGCGCAGACGCAGTCAGAATTTCACGGACATTGCTGCGAGCTGCTACGCGCAAGACGCCTCGCAGAAGGTAGCGGCCACCAAGCGCCACCCCTATCAGGATCGCAAAGCTCTCCAGTAATTTGAGGACGGAAATGCCATCCGTGCCTGCCTCTGCCCCCAGCAGAGGCAGGATAGCAAGCAAGGGAACAACGGCGAGATCCTGACTTAGCAAGATGCCAAAGGCTGTTCTGCCCCACCTGGCGCTGAGTTCGCCCCGCTCAGCTATAAGCTGCAGTGCGAAGGCGGTAGAAGACAGTGCCAGGACAATGCCGATAAGTGCAGCCGTGTTAAGTGTCCCAGTAAACAGGCTTGCGAAGGCGGTAAGCAAGATCGCGGAGACGATGATCTGGCTAACACCAACCCGCAAAATTGTCGTGCGCATAGCCCATAACCTGGCGGGCCGTAGCTCCAGTCCAATAACAAATAGCAGCAGGACGACACCGAATTCCGCCACATGAAGTACCTTGTCGGGGTCTGGCACCAACCTGAGGGCAAACGGGCCCACCAAAATACCGGCCAGCAAATAGCCGAGCACCGCACCCAGACCGAGCCGAGATGAGATGGCAACCAGAGTGATTGCCACCGTGAGAATGGCTAATGCCTCAGCAAGCCCAGGCATAGTGGTCTCCGGTTGTGGTTTGATGCGGCTTGCTAGGAGGCGGCATAGGTGTGACTCCAGATTCAATATTTAAAACGGTAACCGATCGTCAGCTCACCGTAGTGAATCAGATCCTGATACCCGATGTCTTCTAAATACGGGCCAGGGTTGCCGATGGAGTACACGGCTTCCCAATGCCAGTTTCTGTTGATTTGCCAACGCACAGAACCTGAGTACAGCGTCGCAACGTAGCGAGCATCAGAGGCGTTCCCTGATCCAAGTGGAAATCCCGGCGGAGTGTACACGCCATCGGTGTTTTCCAGGCGCCAGAAGAAATCGATAGAGAGCGCAGCTGACCAGACTGGGCCTGGCGTCCACTCTATGCCCGGATGGATATTGGCAAAATTCTGGGGCCCGAGTAGACCAATGTTTGAGAAGTAGTTTCCGCGTGGAAACAGGGGATTAAATGTTTCCAGCGTATCATCATTGGGGTCTCTGTCGCCGCTGGCTACGTTGGTGTTGACGATCAAACCAAGGTTAGCGTTACCGCCCGGGCTGTAAACCGTATCGGTGGCAAATGTCCACGCGCGTATGTCCTGCCCATCAATGTCTCCCCACTGCACCAGAGCCTCCCAGTTCCAGCGCCAGGAGCCGCGGTTGCCGTGCATCCGGGCACCCAACGAATGTCGGGTTTCATGGCCCTGCACAGAATCGAAGACGGCGTTGTCGTTTGAAAAACCGATGTAGTAGCTATCCAAACTCGTCAGCCCGAGATCGCTGACGGTGTAGAGACCCCACATACCCCGGTTCTGGTCGGTGCTATCACTGAAGCGCCCTTCCAGATCATTATTCACAGGGTGCAGGCCAAAAATTGTGCTTTGGTGTTTGCCCCGATTGATCAGCACTTGTGCGCCATCGAAGCGTCTGCGGATTGTCAGGCCATCCGCAACAGCAACCAAGCGCTCTGACCCCAGTGACACCTCAGCGCGACCCAGTCGCAGGAATGTATCCGCTCTCCCAAGATCAAGGAAACCCTGCTGAATCTCGAGCTTGCCCTCGTCCACTGGTGCCGCACCCACACTACGACCACTGGCAATGCCGGATCGAAGTTGTGCAAAGGCTCGCAGATGTTCACGGCGATAGTCTGCATGTAACAGATAGCGTTGCAGGAATACGGCGTCGCCTGTTTGTTGACCGTTCCCGGCAGGAATGTTGTTGGTGCCTTCATAGCGCCAGCGACCTTCACCACCCAAGCCCAGACAGGCTTTCTCGGGTTCACACTGAGCATACTGATCCTCGTAACGAAGCTTTTGATACTCCGCTGAGTATGTGACGTTGCCATGAAGTACGGTCAGCGCAGACAGCGCGGCCAGGGTATAGCATCGAGGCCGTCTCAGAGGCTTCATGGGGTCTCGCTGTTTGTGAAGTGTCTGTGAGGAGTTACTGTGTGAGGAGTGGCTGTGTGAGGACTGATTGGGCGAGGGTAAGAGTAAGGCGACACCGGCGTGCCGCCTTACAAGAACATTAGTGCTTAGTGGCCCTCTTGCGCACCAAACATTTTCTTGGCGTAGATAATGCCGAGGCCGTAACCGCCGCCGTGCTCTTTGGCAACACCAGTGACTGCTTCGTAGCTACCCGTGCGAGCCCAGTCGCGCTGAAGTTCCAGCATGTACTGCAGCCAGGTGATGGGCTGTGCGCCAGCCTGCACCATGCGCATGACAGCCATGTTGTGCGCGTCGTCGCTGACACCGCCGGAAGCGTCGGTTACAAAATACACCTCGTAGCCCTGGTCCAGTGCTGAGAGCACTGGGCCTACGCCACAGACTTCGGTCCATAGCGCGGCGATAACGAGCTTCTTACGACCGATCTTGTTCACCCGGTCCGTAATGCGCTTGTCTTCCCAGGTATTCATGGTGGTGCGATCGATGGGCTCCTGTTCTGGGAACACGGCCTTCAACTCTGGGAACAGCGGTCCGGAAAAAGACTTTTCAGCCACCGTGGTCAGAATCGTGGGAACTTCAAAGGTCTTGGCCGCCTTGGCCAGCCCCGTAACATTATTACGAAGCTCGACGATGTCTATAGAAGCAGTGGCAAACGCCATTTGCGGCTGGTGATCAATCAGAATCAGCGTGTGGTTTTTTGGGTTCAGAAGCTTGTCTGAAGGCGTCGGCTTTGCCGCGCTAGCCAGCGGCACCGCCAATATTGTGGCGGCCAACACCACAGTAACTTGCTTAAGCAGTTTATTTAACATGAGATTTGTCTCCTTAATGGTGCCGGGGCGGGCCCGGGGGTTAGTGATTCTCTTAAGCGTAAGTATCCTGAACAGAATGCAGCGCAGGTACCGCCCCAGGTTCAGATGTACACCTGTCCAAAAGGCGAGGTGCTGAATGCATCAAGCGTATTGGTAGCCGCCGTACTCACGTACTGGCGACCAGTTCGGTTCAATCACCGGCAGTCCAGGTGCCAGGGATGCGTATTCCTTGGAGCCATGCACGACTTTGCCGCCCACTACGGTGCAATCAGATGCAATAAACCGAAGCTCTTCATCTGCGACGTCGAGATAGGGTGCATTAAGGACTGCGAAGTCGGCGTACTGGCCGGGTGCCAGGCGGCCCTTGAGCAACTCTTCCTGACTGAACCAGGCTGAGCCCACGGTGTAGTGGAAAAGCGCCTCTTCCCGCGAGAGTTGGTGACGCCTGCCATGGAGTTGAGTGCCGCCAATTGATCGGCCTGTTGTCGCCCAATACAGAGCAGGCCATGGGTTGTAGCTGGACACCCGCGTGCCGTCTGTACCCAGTCCCAGCGGAATACCCGCGTCGATCACGTCACGCAGCGGCGGCGCGTTGCGGACGGCGTCTTCGCCGTAGCGGTCGAGAAAAATCTCACCGGCATAGGCCATCCGGGCTTGCATGGCAATGCCGCCACCCATAGCTTTGATTCGTGCAATGGTCGACTTCTGAAGCGTTTCGCCATGATCAAATGCCCAGCGTACGCCGGCAAAACCATCGCGACCCTCCGCTACTTCCATCATATGGGCTTGCTGAAAGACGTCGAGAATATTGTTCATGGACTGGTCGTAAGTCGCATGAATGCGAAGCGGCCATCGGTTTTTCAGCAAGTGACGCGTCACTGCAAGAAGTTGGGTGTCCCAATTCGGTCGCGTTCGTATGTCTGGACGAGGGGCAAGAAAATTCTCATAGTCGCCCGCGGACCACGCAAGAAATTCACCGCCACCCTCAATTTCATAACCGTGAAGAAGCTTCTGCGCCTGATTGACACCTGCCTCCCAGTTATCGGTCCACTGCTGAAACTCTTCCAGCTCACGACCCTTTTTCTGCGGAAACAGATATTTTGAGATACGGATAGGAAGCTCGCCTTCCATCGCCAGTGAAGTTGAGCCTGCGTAGTCCTCTGGATAGTGGTGACCGCCACCGCCGGCATCAATCACCGAGGTCAGGCCTAGGCGGTTCAGCTCTCGGTAGTAATGCTGAGTCGAGACCGCCTGCTCCGCCGCAGTGAGAGCCGGTAACACGCCAATGGATTGATAGAGCAGATCGGGATTTGGCGTTGCATGAAGGATGCAGCCACCGTCTGGCCTGAACTCATACATTGTCCCAAACGGTGCTTTCGTCTCGGGCGTGAGACCACGAGCGTCTACAGCCGCTTTGTTAAGGAAGCCCTGTGAGTACAGGAACAGCACATATACTGGCGTGTCGGGCGCCGCTGCCGTTAGTTCTTCAGTGGTAGGCATGCGCTGTTCTGCGAACTGTGCGGGCGACCAGCCTCCTATGACCCGCACCCACTGCCCTTTTGGTGTTCGCGCCGCCGTGTCGCGGATCATCTGCAGCCCTTTATCCAGAGAGCTGAGGCCATCCCAGCGCAACTCCGTGGCATAGAACCTGCCCGCGCGAGTCGGGTGCTGATGACTGTCGTTTAGTCCAGGAATAACCGTGCGACCGGCGGCTGACACGGTAACCGTGCTGCCGTCAGCGAGCGCACGAACGTCACGATTATCCCCAGTCGCGATGACAATGCCGTCCCTGACAGCGAGTGCCTGCGCTCTGGGCCGCAGGGGATCCTGGGTTATGATATTGCCGTCCAGAAGCACTAGGTCAGCCGCCGTCCGAGCTGCAGCATGCGCTTTGAGCTGCGTAGCAGCGGCCATGGACGCCAGTCCTGCTATACCCAGTTTCAGCGCACTGCGGCGTGACGTTGATCGTCGTGAACACGATCGGTGCGATCGATTGTCTTTAAGCTTCATCACCTTGTCTCCATCGCCGGACCTTTGTCCGTTACTCCGGGGCGCAACACGGGCACGATTGTGCCCACCGGTATCTGGAGGATGAACAGCTATAAGATCTAGCTCCGACCTAGCCAAAAGACTAGGTAAAGAAAAGCGCCCTCAGCGGTTTTGTGAAGAGCCCTCAGCAGATTCATAAGGAGCCTCAGCGGGTTTGTGGAGAGCCCTCAGCGGTCTTGTAATGAGCCCTTAGCGGTCTTGTGGAGAGCCTTCGCGGGTTTGTGGAGAGCCCTCAGCGGTTTTGTAAAGAGCCCTCAGCGGTTTTGTGAAGAGCCTTCAGCGGTTTTATAGAGAGCCCTCAGCGGTCTTATGAAAAGCACAGCCTCAGTCAAACTGAATAATGCCGCGCTTATGAGCGAGTGAGATCGCCTCGGTACGGGAGCTGACTCCCAGCTTGCCATAGGCGTTGTTGAGGTGAAACTTAACCGTCGACTGCGTCACGTGTAGCGACCCTGCTATATCAGCATTTTTCATGCCCTGAGCAGCAAGGCCCAATATCTCTTTCTCTCGTGATGAAAGGTCCTGCGCGCTGATTCGGTCAGCTAACTTGTCGGCGAGATCGCTTTCCAGGCTGCGCCGCCCGGATAGCACGTTGCGCATGGCAGACACGATTTTTTCAGGACTGCTGTCTTTAAGAAGGTAGCCGCGCGCGCCAGCCTTCAAGGCGCGATACACCTCTTCGTCGCCGTCAAAGGAGCTAATCACGATAATCCTCGCCATCCTGTCGAACTCAAGGATCTTGGAGATAGCATCAATGGCGTCACCGTCTCCCATACGCAGATCAAACAGCCCGAGATCTGGCTGGTGGGTTTTCCAGCATTCCACCGCTGTTGCCACGCTCTCAGCCATGCCTACACAGGAAAACCCTGGCTGCGCATGCACAATGGCTGATATGCCCTCCCGCACGATAGGGTGATCGTCGGCAACGATGACGCGTATATGCGATGAGTGAGTCATGCCACCATTATGAACACAATGAAGAACGCGTCACTGTCCTAAAGGCCAGCATGAAGAATGCAAAGCGGGAGGCTGTCAGAATAGACGTCGGTAACTGCGGATGCTGACGCCAAGCCCCACGCCGTCACCGCCAAAGAGTGCCAGATGCAGATTGCCAGCCTCAGACAGACGCTGCATGGCATCTAGCCCGTACCCGCGCACTACCTGGTTGATGTCGGGAATACCGACACCATCATCTTCTATAGTGATGGTCAGCTTCCACCAGCGCCAGGCCAGTTGTACCCTGACTGTCGTCGCACTGGCGTGCTTACAGGCGTTGGCCACGGCTTCTCGGACAACGCGCGTTATGAAATAGCGCTGCTGTGACGGTATGTGCCAGGGCGCCCCCTGTTCAAACACCTCGATGTTAGGGCCACACTTCGCTAAACACTGTTCCGACAGCGCAGCCACAGCCTCTGACACGGAGCTTACCTCGTCAAAACTGCTCAGCGAGGTGACGCTCTCTCGCGCAGCGGTAGTGGCGGACTCAAGGAGCGACATAATGGTATCCGCGCACTCTCGATTTTCCGAGTCGGGTAATCCCGCGGTGAGACGACGGCCCAGCATGCGAGCCGCGATAATATCCTGCAGGAAAGTATCGTGCAGTTCTTGCGCGATGCGCTCCCTCTCATCTTTTATAAGTTTCTGACCGAGTATCAGTGAGCGTGTGCGAGAGCGACCGGACCACACTATCAGCAGCAAGGTTGCGCTGGCGACCAGTGCCTGCACTGCAGGCAGTACCCAGCCATGGCTCAGGCTTTCAGTGCGCTCCTGTGGCTTGAATACTGCCGTCTGTGATGACCCAGGCAAGTCAGTACCCAGCACGGTTCCAGATGACGCCCGTACAACCTTTACCTCAGATCCAACAGGTGCGGCCTCGGCACGACCAACCACGTAACGAGCATGGTATTCATTCGCTAGCGTGCTGTAATAATCACGGCTGGCCATAACGCCCGCCAAGGCACCCAGCATCAAGAGCGTGACTGTGCCTAGCACTATTGTAAATCGATTGAATAACCTGAGCCTTGTGCGTGCTCTGCGGTAAGCAGCATTCATGGCGACACACCCCGAGATACCATTATTGTCTTTACGTGAAGATAGTTACCCTGGATCGTCGGGAACGAGATACTTTTCAATCCATGCGGCACCACGAACCGCAGATAGCGCCAACCGCCGCTCTGCTTCTGGAAGCCACGTCAGCAAGTATTCTGCGTCCAGCAAAGCGCTTTTAGGATACAGCTTGTCTCGCAGAACAACGCTTTCCTCGATCCAGATAATGGGATCAGCGGACCATCCAGCACGTATCTCTTCTTCGGTGAAATGCAGATGCCGCATCCAATCTATATCCGAACGTTTGGCCGCCAGTAATATCTCCGTATCCCAGATACGGTGCAGATTGGTCGGTTTACCGTGCAGCTTTATCCAGTAGCGGGTGCCGCCGCGATCTTTGCCATTCCCCACGTGCAGCGGTTGGTGCAGGTCCTGAATAATATGCAGCGCAAACCTGAGCGCTAGCTGCTTCTGAACCAGCGCGGCATCGTCCTGCAATAGCGTGTTCGCAAAGAGCTGTAAGGCCGTGACAGCATCCCCTCGTACAGGCGGCCCGGTATCCGCGTAGGTCTGCCCTGGTGGCACAGTCGCATAGTGATAAGGCCCCGCCGTCTCCTGCCAGAAAGGGCTCGGATTACTGCGCATCCGATCTGCCCAGGTGGAGGCTTCTGCGAGTGTCTGGTCACCCAGGATAGCGTGCACTGCCTCTCGTGCGGATGGGCTAAGATATGTCCAGGTAATGGCGCCTGCGACGCGATGGCCTTGCGGTCCCCAACCCCAGGCCACTGGCATTTGCAAGGTGCTTAGCGCAATGCACAGCACGCCCGCTAGAATTATCTTTAACTGCGCAAAGTGCAGATAATTCAACACGTTACGCCCTCTTGGTTTATTATTTTTGAAGACGGGCAACGGCTTTCTAGAATCTCGCTCACGGCTTTCTAGAATATCGCTAACGGCTTTTTAGACCGTTATAAGTCAGGGTCGAGGGTAGATCAGCTCCCTTTCAGCTATTTCTGCAGGTGCCACCAGACGTCGCCGACCATCTTGCACTTGCAATAAGTAGTTACGTTTACCAACCTGGCGCCCGGTTGCATCAACCTGGTAATGGCCCAAAAGTGACCGAAACCGCAGGGTGCTCAGCTGCGCCCGAACAGCATCTGCCTGCGTGCTGTTGGCGAGTCTGACCGCAGCCTCAGTCACCTGCCCCGCACTGTAGCCTATCGCTGCATGCACACCGGGATTGGCGCCGTGCATGCTGCGAAAGCGGTACGCGAAATCCTGGGCGCCTGGAAAACGTATACTGCGCAGCCACTGCACTACGCCTACGACACCATCGATGTTGTTGTCGAGCATGGCCCTAAACTCACGGTTCGCCGGTCCTACTGTGAGAGCAACCATATCGACTTCCAAGCGCCTACCTTTCCCCATAGCCTTTGCGATAGCCACGGAATCTGCGATGTAGGTGGCGCCGAGCACCACGTCCGCCTTTTCCTCTACCACTAACAAGGCCTTACCAAGCTCTGAAAAGTCCATCGCCGTAGGCTCATACTGCTGCTCAAACACCAACGCCATGCCATGTTGTTTCAGCGCGCGACGCACACCGCGAGCAACATCCTCGGCAAACTCGCCGGTTGCATAGAAAAGCCCCGCTGTTTTAGCGCCCCGCGCGGCCGCCTCCTCAACGGCAATATCCATATAGTTGGCCGCGGGCACATCAATGCCGAACACGTTGCGATAGCCGCGGCTCCAGATTTTTTCCGCGGAAGCGGCTGCGGTCAGAATGGGGCGATCGTGACGTTCCGCTACCTCAGTCGCTGCCAGTGTGAGTTCTGAGCCATAGGGACCTATCAGCAGGTCAACCCGGTCCTCAACGATGAGGCGCTCGTACAATTTAGCCACCTCAGTAGCGTTCGACCGGTCGTCGTAAGACACCAATTCAACGGGCCGTCCCAGCAACTGCCCGCGAGCGTTAATGTCTTCGACCCACATCGACAGCCCCTCAAGCTGTTCACTGCCTTCCTCCTGAAAGCGGCCGCTAAGAGACTGTGTGGTGCCCACAAGGATGGGTTTCGCAGGCTGCTTGGGTTCCATCATCTGTGCTGCTGCGTGGCCCGACGCCAGCATCATCGATGTGCCAAGCAGCACACCTATCAGACCCTTCACGCTGTTCGCCCTACTTCGCCACATCGAGATCTCGCTTCACAGAGTTGAGCCAGCGCACTGTTTCATATTCATAAACTGACCCGGTTTCGTAGTACCGGAACGGCACCTGAGAGCGCGTATCGATAGCGTCGAAAACGAATATCGTAGAGCGCAGTGGTTTGGCAAGGAAACCGCCATAGGCTTCGGTCTGCAGCACCAGATCTGGAATCATGCCTATCCCGTCTCGCATGTTGGAAGGTCCCAGGAACGGGATCATGACAAAAGGTCCCTGACCGACTCCCCAGCGGCCGAGGGTCTGACCGAAGTCTTCGCTGGGTCTGGGAAAGTCCAGATCGGTTGCTACATCAATGAAGCCATAGATACCCACGGTGCTGTTGATCAGAACACGACCCGCGCTCTGAGCAGCCTTCTCAGGAGCGAGCTGCAGAATGGAGTTAGCAAGCGTTCTTAAGTCTCTGATGTTATTGAAAAAGTTACTGACGCCTTTGCGCGCAAAATACGGCACATAGCGGCGCCAGGTGTTGGTGACGGGCAGGAACACCGTCCGATCAAAATAATAGTTGAAGCTGTAAATGCGTTTATTCAGTCCTTCAAAAGGGTCATATATTTCCGCTTGCGCATCTTGCAAGTCTTCCGGAACCAGGCGCTCCACTGGATACAGCGGCTGTGGGTAATCGCTTTGGGCCATGTCCTGCCTGTTGCTGGCGCAGCCATTCGTAAGCAGCAGGTTGGCGGCAAGGAGCACGGCGCCATAAGCGCGTAGAGTCTTCATTCGCGGAAAACGCTCTGGATATGCGTCATGACATCCCGGTAAGCCATGTTGCCGAGATGCCCGCCGTAGGGGTAAATCCTGGCTCTGGCCCCGAATACATCGTCTATATAGTCTATTTCACCGGGAGCGAGGATGACGTCATCTGCGTTGTGAATGACTTCGATGTGGTTCGCGTCGCGCAGATACTGGGTAATGCTGGTCAGGCTCATTAGCGCTATAAAGCCATCTCTACTCAGCTCTGGATGCTCCTGCGCGTAGAACGGGTAAAAGAAGTCGTGATAGAAATCTGTGAAACCAACCCGTCCAGCCACCTGCCGGTACGGGGTCAGGTTTTCATGGCGAGGTATTTCATAGCCCTTCGGCTTGATGAAGCCAAAATCGGTCATAACGTCTGAGGTCAGAATGAGGGAGCTGGAGGACAGGCGAAACGCAAGCCCGACCAGGGCCGCCAGTTCCTCATCCCTTGGCTTATAGGCCAGAAACACGCGAGCCAGGAAGTCCTCGTCAAAGCTAACGGTGTCCTCATTGCGTTTATACACATCCGAAAATGCCTGTATGACACGCTCATAGAACTGGTCGTAGTTTTCAGTGCCTCCAGGGATGTTCTCTATCATTCGGTCCAGGAGAGAAATGGAGTTATAGAGATTCACTGGCGGGTTGATCAGCAAGACTTTGTCAAAGTCGAAGACCTTCCTCTGGCTGTCCAACTGCGCTACGAATGCCGCGTTGAAACCTCCAAGGCTGTATCCCGTCATAGCAAAGCCGGTGGCAGTTCGCTTGCCTTTCACTGCATCCCAGGCCATTTGCATGGCTCGGTAAAGATCCTCCGCGTCATGAAAAACATGACCTGGAACTCCGGTGCTGGAAGCGCTGCTGATGAAATTGGCGTAAGTCGGTGAAGACAGGGACACGATGTTGTATCCCATCTCATAAAAGGCCCGCGCCAACAGCATGTTTTTCGACCCGTTGTGAGCCGCACCGGTACCGGCAATCAGGAACATGACGGGCGCAGACTTCTGCTTCTGTAGCGCCACCGTGTAAATCATGTCGCGGTTGTAGAAGATCACGTCCGGAAGCTCGCGATCTGCAAAGATTCGCAGGCGGCGCTTTCGAAACGGAATTCGTTCGACAGGCGTGAGGTCTGCCGCAAACTGCGTTGGCGTTCCTACGACTGTCGCGACCCAGCGGTCTTGTATGGGGAAGCGGTACTCCTCTGCGAGGGCTTCAGGCACCCACGCAGCGGTTAACACGATAGCAACGAACACAGCGGCGGATAAAGCTATTAATGCAGCGACTAACCGAGTAATTGGCCCAGTGACTGACTCAATGACAGTGCAATTAAGCTTTTCCATGCTTCTGCCGGCAGACATCACGCTTCGTCCATGCTATTGCTGTAGTGTTGTAATTCAGGCTAATACGTTAGTGTCACAGCCGCAAGCGTGACCATGAAGAAACACTATGATTGATGGATTTTCCCAGCTTCAAATCGATGTGCCAAACGTTGATGCGGCCGTAAATGAGTATTCGGCTCTACTGGGGCGCACTGCGCCGGACGGGTCACAATGGTCGCTGGCGAACATTGCGCTGCGTCTCGCCCCAACCACTGCCGAGACAGCGAAAATTTCGCGGCTGAGCCTTTGGTCGAAGGATGATACTGATCTGCCAGAGGAGACCCTGGGGCTTTCGCTTGCGGTCACCAGCAAGCGGGACGTCTCATCAACGACGAGTGAGGACATTTTCGCCGTTGATCATCTGGTGCTGCGTACCACCTCAGCCGACGACTGTATTGCGCTGTTTGGTGACAGGCTGGGAATGCGTCTGGCGCTGGACCAGCAAGTACCAGAATGGGGAGGCCGTATGCTGTTTTTCCGCTGCGGGAAATTGACGCTGGAAGTTATTCAGTCACTCGACAACCCGATTGAGCAGGACCATTTCTGGGGCATTACCTATCTATGCGGCAACCTGAGCAAAACCCTGGCCAGGTTGGATTGTGAGGGCGTCATGCACTCCGGCCCGCGTGAGGGGCGCAAGCCCGGGACACGTGTAGCCACCGTCAAGAGCCATAGCCTGGGTATTCCGACTCTCCTGATCGAGCCTGCGTCCTCAGAATCGGCTGCTAAGCAATCGCGCCCTGCGTCTTCAAAGCGTTGATGTCGTCCTCAGTAACATTCAGGGCTTTAAGCAGTTCTATGGTGTGTTCTCCCAGGGCAGCGGCAGGTCTGGGCGGCGCAGAGTCTGTGGCAGAAAAACGTGGCGGATTACGCGGCTCCGTCATGCGCCCGGCCACGGGATGATTGATAGACGCAAAACTCTTCATGGCCCGCATTTGTGGATGCTCGGGCATATCTGCCAGCGCATGGGCAGGGGCGCAGGGCACGTCTGCGGCATCCAGCGCGGCGATAGCCTCCGCAGTGGTCATGGCAGCGGCCTGTTCATCTACTGACTTGAGCAGCACCATTACTTTCTCAAGGTTTGCGTTTCTATCTGCCACGGTTGCCAGCTGCGGGTCACTGGAATCGATCCCGAAGGCCTCGCAAAAGCTATGAAACATTTTGTCTGTAACCGGTGAAGCGGTGCCGTATCCGTCGCTGAACCGCAGCAGGCGCAAACCACGACCAATCTGCATACCCTGCTCCGCGTCAGGCTCTTCGAAGCTTCTCGCGCCAGCGACGTCCGCCCACAAAAAGCTCACAGCAGCATCAGCCATCGAGAGTCGGATGTGCTGCCCCCCGGCTCCTCGCTCCCTGGCAAATAAAGCGGCCGAGATAGCCTGGGCTCCGGTCAGCGCGGTGACCTTGTCGCAGAATAGCTGTTGGTAAAGTCTGGGCTCACCTGTCTGTTGATCAGACTGGCTTTGAGCAACGCCTGCAAATGTTTGAATAACATTATCGTAGGCAGCTTTGTCAGCCAGGGGTCCCGTGTCACCAAAGCCGCAGACAGAGAGATAAATCAGGTCCGGGTTCAGCGCCGACAGCGTCTGATAATCGATACCGAGGCGTTCAGTGACCCCCGGGCGGTAGTTCTCCAGAACAACATCCGCTGTTTTGACCAGCGCCTTTAGAATCTCAACGGCCTCGGCCTGCTTAAGATTCAGCGTCAGAGATTTTTTACCGCGGTTGCAGTTGTGGAAAAGACTCGAGACGCCGTTGCGACTTGCCCCCAGATAGCGCATTACGTCCCCGATTCCAGGCGGCTCCACCTTGATAACTTCTGCACCCTGGTCACACAGCACAGTAGCAGCGGCAGGACCTGCGATCATCGAACCTAAGTCGATGACACGAATACCGGTGAGCGGCCCCGACGTCGTGGTTTGAGGGTTTTCAGACATCGCAAATCCTCCATTTTTATAAATTATTCTTTAGCTGTGTCTTACTGGTCGCTTCGCCGAGTCAGTTTCTGTTATTTACATCGACGTGCATGCTTCACGTAGCCGCGGCGATCAGCAGCGCAGCCCGTCGGCGCCCTGCCCTTACAGTCTGCACCTATCCGCGCCCCTGTAGCGTGCCCATATAGACCGACGCGCTTATGCGCCAAGATTAACCAGGGTTCGGCCTCGCACCGTGCCTTTCAGTAAGCCCTCCAGATACCCCGGAACCTCTTCCAAACCAATCTCGGAAGCGAGCCCCTCCAGGTCATCAAGCCTCCAGCTAGTGGCCAATTTTCCCCAGGTCTCCACCCTGCGTTCATGACTGATTTCGACAGAGTCTACGCCCAGCAGATTTACATCGCGAAGGATGAACGGGAATACGGTGACGGGAATTCCCGTGCCCCCGACAAGGCCCACGACCGCTACGCTGGCGCCGTAGTTGAGCTCTTTAATGATGTTTCCCAGCGTGTCGCCGCCAACCGTATCTATAGCACCATCCCATTGTCCGGCGGCCATCGGTCGCGGGTCGGATTTTCCCAGTACAGAACGATCGATGATCTCTGCCGCGCCACGAGCTGTCAGCCAGTCTGCTGCATAGGGCGAGCCCGTGCTCGCAACAGCCTGATAACCCAGCTTGGCGAGCAGTGCCACGGCGAAGCTGCCCACGCCGCCGCTGGCGCCACTGACAACCACTCGACCGCCCGGCTGCATACCCATAGTTTCAAGCTTGAGCAGGCACAGGGCCGCCGTCAGGCCTGCGGTGCCAATGATCATGCTATCGCGTAGTGTCATACCATCAGGCAACGGTGCGGCCCAATCTGCCGGGACACGGATATAGGCACCTAACCCACCTGGTGTATTCATGCCCAGGTCATAGCCAGTGACGATGACCGAGTCACCAGCAGCAAAACGCGTGTCATCACTGGATTCCACTATGCCCGCAGCGTCGATCCCCGGGGTATGTGGAAAGCTTCGCGTTACGCCAGGGTTGCCGCTGGCCGATAGAGCATCCTTATAATTCAGGGAGGAATAGTGCACACGAATCAGCAAATCCCCCGCTGGCAGATCAGCTATATCCTGATCTTCGACCGCCATGCTGTACGAGTCTTCCTGCTTGCTGACTCGCAGCGCCTTAAACGTTGTCATTATCAGCCTCCGCCGCTACGCAGCTTGTTCTAGTATTTGTGCCGGGACAGGTTGCTGTCCCATAACTTCAGGGCCACCCGTTCGATCGCAGACTCTGCGGCCACGCCCAGTTTTTCCTGCCAGTTCTTGCGGGCAACATAGCTGACCTCAAAAACGTCTCGCTCAGCCAGACACTGCTGAATAAAGCTGTCACTGGTTTGTAGTTCGTCGACAAGACCCTGCGCAATAGCGCGCTGGCCGTACCATATTTCTCCGGTGGCGACGGTGTCGATATCAAGCTGCTCTCGGTGTGCAGCGACAAACTCCTTGAACAACAGATGCGTGTCTTCCAGGTCGTCCTGCACCTTTGCTCTGTCATCGTCGGTGTTTTCCCCAAACATCGTCAGGGTGCGCTTGTATTCGCCCGCCGTCATCTGCTCAAAATCGATGTTGGCTCGTTTTAGTAAGCGATTAAAGTTAGGAAGCTGCATGAGCACGCCAATAGAGCCAATCACGGCGAAAGGTGCCGCCATGATCCTGTTGGCGACACAGGCCATCATGTAGCCACCGCTGGCGGCGACTTTGTCAACGGCAACCGTCAGCTGAATGCCGGCGTCCCGTATTCGCTGTAGCTGGCTGGCTGCCAGGCCATAACTGTGGACCAGCCCGCCCGGGCTTTCTAAGCGCAGCAATATTTCATCGCCACTGCGCGCTACGCCAAGCACAGCGCTGATCTCTTCTCGAAGACTGTCAGTGGCGCTGGCCTTGATGTCGCCTTCAAAATTCAGCACGTACAAACGCAAGCGCGCAGCATCTGCGGTATCCGAATCTGTATCCTGTTGCTGTTTTTTCTTTTCCTTTTTTTCCGCCTTGCGCGCCTTTTTCAGTTCTTTACCCTGCAACAGGCCCTCTTGCATGGCCTGCTTGAAGTCGCTGTAGCGATCGTTGAGACGTGTCAGTTCGATGTGCCCCCTGGGGCCGCCGGCTCTGCCACGGCCTCCCATAGCAACTACCAGAGCGGTAATGATTCCAAAGGCGACAACCACCGTTGCTGTCTTGGCCAGAAAAAGGCCGTATTCACTCAAAAACTCCAAAGTTCCTCCTGTTTTCGGGCTAAGCGCTCTGGTGCATGGTATCTACATAATGCCTGATGAGCTGCCCTGCTATGGAAAAGGGTGGCGGTATATTGGGAAGCTCATCGAGGGAGAACCAGTGCGCCTCGGCAATCTCTTCTTCATCACAGACGATGTCGCCGTCACTGTATTCGGCAAAGAATCCCAACATCAACTGATCGGGAAAAGGCCAGGGCTGAGATCCGAAATACTCAATTTTCCCGATGCTCACGCCCACCTCCTCGCGTATTTCTCTATGCAAGCAGTCTTCCACGCTTTCGCCAACCTCTATAAAGCCTGCCAGCGTGCTGAACATCTTGCCGGGAAAGTTGGCATTACGCGCCAGCAGCAACTCGTTGCCACGGTGCACCAGAGCGATAACGCAGGGTGAGATTCGCGGATAGCTGCGGACAGCGCAGGGTTCACAGACGTAAGCGCGTTCATCGGGGTGCTGCTCGTTGGGAGCGCCACACTGGCCACAGTATTGGTTGCGCCGCGCCCACGTTATCAACTGCTGCGCCTGGCCGGCCAGCGCAAACAGTGCATCCGGAACTCTGCCCACCAGTGAAAAAAGGTTGCCGGTTTTAAGTCCTGTCTCCAGCAGGGCCTCTCCTGTATCCAGAGCTACTGCAAAGCAGGGTCGGTCATGCCAATATCCCAGGAACACCTCTTGCACCACTGGCGGGCCGGCGAAGCGCACCGTAGCTGCGTTCAGCAGACAGGGCTCACGGTGGCTGAAGTCCAGCAGTATCTCATCGCCGTAGAATACGACATGTCGGGGATTTTCGGCGGTGGCGGGCGCAGTAACTGCGGCGTGGAACATACAGTGTCCTTTTACTGAAGCCGCGCTATGGTACTGCATGCGAGCTGCAAGGTCAGGCGAGACGATAGCGCAGGCTCTGGACCCGTAAAAACCCTACTTTTTACGGCGGTTAAAGCCGCTACGAACCTCGATAACAATGGCGTAGAATGCCGCGCTTTCATCCAACAGCCTAGCCAATAAGAAGAAGCCTCATGGAAAATTCACTGCCTGCTGCGCTCACACGCAACTTTCTCGGGGCAGCACCCCAGTGGTACAAGCAAACTATCATCGCGTTTCTGGTGATCAACCCCATCCTGTTCTACACGGTGGGTCCCTTTCTGACCGGATGGGTGTTGATATTGGAATTCATCTTTACGCTGGCACTAGCCCTGCGCTGCTACCCTTTGCAGCCAGGGGGGCTGCTGGCAATCGAAGCGGTAATCATAGGCATGGCCTCGCCTGAGACGGTGTTCCATGAGACAGAAGCAAACTTCGAGGTGATTCTGCTGCTGATGTTCATGGTGGCCGGCATTTACTTTATGAAGGAGTTGCTGCTCTTCGTCTTTACCAAAATTTTGCTGCGAGTTCGATCAAAGAAGATCCTGTCGCTGCTGTTTTGCTTCGTCGCCGCGTTCCTGTCTGCGTTCCTGGATGCCCTCACCGTTACTGCCGTTTTGATCAGCGTGAGCGTGGGCTTCTATTCCGTGTATCACAAGGTGGCGTCTGGTAAGTCAATTGCTCATGACGATCATGACCATTCTGAGGACGATTCGGTGGCGGAGCTTCACCGCGAAGATCTGGACGCGTTTCGCGGATTTCTGCGCTCGCTCATTATGCACGGTGCGGTTGGTACTGCCCTGGGCGGCGTTTGCACGCTGGTTGGCGAGCCCCAAAATCTGTTGATAGCAACGATAGCAGGTTGGGATTTTGTGACCTTCGTTACGCTGATGGCCCCTATCACGATGCCTACGCTGGTCGCAGGTCTGCTCACCTGTTATCTGCTGGAGGTCTCTGGCAAATTTGGCTACGGTGCAGAGCTGCCCGAGCCTGTTCGGGAAGTGCTAGAGGAGTATCAGTCTCACCTGGAGAAGGATCGCACCACACGCGACTCGGCGCGCCTGTGGGTACAGGGCTTAGTGGCGGTAATACTGGTGCTTGGCCTAGCCATGCATTGGGCAGCCGTTGGCCTGATCGGCCTGATGGTCATCGTGCTGCTCACGGCCTTCAATGGCATCATCGAAGAACATCAGTTAGGGCATGCCTTTGAAGAAGCGCTTCCCTTTACCGCCCTCCTCGTAGTGTTTTTTGCCATTGTTGGCGTGATTCACGAGCAGCATCTGTTTACACCCGTGATCGAGTTCGTTCTTGGATTGGAGGGGAGTATGCGTACGTCGGCGTTTTTCCTCGCGAACGGGCTGCTGTCGATGATCAGTGACAATGTGTTCGTCGCCACCGTCTACATCACGGATGTGAAAGCCGCACTAGATGCGGGGCAAATTGGGCGCGATGAATTTAATCGCCTGGCTATTGCGATTAACACCGGCACTAACCTGCCCAGTGTGGCGACCCCTAACGGCCAGGCGGCGTTTCTGTTTCTGCTGACCTCCGCCCTGGCGCCTCTGATTCGCCTTTCCTACGGCCGAATGGTAATCATGGCACTGCCCTATACGATTGTATTAACCGGGGTTGGGCTGGCCATGGTCATCGTTAATCTATAGCGCACCCCTGGGCCTGAATTACTCGAGACCAAGCTCGCGCCACAGCACTTCAGTCGAGCCGCTGCTACCGATTTCCTCCAGCGTCTGACGATGGGACTCGCGTTCCTCGTCAGATGCGCGAATGACCCGCAACGACGGACGGTTTGAAGGCAATCTGAAAGCTCCTCCCGCCGCCTGCGCACCAGCATTATCGCCATCACCGCTAGCGCCCAGTTGAAACGTGGTCTGGCCACCGGTCATGGCTAGATAAACGTCTGCCAGAATTTCGGCATCCAGCAAAGCGCCGTGAAGATCTCGCTGAGAATTGTCTACCGTGTAGCGCGCGCACAGCGCATCCAGATTATTGCGTTGACCTGGATGTTTCTTGCGCGCCATGACCAGCGTGTCAATCACCTCGCACCGAGATTCAATTACGCCTGCCTTCTTACCCAATCGCTCCAGCTCACTATTGATAAAGCCCACGTCAAACGGTGCGTTGTGAATGATGAGCTCTGCACCATCGACAAAGGCCAGAAAATCGTCAGCAATCTGCTGAAACAGGGGTTTATCTGACAGGAACTCATTGGTGATGCCATGAACCTCTATCGCGCCCTGGTCGATCTCGCGCTGAGGATTAATGTACTGATGGTAGTGCTGCCCCGTGAGGCGACGATTCATTAACTCGACACAGCCGATTTCTATGATGCGATGGCCCTGACTGGTTTCAAGACCAGTGGTTTCAGTGTCCAGAACGATCTGACGCATAGGTCTGCTATCTCCTGCTTAACGAGGTCGATGGTTATCTGGCAGCTGAGGGCTTTCTATAAGCTGGGGGCTTTCTATAAGCTGAGGGCTTTCTATGAGCTGAGGGCTCTTTACAAGCTGAAGGCTCTCTATTAGCTGAAGGCTCTTCACTGCTCATCGATGCCCCGATTGGCCAATTGGTCCGCCATCTCGTTCTCGCGGTGCCCGCTATGACCCTTGACCCAGCGCCAGGTCACATCGTGGCGGCAGTTCTCTGCGTCGAGCTTCTGCCACAAATCGATATTCTTCACGGGTTTCTTAGCCGCTGTTTTCCAGTCGCGTGCTTTCCAACCCTGCAGCCACTCGGTAATTCCCTTGCGGACGTATTCCGAGTCTGTGGTAACGATCACGCGACAAGGCTCCTTCAGCGCCTGCAGCGCCTCGATTGCCGCAGTCAGCTCCATCCGATTGTTGGTGGTCTCCTTTTCGCCTCCCCACAGCTCACGCTCCTGCTCACGAAAGCGTAACAACACGCCCCACCCTCCAGGCCCTGGGTTGCCTCGACAGGCGCCGTCAGTAAAGGCTTCCACCTGCTTCACTGTCCGGTATTGTCCTTGCGTGAGTTTGCCACGGACTGGGGCACCGTGAGGCCGATCAGTCGACCTCGAACCTGCGGACGCCAGCGCATCCTTGAGGGCGTCAACGTAGACACCTTCTTTTGCGCGTTCATCACATACACGCCGCCACCCGGCAGCCGATAGCGCATGGCAAGCCCATCGACAAATCTGAGAAAGCGAAAGACACGCCCCTTGCCAACTGGCGGGGTGAGAAAGCAGTGCCGGACAGGCTCTACCTCTGCACCCAGCAGGTGTAGCCAGTCTTTGAGGCGATGAGCGCTAAGCTGATGCTTCGACGACCAATAGCGCTCAGGCAGGGCGCTGGAGACGCTCAGCGCGACGCCGAATAGTGACCAGGGGTTAAAGCCAACTATGATAATTCGACCCTGCGGCGCGACCACACGGTGCACTTCGCGCAGCAGCGCATGGGGTCGCTCGGAGAAATCCAGGGCGTGGTGAAGAACAACCACATCGATACTCTCGCTGGCGAACGGCAGATAATCAGCACTGCTAATCAGGCTAATCCCCCCACCCGCCTGCGGCCCTGCATAGATTTTGTGACTTAACTGGCTGTTATTGGCCAATGCAAGCCCGCGAGCGACGCCAATCTGTAGTTGGTGGTAGCCGAAAACGTTATCCAGTTGCTCGCGCACAAGGCGCTTCTCAAGGTCGAATAGATATCTACCCCGGTAACTGGCGTACCAACTTTCCAGGCGGGCGCAAATGTCGCTAAACTCCAACGGCATAACAAGATGGTAGCGCATAAATGTTGAACGTCACACCGATCCCTGCCTTCAATGACAACTACATCTGGTGTCTGCAAAGGCAGGGAGAAAGCCACGCGTTTGTCGTAGACCCTGGCGATGCCGACGCCGTTATTGCAGCGCTTGGCGAGCAACAGCTTACGCTTGCGGGAATTATCATTACGCACCACCACTTCGACCACACCGGCGGTATCGAGGCACTGCTAGCTGAGCATCCGGTACCAGTGTACGGGCCACATAACCCTGGCATTAGTGGTATCAGTCAGCGTTTAAGCCACGGTGATCAGGTAGACATCGCCGGTGCTCTCTGGGATGTGATTGAAGTGCCGGGGCACACTCTCGATCACATCGCCTATTTTCACACGCCAGACGATGCTGCACCGATTCTTTTCTGTGGGGATACGCTATTTGCGGGTGGCTGTGGCAGAGTGTTTGAGGGCGATGCCGCCATGATGCTCAGCTCCCTGGACACGCTGGCAGCCTTGCCGCAAGAAACGCGCGTGTTCTGCGCCCACGAGTACACATTAGCCAACCTGCGCTTCGCCGCGGCGGTGGAACCGGATAACTCCGCTTTAATGCGTCGCATAAATCGGGATCAGGCTTGCCGTGATCAGGGCATACCCACAGTGCCCTCAACGCTCTCCCTGGAGCGAGCAACCAACCCTTTTCTCCGCTGCAGAGAAACGAGCGTGGTGCAGCGCATGGTGGAGCAGCTTTCGGGGCAGGAGTCGCTGGACGGCGATGACCCGGTAGCGGTATTCGCTGCAGTTCGCAGCTGGAAGGATAATTTCTAGATAATTCCATGATTTACAATGGTTTAAAGGCTTTTCTTAATAGATATTCCAGGAAGTTTGGAATCGTTTGCTCTATCGCTATCAGTACTTGCGCGCTCCCCGCCAACGCTGAGGACGTCATTGACAAGTCCTGGCACCAGCGCTGGAGCGATGTTGTGGCGACACGCGATCTGTGGCAACGGGTTCGAGAAGGATTTGGCCTCTCGCTGGTGGAGGCAGGCTCTGAACTCCATCAACAGGCCTTACAGAGGGTTGAGACTGAACGTCGCTGGTATGTTGAACACCCGGCCTATCTGACTCGCGTAAGCGAGCGGGCGACCCCCTATCTTCATCACGTGGTGGAATCGGTCGAGCGGCGCGGGATGCCTTTGGAGTTCGCCCTGCTTCCGATTCTTGAGAGCGCTTACGACCCCTTTGCTTACTCCCATGGCCGTGCTGCTGGCATGTGGCAAATCATCCCTGGAACGGGCCGAGACCTTGGTCTAACTCAGGATTGGTGGTACGACGGACGCCGCGACCTGCGCGCCTCTACTGACGCTGCACTGGAGTACTTATCCCGCCTGGCCAAACGCTTTGACGGAGACTGGCTTAAGGCGCTAGCGGCGTATAACGCAGGTCCTGCGCGAATCAGCAGAGCTGAACGCCGAAACAGGCAGCGTGGTCTCGGCACCAGCTTTTGGGAGCTGACACTTCCTGCAGAAACGCGCAACTACGTGCCGCGCCTGTTAGCACTCGCAAGTCTGGTGCAGGCGCCACAGCGCTTTGCACAAACGCTAACGCCTATCCCGGACGCCGCGTATCTTTCTACCGTGCACACGGGTGGCCAGATTGATCTAAGCCAGGCGGCAACGCTATCGGGTCTGGATATCGACGCCGTGTATCGTTTGAATCCAGGCCTGAACCGCTGGGCAACGCCGCCAGCGGGCCCTCATGAGTTGATGCTGCCGATAGCGGAGGCCAAGCTGTTCGAGTCGCAACTTTCGGCGCTGGACGCCGCCGAGAGACTGCAATGGGTTCGGTATACCGTCAGGCCTGGGGATGCATTGAGCCGGATAGCCCGTCGCTACAATACGGAAGCGGACGTCATCGCGCAGGTCAACGGCTTAACGGGTAGCCGTATTGTGGCCGGCAACAGCCTGATGATACCGGTCGCCAGCCAACCCATGGAACGCTACGGCCTGAGCGCCGACCAGCGTCTGGCTGCGCGGCAATCGCGCGGCCAGGGCCATCGAACGGAGTACACCGTGCGTCCCGGCGACAGCTTCTGGCGTATCGCCAGGGAGTACGGTGTCAGCTCCCGGAAGGTTGCTGAGTGGAACAACATGGCGGTTCGCGATCCGCTAATGCCTGGCCAGACACTTGTTGTCTGGTCCGCTGAGCCTGTATCAAAGGCGACCCTCACGGCGGCGAATCTGGTTTTGCCAGAGCACGATCCTATGGTGCGTAAAATCAACTACCGAGTTCGCAGCGGGGACTCCCTGGCCCGGATTGCAGCGCGGTTTAAGGTGACTACTGCAGATATTCTCGACTGGAATGCCGCCTTGCGGGGAAAGAAATACATCCATCCCGGCCAGCGCATCACTCTTTACGTTGACGTCCGCGCGAGCTAGCGGTGTGGCCCTAACAGCGCCGCTACCAGCCGCGGCACCTGCTCCGTCGCTGGACCACGCCAGTGATGGTCGAATTGCGAACTGGCGCTGGTAGGTTCAGGATTTATTTCCAGCGTGACAGCGCCCGCAGCCTGCGCCAGGCTCACGAATCCCGCAGCGGGGTAAACCGTTGCTGACGTGCCAATCGCAATGAATGCGTCACAATCGGCTAGCCGCAGGGTTATCTCATCCATATGCAGCGGCATCTCCCCAAACCAGACAACATGAGGCCGCAAATTGCCCGGTAGCTGACAACAGGGGCAGAGATCTGCTCCATCGAAGTTGACCGGCGCGTCATGCACACGCTCGGTGCTCTTACACCGCATTTTAGCAAGCTCACCGTGCATGCTGAGCAAGGCTTTGGATCCCGCCCGCTGATGCAGATCGTCGACATTTTGACTGATGAGCGTAATCTGGCTGGACCAGCAACGCTCCAACTCAGCCAGGGCCCGATGCGCAGCATTCGGCGACACATTCATCAGCTGCTGGCGTCTGGCGTTGTAGAATCGATACACCATGGCCGGATCGCGAGCAAAGGCCTCCGGCGTTGCCACCTCCTCAACCCGATGGTTTTCCCACAGGCCATCTGCGCCGCGAAAGGTACTTAAACCAGACTCCGCAGAGATGCCTGCGCCAGTGAGGATCACAATGTTGTGCCAATCTGCGATTTCGAGCGCATCCATTTCAGTGCCCAGGTGCGAAGTGATTGAGGCGCGGCCAGTGGCTGGTTACATTGCCCCCCTAAACACGCGAGTCTAACAAGGTCGGTTTATGAAGTTTGTGTTGTCGACATCATTTTCCAGCGTGGCGCACCTCAAGGAAGTGGCGCCAGTGGCGGATGTCTGTGGCTGGTATGCCATGTCCTTCTCAGATCATCTGGTGCATCCGGAATCGATTTCGACTCCCTACCCCTATACGGAAGACGGCAGTCGTCGCTGGCCTGCTTTCACGGACTGGCCTGACCCCTGGGTAACCATTGGCGCGCTGGCAGCCCTCACCAGCCGCCTTAAGTTCACCAATAACATTTACGTGCTGCCGATGCGTCACCCGTTTCTGGTGGCAAAGGCTATTAGTACAGCGGCAGTTGTCTCTGATAACAGGGTAATCCCGGCGCTCGGCGTTGGCTGGTCGGCCGATGAGTTCGGACTTGTGGGTGAGGATTTCACAACGCGCGGCAAGCGCACCAATGAAATGCTGGAGATCATGCGGCTGCTATGGAGTGGCGAGTGGGTTGAGTACCACGGTGAGTTTTATGATTTCCCCCGCCTGGAAATGAACCCCGCCCCACCGGGATACATCCCATTTTGGATTGGCGGAATCTCCGAACCTGCGATGCGCCGTGCAGCACGATTAGCAGACGGCTGGGTGACGGACCTCCAAAGCAGTGCAGATATCAGCGACAGCATCCTGCGCATCCAACAGTGGCGACAGGAATACGGCCGGGAGGGCGAATTTTCCGTAATGGCAACGCCGAATGATGCCTGGGATATCGACGGCTACCGGCGACTTGAGGATGCAGGAGTGACGCACATTCTGACTATGCCATGGGCCTTTTATCACGGTGAAACAGACATCTTGGCTGAAAAAATCGACGGCATACGCCGCTTCGCCGAGGATGTGATATTGCCTATGGCGGAATAGCGCCGCCTAACACCACTCGAGCAGCAGTGTGCCCTGCTCGGCCGATTGCCGTGCCAAAGACTCCGCACGCTCCCCAAACTTCATTTCAACTCGCTCACGGCGAATCTTCATGGTGGGTGTGAGCATGGCATTGTCGATGCTCCACGGCTCGGTGCTGACGATCACCGCGCCAAGCCGGGCATGCTTGTCGACAGTGTTGTTGACAGCTTTTGCCAGCTCCAGAAGGTCAGACCTAATAGCTGCACGTTCTGTCGCCTGGGCGAATCCGTTCAAAACACAAACCATGACAGTTTTGGAGTAACCGCGCCCAAGCAGGCAGATCTGGTCGGTGTGTGGATTGCGTGAAAATTCGTTTTCAATCGGCGTCGGGGCAACGAACTTACCCTGAATGGTCTTGAAATAGTCTTTCACACGCCCGATAAGAAAAATAAACCCGTCTTCGTCGATGCGTGCTTTGTCTCCGGTATATACCCAGCCATCGCGGAAGGTTTCCGCCGTCTTTTCAGGCATTTTGTAGTAGCCAGGTGACAGCCCATCGGCCTTACATATCAACTCATCCTCTTCAGTTAAGGCCACTTCGACCTCACCTTTGGGTGTACCGATGGAACCGATGCGACGCTCATCATGATCATTGGCAATAAGGCCCATTGCCTCGGTTTGTCCAAAACCCTCCATGAGCACCAGCCCGAACTGCTCATACCATTGAATCAGCGAGGGTGGCGTTGGCGCCGCCGCAGTCAGCAGATAGGCGGCCTCCCCCAGACCGAGCATCTCCTGTACCTCTGTTGCAATGGCCTGCGCATTATCGCCGAGCGCTTTATCGATGGCCTCCTGGCCACCAAAGTGTCCGATTATCACCTGTTGAAGCTGTTCCCAGACGCGGGGCGCACCGAACATAACGTGAGGCTTGCAGTCGGGCAGATCCCGGAGAATGGTGAGCAGATTTTCGTTGAAGTACACCGTTCCACCGTCTATTAGCGAGCTGAACTCGACAATTTGGCGCTCAGCGATATGTGACAGTGGCAAGTATGAGAACTTGCGGGGCCGTTCGGGCAGCGAGAATACGTCCAGGAAGCGGTTAATCGGGACCACGTTGGATGTATGGGTTTGCATGACACCTTTGGGAACGCCCGTGGTACCGGAGGTGAACACGATAGACACCAGTTCATCCTTCTTGGCCCTGTGGGCGGGACGTCGACCCAGGAAGGGGGAAACAATGTCGTCCCACTTGAGGTGAGGTTGCTCAAGCGTTGCACCAGGTAGCGCCACCAGTTGTATACCTGCCGGCAACACGGCTGCCACTTGTTCCCAGTTTTCAGTCTGACCGACAAACAGCAGATTCATGTCGGTGAAATCCATCACATACTCTGCAGTTTCACCGGGCAGAGTTGTAAACATAGGAACGGACACATTACCTGCCGCTATAGTGCCGAGATCTGCCATAAACCAGTGAGCGCAGTTGCGCGACAGTAAACCGACGTTTAAGCCCGGGCCAGCAAGATTCGCCTCCTGCCAGGCGCCTAGCGCATAGGCTTGTTCGCTGATCTGTGCCCAACTCCAGTCTGTAAAATCGTCGCCGTGACGATCCCGCAGCCAGGTGTCATCGGGTTGCTTTTCGACCCAGTGATCAAGGTACTCCAACAGAGTGTCGTACATGCGCTTCTCCTTATTGTCTGAACAACGGCTTATTATTGTTTGAACACTGGCCAGGGCGCGGCTTGGGTCTGCAACAAGCCGGCCAGCGCACTGCGCGAGGGGCAGTCTAGTCCAGTTCCAGCCAGGCAGCTAGACCAGTGAAGTACAGTGCAGTGTGGACTGGCAAATTCTGAAGTGAAGTGAGCAGGCTCTGGTAGGTATTGAGTTGAGAGCGATAGGCATCGCGCTGTCTGTCTAGAAAGCTGACAGTGCTTTCCCCTGGGTCCGGCATCGCGGTTTTGTAGTCAATAACCCAGCAGCGATCGTCAACGATAAAGCTTCGGTCGATAATGTAATTCTTCATCTCACCCTGGCCATCAACACCGCTGACTGCCCACTCGCTGCGTGCTTGCTGCTGGCCGCTGTCCAGGCACCAGCGCCCTCGCTCATCGGCCAAGGTTACTGCTAGCTGCCTGGCAACCTCAGCGACCGCGGCCTCTACTTCGTCTGGGGGAACTCCCTGGCTCAGTAGTTGAGATTCCCACCAGCCCGTCCAATCCGGCGCCCGCTCAGGCAAGGGGTGGCAGGACAGTCGCTCCAGGCTGGCGTGAATCACTGTGCCGATGGCGCTGAAGACCGGTGATATGTGCTCGGGCAGGTTAGCCTCATCGGTTCTCGGACTCGTGATTCCCGTGAGTCTGCCGCGATCAGGCAGTTTATCGGCACGAATGCGCTGTAGCGGCATAGGCTCCACTGAGTCTTGATGGTCAATCTCATCCGGTTCCAGGGCTGCGGTCATTATGTCCCCTTCCACCTCATCCCAGATTTTGGCTAGCAGCGAGCTCCTGGCCGGCGGCTGCCATCCACCGTTCCCATCGGCGTTAAGGCTGGCAGACAGTATCAGGCGCTTTACAGCGCGCGTCGCGCCAACGTAAAGCAGGCGTGTTGTTTCAATATCACGCTTCAGTCTTTGCTGGCGGTTGAGGTAGTCATACACCGTGGGTGAATCTCCCGCTGATGCCCCAGCCAGCGCCAGCAACACACCGCTGTCACCGCTGCGACAAAACACCTGCTCCCATAACAGCAGTGACGGCTTGTCGCCGCGGGGGGCGTGGCTGAGGTTTGGCATGAACACCTGGTCAAACTCCAGGCCTTTGGCCTTGTGCAGCGTCATCAGCTTGATCTGACTGGTGGCCCCGTGATTCTCAGCAAACAAACGGGCCGCAGCATCGGCCAGGCGCTGCAGCGAAAACCCCTCGGCTGACTGCTCCAGCTCACTCAGCATGCGCATGAAGGCCGCCGCGTCGTCTAAGGCTCGCGGCGTGCCGGCGAGCATGGGGCCGCGCAGTGCGATCCATGCGGCCTCAATGGCGTCGCACGCGGCGTAGCGCTCCAGCTGACTGACGACAGGTGACAGAGCCGCAATGAAAGCGGACAGTCTGTGGCCACCGTCTTGCGTTAACCCAGGAGCGCCGTGCTCTGCAAAGGTGATCAACGCATCCCAAAGGCTTGTGCCCTGACAAAACTGAGACACAGCGAAAAGGTCCTGCAGGGTCAGACCACACCAGGGTGCACGTAGCAGCGCATACCAGGCCACCCTGTCGACCGGGTTGTAGAGTGCCTGACACAATGTGGTGAGGTCACCTACTACTGGGCTGTCGGCAAGGCGATCAATGTCCTGCGCATCCCATTCCAACCCCCTTTTTCGCAGCGACTCTGTTAACGGCAGCAGATCTGCTTTGCGCCGGACCAGTACGGCTTTTGTGTCATCGGGCGCCTCAGCCTGTGCGAGCGCGAGTTGTTCCGCCAGCCACTCAGCCTCCTGTATCGGCGTCTCAAAGCGCCACACTTCAGCACCGCTACCGGCGCTCTTCTGCTCAAAGGCTACAGCCGGTGAGAAGGCGATTTCTCCGCGATGAATATCATCTGCCAAAGGAAATGCGGCAGAAAACACGCGATTGCACCACGTCACTACATTCGCTCGGCTACGGAAGTTGGTGCGAAGGGTCATAGGTGTTAGCGATACGCCGGAGATTCCATACTGTTTGGCACGGATAAATAGCTTTACGTCAGCATCTCTAAAGCCATATATGCTTTGCATGCCGTCACCAACGATAAACAGTGTGCGGGCTGCCTGCGGATTACTCTTGTTGTGCTCTGACCAGCCCTGGCTCAGGCGCTCTATCAGTCGGAACTGACTTTCAGCAGTGTCCTGAAACTCGTCAACCAGGATGTGTTCCAGCTGATAATCCAGTTTTAAGGACAGCTCAGTGGGCGTTTCCTCCGGCCCCAGCGACTCCAGCGCTGCCAACGCGACCTGCATATGATCGACGGCACCGCGCTGCTGAAATATCACATTCAGACTGGCCGCCAGCGTTGGCAGCAGACGGGTGCAGGCCAGAAGATCCTGCCAACCCTGATCATCCGGGCGCTGCACTGGCAACGCAAGGACCTCATTGAGCACCTCAATCAATACATCCCTGTCGCCGCTCTCGGCCATGGCTTCCAGTAGCTCGAGCATTGCCTTACGCATGGCTTTGTTTGAGTCAGGGCTGGCAGCGAAACCGCTGCGCTTGTCGACGCTGCGTCGCGGTGCCCCATCCTTGGTGAGGAGGGTCTGGGCCAGGCTGCGCCATAGTAGAAGGTCATCGGTCGCAGTGCCCGGCCAGGTGTCTGTTGCTGGCAGTCCCAACGCGTCACAGCGATGTTGCCACAGTGGCAGGAGCACCTCTGTCCAAGGTTCAAGCACTTCCTGCGCGTAATTCAGCTGATCCTCAATCAACGCATCGAGACTATTGGTAACCAGTCTTTCAGCTGCAACGGGTTCGACAGTACTCCCCAATGCCAGCAACCACTGATCACGGCGCGCCAGCATACCCTCCAGTAGACTACCCAGCCTTCGCCAGTCGTTGTTAAAGACCAGCAACAATCGCCGCAGATCCTCTCCCGGCCCGCTTTCCTGGCCCACAGTTTCCAGCAAGACTTCAGTAGCGGCTCGGTATAGCGAGGAGGCGTCATCCACGGTGGCAACACTGCCCCCGAAACGTGATAACAACGGAAGCTGTCGCGTCAAAAATCCGCAGAAGCTATCAATGGTGCGGATATTGAGTTGCGCTGGATTGCGCTGAATTGACCAGGCTTCTCGCTCGCTGGTAGCTAGCACCGCCTGAGCTAGACGCCGCGTTGTCCGTTCATGATCGCTGGCATCAGGTGCCAGCTCCCGGTCTGCTGCATTGAGAGCCGCCACCACCCTGCCCTGCATTTCAGTGGCCGCTTTTCGGGTGAAGGTGATCGCCAACACTGCCTGGGGATTCTGCACCCGCGCCAGCAGCGACAAATACCGCTGTATCAACAGCTCAGTTTTACCTGAACCTGCGGGCGCGGTGACGCAGAAGGAACGCAGCGGATCCAGCGCGGTGTGTCGCTCTGCCTGGTCTACGATCGAACCCGACACATCGCCCCCAGGGTGCAATAGCGTGAAGGCCAGTCTGTGGCGTCAGGGTTCACCACCGCGTATCCATTGAGAAATTCCTGGACCAGACCCTCCAACTGGCTGCGCCAGGCCTCCAGCAAACCGTTCCAGTCCTTCGCCTGCAGATCGGTTTTGGCGGTGGCAGCGGCAATGTCGGTGTCTATGCCAGGGCCGAAATCCAGAGCCGCCAGGCCGCGAAACTCGAGCGCATCTGGCCGCAAAACAGCAAAGCTGACCCCGAGCGCTGCTACTTCATCAGCCACGGTGGCATAGAGGGGCAACTGCGGTTCTTCCAGCCGCTCGCCCAGCCAGTGGCGAGGGCGACTATTACCCGACTTGTAATCAATAATAAGCTGCTCCCCACCTGCCAGCTGATCTACACGGTCCAGTCGCAGGCGCAGCGGCAGCGAACCCAGCTGCAGCGTGACTTTTTCCTCTCTCGCAATCACAGCAAAAGGCGGTCGCTGTAATTCAATCTCCAACCAGAGACCGATCAATGTCGTCAGGCGCTGCCTTTCAACGTCCAGAAGTGCCTGAATAACAGGGTTGCGGCGGTGACGAAATCCTGCGATCGCGCTATTAACGCTGGCTGCTGTCGCCTGCTCCCGCTGGGCTGTGGTCAGCGCTCGCAGAGCCTCGCTGGTTTGCAGTTCTCCCCACAGTTGGAACAGCGCAGCGTGCAAAAGACTACCGCGCTCGGCTGCGGTGAGTCCGGCCTCGGGTTCTGGCAATGGCTCAGCTGACAGGCGATGGCGTACAAACGCTCTGAACGGGCACTGGGCCTGATCGCGAAGAATGGCACTGCCGCCAGAGAGTTCACCTGCCTCATCGTCAGATACGCCAGGACCGCAGACGTCCACTATGGCCTCCAACGGGTCGTCATCTGTAGTTAGCCAATTCTGGGGATGCCTAGCATTTACTGGGGATTGCTGCGGGATGAAATCGGCGATCAAGGGGCTGGGCGGAACGTCGGCATCCTGATCAGAACGCGCATAGCTGGCGATCAGCGTATCGCTCGCAGCCTGGAGCTGTGCTAGCAGCCCCTCCGCATAGGCTAACTCTCTGCTGGCATCAGCATGGGGCATGCGCAAGTTGCGCTGCAGGCTTACGGGCAGCAGCGGGTTCGGGCTTGCCGCCGCAGGGAACTGTCCTGCTCCCATCCCGCAAATCCACACTGCGTCGAAGGCCAGACCAGCCGCTTCAAGCATTCCCAGCACCTGAATGGGTGCGTCAGGGGTTTCAGCCTGAAAAACCGTATCGTTGCAGAGCTGTTCCAGGGCCGCTACGGCTTGTTCATAGCTGACTTTGCCCAGTACGGGATCCAGCGTAAGCAAGGCCTGACACTGCGACTGAAATACCGTTACCTGTTGATATTCAATGGAGTCCAGCGGGCCTGGGCCGGGCCATCCGAAATCCGTAAGCAAACTTCGTAGCACAGGTAACCATTCGGCGATGCGGCGACTGCTCCGCAGACTTCGAGGGTCTGTTGCTGAGAGCGGCAACAGAGAACACGTCGCTACTGATTCCTCTGCTAGCGCCTCTCCCCCGGTGCGGAGCATTGCTGAGCGAAACTGCGCCAGCGTGACCGGCTCTCGTGCCTGCTCCTGCAACAGGCGCAGTGCACTCAGTTCATGGTCAGATTGGTCGCGAGGCCGATAGCGGGTCGTACAAAGCGCCGTCAGCTGTGCCAGGGACAAGGACGTGACAGGACTGCGCAAGAGCTGCAGAGCGATAACCACCGGTCCGCAGCTTGCCAGTGGCTGCCCCGCAGAGAAGTTCACAGGCAGCGAATCTGGTCGGCGGGGGTTGGAGCCAAACTGTCGGCGCAGCTCCCGTTCGATGTGCTGCCGTTCCTGCTGAAGCGACGGCAGGAGAATTGCCAACTTGCGCCCGGGTGATGACTGATGTTGACCGTAGGCCCATTCTGCAGCGCTACGCAACTCCTCATAGGGCGTTTCACAGCTCACCCGCGAGCAGACCGCTCGCCTGTCATGGGCGCTAAAATACTCCAGCGTGTCTGCCATCCTATCCAGTGCATGCTGGTAGCGCGGCGCCAACTCGGCAAACTCTGCCAACACCAGCCTGGCTGAATGCGTCTGCTCAGACAGTGCCGGCACTAGCGCGGGGAGCGTGGTCAATCCTGCTGCCTGCAAACCCGCTTCGAAGGCCTCAGCCCATTGCAGGAACAGGCTACTGTCTTCGAAGAACTCGAATTGCTGCCGCAGCTCTCGATCACGCCATTCAACGTCCCACAGCAGCAGGTTGTCGTAAGCTTCCTGAGCAAGCTGCGCAGCAGCGACGGGACGCAGCAGCCCCGCTGTGCTGGAATCGAGCTGTACCACCTGCCGCCACAGGGCGCGTTGCTGATTAACGGTAGCGAGCTCCGGCAGTTCAGCCCCCGCCCGCAGGGCCTCCTGGTAGCAACGCAACCACCAGTGATCCAGTGTCATCACCGGCGGCGTCTCCCAGGCAGAACGCTTGAGCTCTATCTGATGCCTTCCCCAGGCTGCTTTGATTCTGCGCGCCAGGCGCTGATTTGGCGTAAGCACGGGCACGCTCGACGCCAGCGCATCGGCCAGAGCGGAAACGGGATAAAAGACTTGTTGGGGGGACACGACGCTCACGGTTTTCGCCCGGTATTCTAGCGCGCAGGGTTTCTATAGAATAGCGCACCCGACGTGCCGTCAGCGCTTGCTGGCTGCGGGCATTAGACAAGCAGTAACACAGGACCGTATGAGCCAGCTACAGGTAGAGAATCTCAATGTCGAGGACTTTGAAGTCCTCACGACACCGCATCGTCTGAAAGCGGACTTACCCATGTCAGACAGTGCAATGACGCGGGTTGCCGACAGCCGTCGGGTGATTCGGGATATTTTAGACCGCAAGGACCATCGCATGTTCGTGGTGATGGGGCCCTGTTCCATACACGACGTCGATGCTGCACTGGATTACGCTGAGAGGCTGCGTGTCCTCGCGGAGGAAGTGGCCGATACGCTGTATCTGGTAATGCGCGTTTACTTCGAGAAGCCGCGCACAACGGTCGGTTGGAAGGGGCTTATCAACGACCCCTACATGAACGATTCCTTCAAGATCGAAGAGGGACTCAAAATCGGTCGCGGTCTGATGCTGGACATCCTTAAATTGGGCTTGCCAGTGGCCACGGAAGCCCTGGACCCGATTTCACCCCAGTATCTGGCTGACTGCGTAAGTTGGTCGGCGATCGGAGCCAGGACGACTGAATCGCAGACGCACCGTGAAATGGCGAGCGGCTTGTCATCAGCGGTGGGCTTTAAGAATGGCACTGATGGAAGCCTGCAGGTTGCGATTAACGCACTGAAGTCCGTGTCCAGCCCGCACCGGTTCCTGGGCATCAATCCTGAAGGTGAAGTAGCTGTTATTAAAACCCGAGGCAACGCCTACGGCCACGTCGTGTTGCGCGGTGGCAGCGGCGGCACCAATTATGATTCGGTGCACGTAAAACTATGTGAGGACGAGTTGAACAAGGCGGGTGTTCCGCTCAACATTATGGTCGATTGCTCGCACGCAAACTCCAGTAAGAACCCTGCTCTTCAGCCCTTGGTCATCGACGACGTCAGCCATCAGGTCTTGGAAGGCAACCGCTCTATCGTGGGTCTTATGGTCGAGAGCAATATTCATGCGGGCAACCAGCCGATTCCTGAAGACCTGTCTCAGCTAAAGTACGGCGTCTCAGTAACCGATGGCTGCATCGACTGGGACACCAGCGCCGAGTCTATCCACAGCATGCGCGACAAACTCAAGGACATCCTCCCCACCCGCAACGACGCGTAGATAGCCGCTTAGGCAAAGGTCACCCCTCGTCGATGCACCTCCTCAGCGAGCAGAGGGCACGCCCCTAGTCGATGCACCTCCTAATCAGCCACATGGCACGCAACTGATCTCTACGCTGACCAGTAGACAGAGGGCACACCCCTCGTCAATGCACCTCCCAAGCGATCAGAGAGCACAACCCCAAAGCGGTCTTATGTAAAGTACGCGTTAGACCGATCCGTATGGTCCGTAATGTCTTTCACGCCTGCAAGTTGCGGCAAGGACTCAAGCAAGGTCTTTTCCACCCCACCCTTCAGCGTCGCGTCGACCATCCCGCAGCCCTGGCAGCCTCCGCCGAACTGCAGCACGGCAAAATTGTCCTCCGTGACCTCGACCAGTGACACTTCGCCGCCATGCGCAGCCAGAGCAGGGTTCACTTCGTTACACAGTAAATAATTAATACGATCTTCGATGGGACTGTCGTCCCCAACACGTGGCATCTTTGAATTAGGCGCCTTGATGGTTAGCTGACCGCCCATGCGGTCCTTGGCGTAATCAACCAGAGCGTCTTCGAGGTACGGCAAACTGCGCCCTTCAAACCATGCAGTAAAACTACCGTAGGGCGTCTCTTCATCATCAGGCTGGATGTCACCCTCACGTGCATAGGCAATGCACGTCTCGGCCCGGGGTGTTCCGGGTTGGTTAATAAAGACGCGCACGCCAAGTGCATCCTCCTGTTTGGAAAGCAGTTCGGCGAGGTACTCCTGCGCAGATTCAGTGATTGTGACAATGGGGCTTGCGGACATCAGAACCTCAAGAAGTTGGAGGGGAGACCGTTCTCCCACTTAACCAAGTAAATTAGTCGGGTATTTTACGCGAATGCTTGAGTTAACGCATCCCGGAGCGCCAACTATCTATATCAAAATATTTTGATATAGATGATTCGCTCTGCTAGGATTCGCGCTTTGCTGAATTCAGGGAAATACCCGTGAGGACTTCACTGCAGAATGCGCTGAGGGACCGTATTCTTATTATCGACGGCGCCATGGGCACGATGATCCAGGAGTATCAGCTTCAGGAAGAGGACTATCGCGGCGAGAGATTTGCGGATCACCCCAGTGATCTAAAGGGCAACAACGATCTGCTCTCAATTACGCGCCCGGACATCATTGCCGAAATACACACAGCTTATATGGAAGCTGGTGCGGACATTATTGAGACCAATAGCTTTAATGGAACTGCAGTCGCCCAGGATGATTATCAGCTGGGCGAGATTGTCGAAGAGCTGAACCTGGCTGCCGCTCGCGTCGCCCGTGAGGCGGCGGACGCTATGACGGCAAAAACGCCGGACCGACCGCGCTACGTTGCCGGTGTGCTGGGTCCGACTCCCCGCACTGCCTCTATTTCACCGGACGTAAACGACCCCGGTGCACGCAATATCTACTTTAATGACCTGGTACGGGACTATGCCGTTGCGACCCGCGCCCTGATAGATGGCGGCGTCGATCTGATCCTCATCGAAACCGTTTTCGATACGCTGAATGCAAAAGCTGCGATCTACGCTATCAAGCAGGTTTACGCAGAGCTGGGGCAAGAGCTGCCCATCATGATTACGGTCACATTCCCCGACATGAGTGGCAGAAACTTGTCAGGGCAGAGTCCGGAGGCATTCTGGAACGCGATTGCCCATGCCAAGCCATTGGTAGTCGGCATCAACTGCGGCCGACGCTTTAAGGAAGTCAGACCCTTTGCGGAGGAACTCGCGAATAGCGCCGGCTGTTACTTCAGCGGACACTTTAATGCGGGCCTGCCCAATGCCTTCGGCGAATATGACGAGACACCCGAGCAAATGGCCGAAGAATTACGCGAATTTGCAGAACGCGGGTTTCTCAATGTGGTTGGCGGTTGCTGCGGCACCACGTCGGATCATATCCGGGCGATAACAGATGCTGTGCAAGACGTGCCACCCAGGCCCAAACCGAGCTTGCGCGAGGCCTGCCGGCTGAGCGGTCTGGAGCCCTATGAAATTAATTCGGACTCTCTGTTTGTGAACGTCGGCGAGCGCTGCAATGTAACCGGCTCCGCCCGCTTCAAAAAGCTGATCGTGGAAGAGGACTACGACACGGCGCTGGAGGTTGCCCGTGAGCAGGTAGAGAACGGCGCTCAGATCATCGACATCAACATGGATGAAGGTATGCTGGATGCCGAAAACGCCATGGTGACCTTTCTGAACCTGGTGGCATCAGAGCCGGATATCGCTCGGGTTCCGATCATGGTGGACTCCTCCAAGTGGGAGGTTATTGAGGCGGGACTGCGCTGCATTCAGGGCAAGGCCGTGGTCAACTCCATTTCTCTAAAGGAGGGTGAGGCCGACTTTATCGATAAGGCGCAGCGCTGCCTCGCCTACGGCGCCGCGGTTGTAGTCATGGCGTTCGACGAAGATGGCCAGGCCGACACCTTCGAGCGCAAAGCAGAAATCTGCAAACGCTCCTACGACACCCTGGTGGAGCGCGTGGGCTTTCCCGCCGAAGACATTATCTTCGATCCAAATATCTTCGCGGTGGCGACTGGTATAGAAGAACACAACAACTACGCGGTCGATTTTATCGAAGCCACTCGCTGGATTCGGGAAAATTTGCCGGGTGCAATGGTGTCAGGCGGCGTCAGTAACGTCTCCTTCTCCTTTCGCGGCAACAACCCGGTTCGTGAAGCGATTCACTCGGTATTCCTTTACCACGCCATTAAGGCTGGCATGAGCATGGGCATCGTTAACGCAGGCCAGCTTGCGGTCTATGACGACCTACCTGCTGACCTCAAAGAAGCCGTGGAAGATGTCATCCTAAACCGCAGGGAAGATGGCACCGAGCGCTTGCTGGACGTCGCGGAGCGCTACCGTGGCAGCGGCGGGCAGCAGAGTCGCCAGGAGGACCTGTCCTGGCGTGAAGAACCTGTCGCAAAGCGCCTTGAATACGCTCTGGTGAAAGGGATCAATAACTGGATCGAGGAAGATGCTGAAGCCGCAAGGCAGGCGTTTGATCGCCCTATACAGGTCATCGAAGGTCCGCTGATGGACGGCATGAATGTGGTGGGCGATCTGTTTGGCGAGGGCAAAATGTTCTTGCCCCAGGTGGTTAAAAGCGCGCGGGTCATGAAGCAGGCCGTCGCCTATCTGCAGCCTTACATCGAGGCGGAGAAAACTGAGGGCAGCCAGAGCAACGGCAAGATTCTTATGGCGACTGTCAAAGGCGATGTGCACGACATTGGTAAGAATATCGTGGGCGTGGTGCTGCAGTGCAATAACTTTGAAGTCATCGACATGGGCGTCATGGTTCCCTGCGAGGACATCCTGCGCGTTGCCAATGACGAGCAGGTGGACATCATTGGCCTCAGCGGTCTGATCACGCCCTCGCTGGATGAAATGGTGCACGTCGCCAGCGAAATGCAGCGCCTCGACTACCAGGTACCTTTGATGATCGGCGGCGCTACCACCTCAAAAGCGCACACGGCAGTGAAAATAGAGCCCAGCTACAAAAACGATGTAACCGTGTATGTTCCAGATGCTTCGCGCAGCGTATCAGTGGCGACGCAGTTGGTCAGTGAAAGCAAGGACGTCTTCGTGCAGGAACGCCGCGGCGAGTACGAGGGCGTGCGCGAGCGTATGGCCAATCGCAAGCCCAAAGCTGCCAAGCTCAGCTACCAGGACGCGATCAAGAAAGCGTTCAGCCCGGATTGGGGAAACTACAATCCCCCTACTCCGCGTTTCACCGGTGTGGAAGTCCTGGACGACTATCCATTGGAAATCCTGATAGAGACTATTGATTGGACGCCTTTTTTTATTACCTGGGAATTAGCCGGCAAGTTTCCTGCCATTCTGGAAGACGAGGTTGTTGGTGAAGCTGCGACTGCGCTGTTTGCCGACGCCCAGGCAATGCTAGAGCGCATCGTCGATGAGAAGTGGCTGACAGCGCGGGCCGCGTTTGGTTTCTGGCCCGCCACGCGCATTGGCGACGATGATATCGCTGTTTTTGATAGCGTCGGCACCGGTGAGCATATCGCCACCCTGCACCAGCTTCGCCAGCAGACCGCCATGGTTAGCGGCCGCCCCAACCTTTCGCTCGCTGATTACGTCGCACCCGAAGGCAGCGGTGTGCAAGACTATGTGGGCGGCTTTGTGGTGACTACGGGCATCGGTCTGGAAGAAAAAGTGGCAGAGTTCGACGCCGCGCACGACGACTACAACAGCATCCTGCTCAAGGCGCTGGCCGATCGTCTTGCAGAGGCGTTTGCAGAGCATCTGCACTTGCGCGTGCGCAAGGAATACTGGGGCTATGCGCAGGAGGAAGCTCTGAGCAATGAGGAGCTTATCCGCGAACGCTATCAGGGTATACGCCCAGCTCCAGGGTATCCCGCTTGCCCAGACCACACAGAGAAGCAAACGCTGTTTCGACTGCTGGATGCAGAGTCGAATACCGGTGTTGAGTTGACCGAATCTTTCGCAATGACGCCGGCAGCATCCGTCAGCGGCTTTTACTTTTCACACCCTGATGCACGCTACTTTGCAGTCGGCAAAATCGGTCGCGATCAGGTTGAGAGCCTCGCTCAGAGAAAAGCCGTGACCGTTGATGATATCGAGAGATGGCTGCGACCCAATCTCGACTATGTGTAGGCTACGTACTGCTGAAGGTAAGCTTTAGATAACGTACAGCAGCAGCTGTAGCGTCTATCACGACTAATCTAATGCGTCTAATCTAAAGCGCCTAATCTAAAGCGACTCGTCTAAGGGGACCAATCTAAAGAGACTAGGATGGCATCCCGGCGAGCCAGAAGACCACTGCGCAGATGATAACGGCAACGATGGCGGTAGTCGCCATGGCATCCGCTTTGGAATCACCTGGATCTTTCTGGTCGTGGTCGTTCATTGGAGTCCCCGTCAGGCTGGTTAACGGGCGCGGATTATAGCAGCAGAAATCCACATAAGCTTATAAGTTTTCAGCCGTTCTTAGCCCAGTGAAATTCTGCTATCTTCTCGCCTTCATTGAGTGGGATTCCCATGTACGTTTACGACGAAATCGATCAACGCATCGTCAATGAGCGCGTTGAGCAATATCGCGATCAAACCCGGCGCTACCTGGCCGGAGAAATCAGCGATGCACAGTTTTTGCCTATTCGTCTGCAAAATGGCCTCTATGTGCAGCGCCTTGCCCCGATGTTACGGATTGCTATCCCCTACGGAATGCTGTCCAGTCGCCAGTTAAGGAAGTTGGCGCAAATCTCCCGGGACTTTGACACGGGCTTCGGCCATATCTCAACCCGACAGAATATTCAGCTCAACTGGCCGTTACTCGAAGATGTACCCGACATTCTCGCGGAGTTGGCGTCGGTTCAGATGCACGCGATTCAGACCAGTGGCAACTGCATTCGCAACACGACAACAGACCAGTTTGCCGGTGTCGCTGTAGACGAGCGCGAAGACCCACGTCCCTGGTGCGAGATCATTCGGCAGTGGAGCACCTTCCATCCGGAGTTCGCGTTTTTGCCGCGAAAATTCAAGATTGCCGTGTGCGCCAGCGAGACCGATCGTGCGGCGATCCATGCACACGATATTGGCCTCGAACTGGTTCCCAACGCTGCCGGCGAACTGGGTTTCCGGGTACTCGCCGGTGGCGGCCTCGGCCGCACGCCGGTAATTGGCTCCGAAATCTGCGCCTGGCTGGAGAAAAAGCACCTACTGACCTACCTGGAATCCATCCTTCGCGTCTACAACCAGCTCGGAAGGCGTGATAACAAGTACAAGGCCAGAATCAAAATTCTGGTCAAGGCAATGGGCGCGGATGCATTCCGCGAGCGCGTCGAGCAGGAATGGGCCGCAATAAAGGATGGCCCCGCCACGCTGACGGACGCAGAAATCGAGCGCGCTCGGAGTTACTTTACAGAACCCGAATACAAAGACTTGCCAGCTCTGGCGGAAAGCGCTGAACTGCAGCGGGCACTGGCGGAAAACAACGCCTTTGCTCGCTGGTATCAGCGCAACACCTTTGAACACCGCGTCTCTGGCTACCGTATAGTGACGCTATCACTCAAAGCCACAGGCTATGCACCCGGCGACGTCTCCGATACGCAGATGGAGGCGATCGCGGACCTGGCAGATCATTATGCCTTTGGCGAAGTTCGCACAACCCATGAGCAGAATATGGTGCTGGCTGACGTCGAAGGCAATGAGCTGTTGGGGCTGTGGCAGCAGCTAACGGCGCTGGGACTGGCAACGCCTAACATAGGTTACCTGACCGACTTGATCTGCTGCCCGGGCGGGGACTATTGCTCTCTGGCGAACGCCAAATCAATTCCCGTTGCCGAAGCGATTCAGGAGCGTTTTGAAGATCTGGATTACCTCTATGACCTGGGGCCAATTGATCTGAACATATCAGGCTGCATGAATGCCTGCGGACATCACCATATAGGACATATCGGTATCCTCGGGGTCGATAAGAAAGGTCAGGAGTTCTATCAGGTAAGCCTGGGCGGGCATCAGGGCAAAGACGCCTCAGTTGGAAAAATACTTGGTCCCTCGTTTGAACAGGACGCCATGCCAGAGGTGATCGATAAGATTCTCGCCACCTACCTGGATTTACGCACCGAGGAAGAGCACTTTCTGGACACCTATCGCCGCGTAGGCATGGACCCTTTCAAGGAACGCGTATATGCCGAAGCTCATTAAGGACGGTGCGGTTGTGGAAGATAGCTGGGCTGGCGAGTTGCTGGATCTGGCAAGCTACAATGAGCACGTCACCGCAGGCTCGGCGCCAGACGGCAAGCTTGCAGTGCAGCTAGAACCTGGCGAGTCTCCAGCGGATATCAGCGGTGATCTTACCAAGCTTCCGATGGTAGCGATTAACTTCCCCGTATTTACTGACGGCCGCGGTTTTTCTTACGCAAGAGAGCTGCGCCAATCTGGATATCAGGGCGAAATCCGTGCCGTGGGCCACTTCATGCGTGACCAGCTGGGTTACCTTGCGCGCTGTGGTGTAAACGCCTTCGCTTTTGCTGAGGAAACCGACCTGTCGGCTGCTATCGCCAGCCTGAGTGATTTCAGTGACCATTATCAAGCCGACACCCTGCAGCCAGAGCCTCTTTTTCGTCGGCGTTAACGCCCCACTCTTGTTTTTAAAGGCGTTTCCTTTCTCAACCCAGTCTGTGTCGCTTTCCGTTTCTGTCGTCTTTGCGTGTGGTTCCTGAGTAGCAGGGTTGGCGTTACCCCCACGTGAGGGGATAAAAGCTTGGCGTTATACTCGAACGATGGAAGCTAGCTCCGTTACCTTTTCCTTCTTTCTGATTTTTACCGGGGCTGCCCTGCTGGCGTCTATTGCCTTGTACACTCGCCAGCCGCTAATCATCGCCTATATTGTGCTGGGCGCGGCTCTGGGGCCCTTTGGGTTAAGCCTGGTGACAGATGTGAAGCTACTCGCGGACATCAGCCACGTCGGAATCATCTTTTTGCTATTCCTGCTCGGGCTCGATATGCAACCCCAGGCGCTACTGCAAACACTGAAAAAGTCCACCGTGGTGGCCGTCCTATCCTCAGCCGCTTTTTTAGGCATGGGGTTTATGGTGGCAGTGGTGTTCGGCTTTTCCCGGTTTGACGCGTTGATTATCGGCGCCGCCATGATGTTTTCCTCGACCATTATTGGCATCAAGCTGCTACCCACGACGGTGCTACACCACCGTCATATTGGTGAGCTTATGATCGGCTTGCTGCTACTACAGGACTTATTGGCGATTGTAGTTCTGATGTTGTTGCTAGGCGCTTCTGAGTCGGGCAGTACCACGTCTGGACTCGCCGTCCTGGGGTCACTGCTGGGCCTGCCATTGCTGCTGGCTGGGGCCTTTGTCATGGTGCGCTACCTGCTGCTGCCGCTCATTACGCGGTTTGATCGATTTCACGAGTACATTTTCCTGCTAGCCATAGGCTGGTGTCTTGGCGTCGCTGAGGCAGGGGCTGCGCTGGGCCTTTCCGAAGAGATAGGGGCGTTTATCGCGGGAATCACCATTGCAACCAGTCCGATATCGCAATATATCGCCGTAAACCTCAAGCCCCTGCGCGACTTTTTCCTGGTTTTGTTTTTCTTCTCTGTGGGAGCGCGATTCGACCTTGGTATGCTGAACGAAGTCCTGCTTCCTGCATTGCTATTGGCTGCTCTAGTCCTTGGGCTAAAGCCCGTCACCTACCGGTTTCTGCTTAAAGGCGTTAGCGAGAAGCGCGAGCTCGCCTGGGATCTGGGCTTTCGACTGGGGCAAGCCAGTGAATTTTCATTGCTGATCGCCTACGTTGCCACTGCGGGTACCCTGGTCAGCAACCAAGCCTCTCTTCTCATTCAGGCTACAACGATAATCACATTCTTTGTGTCATCGTATGTGGTAGTGCTTAACTATCCGACACCTATCGCTATTGCTGACCATCTAAGGCGCGACTAGCGCCCCTGCGACGCAGCTTACAGATTTAGCTGTTGAAATGAGCCAAGCGGGTTATGGCTGCGTATTGTCACCGGATTAATGTGAAAACTACCGGGGATTTCATGACACCAGTCGATCAGAGTGAACAGGATTATAGGAAAGCCGCCGCTGATGGCGGTAGCACATTCACTAATACAGGCACCGATACAACCACCGATATAAGCCCCAATATGCACCAGAAGGCGCACAGATCTGTGGGCGTTAAGCCTGTGCCTTCGACGCGACCAGTCATGCTGCCTCTCTGGATAATGGGCGCTCTGTTCGCACTTGCTATTGGATTGAATGCGCCTGAGAAGCCGCGCTTCGAGCCATTGACCGGCAAACAGAATGGCCTTGTTCTGAATTTGCGGGACAGCGCAGCACAGCCACTTAATCCCGCATTTGTGCCAGCCTCCGACGCCCTGCGTGCGCGGGTTCAAGCGTCTCTTTCACGGCTTCAACAGTCCTGGGAGAAAGCCGGGATCACTGTCACGGTAGCGCCAGATGCTCAAACAGCCAGCGCCAGCGAATTTGCAGGGCAGTTGCGGGACTGGCTCGGCCAATACGAGCTTGTCGCCGATGCTGGTGATGCTGGTATGGATGGAAATGTGGGTGTGGATGTTGCAGGAAGCGACGCGACAAGCATGCAGTCATTGGAGCCGGCCGTGGCGCGCGCCAGCATGATTATCCGCTGCCAGCAGGCAGATGGTAGTCGGGCCAGACAGTTGGCGCTCGCAGTTGCGCCGATGCTCCGGGGCGACATTTCCATCGTCTATAGCGCAAGGGCCGTGCCGGGGCAGTTTGACCTGCAAATACAGTCAGAACCGAAGTTTAACAACGCGGGCGTTGCACACTTCCCGACAGCAGCCTGATCACGCTATTACGCTCCAGTAGCGTATAAGGCACCCATAAAAAAGCCGGCTACTGCCGGCTTTTTTGTCGCTTTATCTTGCCCTTCTACCTTTATCTTGCCCTTCTATGTCGACGCTTGCTATCGACATTTCCTGTCGCCTCTGTATGTCCATGTTTAGCTCTTCACAGTGAGATGCACGAGGCGATTGTCTAGCAGAATTAGCGACGCCGGCCTTTCGTTCAGAGTGCCGCATCCAGCTCTGGCACGGCAGTGAACAGATCTGCTACCAGGCCATAATCCGCCACCTGGAATATAGGTGCATCTTCATCTTTATTAATCGCAACAATCACCTTGGAATCCTTCATACCAGCCAGGTGTTGGATGGCGCCTGAGATGCCGACCGCGATATAGAGACTCGGTGCAACAATCTTACCGGTCTGACCCACTTGCATGTCGTTGGGCACAAAGCCCGCGTCAACGGCAGCCCGTGATGCACCTACTGCGGCGCCAAGTTTGTCAGCGACTGACTCCAGCAGAGCAAAGTTTTCGCCATTCTGCATGCCACGGCCACCGGAAATGACGATTTCAGCAGCGGTCAGTTCAGGTCGGTCAGATACCGCCATCTCTTCACTCACGAATGCAGAGATGCCAGCATCATGCACGACATCGATCGCTTCAACGCTAGCACTACCACCTTCAGCCGCGACAGCGTCGAATGCAGTTGCCCTGACAGTAATGACTTTTTTGGGGTCTGAGGACTGCACCGTGGCAATAACGTTACCGGCGTAAATTGGACGCTTGAAGGTGTCGGCAGACTCGACCGCAATAATGTCAGAGATTTGTGCCACATCGAGCAATGCTGCCGCGCGCGGCATCACATTTTTACCTGTCGTGGTGGCCGCCGCGAGCAAGTTATCGTAGGCGGGACCCACTTCAGCGACCAGCAAACTGAGATTCTCCGCCAGTTGATTGGCATACACGGCGTTATCTGCGACCAGGACCTTACTAACGCCGGCCACCTTGGCGGCTTCCTCTCCCACACTAGCGCAGTTCTCACCCGCTACGAGAATATGAATATCCCCGCCCAGCGCTGTTGCCGCGGCCACCGTGTTTAATGTTGCAGGCTTTAGTGACTCGTTGTCGTGTTCTGCCAGTACCAGCGTACTCATGCAATCACCTTCGCTTCATTCTTGAGTTTGTCGACCAACTGTTCGACGCTTTCCACCATTATACCGGCCTCCCGCTCGGCAGGCGGCTCGACCTTCAGTGTCGTCACGTGGGTGGTCACTTCGACCCCCAGCTCCGCCGGGGTTAAAACATCCAAGGGCTTCTTTTTTGCTTTCATAATATTGGGTAGCGACGCATACCGAGGCTCGTTCAGACGCAGGTCAGTGGTGACCACTGCAGGCAGGTTTAAACTGACTGTCTGCAAACCACCATCAACTTCACGAGTGACTTGTGCCTTATCGCCCTCAATCGCCACCACCGACGCGAATGTGCCCTGAGGCATACCCGTCAGTGCGCCGAGCATCTGCCCGGTCTGGTTGTTATCACTATCAATAGATTGCTTGCCCAGGATGACAAGCTGGGGCGCTTCTTTATCAATAACACCTTTCAGGAGCTTGGCGACGACCAGAGACTCCACGCCGCCTTCTGTCTCTACCTGGATACCGCGATCAGCGCCCAGCGCCAAGGCAGTCCGTATTTGTTCCTGACAGGACTTGTCACCGATTGAAACGGCAACGACCTCGGTCGCTACGCCCGCTTCTTTAAGACGGACTGCTTCCTCAACAGCGATTTCACAAAAGGGATTAATGGCCATTTTGACATTATTCAGGTCAACATCCGTGCCATCTGCCTTTGCGCGTACCTTGACGTTGTAGTCAACCACGCGCTTTACAGCTACCAGAACCTTCATGGATTCTCCAGGAATTGCAGGGGTGAATGTGGGGGAAAACGGGGAGTGCCCCGACGCATCGGCCCGGTATCATGCCCACAACGCAGAGTGAGGTCAAGGGCACCAGCCGTCCCCTGAATTGACCGTAAACGACAGCGAAATATGTCCCGTATCTGTTTGATTTATATGCGGTATCTGCCAGTCGTATAGAGATTCCACGGTGAAAACACTATACTCTCCGTCCGTTTTTTGACCCATTGAGAGGATGCCCCGCTTGGAACGTGAAGCGATGGAATTTGACGTGGTTATCGTCGGTGCAGGCCCGGCCGGACTGTCCGCCGCATGCCGGATTATGCAGGTGGCTACAGAGAAATCGATGGAAATCACAGTGTGCGTGGTTGAGAAAGGGTCTGAAGTGGGCGCACATATTCTATCTGGCGCTGTTGTCGAGCCGCGGGCCATGGACGAACTTTTCCCCGATTGGAAAGATCAGGGCGCTCCCCTCACAACGCCGGTCACTGAAGACAAGTTTTTCTTCTATACCAGCGAATCCAGCGCCATAAAGCTGCCCAATTTTCTTATCCCTAAGCCCACGCACAACGAAGGCAACTATATAGCCTCTATGGGCAATGTGGTGCGCTGGCTGGCAGAGCAGGCCGAGGGACTGGGCGTTGAAGTGTATCCTGGGTTTGCCGCCTCGGAGGTGCTATTCCACGAGGACGGGCGCGTTAAAGGCATCGCAACTGGCGATATGGGCGTCAGCGCAGAGGGCGAGCAGAAAGACAGCTACATGCCCGGCATGGAACTGCATGCCAAATACACGCTGTTCGCGGAAGGCTGCCGTGGCCATTTGGGCAAGCAACTCATCAAGCGCTTTGAGCTGGACGCGGAGTCTGACCCGCAGCATTACGGGATCGGTATTAAAGAAATCTGGGAGATTCCGGAACAGCAACACGAACCCGGTCTGGTCGTGCATGGCCTGGGATGGCCACTGGCAGAGACGAAGTCCAGCGGCGGCGCATTCCTGTATCACGCCGATAGTAATCAAGTTTATCTGGGGCTTATCACGGACTTGAACTACAGCAATCCGCATGTAAGCCCCTATGACGAGTTCCAGCGCTGGAAACATCATCCCGAGACAGCGCGCGACCTGGAGGGGGGTACTCGTCTCAGCTATGGCGCTAGAGCCATTGTTAAGGGCGGATTGAACTCGCTACCGAAAATGCATTTCCCGGGTGGCCTCTTAATAGGTTGCGATGCGGGAACGCTCAACTCGGTAAAGATCAAAGGTAACCACACGGCTATGAAGAGCGGCATGGTGGCGGCGGAAACCGTCGTTGATGCCCTCGCGCAGGGCGAGTCAGCGCCTGCAGACCTGGAAAGCTTTGCCACCAACTTTCAAGCATGCTGGGCCTGGCAGGAGTTGTATACTACGCGCAATTTCTCCGGGTTTATGCACAAGTTCGGCACGCTACTGGGTGCTGGCATGGTATGGCTGGACCAGAATATTTTTGGTGGCAGACTGCCGTTCACGCTGCATGACGATAAGCCGGATTATGAGACCCTGTTACCCGCGCAGGACTGCAAGGCACCAGACTATCCGAAGCCAGACGGCAAGCTCAGCTTCGACAAGCTATCCTCGGTTTTCTTGTCGAACACCAATCACGAGGAAGATCAGCCCTGCCACTTGACCCTGGTTGATAGCAGCATACCTATCGAAGTAAACCTGCCCCGCTACGCCGAGCCTGCGCAACGCTACTGCCCCGCCGGCGTCTATGAAGTCATTGAAGAGGACAGTGGCCCGCGCTTCCAGATCAACGCGCAAAACTGCGTCCACTGCAAAACCTGTGATATCAAAGACCCGTCGCAGAACATCAATTGGGTAACGCCTGAGGGACTGGGTGGACCGAACTACCCCAACATGTAAACAAAGCGTCGATAAAGTGGTTGCTGATAACCAGGAGGGCTGGGGCGTTTTAGTGAGCTGTTTCAGCGACCTGTTTCAGTGACCTGTTTCAGTGACCTGTTTCAGTGTCCTGTTTCAGTGTCCTGTTTCAGTGTCCTGTTTCAGTGAACAAGGGAGACGCAGAAACCATTAGCTGCGCTAGCGCAGGGCGATCTGAAGCTAGCCTTCCTGTATCTCTGACGGTTCGAGCGGGAAGAATAAGCCGCCGCTCTCCACACCGTGTCTGCCGTCTCGCTGTTCTGCAGACTCCACCAGTCGATACCAGGCAGCCCGGGAAAACTGCGCCGCTAGCCCATTTTCCAGAGCGAGCGCCAATGCAGGCTCTCCGGATTGCAGCGCGTCGGTAAAGAACAGCGGATAGTCCGCGCCTACAGGAATAAAACGACTGGTGTTGGTGGTTGTAACAAGGCGTTGCTCGCTGCTCTCCGTTTGCAGAATGGCAAAATCGACCACCAGCAGAGGTAGCGCCTGCACGCGAATTCGCCATTTTTCAACCGGCGTAACCAGATAGTAATCCCCGTCCGCTTCACGTCGCAGAATGCTGGCGAAAAGATTAACCAACGCCTGGCGCCGAATCAGCGCACCCTCGTGGTACCAGCTCCCATCACGTCTTATCTCAATATCGATATCACCGGATAGTGCAGGCTGCCAGAGATGCACCGGCGGGATCTCGCTGGCGCTGGTGGGCACCGCTGCTTCGAGGCGCTCCAAAGTATCACTCATGATGGGATTAGCAGCTCTGCCCTTCTCCGATCACGCGTACATTGATAACGCCATCAATGGCGCGCATCTTTTCAAGCACACTGTCGCTGGGGACACAGGCAACATCGACAAGGTTGTAAGCAACCTGGTCACGACTCTTGTTCAACATGTCGATGATGTTGATATTTTCGTCTGCCAATAGAGACAGCAGCTGCCCCAGCATGGTGGGGATATTGTCATTCACAATCGCCAGCCGAACACCATCCGCTGGTTCCAACTGCAGCGTGGGAAAGTTGACGGAATTGCGTATATTGCCGTGCTCCAGAAAGTCTCTGATCTGATCCGCGGCCATCACTGCGCAATTTTCCTCGGCTTCATCTGTGCTGGCACCAATATGCGGCATCAACACTACGTCATCACGACCGATCAGACTGGGATGCGGAAAGTCAGTGATATAGGACCGCAGTGCGCCGCTTTCCAGAGCGGCTACTACCGCGTTTACATCAACGATCTCCTGACGCGCAAAATTCAACAGACACGCACCAGGGCGCAGCTGCTGCAGCAGCTCCTCGTTGACCAATCCGCGGGTACTTTCCAGTACCGGCAAATGCAGGGAAATGTAATCACTGCGCGAAAACAGTGAAGCCAGAGCATCCATTTTTTGCACCTGACTCGATAGTCTCCAGGCTGCCTCTACCGAGAGGGCGGGGTCATAGCCACAGACATCCATATTCATCGTGAGGGCCATTTCCGCTACCAGCGAGCCGATGGCGCCTAATCCTACGACGCCGAGCGTTTTTCCCGTCAGCTCGCTGCCCTTGAACTGCTTCTTCTGCGCTTCAAGCGTTTGGTTCAGCTCGGCCTCATCGCCGATGCTGCCCAGAGTATCGACGAACTGGATGCCTTGCAGGATACCTCTGGAGCCGAGTAATAAACCGGCTGCAACCAATTCCTTGACTGCATTGGCATTCGCACCCGGCGCGTTAAACACAGGAATGCCCCGGCGGGTGCACTCTGCAACCGGAATGTTATTGGTTCCCGCGCCAGCGCGTCCGATGCAAGTGACGGTGCTGGCAATCTCGTCCATGGACAGCTTGTGACTGCGCAGCATGATGGCATCGGGATTAGCAAATTCGCTGGCCAGCTCATAACTATCCCGGGGGAATCGGTCTAGACCTTTTACCGAAATCTGGTTCAGCGTCAAAACTTGGTACACGGTTTACCTCGTATTAGCTGCGAGTGATGTCTGCGCTGTCGCGCAGCTGTTGCTGGAAGTAGCTGTCGGTCTGCTGCCCGTGCTCATTGATAAGCTGACGTTCCAGCAATTGTCGGCGTGCCCCGGCAAGATCCTCTGGCGGCAGCACCCTAACCAGCTCCAGCACCTCAATATCGCCTTCACTGTTCTGCACGTAGTCAAAGACAGTTTGGCCCTGGGCCGGACTCGGAAGGCGAAACGCGCGTTGCAAGAGAGCCTCTGGCGCGGCTGGATTATTCCTCGCACTGGCCAGCTCCACCTGCCACAGATACTCATTTTCCAGGGCTAGGGCTTCTATCGATTCTCCGGCTCGCAGCCGAGACAGGAGACGATCGGCAGTTTCACGGATGCGTTCTCGAGCTGCCTCATCACGGAGCTGTGCCACAATCTGGTTGCGTACCTCCTCAAGAGCTCTGCGCTCGGGCAGCCTGTGCTCTTTCACTCGCAAAACCACAAAATGTTCCGCAGCCAGTTCTACGACTTCACTATTGAAGCCTTCTCCGAGCACTTCTGTGCTGAATGCAGCGGTGCGCAGCGCTGCGTTAGCAAACAAGCCTTCCGCCTGGGTACGAGTCACCGGCTCGCTGATCTCTACGGTGATATCCAACTCCTGGGCCGGCCCTGACAAGTCCTCTGCGTTAAACGCAAGATCCCGCAGCCGCTCAACCGTTTTAATAAGGTCACGTTGCGCTCGCTCCTGGCGCAGGCGCTGTTCAAGCTCACCACGCACTTCTTCATACTCTCTGACCTTGCCATCGCGAAGTTCCAGCAGCGTAATAAAGTGCGTACCTGCATCTGTTTGCACAGGATCAGATATCTGACCCAAACCCAGCTCGGCAATGGCATCCTCCATGGGTGCAGGAAATAGTGAGCCATCGGTAAAGCCCAGCTCGCCGCCCTGAGAGGCAGAACCGATATCGTCTGAGAGAGCCTCTGCAAGCTCTGCAAAATCTTCGCCGGCAAAAAGTCTGGCGGAAACATCAGCGATACGAGCGTCATAGGTCTCAGCGCTCTCTCCATCTTCTGTTGTCAGCAAAATATGAGCAACGCGCCTCTGCTCAGGCTGACGCCAGAGCTCCAGCTCAGCTTCGTAGAGCTCGCGCATGTCCGCGTCTGCTACCTCTATCTGTGCAGCAAAGTCCTCCGGGGTGAGCTCGATGTAGGACAACACAACGCTCTCTTCCGTCATGTAATCAGCTTCGCCTTCCTCGTAGCGCGCCACAATCGCAGCATCATCAATCTCTGCATCAGAGCGGAACTTACCAATTGGCAAGACCATATAGCGAAGGTCACGTCTTTCCTCAGCGAATGCTGCCAACTGCTCAATTTCTGCAGGCGTTGCAAAGGTGGAGCCCGCGATACCGGCACGTAACTGCGTCATTATCATGTCCTGGCGCAGGGCCTGCTGGAATCCCGCGGGGCTGTATCCCTGCTCCGATATCACGCGCCTGAACATCGCCTCATCGAAGCGTTCATTAACTTTGAAAACGTCCATATCCGATATGAAGTCTGCCAGGGCCTGATCCGAAATCGCCATGCCGTAATCGGCAGCCGCTTGTGTCAGCAGTGATTTCTGTATCAAAAAGTCCAGTGACGGTCCGGCGAGAAGCTGATCGTCCAACAATGAAGGGTCAAGATTCTCTCCCATGGTCATCAGCAACCGGCGTTTCTGTTGATTGACCTCCAGTTGCAGGTCGACTGCAGAAATTTTGTCGTCGTTTACCTCCGCGACGTACTGGACGCCGCCCCCGGTAAGCAGAGACTCCACGCCTACCAGCGCAAACGGCACAATAATCAATGCCATGATCACTTTTGCGATCGTGCCCTGCAGGCTTTGTCGAAGACTTTGAAGCATAGTGCGTTGAATACCAGATAATACTTGTGACCAACGTCAAAAACACGTCTGCTCACTGTGGAAAGCGCGAACTATACAGGGTGCTCAGGCATAGAGTAAAAGCCAATTTTTGCCAGTGCCAGGAGCCGCGCTTGTGCTCCTTAAGTCCCGCACTTAAGTCAGCGTACCAGACAAAAAAAAGCGCACCGAAGTGCGCTTGTTCTTTCGATACGTGAACTCTATGAATTAGCTCACGCTGCGTCTGATTACGTCACCATTATCTCAACCTTGCTTCTTGCTTTACGGTCTTAACTCTCGGTGAACTGACGCCACGTGCTGGATCTAGCTGTTAACAGCGTCCTTCAGCGCTTTACCGGCCTTGAAACCGGGAACCTTGGCGGCAGGAATCTGAATTTCAGCACCCGTTTGCGGGTTGCGGCCTGTACGGGCCGCACGCTCCTTGACGGCAAAAGTGCCGAAGCCAACCAGTGCGACGGAGTCGCCTTGCTTCAGTGCGCCCGTGATGGAATCTACAACGGCATCCAGTGCCCTTCCAGCAGCGGCCTTAGGAATGTCTGCTGAAGCAGCAATAGCGTCGATGAGTTCTGTTTTATTCACACGTATCCCCTTTCGATTTTTTTGCGTGGACCGATTTACTAGCCCTGAGTTATCAGCTCTGAATACGACGTTATCTGCAATACCATTTGCAACATAAGCTGCGAAACCATGAGAAAGCAGACGACGCCGTATCCAGCGTATTTCAAGCGTTAAACTTTATCGTAGCTAAAAGAACGCGGTCAATTCGGAGCATATCGTTTAATGCGTATTAATGCGATTCTTTTCCTCGGAATCCGTGTCCTCTGTCGGCTTTATAGGATCGGCCAAATAATCCTCGTCTGAGAGAGGATCCGGCATGGATTCCAAAGCGATATCGAGCACTTCATCAATCCACTTGACGGCATTGATTTCGAGATCCGCTTTGATGTTATCTGGTATTTCCTGCAGGTCACGTTCATTTTCCTTCGGTATGACCACAGTCGTGATGCCTCCGCGGTGAGCGGCCAGCAGTTTCTCCTTCAAGCCGCCGATGGGGAGGACTTCACCACGCAGGGTGATTTCGCCCGTCATTGCCACTTCCGAGCGGACCGGTATGCCCGTCATTACCGAAACCAGCGCAGTGCACATTGCTATACCTGCACTGGGACCATCCTTGGGTGTGGCCCCTTCGGGAACGTGAATATGAAGGTCGTGCTTGTCATGGTAGCTGGCTGGAATACCCAAAATCTGCGAGCGGCTACGAACAACTGTGTAGGCCGCCTGGATCGATTCCTGCATCACGTCACCCAGAGAGCCTGTTTTCACCTGCCTGCCTTTACCGGTAAGCGAGGCCGCTTCAATTGTGAGCAGTTCTCCGCCCACGGAGGTCCATGCCAGCCCAGTAACCTGGCCAATTTTGTTGTCTTCCTCTGCCAGACCGAAGCTGTACTTCCTAACACCGCACAAGTCCGCAAGCATATCTGGCTGAATCGTCACAGGCGCCGTGTGCTCCTGGAGACTGAACGCCTTCACCATCTTTCTGCAAACCTTGGCGACCTCGCGCTCCAGGGCGCGCACGCCCGCTTCACGGGTGTAATAACGAATCATGTCCAGCAGCGCATCGCTGGAAAACTCCAGTTCATCGGGCTTGAGGCCGTTTTGCTTGATCTGCTTAGGTATCAGGTAGCGCTGGGCGATATTCAGTTTTTCATCTTCTGTGTAACCCGGTATGCGGATTACTTCCATCCGATCCAGCAGGGGTGCAGGGATATTCATGGAGTTAGAAGTACACACAAACATCACATCTGAAAGATCGTAATCGACCTCAAGATAATGATCATTGAACGCATGATTCTGTTCTGGGTCCAGAACCTCCAGCATCGCTGACGCCGGGTCTCCACGATGGTCCATTCCCATCTTGTCTATCTCGTCCAGCAGGAACAGAGGATTGCGAACACCCGCTTTGGCCATCTTTTGCAGCAGTTTGCCAGGCATGGAGCCGATGTAGGTTCTGCGGTGCCCGCGTATCTCAGCCTCATCTCGCACGCCACCCAGGGCCATGCGGACAAACTTGCGGTTGGTAGAGCGTGCAATGGATTCACCGAGCGAGGTCTTGCCTACGCCGGGCGGACCTACGAGGCACAGCACCGGTCCTTTCAGCTTGCGCACCCGTTTTTGTACAGCCAGGTATTCCAGAATGCGCTCTTTGACTTCTTCCAGGCCGTAGTGATCCGTTTCCAGAACGTCGCTGGCACGCTTCAAGTCGTGTTTAACCTTGCTGCGCTTGGACCAGGGCACACTAATCATCCAGTCGATATAGCTTCTCACCACCGAGGCCTCAGCCGACATCGGTGACATCATTTTCAGCTTGCCCAGTTCCGCGGTAACTTTTTCACGCGCTTCCTCAGGCATCTTGGCCTCTTCGATCTTGGCCTGGAGATCCTCAATTTCGTTGGGCTCTTCATCCAGCTCACCCAGCTCTTTCTGAATGGCTTTCATCTGTTCGTTGAGGTAGTACTCGCGCTGACTCTTCTCCATTTGCTTTTTGACGCGGCCGCGGATGCGTTTTTCAACCTGGAATAGATCGATCTCCGCCTCCATCAGGCCCATCAGATGCTCGAGGCGCTCACGGATGCCCGCAATTTCCAGGATGTTCTGTTTCTGCTCCAGGTCCACGCTCATGTGAGCGGCGATGGTGTCTGCCAGTCTTCCTGGCTCGTCAATGCCTGACAAAGAGGTAAGTACCTCGCTGGGTACCTTTTTGCTGAGGTTCACGTACTTTTCAAACTGAGATACCGTGGAACGCAGCAGCACGTCTGCCTCATCGGCCGGAATCGGGTCGCTTTCGATCTCTCGCACCTCGGCGACAGCAAAGTCTTCACCGTCATCGACGCTATCGATAGAGGCTCGGTAACCGCCCTCAACCAACACCTTTATGGTGCCATCCGGAAGCTTCAGGAGCTGCAAAATACTGGAAACGGTGCCTACCTGATAGACATCATCGACACCTGGGTTGTCTTCTGATGCATTGCGTTGAGCGACAAGTAGTACCTGCTTGTCAGCCGCCATTGCATCTTCCAGCGCTTCAATCGACTTCTCACGGCCCACGAACAGCGGCAACACCATATGCGGATAAACCACCACGTCCCTGAGGGGCAGCAGCGGAAGGCTTACGGCGGATTCAGATGGCATGAAAAACTCCCTAAACGGACACTATGAGGTGATATTGGGCTGCCTGGCGTAAATACAAGGTATTCCGGCAGCCGTAGGTGATGGCCAGGAGCGCCCGTAGAGGCGCAGCGGGGTTACAAAGAGCGGCAATGCGCTTAAGGCGGTGCCTGCCACCGGTATCGGGCAGTGGCGGGTAATTCTACTCTTCGGGAGCGGCGACCTTGGGTGGCTCGCTGTTTTGATAGACCAGCAAAGGCTCCGAATCCCCTTTAATCACGGATTCATCGATAACGACTTTACTGACGTCATCCCGAGACGGGATGTTGTACATACTGTCGAGTAGTACGGCTTCCAAAATCGAACGCAGCCCGCGAGCGCCGGTCTTGCGCTCCATTGCACGCTCCGCAATCGCGCGCAGTCCGTCCTCTCTGAAATCGACTTCGACACCCTCCATCTCCAGAAGCTTGCCATACTGCTTGGTGAGAGAATTCTTCGGCTCGGTGAGGATCTGCACCAGCGCGCTGATATCGAGTTCCTCAAGCGTTGCAATCACAGGCAGACGACCGACGAACTCTGGTATCAGTCCGTAGCGCACCAGATCTTCAGGTTCCAGATCACGCAAAACCTCGCCAACGTTGCGCGAATCATCTTTGCTCTTAACTTCAGCGCCGAAACCGATTCCACCTTTTTCAGAACGGTCGCGTATCACTTTGTCCAGTCCAGCGAATGCACCACCGCATATAAACAGGATATTTGAGGTATCAACCTGAAGGAATTCCTGTTGTGGGTGCTTGCGACCGCCCTGGGGAGGTACCGAGGCCACTGTGCCTTCAATCAACTTCAACAGTGCCTGCTGGACGCCCTCGCCCGACACGTCTCGGGTAATCGACGGGTTGTCAGACTTGCGAGAAATCTTGTCGATTTCGTCAATGTATACGATGCCTACCTGGGCCTTTTCGACGTCATAGTCACACTTCTGCAGAAGTTTCTGGATGATATTCTCGACATCTTCACCGACGTACCCCGCCTCTGTCAGCGTGGTCGCGTCTGCGATGGTGAAAGGCACGTCCAATAGCCGGGCCAGCGTCTCCGCCAGCAGTGTTTTGCCGCTTCCGGTCGGACCAACAAGCAAAATATTACTTTTGCCAAGTTCCACATCTTCGCCGCGACCATCGTCGTGGCGAAGGCGCTTGTAATGATTGTATACGGCGACGGAGAGCACCTTTTTCGCGCGCTGCTGTCCGATGACGTATTCGTCAAGGATTGCCTTTATTTCCTGAGGAACGGGCAGCTTGTCATGGCTGCTTTCCGAGCCAGACTCCTGCACCTCCTCGCGAATAATGTCATTGCACAGGTCGACGCACTCGTCGCAGATGAACACCGACGGACCGGCGATCAGCTTGCGAACTTCATGCTGGCTTTTTCCGCAAAACGAGCAGTACAGGAGCTTACCGCCATCATCTCCGGAATTCGTCGTTTCGTCTGTCATTTAAATTACCTGAGTGCTGCCGACATACCGCGCCGACTTTCACACTAAAGATGCTGATTTTGAGGGCACAATGCAAGTCCCGACGCTGATTCAGCGACGATCGCTGTAGTCAGCGTCGGGCTAAAAGAGGTTTTTATTAAATTTATCAGCTATTTGCAGAGCTTTCTTCAGATATTTCTCGACGCCCCACAACTTCATCAACAAGGCCATATTCCTTGCTTTGCTCAGCGTCCATAAAATTGTCGCGCTCGGTATCTCGTTCTATTGTTTCGAGGTCCTGTCCGGTGTGTTCCGCCATGAGCTTATTCAGACGCTCGCGGATGATCAGAATCTCGCGGGCCTGGATGTCGATATCGGTTGCCTGGCCCTGTGCTCCGCCGCTGGGCTGGTGAATCATTGTGCGTGCGTTAGGTAGACAAAAACGCTTGCCTGGCGCACCGCCAGCCAGCAGGAAAGCACCCATGCTCGCCGCCTGGCCAATACACGTCGTGCTCACATCAGGCTTGATGAACTGCATGGTATCGTAAATAGCCAGGCCGGCCGTGACAGCTCCCCCTGGGCTGTTGATATAGAGGTTTATATCTTTGTCAGGGTTTTCCGCTTCGAGAAACAAAAGCTGCGCCACAATCAAGTTCGCCATTTGGTCTTCAACCGGACCGACTGCGAAGACCAGACGCTCTTTTAACAAGCGTGAGAAGATATCGTATGAGCGCTCGCCACGGGCGGTCTGCTCAACCACCATGGGCACGAGCCCGAGATTGCGAATTACGTTATCGTTTTGTCCATTGTACTGCTGACTCATTCAGCCTCACTCCCCTTAGTCTGCTCCATGGCTTCCTGATAGGAGCACTCGTTGTCCGAGACCACAGCTGATTCCAGAATCAATTCGATCACAGCTTCCTCCACAACCATGTTCTCGATGCCGCTGAGCTGCTCCTGGTTGGAATAATACCAATTCACAACCTGCTCAGGCTCCTGATAGGTGGAGGCAATTTCCTCAATGGTTTCACGGACCTTGTCAGGATCGGCCTTAATCTCGTTCTTTGCCACAATTTCACCAAGCACAAGGCCCAGCTTGACGCGCCGCTCTGCCTGTTCGCTGAACATATCTGCCGGCAGAATCGTTTCCAGGTCCATGTCGTCAGCGGCACCGCCAAATTGTTGAAACATCTGCTGCCGCATAGCGCCGATTTCTGAATCTATAAGCGCCTGGGGGACTTCTTGCTCAGCATGCTTTTCCACCACGGCGTCCAGTACCTGCTGCTTGACCGAGCTACGTACTGCATTCTTCAGCTCACGCTGCATATTTTGCGCGATCTCCTCGCGGAATTTCTCCACGCCACCTTCTTCCACGCCGTAGGTCTTAAAGAGCTCCTCATCCAGAGGTGCGGGTGTGCGTTCTTTTACCGCCTTTAGCGTGATGGTGAACTCTACGGCAGCGCCCTGCAGTTCCTCCGCCTGATAGTTCTCGGGAAAGGTCAGTGGCAGAACTTTCTCTTCGCCCACCTGCATACCCTCAATCCCTTCTTCAAAGCCCGGGATCATGCGTGCGGAACCGAGCAGCAGTTCGGAGTCCTGTGCGCTGCCGCCCTCAAACGCTTCGCCATCTTTTGTGCCGACGAAATCAATAATCACCTGGTCGCCTGACTGTGCAGGCCTGTCGGCGTCATTCCAACTACCCTGCTGGTTGCGGAACACCTCGATCATTTTGTCGATGTCTTCATCGGTGACGTCGGCCTTCACGCGAGAGATTTCGACGCCCTCCATATCGGCGAGCGCTATCTCGGGGAATATTTCAAACGTGGCAACAAACTCGATATCTGCGCCTTCGTCCATCTTGCGGGGCTCGATATTCGGCTGGCCAGCGGGGCGCAGATTTTCCTGATTCACAGCCTCGTAAAATGACTGACTCATTACCTCGCCAATCACCTCCTGGCGAACGCCAGCACCGAAACGCTGCTTGATAACTTTCATCGGCACCTTGCCGGGCCTGAACCCGTCCAGCTTAATGTTCTTTGCGGCGCGCTGCAGACGGCTATTAACTTCGTTCTCCACCCGCTCAGCGGGAACACCTACGGTTAGCCGACGCTCCAGACCCGACGTCGTCTCGACAGAAACCTGCATGAAATATCCTCAGAAAAAGTTGGTGCGAAAGGAGAGACTCGAACTCTCACGCCTTACGGCACTGGAACCTAAATCCAGCGCGTCTACCAATTCCGCCACTTTCGCAACAAACCCATCGTAACCGACCGCCTTTTGGCGATGCCTAAACATGGAAAATGCTTCGGCATGGTAAGTGTCTGAAAAAGAAGAAGTTTGGCAGACAAATTACCGGGCGGGCTCGGCAAATTTAAGGGCGGGGATTCTGCCATAAACACTTCGCCCCATCAAGGCAATACCGGCGCCGGAAACCTCAGCATGTAGCGCCCGTTCTATCCGGTCAGGCAGTTCGGATCGAAGGCATATTCGCCCCGCAACCAGGCCACCACTTCAGCGGCGGCAATATCGTCGCAGGCGGTGTATTCTGCGATCATCTGCTGTCGCACTGAGCTCTCAAGTACCGCCCTGCCCTGCAGTTGAAACTGATTTAGATCCCGCTCCAGCAATCGCGCCAAGGGCTTTGAATACAGCTCCGACAGCGTCGCGGCGTGCCCCCTGTACAGCGCCGCCAGCCCCCCCAGCGGGTAACGTGACAGCAATGCCTGATTCATCGGGTTACAGAGGTGACCCGAGGTGTAGTTTGCGATCTCTGGCGGACGGCCCGACAGAGGCGCCATGTGCAAAAAATCGACCATGGCGGCTCCATCGTTTACAGGATAGTTGTCCCAAAGCACAGGCTTTCGTTGCAGCAGCGCAGCGATTTCCTTGAGATGCTGCACGGATATGTAACGCGAGCAAACCTGAGCACCGGTCCAGAAAACGTCCACCGTTTGCGGCAACATTTGCCCCAGTGTCTCCCAATAGTTCTCAGGCATTGTGCCGAAGTGTTTCTGTAACACCGGGTCCAGGGAATAATAGGTAGGGCAAACAATAACCCGCTGCCAACGACTCCAGGCCAGCACGTCGCTGATGATTTCGAGCTGTCGTTCGGCGAGCGCATCCACGTTTCCTGGCATGTCGTCAAAGAGAAGCCCCAGCAGCCCCGCTCCAAACGCCTCCAGCCGCGCTACTTTGGCGCGCAACGCGCGTTTCTCTGCTGCTCCATAACGCTGGTAGAGAAGGTAGGGAGAGAGACCCATACCCCAGCTCAGATTGCGGTCGGCGTAGTGCCTTGCAACCGCGGCCAGCTCCACTGCCTCAGCTCTGGGCCAGTCTTCTTGCCAGCGCTTGCGCAGAAACGGGTCTGACTTAGGCGCGTAGACGAACGTATTCAGATTGCTGCGCAGTAAAAAATCTGCAAAATCAATACGTTGCTGCCAGGACCATGCCTTTCCGTAGAAGCCCTCAACGACGCCTAAAGGACGCGTTAGGGCCTTTTTTTTCGTCGCAGATGGAATTAGAGGCACCCTTGTTATTGCGATTTGTTTTAATAAAGACGCAAATCGATGTGGAAAATTACCAAATATCGGCAATACTGGATATGTGGGTACCTATCCCCTAGTAAACCGGGTAGCCACACTGGCACAGCAATGTGCCTCTATCAGGGAAGCAATTCCTTTATGTTTCACTCCTAATGGTCTTATTGGGCTCCTTTTGGAGCCCATTTTTTTGCCTGCCGATCACTGTTAGCCTGCCGATCACCCGTTTGCCTACTCTGCTGCTTGCACATGCGTACTGCTGTGCTGCTGCTTGTGGTGTTCATTGCAAAAAAAAAATTGTGCCGCAAAACGCCGATAATAGCGCACCGCAAAACGGGAAGGGCAGGAAGGGCAATAAAAACAGTGGGTTACGCGGCTACTTTGAGCGACTCTCAAGCCTGCGCGTTGACGCTACATCGTGTGCGTGGGCCTGTCTGACTCCAGAGAACCGGCTAGGTGATTCTCTATTTTGGCATTGGCCTGAGCATCCTCTTCGCTGAACTGCACTCCTATCCCTGCGGTGCGGTTACCCTGAGCGCCCTTGGGCGTAATCCAGACGACTTTTCCAGCGATAGGAATCTTGTCGGGCTCATCCATTAGATTGAGCAACATGAAGACTTCGTCGCCTACCTTGTACTCCTTATTGGTGGGCACGAATAAACCGCCGTGCTGTAGAAATGGCATGTAAGCGCTGTACAGCACCGCCTTATCCTTAATGGTCAAGGACAGGATGCCGTTGCGACCGCCCTGCTGCTGACTCAAGTGACTTTCCTCTCTACCCTCTCTACCTTCACAACTTTCAAGACTATCAAGACTCTCAAGACTCTCAAGAGTTTACGCTGGCCCACCGCCAGCCCATGGTGGGCAAACTGCAGAACCACACAAATACTAGCACTGACTTTAGGGTTACCGGAATGCTTGTTGCAATCTTGCGGAGTAGTCCTCAATAAGAAGCTGCCGGTTTGGATTGGCTCCTGCGAGGACAGCCCGGCGCTTCCGTGCCAGATCATCGCGCAAATGATATATCTCGCGTAAATTCCTGGCATTGCTGCCAGTGGAATAGCTTCGGATGGCAGATTCCAATTCTCGCTGCATCAACAACAAGGCCTCCTCCAACGCCACATCCTTAACCACCGATGGAAGCTCTAACGCCGACAGTTCGCCACGGAGCAAGGCAGCTACCGATTGTCTTGCCTGCGTGTACGTGCGCACGCCATCTTCAAGCCCCAACTTCATGGCGCTCATCGGCTGGCCTTCCACTGCAGCGAGCGCCGCCTCGGCTTCAGGTGCACCTAACGCGGCAGCGAGCCAGGGCAGCACTGCCTCCGACGCTGGAGACGGGTGCGTGACAGTCTGACAACGGGAGCGCAAGGTTGCCGGAAGGTTAGATACGCTACTGGTGTGCAGCAGCAGGTTTGTACTGACACTAGGCTCTTCAAGAATTTTCAGCAGCGCGTTGGCTGCGCTGATATTCATGGACTCAGCGGGGCCAAGTAAGATGATTTTGCGAGCGCCAAGCGCAGGCGTCTGACTGGCGAAGCTAATCAATTTGCGAATTTGATCCACTTTGATAAGCCGTCCACCCTCTTCCGGAGCAACGTCGAGAAGGTCACTATGGCTGCCCGCCATCAGTAACTGGCATGACTTACAGCGACCACAGGCGATACCGTTTTCCGGATTTGCGCACAGCAAGCTTGCCGCAAGCGCCTGTAACAGACAGCGCTTTCCCACATCGGGGCTGCCAGTAAGCAGCAGCGCGTGGGGCAGCCTGCCGGTCTGCACCTGCTGGCTGATTCTTGTCCAGAGCTCTGCCTGCCAGGGCAGCGGTGCGATAGGCCAGCTCATGCAGGGCGCTTCCCAATGAACTCCGCCATCAGGGCGCGGATTTCCTTAGCGATTTCAGCCAACGGCTTGTTACTGTCCACTATACGAAAACGCTCTGGAGCCTCAGTAGCTCTCTGCAGATACGCCTGGCGAACTCTCTCGAAGAATGCCTGTTGCTCCAACTCAAAGCGATCAAGTTCGCCGCGGCGGGACGCTCTGGCCAGACCTACCTCGACCGGCGCATCCAGCAGCAGTGTTAGATCCGGCTGTAAGTCACCCTGTACCAGAGCCTGCAGTTGTTCAATCCATTCCAGCGGGAGGCCTCGTCCACCCCCCTGATAGGCAAAGCTGGCGTCAATAAATCGATCGCAGACCACCCAGACGCCTTTGGCAAGGGCGGGCTCAATCACACCGGCAATATGCTGCGCCCTCGCTGCGAACATAAGCAACAGTTCAGTTATTGGCTGCACGTTCTCCTCGTGGGTCTCCAGCAACAGCGCGCGTATTCGTTCCGCCAGCTCCGTTCCGCCAGGCTCCCGCGTGAAGACGCTGGCGATGCCCTGCTCTTCCAGCCAGTCCTTTAGCACGGCAAGGTTAGTAGACTTGCCGACGCCTTCGCCGCCTTCGACGCTTACAAACACGCCCCGCACGCGTCAGCCCTCGCCCTGCTGCGCAGGCGCTGAGCGGTAGTCTGCACGCCTGCGCAACTGGTATTTCCTCACCGCTGCCTCATGGTCAGCAAGCGTCGCTGAAAACTGATGGCTACCGTCTCCGCGTGCCACAAAGTACAGTGCCTCCCCGTCCGCCGGCTGCAGCGCCGCGCGCAGCGCTGCGCGTCCAGGCAGTGCGATGGGTGTCGGCGGCAAACCACTGTGACGGTAAGTGTTGTAAATGTTGTTGAGGTCGTTGAGATGGCGACGGCGCAGATTGCCGTCAAATCCCTCACCGAGCCCATATATCACAGTTGGATCAGTTTGCAGTCGCATGCCGTTTTCAAGACGCCGCACAAACACACCGGCAATCTGCTCGCGCTCTGTGGGCAGGCCGGTCTCCTTCTCAACAATAGACGCCATAATCAGAGCTTCATAGGGATCGCTATAGGGGAGACCTACCGCCCTTCCCGTCCAGGCCTGTTCCAGCACTGACTGCATGCGCCGATGCGCCTGACTGAGAATGTCCAGATCGCTGTCCCCCAGTCGGTAGACATAGGTGTCTGGAAAAAACAGGCCCTCGAGATGCTCTCGGGGGGCGATCAAGGAGAGAAGCGCAGGATCTTGGGAGGAGTTTAACCGCTTGCTAAGTTTGGCTTGCGACTGCACGAGTGAAAAAGCCTCCTGGAACGTGAGCCCCTCAGCCAGCGTTAAGCTATAGGTGATGACATTCCCTTGAACCAGCATGTCCAGCAGTTGCTGCGGGCTTCGGGACACTTGCAGATCGTACTCGCCGCGTTGAATTTTTTCGTCCTGCCCCTGCCAGCGTGCCAGCAACAACCAGAGCTGCGGCCACCGCAGCAATTGCTGGCGAGACAGGTCTTCCGCAACACTGCGTATGCTGCTGCCCGCTCGCACTGTGAGCACCACATTCACGCCTGCGACCGGTGTGTGCCACCAGCTTCTGAGTACAACCACAGCAAGGGAAACGCCCGCGACGGCAAGCAGCAACGCCGCCAGAAAAACCTTCTTCATTCCCCGCTATCGCACCAGTCAAAGAAGTCTTCGCGCAGCCTATCGCCCCATGTCGTGGAGGTAAAGGTCGTGGAGGTAAAGCCAGAACGTGCTCGACCCGGCATCAGGCAGTGACTGACGCTGCGTATACCGCGCAGGGCATTGGTCAGGATCAACTCATCTGCCCGCAACAGGTCATCCAGAGTGACTGTACCGACTCTGACCTCAAGATCACGCGCCGGAGACAGCACCTCCAACACTGCCCGGCGCACAGTGCCCGCGATGCCACAGCGTTCCACCGCGGGCGTCAGCAGGGTATTGCCGAATACCAGAAATATATTCGAGGAAACGCCGCAGACCAGGTCTTCCATGACACTGCATTGCAGGCCTTCGCCCTCAAATCGCATAGCTTTGAGCTCGTTCGCTGCAAGCACTTGCTCAAGGCGATTGCAGTGCTTTAAGCCCGCCAGTGCCGGTTGTTCAGCCAGGCGAGTTGCACACAAATAGGTTGCAACCGACTTCGGCACCTCGCGCCAGGGCGTTATTGCGGCAACGCCAAAGCTCAGCGTAGGCTCAGTATCGCTGGGTCGATATCCTTGCTCGCCCTGTCCACGGCTTAACTGCAGTCGTCCTGCAGCGTCCACCACATCATGGCTCTGCAAATAGTTAAGCGCGGTCGTTAACGCGGCGTCCAGTTGCCGCTGGGTAACAGCAATATTGAGTCGGTCAGCGCCGCATAGAAGTCTGTTACAGTGATATTGCCATAGGTGCGCACGGCCGCGGTGTATTCGCAGGGTCTCGAACACACCATCTCCGTAGCGGAATGCCCGGTCATAGGGTGACGGCCGCTCGGATGGGCTGCCGTTTATCCAGTGTTGCGGCAGCGCCACCTTGCATCCCGCGCGGGTAATAGCAGAGCCAGGCGCGTCCTAGACCCGAGTAAACAGCAAGCTGCCATTGGTCCCACCAAAGCCAAAGGAATTGGAAAGTGCGGCGTCGATCGGCATTTCCTGGGCGGTGTGAGGCACGAAGTTAAGGTCACAGCCCTCATCAGGCTCATCCAGATTTATCGTTGGCGGCGCCACCTGGTCGCGCAGCGCAAGCACCGCAAAGATCGCTTCTACGGAACCCGCTGCCCCCAGCAGATGGCCTATCATGGACTTGGTAGAGCTCACGGCCACGCCCCCTGCCGCGACTCCCATCAGCGCTTTTACTGCGTGGCATTCAGCGAGATCACCCGCTTGCGTCGATGTACCATGAGCATTGATATATTGGATAGCGTCTGCCGCTATTTCGGCGTCTTCGAGAGCTTGTCGCATCGCCTGAAGCGCACCGCGTCCATCCTCGGGGGGGCTCGTCATATGGTAGGCGTCGCCACTCATGCCAAACCCTGCCAGTTCGGCGTAGATAGTAGCGCCTCTTCGCTGCGCGTGTTCCATTTCCTCCAGCACAACCACGCCGGCGCCATCGCCCAATACGAAGCCGTCTCGACCACGATCCCAGGGTCGGCTGGCGCCAACCGGATCATCGTTGCGCGTTGACAGCGCGCGAGCGGCCGCAAAGCCCCCAAGGCCCACTGGCGTCGTCGCCATTTCCGCACCGCCCACCACCATAGCGTCCACATCACCGCGCTCGATGAGCCTGGCTCCAAGGCCAATGTTGTGTGTTCCCGTTGTGCAGGCGGTGACCACAGCAAGGTTGGGCCCTTGAAATCCGTATCTAATCGACAGATTGCCGGCGATCATGTTGATGATGGAGCCGGGGACAAAAAAGGGTGAAATCCGCCGGGGACTTGAAGTGCGAATCACCTCCGCGTTTTTCTCAATCTGACCAATGCCGCCGATACCAGACCCAATGGCCGTGCCGATGCGAGCCGCATTTGCCTCGGTGACTTCGAGGCCCGAATCCTGCATCGCCTGTATTCCAGCGGCCATACCATATTGCACAAATACATCCATCTTGCGGGCGTCTTTGGCAGTGAAATATGGCTCGTGGTCGAAATCCTTCACACCACAACTGAACTGAGTGCTGAACGAGGATACGTCGAAACTCTCGATGGTAGCAGCACCGCTACGGCCACGCAGTATGTTCTCCCAGGTCGCGTCCACGGTGTTGCCAACCGGAGTTACCATGCCGAGCCCTGTAACTGCTACTCGTCTGCGCGTCACGCTATGTCCTCATTGCTCACTTTACGTCCCCCACATAGCAAGAAAGCCGCCCTATCGAAATAGAGACGGCCTTCTGCGGTGGAGCCAGGATGTACTTCAGATCAGGTCAGATGCTCGTTGATGTAATCAATGGCCAGCTGAACGGTGGTGATTTTTTCTGCTTCCTCGTCGGGAATTTCCGTCTCGAATTCCTCTTCGAGGGCCATAACCAGCTCTACGGTGTCGAGGGAGTCAGCGCCCAAGTCTTCGACGAAAGAAGCGGAGGTTTGTACCTCTTCTTCTTTCACGCCCAGTTGCTCTGCAACAATTTTCTTAACGCGCTCTTCAATGCTGCTCATGGTCTCAGTCTGCTCCTGTGAAGATATAGTTCGTCCGGTACCCGAACGGGGCGCATTTTACTCGCATCACCGGGCCATGTACATGCCGCCAGCACAGCCCAAAAGGGCTTACTGCTTGGCCGCTACATGTACATTCCGCCGTTGATATGGATGGTTTCGCCGGTGATATAGGCAGCTTCTTCGCTGGCCAGAAACGCCACGGCAGCTGCCACCTCCGTCGCCTGTCCCAGTCGACCCAGTGGAGTCTGACTTTGCAGCGCCTCGCGCTGCGCCTCTGGCAGGTCACGAGTCATATCCGTATCAATAAATCCCGGTGCCACGCAGTTGACGGTAATATTTCTTGAGCCTAACTCTCGGGCTAGCGCTCGGGAATAACCTTCAGCACCGGCTTTAGTCGCAGCGTAGTTGCTCTGACCGATATTACCCATAGAGCCGACGACGGACGTGATGTTGATAATCCGGCCCCATCGAGCCTTGGTCATACCCCTGGCGCAAGCCTTGCACACGCGGTATAGCGCCGACAGGTTTGTTTCGATCACCTCGTCCCACTCCTCGGGCTTCATCCGCAGCAGGATATTATCGCGAGTAATTCCCGCGTTATTGACCACTACCGTTGGTGCACCAAACTCTTCAGCTATAGCAGCGATGCTTTCAGCCACGCTATTACTGTCGTCCACACGCAGGACCCTGCCTGCTCCCTGACTGCTGGCCGACTGCAGATACTCGGTGATGGATGCTGCACCAGCCTCGGTGGTAGCGGTGCCGATCACCGTGCACCCATCTGCCGCGAGGCGCTCCGCGATAGCGCGACCGATACCCCGACTGGCGCCCGTCACCAACGCAATGGTCTGGCTCATACGTATTGCTCCTGCGATAGCGCCGACAAGGTTGACGACAGGTCACCAGCCGTTTCAATGGCAAAGCTGGCAGCGGTCTTGTCAATGCGCCGCAATAAGCCGCTAAGCACTTTGCCGGGGCCGCACTCAACAAAGGCGCTGATGCCCTTCCCTGACATCGTTTTAATACAGTCCGTCCAGCGCACAGGGCTGTATGTCTGCTCTACCAGCAACGCGCGAATACGCGAAGGTTCGGTTTCTGTTGAGGCATGGACGTTGTGCACTACCGGAATGTCAGGTGCGCTTACTGTGATATCGGCCAGTGCTGCTTCCAGGGTCTCACCGGCAGGCCGCATCAAGGATGTGTGAAATGGCGCACTCACGGGAAGTGGCAGAACGCGCTTTGCCCCGGACTGTTTGAGCAGCGCTCCGGCATCATCGACCGCGTCTGCGTGCCCCGCTATAACGACCTGTCCCGGAGAATTGTAGTTCACTGCCGCGACCACCGACCCGGTAGTCGACGCAACGCCCTGACAAACGGTGTCAACTTCCGCGTCGTCAAGGCCGATAACCGCCGCCATAGCGCCTTCACCCGCGGGTACAGCCTCCTGCATGGCTTTTCCACGAGCGCGAACCAGGCGCAGCCCATCGGCAAAGCCAATTGCTCCGGCGCATACCAGGGCGGAAAACTCTCCCAGACTGTGACCTGCGAGTAGCGACGGAGCAGCGCCTCCCGCTGCGCGCCAACTGCGCCACAGGGCAACGCTGGAAGCCAATAGCGCCGGCTGCGTAACCTCTGTCATGTTGAGGCTCTCCGCCTCCCCGGTCTGAATCAGCTCCCACAAGTCATAACCAAGGGCATCAGCCGCTTCCGAATAGGTTTGTCCCACGGATGGGTGCTCAACCGCAGCGTCGGCCAACATGCCAATCCGTTGCGAACCCTGCCCGGGGAACACAAAACCGAGTGATGCCGTGTTACTCATATGTCAGATATCTCCATGCCGATCCGATTCTCGTCAAGAGTGCGCCTCATAGGCAAAGACGCGCGACGATTGTTGTGTGAGGCGCGAAACACAGACGCGACACATAGAAATGTGGGGACCGAAGTCCCCACTCATAACATCGACAGCAATTTGGAGCGCTACGCTCAAAAAGTCAGTCGTCGTCGCTGCGCTCTACCACTTTCCGGCCACGGTAAAAACCGTCAGCGGTGACATGATGACGTCGGTGGGTCTCCCCAGTCGTTTGGTCTACCGACAGAGTTGCTCCATCCAGGCTGTCATGGGAACGACGCATGCCGCGCCGAGATCGTGTCTTTTTGTTCTGCTGAACTGCCATCTCAATTCTCCTTAGTATGCTCCAGCTTCAATTGCTCAAGCACTTTAAACGGGTTGTCGCCCCTTTCCTCACTCACTCCGGGTGGCCGACGGTATTCACCGAGCAACCGATTACAATTGGTGTCCTCGTGATATGCAACCACTGGGACCGCGAGTATCAACTCTTCTTCCACCAAGCCCCACAGGCTAGCCTGCTCCTCTGCGTCCATCCAGGGCTCAAGCGTTGCTGGTAGCTGCTTGGCCGCCTCGATGTCACCGACTAGAGCTAACCTGGATGCAATCTGCAGCGGTAGCCGCATGGGCTCAAGACAGCGTTGACAGGTCACCATGACGCTTGCGGTGACCTCAAGGTTTACGATATTCCTGTTCTCAGCATCGCGACTAAAGCTGCAGATGACCTCAGCAACCCCGTCCGCAGCAACCAGACTTTGGGCCAAACGCGGCAGCCCAGCCAGCTCAACGACGCCCTTCACGGTGATGTTGCGTGTGGCTGCTTTTCTCACATCCAGAAACGCTGGCAGGGGCTCTGCTGACATAGGCGCGCAACTATAGGGAGCGTTTCTAACCTTGTCAAAAAATTCTTTAGAATACAGTAGGTTCTGGCACTATTGCCGAATCCCGATGAGAACAGCCAGCGCTACCGGCCAGGTGTGACCGGCCAGGTGCTACCGGCTAGGCGCAGGCTAAGACAAATGCACCGGCCATTAAGGCTCAAATCGCAATGACGTCACCGCTGATACTCGCCTCGACATCGACTTATCGCAAACAATTACTGGAGCGCTTACGCATTCCCTTTGCGACCGTTGCGCCTGACGTCGACGAAACCGCGCTGCCAGGGGAATTACCGCAGGATCTGGCAGAGCGGCTGTCGCTGGACAAAGCGACACGCGTCTCCATCAAGGAACCTGAGGCCATCGTCATTGGGAGCGATCAGGTCTGCGTGCTTGATGGGATGGCAGTAGGCAAGCCCGGCACCGAGTCGGTGGCGGTTAAGCAACTGATGGCCAGCAGTGGTAAGGCACTGACTTCCTACACTGGAGTATGTGTCGTCGCACCGGGTCACCGGCCTTTAATCAACGTCGTGACCACGACGGTGAAGATGCGCACTCTCTCTGAGGCAGAAATCAGGCGTTATGTCGCACTGGATATGCCTACAGACTGTGCGGGCAGTTTCAAGTGGGAACGTTTAGGTGTTGCGTTGTTTGAAAGTATTGAGGGCTGCGATCCCACCGCCCTGGCAGGGCTGCCCTTGATCGCCCTCTGCAACCAGCTTCGCCAGGTGGGACTGGACCCTCTTGACGTTTAGCTATAAAGGTTTATATTTCAGCCACTTATGGCGTTATCCGCGAAGCGTTTCTAGCGTTAGTTCCAGGCTTGTTTCAAGCGGCGCAGTCGTCTGAAACTGCAGGTCCTTGAGAACGCAATTCAGCGAGGCGGCATGCAGAAACAGTCGCCCAAGTCGCAAGCGCTTGCCCAGTGCCAGCGCCGCATCGTCAGCATACTTAGCGTCGCCCAGTATCGGGTGCCCCGCCTGTTGCGCGTGAACGCGAATCTGGTGGGTTCGTCCGGTCACGGGCCTGGCTTCAATCAATGTCGCTTCGTCGAACCGCTCTAATACTTTGAATTCTGTGATGGAGCGCTTGCCTTCCTGAGATACACGCACCATGCGCTCTCCAGACTGCAGCGTATTTTTGATCAAAGGCGCATCGATCCGCTTCCTGCCAGAGGGCCAATAGCCAGATACCAGTGCTATGTAGCGCTTGTCGATGGCGTCCTCTCGCAGTGCTTTGTGTAACAGCTTAAGGGCCGAGGGTTTACGCGCCACCATGATGCACCCCGAGGTATCGCGATCCAGACGGTGTACCAGTTCCAAAAATCGCTCGTCGGGGGCCAGTTGCCTCAGACACTCTATTAGCCCGACGCTGAGGCCGCTGCCTCCATGTACCGCCAGTCCGGAGGGCTTATTCAGTACCCACAGGCCGGAAGAGGAATACACAGTCTGCTCCTTTATCAAATTGACCCACCGCGCAGGTACTTGCTGTGGTAGTGCCTGGTCAGCCATGCGTATTGGCGGAATACGCACCACATCGCCCTGCTGCAGACGGTATTCTGGCCTGGCGCGCCCTTTATTGACCCGGACCTCACCCTTTCGCAGCGCTCGGTAAATGCGCGTTTTAGGCACACCCTTCATCTCGCGCAGCAGAAAATTATCCAGACGCTGGCCCGCGTACTCCTCGGCGACCTGTATTAGTTGAACCTGCGGCATATTTCCTTGTAATTGAAGCACTTAAGTTTCAGTGCTATATTCCAGCGCACGTGTGGCGGCGAGCATTATTGCACCGCTATAGGCAGGGGAAAACAGTACCGCTGTATTCTCCGAGCACGCCACCATAGCCACAGCCCGATGTGGCGCCTGTACTGAACAATGAATGCTGTCTTACATGGCGTTAGACGCCATTACTCAGATGCCATCAATACGCAGAAGCAGGCAAGATCGGGGCAGACGCTAACGCTTACGCAAATAAACAGGAACAGAAGCAGAAACAGGAACAGGAAAAGCGCGCCAGGTCGCGACCGTCAGTTACTTGCATACGATGCAGTGATTGGCAGTGATTGAGTTTGGTGGAGTCTGATTGATAGCAATCATACAAAACAAAACGTACTGGCCCCGCTTGTTGACGATGACTGAGACACCGAATCATCGGCTGCTAAAACATCCGTCAATTTTGCGTAAGCACAACTTTGCGTAAGCACAACGCGCTATACGTAAATAAGGAATTACAACAACCGCGCGGCGAACAAGGCGCGGAGACAGGACAATACGAGTTTGTGTGGAGCCGCGTTAATAGGGGCTCCACACCTGCACAGGCGAGGCCCCGGGTACTGCACTGATACCGAACGGACACCTGACGGACACCTGAAAGAAGGGACACTGCAAAAAGCAGGGCCCTGAAAGCGTTGCCAGAGGCAATGCCGGAGCTTCAGAGGTCCAAAGGTAAAGGCAGAGTTAAAGGTAAAGAGCAGTACCACTGGACAAACCACAGGCGTTGAATGCCTGTAACGCAGTGTATTTTGCAGGCAGAGCTGCTGCAGAAGGGCTTTGGTACGATGCCGGAGTGACGGCATGACGATTAAAGTGGCACCTTCTTCATCGGATCGTCGCATCGGTTTTGCAACATTGCATTACGTTGCACTAAGCGACAGCAGCACCGGACGGTGGCAATGCATTGATTGCGCCGCCCCGCATACAGGTTCCAGGGTAACTGGGATGACTGCATAGCGAACGTTTAGACCGTATTCTCCCCTCCTCTCTTCATCGCCGTGCCACAGACCAGAGAGTGGTACACATGAAAAAAATGCTCATCAACGCAACCCAGCCAGAAGAGCTACGCGTTGCGATGGTTGATGGTCAGCGCCTCTACGACCTTGATATAGAAAACCGTACACGCGTTCAGAAAAAGGCGAACATCTACAAAGGCAAAATCACCCGCGTAGAACCCAGCCTGGAGGCGGCATTCGTCGACTTCGGCGCTGAGCGTCATGGCTTCCTCCCGATGAAGGAAATCGCCCGGGAGTATTTCAAGAAGAACAGTAATGGTGACGGCCGCCCTCGCATCAAAGATGTGGTTAAAGAAGGTACCGAGGTCCTCGTACAGGTGGACAAAGAGGAGCGCGGCAATAAAGGCGCTGCCCTCACAACCTTCATCAGCCTCGCTGGCCGTTACATGGTGCTTATGCCCAATAATCCCCGTGCTGGCGGCATCTCTCGACGCATCGAAGGCGACGACCGCAACGATTTGCGCGATGCCCTGGCGGACCTGGAGATTCCCAACGGCATGGGCGTCATTATCCGCACAGCGGGTATTGGCAGGACTTCGGAAGAACTGCAGTGGGACCTGAACTACTTATTGCAACTCTGGGACGCCGTAAAACAGGCGGGTGACGACGAGACTGCGCCATCACTGTTGCTGCAGGAAAGCAACGTCATCATCCGGGCAATACGCGACTACTTGCGCGACGACATCGATCAGGTACTGATTGATTCAGACGAGGCGCATCAGCACGCTCTGAACTTCGTCAGCCATATCATGCCCCATTATAAGAATCGGATTCGCCACTATGACGATTCTATTCCTATGTTTAACCGCTTTCAGATTGAGAGCCAGATAGAGACTGCCTTTCAACGGGAAGTGCGATTGCCCTCCGGTGGCTCTATTGTCATCGATCCGACTGAGGCAATGGTTGCCATCGATATCAACTCAGCCCGCGCGACCAAAGGCGGCGATATTGAAGAAACTGCAACACAGACGAATCTCGAAGCCGCCGATGAGATTGCCAGACAGCTTCGCCTGCGGGACATGGGCGGTCTGATCGTAATTGACTTCATCGATATGATGGCTTCAAAAAACCAACGGGCGGTTGAGAACCGCATGCGTGATGCCCTCAAGATCGACAGGGCACGTGTACAGGTTGGCAAGATCAGCCGCTTCGGACTGCTTGAAATGTCCCGGCAGCGACTTCGCCCCTCTCTCGGCGAAACCAGCGCGATCGTCTGTCCACGGTGTAACGGCCAGGGCACTATCCGCGACACCAAATCGCTGTCCCTGTCTATCCTGCGCCTGCTCGAGGAGGAGGCGATCAAGGAACGCTCAGCAGAAGTACGTGCTGTGGTGCCAGTCCCTGTCGCCACCTACCTGCTGAACGAGAAACGCGCTGCCATCGCAGAAATAGAAACTCTGACCAAAGTTCGTGTGGTGGTGCTGGCAAATCCTGCCATGGAGACGCCGCACTTTGAAGTTGAGAGACTGCGCGACGATCAAGTTGTAGAAAGCAAGGACCTTTCTTTCGAGATCGATCTTACATCGGAGGAACAGGAAGCGCCCGCAGATGAACCACAACCCGTTCCCGCCGAACGCGCAGCCGTGCAGGGTATTTCACCGGCAGCCCCAGCGCCCGAACCTGCAGCAGCGCCTCAGCCAGAAACATCAAAGGCGCCTAAAGATCGCAACGCCAAACCGAGAAACGCCGCTCCCAGCAAGGCAGAGCAGCCTGCAAAGGTTGGTTTGTTGACTCGTCTCTTTGGCTTACTGACTGGCGCCGGTGCAACGCCCGAGCCAGAACCTGAGCAACGACAGCAGCGCCGCGCCGACGGACGGCGTAGCGAGGGTGATAACCGCAATCGCAACAGAAACCGACGCCGCGGCGGCCGCGGTCGCAAGCGTGGTGACGTTCGGCGTGAAGACGCCCAGCGTGGCGACGCCCAGGGTAAAGATCGCCAGCGTGCATCGGGCAACAGAGCGGATGACAAGACAGCCGAAGAGTCTCGCCAGGGAAACCGGCAAGATATGCAGGACGCTTCAGGCGAGCAGCGTGAAGGACAGGCTCGCAGCGGTGAAGGTCGTCGACGGCGACGTGGTGGTCGCAATCGTAAGCGCGGCGGAGATACGGCTGGCAGCGCACAGTCCACCGCAGCAGAGACCGGCAATGGCTCGGTTGCAGCAGACAACGGGGATCAACAGCAGTCCAAACCGCGCAAACGCCCCAGCGAACAACGCGGAGACGATAAGCCTGGTCGCAGGCGCCGAGGTAAGCGCCCTGAAGCTGAGTCTGCAGAATTACAGGCTGGAGATAGTGTTCCGTCCAACGTGCCGGCTACTGCGACTCCTGCCCCTGCCGACGATGATGCGACGCCGAATAATGAGCAATCCTCAATAGCCTCTACCACAATTTCAGAGGAAGTCGATCCAGGTCCGGCCGAAGGCACCGAACGGAACGCTGAGCTAGACCTTGGCAAAACAGAAGCGGTCAGCACAGACATCGACGTAGAAGATCCGAGCGCAACACGGGCAGCTGAAAGCAGTCAGGGCGCAGTCCAAGCTGAACCTGCGGATATCGATCAGGATAGCGAGGAGCATCAGCCTGCGATGGTCGCAGAAAGCGACGATACAAAGGTTGAATCAGCAGCCGAAGCTGCCATTGATTCAGCAGACGCCATCCCAACCCTGGGGCAGGACCAGGTTGTAACCGCTTCAGACACGCCAGAAGAAGACGCTGCAGCCGCAGGGGATGTGCGTGCCTGGAACGATCCGCGCATCACGCCTAAACCCATACAAACGGTCGAAATCAGCACCGCGAGTATGGAGCTGTTCGGTGCCTCCGTTGCGCCACCGGTCACGCCCACGCGCCCCGCGCCGCCGCGTGCGCCGAACGATCCACGCGGTTCGGCTGCACCTCAGCCATAAACGCGTCGCTACGCTTGTGCGTCAATATTGGGGCGGTATAATGCCGCCCCTGTTCGCGGGGCCACCCGCTAACACTCCGGTGGGCTGGCTGAGCGGTCGAAAGCGGCGGTCTTGAAAACCGTTGAACCGAGAGGTTCCCGGGGTTCGAATCCCTGGCCCACCGCCATACTCAAAAAAATGCCCCGCATCGCGGGGCTTTTTTTTGAGTATCCGGATGGACCCGGACAGGTTCGAACCCCCGTTCGACAAACTGCGACCTCAGGAGCAGTTTGGACGGGCTCGCGACCAGCGAGACCGCCCGCAGGGCGCCAACGCTCCATAGAGTGTTGGCGTCAATCCCTGGCCCACCGCCATACTCAAAAAAATGCCCCGCGTCGCGGGGCTTTTTTTTTTGTATCCGGATGGGCCTGGACCGATTCGAACCCCCGTTCGACAAAAGCGGCCCACATCGAGGAGTGTCACCCTCTAGCCGGGTGTTGTCCGGTAGACAACACCGCTGTCACCGTTGGCAGCAGACTCTCGCCATTAAGGTACTTAGACTATTGCTCTCAGTCGGGACCCAGACCCCTCATACCAAAGCCCCTCCACTATTAAGGTAGCGGAACAATTAGGAGCCTTAGTTGAAGAAGACCATTTTTGTGGCATCAGCTGCCTTAACGCTGGCAGTTTTCGCAGGCGTACTGAATCGGTCCACGCTGCTGGAGTTGCTGACCTTGTATGAGTATTCCCAACTCTTTGCTGAGAATGCCATCGAAGAAAACTTTCGAACGATGCACCTTACAAATTCATCGGTGCACATATCGCGACAAGGGCCTGTGTTCGAGCTTGAAGAATCCAGACTAGAAACGGTATCCGGCTTAACCTACAGCGTTGATAGCGAAACCAGACATCTCGAAGACCTGCTAGCCGAGACGAATACCACGGGCTTCGCGATATTCCATGACGATGAGCTGGTCCATGAGGCGTACTACCGGGGCAACACGCGCGAGACACTCGCGATTCAGATGTCCGTGTCAAAATCATTCGCTTCTTTTCTCGTGGGCGTTGCGATTGACGAAGGGAACATAGGGTCCGTCGACGATTTCGTGACAGCCTACGTACCGGCACTGTCTGGATCAGCCTTTGAAGGTGTGACGATAGAGCAGGTGTTGGACATGTCCACCGGCATAAGGTGGGATGAGGACTACGGCAAGCTGGATAGTGAGGTCGTCCGGTCTATTATTGCAACGCGGCTGGGGTCGCTGGACACATTCGTCACCACCATTGAACGAGACGGCAGCCCTGGTGACCTGCATCATTACGCCAGCATCAATACGCACGTACTGGGGATGGTTGTGCGCGGCGCCACCGGCATGGAGTACGCGGATTACTTTGAACAGAAGCTCTGGAGCAGACTGGGCCCGGAAGCCGACGCGTTCTTCATCACTGATACTGAGAACCAACCATTAGTACTGGGCGGACTGGTAATTCGACTGAGAGACATGATCCGCTTCGGTGTTTTGTATCTGGAAAACGGCAGGAACCATCTCGGCGAGCAGCTCGTATCTCCCGGGTGGGTCGCCAGCAGTACCACACCCGATGCGCCCAGATTGATGCCAGGCAAGAACAATCCAAAGTCAAAGAGTTGGTTTGGCTACAAGCATCAGTGGTGGATTCCCCTCAAGCCAGACCACGGCGACTACGCAGCGATTGGCATCTACGGACAATTCATTTATGTAAACCCTGCTCGCCGCGTAGTAATCGCCAAAACCTCAGCCTACTCGGACTACCTCGAAGACGGTGGCTGGAAGGACGTTGAGACGCTGCAAGCGTTTCAGAGTGTTGCGAGGGTTCTTGCCCCGCTGCCAGAAGAGCGCGCACACCCCAGGGGGGCTGCTGCGGGGCAGTGAGCGTCTGCGTCGACCCGGGTGCACCACCCTACTTCTCTCCTTCTCTTCTTCTCTACCCCTTCTCCCCTTCTTTACTCCTTTATTCCTCTAGTCCTCTACCATGGGAATGCCCGCCACCTTCTCTCGCCTGGAGAGAAGCCTGAGGGTCTGCTCGTGAACCTCCTGCAGGGCGTCAGCCTCATTCAATCCCGTTAACTTCCTCTGTTTTACCCGCTGATGACCCTGTACCCAGACATCCGTAACGTCTGACGCCCTGGCTGCAAACACCAGATTCCACAAAACGGGGTCATGCCTTTGCGACTTGGCCACTGGCATCAGGTGAGGCTGCCATAGATCGATGGTAATTAAATCGGCCTGTTTGCCCACTTCCAGAGAGCCCACTTCTGCATCAATACCGATCAGTCGCGCGCCCTCAATGGTTGCCATGCGAAGCGCCTGCTCCGCAGACACCGCTGTGGCATCCAGATGCGTGACTTTTTGCAGCAAAGAACCCACTTTCATGCATTCGAACATGCTGACGGAGTTATTGGAGATGCCTCCATCGCTACCCAAACCGACGCGCACGCCGGCATCCCGAAACTTCTGCAACGGCGCAGCGCCGGATGCCAGCTTCATATTGCTCACAGGACAGTGCGCGACACCCGTGCCGGTTTCGCGCAGCACGTCAATTTCCTGATCGTTCACCCAGACACAATGCGCCAGCACAGAACCCGGTTTCAGGATGCCCCAGTCATTGAACTTGACCACCGGCATGTCGCCGAACAAGGCAACCACGGTTGCTACCTCTTCCTGTTGCTCGCTGGTATGCGTGTGAATGTTGACGCCATACCGGTCTGAGAGATCACGGCAGGCCCGGAACATGGCTTCTGAACAGTAGGTTATATGCTCAAGGCCAGCCCACACCTTAACTCTGCCCTGCTGTGTGTTGTGACAGTCCCTGATAAGTTGTTCTGTGGACTCTACCGTTTCAAAGAAGTGCTTGGTTGGGTGGTTGGCGGCGTACGGCACAAGATGCGCGCGCATGCCCAGGTCTCCGGCCGCTTTAGCACCCATATGCAAAAATCGGTACATATCCAGCACCGCTGTGGTGCCACCTTTCAAGGCTTCCATATAACTGACGAGGCAGCCGTAGTAGGCGTCCTCCTCGGTAAGTACCTGATGTTCGCGCTGATACTCGGGCAGCCAGTCCATCAACTGCGCATTTTCGGAGAAGCCCTTCAGCAAGCTTGAGTGAGAGTGCACATCAATTAATCCAGGGAGCACCGCCAGCTTGCCGTGGCCGTCCTGCACCAGCGCCCCGGCGGGGATGTCGATGGCGTCCACAGAGCCGACCGCGAGGATTTGCCGGTCATCAAAGACAATGGTGCCGGGATCATAGTGGTGAAAAGATTCGTCGACGCAGTAAATCAGCGCATTCTTGATGGCGTACAAAGCCATGGCTGCAGTCCTTTTTGCTTATTGGCTGTCACAACACAGCTGTACACGCAGAATGCATGCCATTTTGGTAAAGCTGATGGAAACAGGGACTCGTCCCGGCAGGTCTACATTGAACGCACCAAAACAGTACGTAATGGGAGCGGTGGCACCTCAGCTAAGCCAAGCGTGGCCCGCGCTCGCGCAATTCAGTACACTTTGCCCAATGAAAACCAAGGGGCCTAAGTGCTTGATTTTACGCAAACTGGCCCTATTATTTTCATCAGAACGCTTGCAACCGTCGGGCCTCGCGGCCAAGGCTGTGCATGAAAATTTCCGGAGGTAGGAAAATGGAAGAGAAGAGCTTGTTTGATACACAAACTGCACGCTCTGGCGGCGTGGATTCAATCCTTGCCACCAATAAGGTACTCAAAAACACCTATATGTTGCTCAGCATGACACTGCTTTTCAGCGCGGTCACAGCGGGCATATCAATGGCACTCAATTTGTCCCATATGACGGCGCTGGTGCTGTCTCTGGTTGGACTGGGCTTACTGTTTGTGGTTAATGCGACGGCTAACAGCGGAAAGGGTCTGGTGGCTGTCTTTGCCTTCACCGGCGTGATGGGCGCGTCGCTAGGGCCCATGCTGAACTACTATCTGGCACTGCCCAATGGACCGTCATTGGTCATGCAGGCGCTGGGCGGCACGGCGCTGGTATTTTTTGCTCTGTCGGGCTATGCCCTGACCACGCGCAAGGACTTCTCCTACATGGGTGGCTTCCTGATGGTAGGCCTGCTGGTCGCGATTGTGGCGGCGATTGCAAATATCTTCCTGGCAATTCCGGCGCTATCACTGACGATCTCAGCAGCCATCGTGATGATAATGTCTGGTTTGATCCTGTTCGACACCAGTCGGATCATCAACGGGGGCGAGACCAATTACATACGCGCGACTGTGGCACTGTATTTGGACATCTACAATTTGTTCGTCAACCTGCTGCACCTGCTCGGCGCCTTTGGCGGCGACGACTAGCGCCAGCCAGTACAACTGGAATGCAAAGCCCCGGTCCTGCCGGGGCTTTTCGTTTTTGGGCTGCGGTTTCCGACACAGTTCGGTTAATCTCTCGACATGAAAATCTCCCTGCTCGTTACCGCCGCACCCGCAGATAGCTATGGCGTGGATCCCGCCTGGCAGTTTGCCAAGGCAACCCTGCGACGCGGCCACCAACTCCACCGTATTTTCTTTTACGGCGATGGGGTTTATCACGGCAATGGGCTGGCAGTTCAGGCGCAGAACGAAAGCAACCCCGCCTCGCGCTGGGCACGCCTGGCCGAAGATCACGGCACTGAGTTAGTGCTATGCATTGCATCTGCTACCCGGCGCGGCATGCTCGATAATGATGAGGCGCATCGACTGGAGCAGAGCGCTGCCAGTGCGCACCCGAATTTTGTTCTGTCAGGTCTGGGCCAGTGGGCGGACGTGCAGCTTACCGCCGATCGCATTGTGCATTTTGGCCCAAGTCATGGATAGTTCACGCACTCTCCTGATACTGCGTCGACCGCCTTATGACAGTGGACGCAACAAATCCGCCGTCGATATGGCCCTGGCATTGACCGTATTCGATATCCCCGTTGATATGCTGTTTCTTGGTGACGGGGTGTGGCAGCTATTGCCAGATCAAGAGGTTAAGGTCACGCCGGCCAAGAGCATGCAGAAAACCCTGGCATCTTTTCCACTCTACGACGTTGATCAGCTTTACGCCGAAGCCGAGGCCCTTGAGCAACGCAACCTGAACGCAGCGAGTCTGCCGCACAGCGTTCAAGCGATACCACGACAGGACCTGGGCGAGTTTTGCTCATCGTTCCGACAGGTGCTGGTGTTCTAGTGGTTTTGCACACCGTGAACCAGAACAGCAATCTGCTGGATGATTGCCTGACGGTGGCAGCGCCCGGCGACAGCCTTTTGCTGTTACAAAACGGCGTTTACGCACTGCAAACACGGCAGGACGAGCTGCAGACTGCGAGCACCTCAGGCATAGCGCTGTACGTGCTTAGCGATGATCTAAAGGCGCGCGGGCTATCCTCTGCTGGTGACGACACCATTCAATCGGCGGACTATGAAGACTTCGTCGATCTGGTAGTCGCCGCAGATCGGGTAATCGCCTGGCATTGAAAGCTAGATGACCGTGGCGGCAAAGACTGATAAAGAAGGCTTCCTGCAAAATGCGGACGCCTGGACACCTGCTGTCGCAGAGCAGTTGGCGCGCGCCGAAGGCATAACCCTGTCTCCCGAACACTGGGAAATCCTGAATCTGCTACGCAGCTTTTACCGAGCCTATGACGCCTCGCCGGCCAACCGAGCGCTGGTGAAATACGTGCGTCAGCACCTCGGTGAAGAAAAGGGCCGCAGCATCTATCTGATGGCCCTGTTTCCAGGAAGTCCCGCCAAGATTGGCAGCAAAATTGCCGGGTTGCCCAAACCGGATAACTGCCTGTGAGGCGGACGCTGTAGTGCTGAGCGTTCAGCCAGAGCAATACGAGTCGCTGTTCAAGGCAAAGTGTGACCTTGTCGAGAAACACTTCATCGCGCGTGGCGCGCCCGCCGCCTTGCGGATTCCCTCACCACCGCTGGCCTACCGCATGCGCGCTGAATTCAGGCTATGGCACCAAGGCGACGATCTTTTCTATGCCATGTTTGATCGCCCTTCACCGAAAACGCCCATACGCATCGACACATTCCCCATTGCGTGCGAGCGCATCCAGGACTGCATGCCGCGACTGCTATCCGCACTCATCGGCAGCCCCGAGCTTCGTCGAAAGGTATTTCAGGCGGAGTTCCTATCCACGCTGACTGGCGAACTGCTAGTGACGCTGGCATACCATCGTCCTATTGATGATGCCTGGGAGGCCGCCGCCGGCGAACTCGCGACCGAACTAAATGCCAGCATCGTTGGACGCTCGCGCGGTGAAAAGCGCGTTTGCGGGAAAGACTATGTGTTGGAAACGTTACCGCTGGCCGCAGGCCCCATGCACTATCGTCAGTACGAACAGGCCTTTACCCAACCCAATGCTACCGTCAATTGCGCCATGATAGATTGGGCCTGTCAGCAGGCGGGGCAGCAACAACAGGATTTGCTGGAACTTTATTGCGGTAATGGCAACTTTACGCTCCCACTGGCGGCGCATTTTCGCCATGTGTTAGCAACGGAGATATCGAAATCTTCGATTCAGGCCGCTACCGCCAATCAGCAGATGAACAACATTTATAACCTGGCGTTTGCTCGCTTGTCTGCCGAGGACATGAGCCAGGCAATGGCTGGCGCCAGACGATTCCGCCGTCTCGCCGACCTGCAACCACCTCTGGAAGCGCATAGGTTTACAACGCTGTTTGTAGACCCACCGCGAGCCGGTCTCGACCCCGCCACGCTGTCTCTGGCACGCCAGTTTCAGCGCGTTATCTACATTTCATGCAATCCCGATAGCCTGCTGGCCAATCTGGAAGCACTTGGCAATGACTTTCGCGTCCGCAGCTTTGCCCTGTTCGATCAGTTTCCCTACACCCACCATATGGAAGCCGGGGTTCTGCTGGAGGCAAACTAGCTCAAACGCGAATACCGAAATCCATCAGCGGCCTGCCTAGCACCTCATCCAGGCGCTCTGCATCCTTCGCATTGATTTCAATGAGCCTGAGACGCTGCTCTCTGTAGACATCTTTTTTGCGCAGCTTGAGGGACAGTCGCTCCGGCGGCTCTTCGCTTTCCCAGCATTCAATATAGACGCGAGCCGCCGGCAAATAAAAATCGGCATACAACAGCTCTTCCACTGGCAGCGCGCGCTGATGAGCATGGGCGAGTTGTGCGAGATAGAGCCAGTTGCAGACCTTAAGCTCTAGCACTGTTTCCAGGGCGTGTCCGTCCAGGCCTACCAGCTCTGTCAGATTTGCCGCCGCGAACAGGTCGTCAGCAGGCGCATCGGGCGCGGGTGGCTCACCGGCATCGCTATAGGCCATCAGCTCTCGATGAATAACTGGATGGTCAACGATATCGGGTGGCCAGCTTACATAAAACGCCCCCGAGTTCTCGCTTTCCTCCTGTTGGCCACCGAGACGCTTACCCTGCTCCGTGAGCTCCCAACCCAGTACCGAGTGCACCTGCAGACCCATTTCTCCCAGGGCTCGGTTAATTTCTCGTGGGTGCAGACGCGGAAAGTAGCGCTTGAGGTCCGAGGCTGAAACACGCTGATTGGATTCGATAGCGCTCAGCAGTGGGTGCTCAACGAGGCTTGACGGCCACACAATATAGCGTCCATAACGCTGGCTATCGACGTAATCGCCGCCTTCGTACTCTCCCTTGTGGGTCAACAGCCAGCTCTCTTCATGACGCTGAATCCAACCATAGTCCTTCAAGGTGGCGAACAGCTGCTGCGCGGGCAGGTCCAGCTTGCGCGCCAGAGCAGACGTTGAAAGGCGATCACTCTCCTGGGCGTTGCTTTCCAAGACTTCGTTCTACCCAGTCACGCTGGCGTAGCGCTCCGACAGCGCTGCATAGACCGCTTCTGCGTAGTCCGGAGCGTCACTATCGAGCGATGCCGCCATCTCGGCGAGGTGCTCGTTGTCTTCTCTGCCATCCCAGACTTTTAGGTAGGTTCCTTCCTGGTAGCCATGATCCTGGCGAAAAAAGTTCAGTACGTTTTTGCCTACATAGGCACGGTAAAGTGCATCGTAATCGAGCCCTGACGCGGTCATCAGGTCCCAGAACCTGCCGGGACAGAAGCTGAGTGACTCCAGGCTATGTTGCGCCAGTGCCTCAGTTGCCTCGCGAACCTGCGTGTGCGCTGGCACGTGTGCCGCCAGTGTATGCAGGATGTTGTCCGCCACATCTTCAATTGACGCACCTGTAGCCAGCTGCTGAGCCAGGAGTGCACTCATACCGAAATGCCAGATATCAATCACCTCCAGCTGCACCTGCTCCAGATCGGGTGTCTGCTTTTTCCACCATTTGTAACCAAAGTGATCCATCAACTCGCCCGCTTCAATCCAGATAGCGCGATACCACTCGAAGCCCTGAGTCGACCAGTCTGGATGCACACGCTGGTTCATGCGGTCCTGCATACCCAGCATGGTAATCAGAGTTTGACGAGGAATACTCATGCCGATCCGCTCTTAACAGCCTCAAGGGCCGCTGCGCTGTCACTGTGCAAAAACACCTCCAGAGGTCCCTGGGTATTCAAGTGCACGTCCCGTTGCGGGAACGCAATCACAATGCCTGCAGCGTTGTATTTATCATTAATCGTGTTTCGCAGTTCGCTGCCAACAAACAGTCGACGATCCAGAGATGGCAGGTAGCAGCGAAGGTTGAGCGTCAGCGCGGAATCACCGAACGCATCGAACGTAATAAACGGCTCCGGATCCGCCAGCACGTCAGGATGTTCTTTGGCGGCGTCCAGCGCTATCTGCATGGCTTTAGGCACGTCGCTGCCATAGGCGACCCCTATCTCTACCACGAGTCGGGTTTGCTGATCTGACAGCGACCAGTTCAACAGGCGACCGGTAATGAACTCTTTGTTTGGCACCAACAGCTCCTTGCCGTCCCAATCACGCACCGTGGTTGCGCGCATCCGGATTTTCGTAACAGAACCCGATGTCTCGCCGACCGTAATGATGTCGCCCACACGAATAGGCTGCTCAAACAGCAGGATAATACCGCTGATGAAGTTGGCGACAATTTCCTGCAAACCGAAGCCAATACCCACACTGAGGGCAGCCACTGCCCACTGGATCTGTGACCAGCTCGCACCGAGCATGCCCAGCACGACAATGACAAACACAGAAATCAGCACATAGCGCATCAGCGTCACAGTGGCATATACCGTACCCGCCGCCAGCTCGACTTTCTGGCGCAAAAACAAATCCAGCAGCGATGGCAGTCGCTGCGTAGCTACGTAGCCCGCAAAGGTGACCAGCAACACTTTACCAATATCCAGCGGCGATACCGCCGAGCGAGTCTCCACGCCCGCGACCAGCTTGGTCGTGGTCCATAGCTCGATAGAGTCCAGGATGCCCAACGCAGGAATCAAGTCACTCCAGACCCCCCAGATGCCAACCAGTGCCAGCACGACGAGCACGGTGTTCAGCAAGTTGCGGCCTTCATTGTCCAGCTCGTCAGGGTCCAGTATGTCGTAGTCTGCTGGCAACGCAGCATCTTTGTCTGGATTCTCTGCGGCCTCGCGCGCCTTTTGCAGGGCCGCCTGCCGCTCCCGTTCAATCAGTCGCTTGCGCATTAGCCGCAGCCATCGGACACCAAACTCGTGTAGCAGCAGCAGGCCAACAAAAAGCGAGAGTGTCCCGACCAGAGACGACAGGAAGCCAATGGCAGTATGGGTATAGCCCAGCAAAATGCACACGACCAGCACCAGTGGAAGTACGGTTAGCAAATAGCGCAGGAAGCGACCGATGAGCGACTGACGATTGCTATTGCCGAGCTTGATGATCTTTGCTAGTTGACCCTGCGCAAGGCTGGGGGTTTGCATAAAGAAGCGGGACAGTGAAAGCAGTGCGACCATCAGTGAAACGCTGGCAAACACAGACTGCCCTTCCTGCAGCTGTGTCTGGTTGGCAACAATGGCGAGAAATGTCGCCGGGATAAACACCAGCTCCAGTTGCAGGACCTTCGCTTCAAGCCGAGTAGCGGCTGCATGCCCCCACATGAAGTGTTCCCGGACCAGCCCTTTCGGGCTCATCAGATGGCGTAGCAGTTCCATGCCAAAGAAGTAGCCACTCAGGCGCGTCAGCGCGTGGCCCACGGCCGCCTCCGTGCGACCTTCAAAGCTCACCAGATCAAGGGCGGCGCCCAGCGTCGCTGAAAGCAGCGGCCATGTTGCCGCAAGCATTGCCGTGTAGAGCATCGCCTCCGCGGTAGCGCTGAAGCTATCACGTTCCACCTGGCCAACGAATTCGCTGGTTTTTGCGAGCCTTTCACGAAGCAGGCCCCGACAGCGCAGCAGCACGATGACCAATAGCAGTATTGCGGGATACAAGGCGCTGCCCAGAATGGCAGACGGCAATGCGGAGACTACGTTCCACCAGACCGCAGGGGACAGTATCGTCCCTAGTTCTCCGGGCAGCGGCGCTAAGGTTTTAAAGGAAAACGCCGGGGAGCTGCGAATCCATAGCAGCCGCTCGGAGATAAAGTCTCGATAGGTGCTGGCAGCTGTTTCGACGCGTCTTATGGCGAAATCGAGATCACCCAGTGCTCTAAGATAACGGGTTTCCACATCCAGTGCCGTGGTGACGAGATCGCGGCGCGTTCGCGCGAGCTCGATCATATCCTTGCGAATGTCCGAGACTTCCTCCTCCGACAAGCCCTCCATCCGCCCGTCGACGTAGTTCCCCAGCGACTGCAGGCTGCGACGCTCATCTTCCAGGCGCAGCTGTTTGAGACTTGCGTCAGAAATGAGCCGGTCACGCTGAACCACTTCTGCGCGGCTGTAAAGCGGCTTGGGAAGGCGAGACTGCTGCTCTCTCAAAATGCGACCCAGCGCCTCACTCATCCCCAGCACCTCCAGTTTCCGCTTGATGCTCTCCAGGTCGTTCTCAAAGCGTACGGCCTGTTCAGTCGCCTGCAGTTCGCTCTGCTTGAGCTCCTCCAGGGCCGAGGTGCGCACGGCGACATCGGCGGACAACAGGGTGTTGGCGGTAGCCAGTTCGCGGATTTCGGGGTGTGCATCCGCCACTTTTTGCTGGGTAGACGCCACTTCGGATAACGCCTGCTTAGCCTGCTGCTGCTGTAATTCCAGGCCGGCCGCATCGTACACGCGGATGCGTTCTCTTAAACGCTCTGTATCAAACGCGAGGCGGTCTCGCTGTGCCCGGATGAGCTGTTCGCGCACCGGCCGACTGAGCAACTCCGCCTCCAGGCGAGCCTTAGTCGCAGTCAGCGCCGCGGACTGCGCTGCTTGCAGCCAGCCCTGTGCCTGCACTTCCGCAGCAGATGCGCCTTCGGCGGCACCAGAGAGTGAGTCTGTTTCATCAATCAGCTTTTGCGTATCGGCGATCTCTGCTCTCAGTGCCTCCACCGTATCGCTCTGGGAACTTGCACGTTTTGCCAGCCGAGCGGCCTGCTCTTCCATCGTCTTCAGCGCAGTCTTATCGGCCTGCACCTGCTGCTCGGCGGCCTCTACCGTCAGGTTTTTTGGCAGAGCAACGGTTTTGCCCTCGGCCTCATTGACGTCTTCTTCAAGTGCCTCTGTAATCTGCCGAGCTTCTTCAGCGGCACTATCCAGCGCCCGCTTGAATACGGCCTCCTGCTTGCGCTGTTCTGACAGGATTTTAGTTTGCGCCGCTATGCGCCCGTAGATATCCAGTAACGCGCTGCGCTGCTCTTCACTTAATGCAGCATCGTTATTAGCGGCGTCTCGAGCAGCCTCTAGTGCTACCTTGTCTGGCAGTGAAGCGTTCGCGTTTTGGGCTGTTGCCTGCATCGGCAGCAGGCAGCTCAGAACGAGCGCTGCGATAGGCAATGCGCGCTTCATCAAGATATTTCCCCGGGGCGTTCTCAATGCCGAGATATTATGGAATTTATCTGAATATTACGAGCCGACGCAGGCACCGCTCAGCGCCGCGTGCAGCGCCAGGAGCGCACATCACGTTATCGGTTAGTCAGTACTGCAGCCTGATCTGAAGCTCAGAGGCTGGATGGCGTCGAGGGCCAAACACATGGCATCCAGGGTCATGGGTGATCACCGAGCTATTGCTTACTGTGGCGATGTACACATTGATGAGGGATTCACCATGCCTGACTCACTCCACAGTCTGCTCCATCTAATCGATATCGCACTGCTTGTGATCATCGCCAGTACGCCGGTCTTTCTTGGCGCCATGAAAAAGGTACTCATCGACGCCTGGGGGCTGGTCTTCAAAGGTCGAGAGGCCACGAAGGACCTCGCGCCTGTGGTGTGCACAAACGACGCCTAGATCTGAGTTTATGGTCTCTCCCGCTTGCGAGAGACCTGCTCAGGCAGCGTTATCAGCCTTTCTATTTAATTAAAAAGTTAATGGAATCATAATCTTATGGATTATATCTAAGAGAGTTACGAGGCGTGAGACAGTACCGTCGTCTTGTTGGCCTAAATCCTGATGCAGGGTCCGGAAATAAATGACAAAAACAAGGCACGGAGTGTCCATATGCATTGACTTGTCTTGTGTAAATATAAATTGACAATCTTTGCTGTGACGCCTAAATTTAGGGAGGAAATACGACACACAGATGGGAGTCTGCCTCTAGCTGGGCGATGCAATAGCACCGCACACTGAGCGCTAGTAATGAGTCAAGTCAGACAAGTCAGAACAGTCGCGCGAGCCGCTGCGCGCAGACATATGTGTGGCCATGCTGGATAAGCTGAATGCAATAAGCCAGCGGGTTCTCGGGTCCAGGGCGATTTGGGAGCTGGTGCCCTTTGCCGACGCGACCGACGGTTTGCCGCTCAGCCGTCTTGCACGCTTATCCCTGTTTCAGGTGTCGGTGGGTATGGCCGTTGTCCTGCTGACCGGCACGCTGAATCGGGTCATGGTGGTGGAGCTGGGTCAAGCCGCCTGGCTGGTATCCATTATGGTCTCCCTCCCCCTGCTGTTCGCTCCACTGAGAGCGTTAATCGGCTTTCGCTCCGACAATTATCGCTCGCTGATTGGCTGGCGTCGGGTCCCCTTTATCTGGCTAGGCAGCATGCTTCAGTTTGGCGGGCTGGCGATTATGCCCTTCGCACTCATCGTACTGTCAGAGCCTGCTGCGGGAGCGCCCTGGCTGGGGCCTGCAGCTGCGGCATTTGCCTTCCTGCTGGTGGGTGCTGGCATGCACACCACACAGACAGCAGGGCTGGCGCTCGCAACCGACATTATTGACGATACGCTGCGACCCAAGGTGGTCGCATTGCTGTACGTGATGCTGCTGGTAGGAACAATAGGCAGCGCACTGGTGTTCTCTCTACTGCTTACAGATTTCAGCTATCTCAGGCTAATCAAAGTTGTCCAGGGCGCAGCGGTGGTCACACTGGTGCTAAACGCAATATCGCTGTGGCGACAGGAAAGTCTTAAGCCTGAACAGACCCGGCCCGGCCGCTCTGTTCCAGCCTTTTCTGGTGCCTGGCGCGACTTCATCGCGGAGCCCTCCGCCCGCCGCTTACTGGTGGCTATTGGACTGGGAACGGCGGCATTCAATATGCAAGACATCCTGCTGGAGCCCTATGGCGGCGAGATTCTGGGAATGAGCGTGGCTGGTACCACAGGGCTGTCGGCTATCTGGGGACTGGGCATGCTGGCCGCTTTCGCGGTTTCATCCAGCCTGCTGGCGCGCGGCGCCGACCCCATGCGCCTGTCTGGCAACGGCCTCGTCGTTGGGCTGTTTGCGTTTTCCGCCGTTATTATCGCCGCGCCGGTAGGCTCATCAGCCTTGTTTTGGCTGGGCGCAGGCTTCATCGGCTTTGGTGGCGGCTTCTTTGCCATTGGCACTTTAACAGTGGCAATGACCCTGGGCGGTGAACAGCAAAAGGGCCTGGCATTGGGCGCCTGGGGCGCCGTACAGGCAACGTCCGCCGGACTCGCTATTGCACTGGGCGGCGCGGCCAAGGACTTTATAAGCTACCTGGCCATGAGCGGCAGCTTTGGGGCTGCGCTGGCGAATCCAGGCACCGGTTACAGCGCGGTCTACCATGTCGAAATTCTGCTGTTGTTCGCTGCGCTGTTGGCTCTGGGGCCTATTGTGCGCGGCGTCAGGAGCCCCGGCGAACTCAAGCTACAGGACTTTCCAACCTAAAACGTACCCACCACGGGAGGACGTACCATGGAATTTGGCAACATCACCAGTTACATCGATGCACCGCAGCTGCTGCTGTATCTATTCTGGCTGTTTTTCTTTTCGCTGATCATTTATCTGCATAACGAAACCAAGCGCGAAGGCTATCCGTTGGTTGACTCCCACAACCCCAAGTACAAGGGCGGGACACTTTGGGGAACACCCAAACCGAAGACCTACACGCTCAATCACAACCAGGGCTCTTTTGTTGCACCGCGCGGATCTGACCCACAGTACGAGCTAAAGGCAGAGCAGTTGGTCAATGCGCCTGGTTTCCCGCTTGAGCCCACGGGGAACCCCATGACTGACGGCATTGGCCCCGCGGCCTGGGCTAATCGCCCAGACGTACCAGATCTCACCCATGACGAGGGCTCACCGCGCATTATTCCAATGCGTATCGCAGAGAACTGGAACATAGAGTCTCGAGACCCTGACCCTCGCGGTAAAACCATTTACGGAACTGACGGCGAGCCCGGCGGCACAGTCACCGATGTGTGGGTCGACCTGGCCGAGCCCCATATTCGTTACTTGGAAATCGATGCAAACGGCAGGCGTGTACTGATCCCGATGACGATGGCCAGAGTGAAGAAAACCGGTGACGTCGTCGCCAAGTCTGTTTGCGGAAGGCACTTTGCTGATGCACCAACCATCGCCAACCCTAACTTTGTAACCCTGCTGGAAGAAGACAAGATTTGCGGTTACTTCGGGGGTGGATACCTATATGCGCTGGATGAGCGCACGGAGCCGCTGCTATGAACAACGCTGTTAATGAAGAACATTTACCGATGGATGGCGAGGCTGAATATGGCCTGCCGGAACACCTGCCTATGGATGAGAAAATTCTGTGGCAGGGAACGCCCGAGTTTCGCACGCTGGCCAGGCGCGTATTTCGTCTACGCCTGGTAGGAATCTACTTCATCGCCCTGTTCGGCATCCATATGACCTTGCAATATGAGTCCGGCCTGGGACTGGGCACGCAGTTGCTTTCTAACAGCTGGATGCTCGTTTTAGCGTCTGTTGCCATGCTGCTTCTGGCCGGGCTTGCACTGGCGTACGCCAGAACCACGGTGTACACCATCACCAGCAAACGCATCGTTATGCGCTTTGGTGTCGCCCTGCCTATGGTGATCAACATTCCGCTGCCACTGGTGCAGTCGGCCGACAAGCGGCGCTTTGAGGACGGGAGTGGAGACATAATCCTGAGCCTGAAGAACTCAAAGACCGTGTCCTATCTGATCCTGTGGCCGAACGTGAATCCATGGAGCTTCCTCCCACCCAAGCCCACCTTGCGTTCGCTGCCGGCACTGGACGACGCCGCCGAGGCACTGGCAAATGCAGCGGACATGTCAGAGCTCGCGGCAGACGAAACGGCTCGGGTACAGAAGACCATTAGCGTGCCGACAAGGGATCATAACGATGAGTTACTCGGCGCAGTCTGATATGGAAAGCTCGCCTGCGGCGACGGCGTTGTCGCCCCGCCACACCGAGCTTTCAAAGGCCCAGCGTATGGGCCGTGGTATGCAGGGATTGGCAGCCATCGCCTTCTTCGCTTTGATTACAACAGTTATCGCCCGATATACCGGCTATACCTTACCCACCATTCCTCCCAGCCCAATCGTCGAGACAAGACAGCTCCTGTTCACCGATTTGCAAAGAGGCGTCATCGAGATCAATGATGGCGCTTCAGGAGATCTGTTAATGCGAATTGAGACGGGCGAGCAGGCATTTCTGCGCAGTGTTGTGCGCGGACTCGCACGACAGCGTCGGGCGATCAGCGGCTTGCGCGACGTCGGTGTACCCTTTGACCTGTCACGCCTTGCGGACGGTCGCCTGATTATCGCCGACAGAATTTCTGGCGAGACCATTCAGCTCGACGCTTTCGGGCCCAACAATCTCATCACCTTCGAGCTGCTTTTGACTGCAGGGTCAGCACCCGGTGTTGCGGTACCCGTCACTGCTGAGCCTGTCGTAACGCCCTACGGAGCGCTATGAGCGACTACCTTACGGCTCTACTGGCAGTCGCCATAGCCTGGTGGCTGAGTACCGGTATCGTGCTACTTCTCAACCGTCAGCGCAGCGCGGTGCAAAAAATCTCCGCGCTGGTAGTGTCGGGTCTGGTGATACTGGCACTCTTTACCGTCCCCGCTGTCAGCGCCGACCGCACCAGCACCGGTGCACTGACAGGCTTTGCTCAGGGGCTGCTGTTCTGGGGATGGCTGGAGATGATCTACCTGATGGGCTTTGTTACCGGGTCTCGCAACCAACCCTGCCCCGAGCAAACATCCCTGCCGAAACGCTTTATGCTCGGCCTTCAAACCAGCATACATCACGAACTGACTGTTGTGGCCGCTCTGGTCGTGGTCGCGGTGCTGTCCAGCAGTGGCGGCAACCTGGTCGCGCTGGCGGTGCTGGCGGCACTCTCCTTTATGCGATGGAGCGCCAAGCTGAATCTGTTTCTGGGCGTGCGCAATTACAATGATGACTGGTTTCCAGAGCATTTGCACTATTTAGACAGCTACACCCGGCGAGCGCCTATGAACGCCCTTTTTCCACTGTCGGTGACTGCAGGTACAGTAGTGGCCGCAGTGTTGCTGAGCCAGGGCATCGATAACCCGGACCCCTACTCCCGGACGTCAATGTTGATGGTCAGCGCTCTGGTGTCACTGGGCGTGCTGGAACACTGGTTCCTGATGATTCCCTTTGGTGAGTCCGCGCTGTGGAACTGGGCGCTTCCAGACAGAACTAAAGCGCCTGCTGTTAACACTCCAGCGCTCAAGCCACCCACTGCTGCGTCCATACCTCGTTAGTCTTTAAATTTCGCTGTCACGCCGTGTTGACCTGTGACGCGGTTTATATCCCTCCCGAACAGAATGGCCACGCTCCACATGCTGCGCTGTAGCGCAGATTCCACGGGTTGCCGGGTGCTTGCTCTGCGCCCAGTGCACAGAGAGTTCTTTGCACTTTGGGAGTCAGGCTTCTCTCAGACAAAAAAACGCGCCCACGACCGAAAAGACCGTGGGCGCAGTTAAAGGCTTGCCTTCAGCGCTAGCTGATCGCTTCGGGCAGCACCTCTACATGCTGTGACACTGAATCACCGGCCGAAGTACCTTCGATCCAGTTGTACTTATCAGTGCTGAGCACGACGAAATGGATAAAAATGGCCAGCGTGAAGAGGAAGATGGCGTTCGCCACCAACATTCTCCGCGGGTCAAACAACATCCAAATTCTGTACATGTTGCTCTCCTATATCGATAGCGATTCCTGCATAAGCAGGCGTCGCCGGGTTAGTGCCAGGTGAGCCCTAGAACCAGGGCCGCCAGGTCCATACCAGAACGTGTGCAACCACCGCGATGGCGGTGAATCCCAGAAAACTTGTCATATACAAGCTATGGAACTCTTTTGCTTCGTTTTCTGACAGGCCTGTTAGGCTTGAGTCAC
>JBCDKJ010000002.1:0-116480 GCA_038746745.1 Pseudomonadota bacterium
CAGACGCGGAAGGCTTCCAGACGCCATTCGAGCATCCACTCTGGCTCGTTTTTCTTCGCCGACAGAGCGCGCACCACGTCCTCATTCAGGCCGGGCGGAAATGTCTCCGACTCGATCATGGTGGTGAAGCCCGCGGCATATTCGCGGGTGATGGCCTTATCGATATGTTCCTGCGTCATGGGCTACCTATACGGCTGTGGCAGATGGCTGGTTTCTGTCCGAGCCGGTCGTGTCGGAACAGGGCTTGTACAAGCCTGAATTCATACTACTGGACGTTGCTGACCGGAATTTTTGGCACTTCCGCGTCATCATTCACCGGGTCGCGCAGACTGTCCCGGCTACGCGTCTGCTGCTGCGTCGAAATAGTGCGAATGTCCTGCCGCATGACCAGGTCTTCCAGCGTGATGTCGCTGAGAAATTCCCGAATCTGGTCACTCAGATCCATCCAAAGGTGATGGGTCAGGCAGGTTTCGCCTTTCTGGCAGTCGCCAGCGCCCTTACAGCGGGTGGCATCGGTGGTTTCATTTACGGCTTCTATCACCTCTGCGACGCTGATGTCCGCAGGGGGCTTGCCAAGATTGTAACCCCCGCCCGGTCCGCGCACGCTTTGCACCAGACCGCGTCTACGCAACTGGGCAAAGAGCTGTTCCAGATAGGACAGAGAGATATCCTGGCGCTCGGAGATACCGGCCAATGGCGTTGGGCCTTTGTTTTCGTTGAGGGCGAGGTCAAGTATTGACGTTACGGCATAACGTCCTTTTGTCGTGAGTCTCATAGTGATTGCGGGTCGCTAGTGGCGAATTTCAGGCGCGCAGTATCTAATTCCCGAGTATTTTAGTCAAGTAAAAGACCCTTCGCATTACTTGGTTATTAAGGGCTTTACTGCGGGGTCTGTCAGGGGCGCTGACTCAAGCTTCCCCGAGGCCTCGGCGCGTCGACATACGGTTCGCGACATGCGACGAAAAATCACCAGATGGGCGGGAATCAGCGGAAACCAATACAGCAGGCCCCATACCCCTGCCGGGTGAAAATAGGCAGTCGCTGTTAATCGCCGAAGCGCACCCTCGGAGGTGATTTCAAACTCCAATACACCGGCACCGGGTGCGCGCATTTCCATTAGCAATGTCAGTTTGTGCATGGGATCCAGGCCAATCACGCGCCAGGCGTCCAGCACATCGCCATAGCGCAGTTGCTTTGGGTCGCGCCGGTGGCGGCGAAAACTTGGCCCACCCAACAGCCAGTCCCCGGCGCGGCGCATCCACCACAGACCGTTCAGCGCAAAGAAATCTCCGCCCTCGCCAATTTGGCACAACACCGCCCAGAGTTGCTCTGGGGTGGCGGCTGTCATGCAGTCGCCCGACGCGCGCTTGGCGTAGAACGCGTAGCGGGGATTGAAGTTGCGGCAGCGAATTGAACCCTCGACCCAGTGAGCGGGCAGATCCTGTTCTCGCTCTGCTCGAAGGGCGTCAACAATGGCAGCTTCCAGCGTCATCAATTCCCGCGGCACCAGAGCCTGCAGAGGTCCGCTGTCCGCCAGTACATCATGGCGCAAGCCATCGATTAGCGCCCTCGCCACATTGACAGGAACGGCGGTCACCAGGCGCAGCCAGTAGGAGGAGAGGCGCGGTGTCAGCAGCGGCACCTTGAGGATGAGCCGACGTTTGCCCAGCAGCCGCGCCAGTAACTGCATAACTTCACGATAGCTCAACACGTCGGGACCGGCGGCGTCATAAACGTGACCCGCGGCGGCCTCAATGGACGCTAGCGCGTGCATGTAGTGCAGAAGGTCCGCCAGTGCGATGGGTGGCGATCTGGATTCCACCCAGCGCGGCGTAACCATCACGGGCAGGTAGTTCACCAAGTCTCGCATGACCTCAAACGCAGCCGAGCCAGGACCGACAATCATGCCGGCGCGAACTTCGGTCACCGGAACAGTGCCTGCGCGCAGCACGTCCCCGGTCTCCAGTCTGCTTTGCAGGTGCTCGGATTCGGGCTGATCCGGAATCAGGCCGCCCAGGTAAATGGTTCGGCGCACACCGGCGCCTGCAGCAGCATCGCGAAAATTTTCTGCTGCCGCGCGATCCAGTCGGCCAGAGTTGCCTCCCGAGGCCATGGAATGCACCAGATAGTAAGCCGTGTCGATGTCTTGAAGTGCTGCGGGCAGGCTCGCTGGATCCAGGGCATCGGCGGCCATGCACTCTGCATCAGTCCAGCCGCGACCTTCGATAACACGTCTATTTCTGGCCACTGCTCTGACTTGGTGCCCCTGCGCCAGTAAGTAGGGCACCAGGTTCGACCCAATGTAACCACTGGCGCCAAACACCAGCGTTTTCTGAGGTGCCTGTACGTCTGCCAAACTAGCGTGCCACCTGATCTGCAAGACCTGTCTGGCAGCTTAGCGCGAATCCAAAGGGCCTCCCAGTCGCGAGATTTCAGCGGGTGTATCGCCACCAACTGGGATATGGTCTAGGTTTGCACTAAACGGACATCTTTTTTCCTGCCATGAATTTCCGCGAAACGCTAGCCGACTACCGAGTGCTGCCGGTGGTAACGGCGATCAATGTCGAGACCACCGTGCAACTGGCACAGGCGCTATCTCGCGCCGGTATGGGAGCTATTGAAATTACCCTGCGCAGCGACTGCGCCCTGGAGGCGATAAGCGCCGTGCAAGAAGCGGTGCCTGCCATAACCGTTGCCGCGGGCACGGTGTGCCAGCCCGCCGACCTCGATGCCGCGCAACTTGCCGGTGCTGAATTTATGGTCAGTCCCGGGTTAACGCCTGCCCTCATAGAAGCAGCGCAAGCTGCCGGGGCGCCGCTGTTGCCCGGTGTTGCCTCACCATCAGATGTCATCTTGGGCATGCAGTATGGCCTCAGTGTATTCAAACTGTTCCCGGCGCTGGCGATTGGTGGCATGGATTTACTCAGGTCTCTGGCGGGGCCCTTTCCCGAGGTACTTTTCTGCCCTACGGGGGGGCTCACTGCAGAAAACTTTCGCGCGTTTCTGGCGCTGCCGAATGTGGTCTGTTGCGGTGGATCATGGATGGTTGCCTCTACGCTGGTACAGGAATTGCAGTGGGATATGATCGAGGAGCTGGCAAAACAGGCGATGGCAGACTAACGGGAGGTACGACGTGAACAGCACAACGCCGCTTCGAATAGGGTTGATGGGATTCGGTCAGACCGGCCGGCAGATTTATGCACTAGCGTCGCAAAGCGACGACATTGAGATTGTCGCAGTGGCGGATATCGGCGACCCGGCGATTCTCCACTATCTGCTGCAGTCGGAGCTGCAGCACGGCGATGTACATCGGCTGGATGGCAACTACTTGGTAAATCCTCGCTTTCGAACGCGACTGCTGGCGATCGATACGCCACGCGAGATGCCCTGGGATATGCTGGGCGTGGATATTGTGATCGACGCGACCGGCAAATTCCGCGACGCGGCATCAATGGAGGATCATTTGCGCAATGGCGCCAAACGGGTGCTGCTGCGCACCCTGCCTCGGGACGAAATTGATCAGATTATAGTACCCGGTGTTAACGACGGTGCTGCTTCCATTGCCGACCGGATGATTTCTGCAGGCTCGGCAACCACCTCTGCGCTGTGCTTGCTGCTAAAGATTCTTTCTGCACGGTTTGAGATCGTGTGCGCCAGCATGACCTCAGTGCATTCCTACACCAGCGATCAGGCACTGCAGGATTACGCGGGCAGCGACTTCCGCCGCAGCCGCTCAGCGGCCGAAAACATCATTCCCAACACCCACGAAGCCGCGTTGTGGATGAGCCATATCCTTCCCGCTTTCGAGGGCAGAGTGCTGACCTCCGCCCTCAACGTGCCTATTCATGAAGGTAGTCTGGCCGACATTAACCTGGTGTTTGCCGACGCGGCGATCACGGCCGATGCCGTCAACGATGCCATGGTGGCGGCAGCCGGAGAGCATCCCGGCGTCGTGGGCGTAGCGGAAGACCCTATTGTTTCTTCCGATGTGATTGGCAGCTCGTTGTCCCTGCTGTTTGATCTGAAAGGCACGATCAAAGCTGGCAACAACATTATCAAGACGCTGAGCTGGTACGAGGCTCTGGGGCATTCCGCGCGGCTATTGGATGTCGCGAGGCTCTATGCGGGACTGGATAACGCAGAGGAGGCCGCCTGATGAAAGTTGCTATCAATGGCTTTGGCCGCATCGGTCGCTCGGTGTTTCGTATCCTGGAAGAGCGGGAGGGCATTGATGTCGTTGCGATCAACGACCTGTTTGAACCCGATGCTCTGCGCTACCTGCTTAACCACGACACCATCATGGGTCCTTTCGGTAAAGACCTGAAGCTGGAGGATGGACACTTTGTAACGCCCAAGGGCAGAACGCTGCTACTGTCTGGGAAAGACCCTGCTGCGCTACCCTGGGGACACATGGGCATCGATGCGGTAATTGAATCGACGGGGGTGTTTCGCAGTCGGCAGGGCCTGGAGAAGCATCTCGCAGCGGGGGCACAGCGGGTACTGCTGACAGTGCCGGCGAAAGACGAGATTGATTACACAGTGGTGCTGGGCGTCAATGACGACGGTCTCACGCCGGAACACCGCATTATTTCCAACGCCAGCTGCACAACGAACTGTCTCGCGCCGATGGCGCAGGTGCTGGATGACAGCTTTGGCATAGTAGAGGGCGTGATCAATACGGTGCACGCCTACACGAACGATCAACGACTGGCCGACGTGCCTCACTCTGACTGGCGTCGCAGCCGAGCAGCCGCGGAGAATATTATCCCCACCTCCACCGGCGCCGCCAAAGCGGTGGGCGTGGTGTTGCCCGCGCTGGCCGGGAAGCTACATGGCATTGCCGCTCGGGTGCCGGTGCCTGACGGGTCGGTAGTCGATTTGTTTGTGCAGCTGAAAAAGTCGATAGAGCCCGCAGACGTAAATGCTGCTGTACGGGAGGCCGCGTCGGGTCCGCTGCAGGGCATTCTTGAATACTGCGAGCGTCCCATTGTGTCGTCAGACATCATTGGTAATGCACACTCGTCAATCTATGACGCCAGCTTCACTGCGGTCACCAATGGCCACTATCTGCGCGTGCTGAACTGGTACGACAATGAATGGGGTTATTCCCAGCGCGTTTGCGACCTGCTGGCTAAGGTCGACGGGTGGTAGCGAATAGGTTGTTTACGTGACCGCGCCTGAAACTTCTGACTACTCCTCGCTGCGTTCCAATGTGAGCTTTCTCGGGCGTACGCTCGGGGAAGTGGTTGCTGACGCGGAGGGCGATGACTTCCTTGCCCTCATCGAAGACATTCGAACCTTGTCAAAGCTGGCGCGAGAGGGCAGCGCTGACGCTCGAGAGAAGCTGCTGACCTTGCTGCGGGGCCTCGACGAGTCGCAGTTGGTGCCGGTGGCGAGAATCTTCAGCCAGTTTTTGAATCTGGCCAACATCGCCGACCAGCAGCACACAGTGTCACGGGAGATGGACCCCGTATTTTCCGCGTCCAACACCCTCGCCAGCACGCTGGAATCTCTCAGTGCAGCAGGTGTTGATCCACAGAGCATAGCGACCGAGGTGGCTCGACTGCGCATTGAGCTGGTGCTCACCGCGCATCCCACGGAAATCACTCGCCGCACTCTGATTCATAAGCACGGAGAGATCGCAGCCAGCCTGTCTGCATTGGAACTGAGCGGTCACACCGAGCGAGAGCGTCAGCAAATTCATCAGCGCTTGCGCGAGCTGATTGCGCAGATCTGGCACGGCACGGATTTTCGTCGCGAAAAGCCTACGCCGGTGGACGAGGCTCGCTGGGGCTTTGCGGTGGTGGAGGGATCACTGTGGCAGGCGGTTCCGCAGTTCCTGCGCCGCCTGGATACCGCGCTGCAGGGTGTCGGCGCTGACAAACTGCCGGTCGATGCGGCGCCGGTGTCCTTCCTGTCGTGGATGGGTGGAGACCGGGATGGCAATCCCTTCGTTACCGCCGACGTCACTCGCGAAGTGTTATTGCTGGCGCGCTGGAAGGCGGTAGACCTGTATCTTCAGGACATTGGTGTACTGATTGAAGAGCTGTCGATGACCCACGCCAGCGATGCTCTGGCGGCGCGTTTTCCGGAGGCCAATGAACCCTATCGCGCGCTGCTGCGTGCGCTGCGCGCTCGCCTGCGCTTTACCCTGCGGGCGCTGGAAGCCGAGCTGGATGGCGCAGCGCCGTCACAAGACGCACAAATGCTGACTGACGCCGAAGAACTCTATGAGCCCTTGTTAGCCTGTTACGACTCGCTCATGCAATGCGATATGGCGCTGATTGCCCAGGGTTCACTGCTTGATCTGATGCGGCGCGTACGCTGCTTTGGCGTTCACCTGCTGCGCCTGGACATACGCCAGGATTCAGCGCGTCATACGGCGGCACTGGCGGATATTACCCGGTGGATGGGTGTGGGTGATTACGAACAGTGGGACGAGCAGGAGCGGCAGGCCTTCCTGCTGGCGGAGCTGAATAACAAGCGTCCGCTTTTGCCGGTTGGCTGGCAGGGCGAGGACGATACCAATGAAGTCCTCGCCACCTGCAAGGTGGTAGCCCAGCAACCGCCTGATGCACTGGGAGCATACGTTATTTCAATGGCGCACCAGCCGTCCGACGTGCTGGGCGTTTTGCTGCTTTTAAAGGAGCAGGGCTGTCGCCATCCCATCCCCATAGCGCCCTTGTTTGAAACCCTGGATGACCTTGAGCACGCCGCCGCGGCGATAGACGCCCTATTGTCCCAGGACTGGTATCGCGACTACGCGGCGGGCGAGCAGATGGTAATGATCGGTTACTCCGACTCCGCCAAGGATGCCGGTATGCTGGCCGCAGCCTGGGCGCAGTATCGGGCCCAGGAAGCGCTGTTGCAGGTAGGGCAGCGTCACGGCGTTGAAATTACGTTGTTTCATGGGCGCGGCGGCACCATTGGTCGGGGCGGCGCGCCGGCGCGAGATGCGCTACTGTCGCAGCCACCAGAGAGTCTGCGTAACGGGCTGCGGGTCACCGAGCAGGGTGAAATGATCCGGGTAAAGCTGGGCGGGCCAGCGATTGCCATCAAAACGCTGGCGCTTTATACCAGCGCCATACTGGAAGCCAATCTTTCCACGCCCCCCCAACCCGCGCAGCAGTGGCGCGATGTGATGGCCGAGCTCTCTGATGATTCCTGCAGCAGTTACCGCGCCCTGGTGCGTGATACCCCTGACTTTGTCTCCTATTTCCGTCAGGCCACGCCGGAGCAGGAGCTGGGTGTGTTACCGCTGGGATCGCGGCCTGCACGGCGCCGCAGTGATGGCGGCATCGAGAGCCTGCGGGCGATTCCCTGGATTTTCGCATGGTCGCAGAATCGCCTGATGCTGCCCTCCTGGTTAGGCGCAGGTGCCGCCTTGGCCAAAGCTCTGGAACAGGGGCAGCAGGCCGTGCTGGAGGACATGGTGCAGCAGTGGCCCTTTTTCCGCACGCGAATGTCGATGCTCGAAATGGTGTTCGCCAAGGCGGATACGGAACTGTCGGCCTACTACGAAACCCTGTTGGTAGAACCCGGGCTCAGGCCAATTGGCGCAGCGCTGCGGCAGCAGATGGCGGCGGACCGCCAAACTCTGCTGACGCTACTGGGCAAGCAGGCCTTGCTGGAAGACCAGGCCTGGCTCTCAGAATCCATTCAGCTGCGAAATATCTACACCGATCCTCTCAATTACCTGCAGGCCGAACTCCTCAAGCGAAAACGCGACGGCGATGAGGGGCATACCGTAGATGCCATTATGGTGACGATTGCCGGCGTCGCGGCAGGCATGAGGAACACTGGATGATTGATGCAGCCACCGCGACCAACTGCGACATTCTTATCGTTGGCGGCGAGGGCGACCTGTCTCTGCGTAAGCTGTACCCCGCGCTTTACGCGCTGTGGCGGGCTGACAGTCTGTGTCCGAACGTGCGGCTGGTGGCAACCGGTCGCCGCTCGCGCGGTCAGGAGGCTTTTCTTGAGCACGTAAAATCCTGGTTTGATCGCTCTCCAGAGGCAGCGGAAGCAACGCCTGACTGGGAGGGTTTTGCCACGCATCTGCACTATGCATCGGCGGATGCGACCTCGCCCGAGGCTCTCAGCGAATTGGCGGAAATACACTTCCCCAATCCTGAGCGCGGACTTGTTGTCTATCTGGCCACACCGCCCAATATTTTTGCGCCTGTCTGTGGCGCGCTGCAGGGCGCGGGTCTGGCCCGTGCATCAACCCGCATTGTGGTGGAAAAGCCGCTGGGCGAGAATCTTGAGAGCTTTCAGCTGATCAATCGCGAACTCACATCGATTTTCGATGAGTCGCAGGTTTACCGCATTGACCATTACCTCGGCAAAGAGACCGTGCAAAACCTGCTGGCGCTGCGCTTTGCCAACGCCGTGATCGAGCCGCTGTGGAATAACCGCTATGTCGATAGTGTTCAGATTACCGTCGCTGAGGACATCGGCGTGTCCGGGCGCTGGATGTACTACGACGAGGCAGGTGCCATGCGAGACATGCTGCAGAATCACCTGCTGCAGCTCCTGTCACTGGCGGCAATGGAGCCGCCTGCGCATCTGAGCGCAGAGGATGTGCGCAATGAAAAGGTGAAAGTGCTGTCCTGTTTGCGTCCTCTAACCGACAGCAGCGTGCGCGAGAACACAGTCATAGGACAGTACGCTTCGGGCGCGGTGGACGGGCAAGCCGTCGTAGGCTATTTGCAGGAAGAGGGCGCCGACCCCGCATCAAGAACAGAGACGTTCGTCGCGCTCAAAGCTGAGATTGATAACTGGCGCTGGGCGGGGGTGCCGTTCTATCTACGCACAGGTAAGCGCCTGCAGCGGCGAGTCGCAGAAATTGTGGTGGAATTCAAACAGGTGCCCCACAGCATTTTTGGCACCTTGCTGCAGTCTGATAGCTCCAACCGTATGGTGATACGGCTGCAGCCCGACGAGATCATCAGCCTCGAACTGATGAACAAGCAGGCGGGCCTGAATGTCGCGGCTCCGTTGCAACAGGTGTCGCTGGATCTCACTTTCCCGGAGCAGAACGAGCGCGCCAACCCGAGTGCCTATCAGCGTCTGCTGTTGGACGTGCTGCGTGAGAATCCAACGCTATTTGTGCGCGCCGATGAAGTGGAAGCTGCCTGGCGTTGGGTGGACGGCATTATGGACACATGGAAAACGCTGGGGATGAAGCCAAAAACCTACAGCGCGGGCAGTTGGGGTCCCTCGGAGGCTATCGCGCTGGTCGCTAGAGATGGACGCAGTTGGTACGAATCGGATTAGGCCGTGGCAGTTAATCTTCATCGCTTTGTGAATCGGGAGCTGCTGGCGGCAAGCCTTGCCGAGAGCATTGCGTCTGGTCTGGAGGGAGCGCTGAACCTGCGCGATAGTGCGCTGCTGGCAGTCTCCGGTGGCTCGACGCCGCTGCCCCTGTTCCATGCACTGGCCCGGTGTGAATTAGACTGGTCGCGAGTCCGCATCACGCAGGTCGACGAACGCTGGGTGGATGAAGACCACGACGACTCTAACGCTCGGCTGGTGCGTGAGCATTTACTGCAGGACCGCGCCGCAGCGGCGGACTTTGTGAGCATGAAGGTGCCGGTGGCGGATGCCTTCGCAGCGGAAGACGCGGTAGCTGAAAAGCTGGCGGATTTCGCCCAACTGGACGTCGCGGTGCTGGGGATGGGCGAGGACGGACACACTGCGAGTTTCTTTCCCGAGGCTGATGCTCTGGCGCGCGCACTGGACCCGCATTTTCAACGTACTTGTCTGGCACTGCGTCCCCCCGCAGCTTCTCATGATCGGATGACCCTGTCGCTGGCAACGCTCTTGAAAGCGCATCATATTTACCTGCACATTACCGGAGAGAAAAAGCAACAGGTACTGCAGGAAGCCATGGAAAGTGAAGACGTTTTCCGCCTGCCGGTACGCTCACTGTTTCATCGCGCAGAGAACCCTCTGGAGGTTTTCTACGCTCCCTGAACGTTTACGCAGTGCATTGAGGCCACAATGAATCCCGTTGTAGAAGCGATCACCAGCACACTCCGTCAGCGCAGCGCCGCTCGCCGTCAGCGCTACCTGGATCGCTGCGCGCGCACCATGGACGAGTTGCCGCCAAAGAAGCGGCTTTCCTGCGGCAATATCGCCCATGGTTACGCGGCCTGCGGCGAAGAGGACAAAGCTCTGATAGCAGGTATGGAGGCCTGCAATATCGGCATCATCAATGCCTATAACGACATGTTGTCGGCCCATCAGCCGCTGGCGCTATACCCGGAACGGATCAAGAGCTTTGCCCGCGAGCTTGGCGGCACGGCCCAGGTAGCCTCTGGAGTCCCCGCTATGTGTGACGGTGTTACACAGGGTCAGGCGGGCATGGAGCTCAGTTTATTCAGTCGCGATGTGGTTGCCATGGCGACAGCCGTGGGGTTAAGCCACAACCTGTTTGACGCGGCGCTGTGTCTCGGTATCTGCGACAAAATTGTGCCGGGCATGATGATTGGCGCGCTGCAGTTCGGCCATCTGCCCATCGCCTTTATTGGGTCCGGGCCAATGGCGTCAGGTTTGCCAAACAAAGAAAAGTCGGCGGTTCGCCAGCGACATGCTGAGGGCAAAGCCACCGATGCAGACCTGCTGGCGGCGGAGAGCGCCTCTTATCACAGCGCGGGTACCTGCACCTTCTACGGCACTGCCAACAGCAACCAGGTTTTAATGGAAATGCTGGGCGTGCAGTTACCGGGCTCCTCGTTTCTGCATCCAGAGGACCCGCTGCGGCCGGCACTGACCCGGCGCACCGTGCAGGCCTTGTTTGAGTCCCGCTTTGATGCTGGGGAATATCGGCCTCTCTCCTCAATTGTTACCGAGGCCTCGATTGTTAATGCTATGGTGGCCTTACTCGCGACCGGCGGTTCGACCAACCACATGCTGCATATGGTTACCATCGCGCGGTCTGCCGGCATCGAGATGACGCTGGAGGATATTGATACCTTGTCCTCAGAAGTGCCGCTGTTGGCGCGTATTTACCCCAATGGTTCAGCAGACATTAACCACTTTGAAGCAGCGGGCGGCATGGCGTTTCTGGTACGGGAGCTACGCCTGGGTGGCCTGCTGAACGAAGACGTGCAGACGCTATTAGGCCCAGGGCTGGACGCACTGTCCATGAAGCCAAACGCCGTTGATCAGGGTGTTAGCTGGGACACGGAGGTTACTGCGTCGGGGGATACGGCGGTGCTGACGGGCGTAGCGGAGGCATTTGCACCCGAGGGAGGTATTAAGCGACTGACCGGTAATCTTGGAGAGGCGGTGATCAAGATCTCCGCCGTAGCAGAAGAACATCGCGCGGTGACCGCTCCCTGCAGAATTTTCCACAACCAGCAGGCTTTGAAAGCCGCCTTTGAGGCAGGCGAACTGGATCGGGATGTCATCGCCGTGGTTCGCTTTCAAGGGCCTGCCGCCAACGGCATGCCCGAATTGCACAAGATGACGCCCTTCCTTGGCGTACTGCAGGACCGCGGCCACCAGGTGGCGCTGGTTACCGATGGACGCATGTCAGGTGCGTCAGGCAAAGTGCCCGCAGCGATTCATCTTACGCCGGAAGCGGCCCATGGCGGCCCCATCGCGCGCCTGCGTGACGGCGACATGCTGGCACTGGACGCCACGGGTCAAACCCTGTCGGTGCTGGTTGACGATGTGGAATGGAACGCGCGAGAGCCGGTTGCAGCGCCGCCCGCGCCCTTCACGCTGGGTCGAAATTTGTTTGAGGCGTTTCGGTCAGCCAACTCGGGCTCACTCCTGGGCGCGTCAGTGTTTGAAGCAGGTCTGGATCCCGTGATGGAAGCAGAGTCTTTCAGCGATTGAGGCTAGCCTCGCTCTAGCAGCAGCAAAGCCGCTCCACGTTCGGCAATTCCGGTGTCCGTGATTAGCGACACCGGTATTGCTCGCATATAGTCGGACATTACGCCCTTGTCATAAAAGCGCTGCAGAAATGCGCTGTCGGGCAGCAGTTCCGCCCAGCGCGGCAGGATACCGCCTCCGAGCAAAACACCGCCGCGCGCGCCCTGCGCCAGCGCAAGGTCGCCAGCCACGCTGCCCAGCATGGCCAGAAAGCGGCGCACGCTTGCCATGCAGTCTTCATCGCCCTTTAGTGCGCCCGCGCTGATTTCCGCCGCCGATGTGCTAGTGCTCAGTCCGTGCAGCAGGGCATGTAGTCGCTCCAGGCCGGGGCCGGACAGCACTAGTTCGTTGAAGACGTAACCGTGTGTTGCTGTCAGTGCTTCCAGCAGTGACCGCTCGACACCATCGCTTGGCCGAAAGGCCATATGCGCGGCCTCCGTTGCTATGCAATGGGGCCTCTGTTGTGAAGGAACAACATACGCAGCACCCAGCCCGGTGCCTGGGCCTATTACCGCCACCGGTGCGTCCAGCACTGCGGTGCCTGCGGCAAGGGTATGCTTGCGACAACCTGGCGTTATAGCGCCTCGTGCCAGCGCCTCAAAGTCATTGACCAGCAGTACCTGGTCAAGCTTAGCGGCAGCAGCCAGTTCGTCTGCATTGAGATCCCAGTCCAGATTGGTGAGGTGGCGCTGTTGGTGGTCGCCGGGACCGGCACTGGCAAGACAGGCACGTCGTGGCCGGTCCGCATTCAGTCCTGTCAGGTAACCTGTAAGCAGTGCCGCTACCCCAGATGCGTTCGCGCAGGCGAAGTGCCTGGCGTCGCGCAGCGTCACGCCGCCCTCTGAGACTGCGGCCAGCGCAAAGCGTGCATGGGTACCGCCGATATCGGCAACCAGAATCGTTTCTGTGGTCGACTGTGACGTCATGGATGGCAAGGCTACCCCATGCGACAAAGCAGCGCCGCAGTTTTGCATACTGCGCCAGGTGCGTTGTTTTCCACCGGGTGATGCATAGAATGAAATGGTTCACCAACGGAGCTTCACTATGAAAGTTTCTATTTCTGTATTTTCCTCTGTATTGCCCTCTATATTTCCGCGCCTGTGTTCAGGCGTGCTGGTCGCGGCCGCCCTCTGTATTCCGTCGCTGGCGCTCGCCGAAGACAGTCAACGCGCGTCTTTCTGCCATGGCTATATCAAGAAGGCCCTGGGCGAGTTACCCATTGAGGAGTTGGATCGGGGCAATATGTGGTTAGCCTGGCACGAGACAGTACAAACCGCTCTGATCGCCGATAAGCTCGATAAAACCCAGTATCAGCGCGGTCGGGACCGATTCTCCAGCCAACTGGCAGCAGGTGACGTGTCTGCTATGGAAGATGTTGTTGAGGGTGAGTGCGAGCTTGGCAAGAACCGCACCTGGCGCTGGTGGTAGCACTGCTTCGCTGGGTTGCTGCCTTTACATGCCTCAGCCTCTGTTCCAGCAATCTTTGCCTCAACCTGGGCATGAGCTGCAGCATCTAGAGCGCAGGCATGAAATAGAGCGCAGGCATAAAAAGCGCAGTCACAAACCCAGAGCACGTAACCCTATAAATATTTACCACTAAACAGAACGCAGCGATGAATCGTCTGGATTTAAGCGAGACCCGCGAACGCACTTTCCCTCACATACTCCGTCGGCAGGCCGAAGAAAACGGCACTACGCCGTTTCTGATCGATGAGACGCAATCCATCAGCTACGCGGAGGCAGAACGCATCAGCGCAGCGCTGGCCGCAGGCATGCATCAACTGGGTGTGGCCAAAGGCGATCGCGTGGGACTGTATCTGGGTAACTGCCCGGAGTTTGTCTTGCTGACCCTGGCGGCAAACAAACTGGGCGCTATCTGGGTGCCGGTGAACACGGACTATCGCGGGGAATGGCTGCGAGACACCCTGGAGCGTTCCCGGTGCAAGCTGCTTTGCGTTGACGCGGAGCGCGCTGAGCGACTCGCGGAACTCGGCGATGTTTCAGACTACGGCATGCAGCTCTGGGTGGGTGAGGGCGCTGATGAGAGCAGTGCTCAGGCCGTCGCCCGGTACTCGGCCCTGTCCACCGGGGAGCCCTTGCAAGGGACCGTGGAGCAGGACTATGGAGACACCTGCGCCATTCTCTGGACCTCTGGAACGACTGGAAAGTCCAAGGGCGTGATGCAGAATTACAACGGCTGGATACGCGCCATCGATCAGGGCGCCAGCCCCATGTTCGATTCGCGCCCCGGCGACGTCGTGTATTGTGCGCTGCCGCTGTTTAACACGGGTGCCTGGATAACGTCTGTTTACCGAGCTCTGCTGGAAGGTTTGCCCTGCGTCATTGAGCCGCGCTTTTCGGTCTCTGACTTCTGGCAACGCGTCGAGCGATTCGGTGCCACCCAGATGTTCCTCATTGGCGCTATGGGTGTATTTCTCTGGCAGCAGGAAGCGCGCGACGGCGATGCCGATACGCCCCTGCGCAGGGCCATGATTGTGCCGTTTCCGCCAGATCTCTGGGAGCCCTTTGAGCAGCGCTTTGGTTTGCAGATCATCACCGCCGGTCTGGGTATGAGCGAGTGTCAGCTGATCGCCAACCAGCTTCACGCTACCGTTGACCTGCCGCCCTATGCGCTGGGTTATCCCCCTGACGATATTGAGCTGCAGCTCTGTGATGATGACGGCGAGCCCGTGCCCGACGGCGAAGCCGGGGAGATTTGCGTGAAGCCGCTAGCGCCTCACGTTCTGTTCAACGGGTATTTCGATAACCCGGACGCCACAGCGGCCGCTTTCCGCAATGGGTACTTCCTGACTGGTGATATGGCGCGACGGGATCCTGCGTCTGGCGCGCTGTTTTTTGTCGATCGTAAAAAAGATGTCGTTCGCTTCGCCGGGCGCAATATTTCCACGCTGGAGGTCGAGGGCGTGCTGCGGCGTCACCCAGATATTGCAGACGTGGCCGCCTTTGGCATCCCCGCCGAGGAAGTCGAGAGCGAGGACGAACTGAAACTTAATGTCGTATTGAAAGAGGGCGCCGCCCTTACGCCAGAAGCGCTCTGCACATTCATTAACGAAAACGCTCCCCACTACTTCGTGCCGCGCTACCTGGAGTTCGTCAACAGCTTGCCCTACACCCCTACCAATAAAGTGCAAAAGTTCAAGCTGCGCCAGGACGGCATCACCGCTGCCACCTGGGACCGCCGGAATTCGGGTTTTCAGGTGACGCGCTAACGCAACTTGCGTCGCGCCCTCAACTTCGGGACACTGCGCGGCGTCGCGGCCCCTTTCTCCCCGTACATGAGGTTTCCCATGCCTACAATTGTCTATGTCGAAGACGACGGTACCCGGCACGAGGTCGATCTGGACGAGCAGATCAGCCTGATGGAGGGTGCCATCATGAACATGGTGCCCGGCGTCGAAGGCATGTGTGGCGGTGTTGCTTCCTGCGCCACCTGTCACTGCTATATTGAGACACCCTGGGCAGAGAAGCTCCACGAAAAAGGTCCCCAGGAAGAACACATGCTATCGACGGCCAAGCATCGCAAGGACAGCTCCCGTCTGGGTTGTCAGGTGCTGACGACTTGGGAAATGGAAGGCATGGAGGTTTTCCTGCCACCTGAGCAGGGCTCTGAGCCCCTGAGTTAATCGCGCCGCAATCGCAACCCGCTCGGGCGCAGCGCCCGTCGCTAGGCGAAGTGCTCCCATTTCGGCGCCTTCATCTCTTCGACGAATCTCGAATAGTTCCAGGGCCAGCTAGCCGGGATACCATCGACGTCCAGATACCAGCTCTGGCAGCCACCGGTGTACCAGACGGTTTGTTTGGCAGCTTCGATGCGCTCGGCATCGAACCGGGCCATGGCATCAGGCGTGGGAGCCACCGTCGCTTTTTCACCCTTCAGTATGGGTGCCATTAACTGCTCTATGTAGTTCCACTGGTGTTCGGCAATATCGATCAGTGAGAAATTGCCGACCGGGCCGTTGGGGCCGTTGAGCATAAAGAAATTCGGAAAGCCGGGCATGCTGATGGCGAGGTAGGCGATGGGCTTGTGGGACCAGAGCGTGTCGAGGTCGGCGCCGTTTTCGCCCAGGATTTGCATAGGGCGCATAAACTGATCGGCGCGGAAGCCGGTGGCCAGAGCAATGACGTCGAGTTCGTGCAGTTCGCCGTCGCTGGTACGGATACCCTCAGGTTCGATGCCTGTGATGTCTGCGCGCACCAAACGGGTATCAGGGTGTTGAATTTTTTCGTAGTAGTCCGGTGAGAAGATAAGGCGTTTGCACATAGGCTCATGATCGGGACGCAAAGCCTCTTTGAGCACGGGGTCCCGAACATTCATCTCCAGATTATCAATGCAGGCGCTACGCCAGATTTGTGCGCCGGGGGAGTCGGGTTTGGTGAGGCCGTCGGTATAGGCTTCAACGTTGCTGGTATAGGTCTCAACGTCCATCGCTGCCTCCAGCGTGGCAGGGTCGTTGCGAAAGGCGACGCGTTCCTCCTTGCTGAAGTGCCCGTTTTCAACCGGCATGATCCACTGGGGTGTTCGCACATAGTGTTCAAGCTTTTGACAAACGCCGGCCAGCGCCGAGATGATCTGAACGCCGGTGGATCCCATGCCAATAACGCCTACGCGGCGGTCCTGCAGTGCCACTGCGTGGTCCCAGCGCGCGGTGTGAAAGAGCGCCCCTTCAAACGTCTCCATGCCCGAAATAGGCGGCAGGGCGGGATGGTGCAACACGCCAGTAGCGGCGATCACAATGTCGGCGCTGTCGCTGCGCCCGTTGCTTAAGGTCAGTTGCCAGCGCTCCCCATCCCACTCCGCTTTTGCGACGCCGGTGTTGAAGCAGATGTGATCGCGGATAGCGAAGCTGTCACAGCACTGCTCGAAGTACGCCTGTATCTCGGGTCCAGGGGACAGGTGTCGCGTCCAGTCAGGGTTGCGAGCGAAGCTGTAGGTGTAGTGGTGTGAGGGCACATCGCAGGTCAGGCCCGGGTAGGTGTTTTCCCGCCAGGTGCCGCCGATGCGGTCTGCTTTTTCATAAATCGCAAACTCCAGGCCCATAGCCTTGAGCTTGATGCCAGCCAGAATGCCAGCCATGCCAGCGCCAATCACGACTATGCGCATATCAGTCTCCTGGTGATAACGACCTCAGGTCATGCGGCCCAATATGGCGCCGCCGGTGGGAACGCCTGCACCTGAGGTGACCAGAGCATGCTCAATCGCTTTGTCGGGCTGGTTTACTGATGTGCCGCGCACTAACTTGACCGCCTCGACAATCCCGTTAACGCCATGAATGTAGGCCTCGCTGAGCTGCCCGCCGTGGGTGTTGGTAGGCAAGCGCCCGCCCGGCGCCAGCGCGCCGTCAATGACAAAGCCGCCGGATTCGCCGCGCTCACAAAAGCCCCAGGCTTCCAACTGCCATAGCACCGTTGGGGTAAAGGCGTCATAGATAACCGCCGCATCAATATCACCTGACGACATACCAGCCATGGCGTAGCAGTCGTTGGCTGCGAGCGCGATTTCTGGAGAGATCGCGAACTCTTCGCGGTAGAACGAGGTCATCTGCTCCTGGTCCCTGGCCGCGCACTGGGCAACTCCACGCACGCTGACGCCAGGCTGCTTAAGATCTCTGGCGCGCTCGGGTGTAGTGACGATCACAGCGGAGCCGCCGTCACTCTCCTGGCAGCAGTCGTACAGCTTCAGGGGTCTGGCGATAAGTCTCTGGGCATCGTATTCATCACGATCGAAGGGCCTTCGATAAAAGAAGGCATCGGGGTTGTTCACCGCGTAATCCCGGAATGCTTTGGCGACGGCATAAAAAGCATCTTCGGTAATCCCGGTCTGATGCATCCAGCGCGTGGTGAACATGGCTACCCAGCTGGCAGGTGTCAGTAAGCCATAGGGCATGTACCAACCCCAGTGTATGGCATCGGCTGTCACGATCTCACCGGATACGCCGCCAGAGTAGCGGTGTCCGCTGCGTCCATTCAGCGCGCGGTATACGGCCACCGTTTCGGCCATGCCGGTCGCCACCGCCATCACCGCCTGGTGCAGGGCGCCGGTCGCCGCGCCGCCGCCGTAGTGGGCGCGGCCGTAGAAACTCAAGTCACCGCAGCCCAGCGCTCTGGCGACTTCAATTTCGTCGTTGTTGTCCATGGTAAAGGTGGCCATGCCATCAATAGCCGAGGTCGGCAGCCCGGCGTCATCGCAGGCCGTCTTGATAGCCTGCACTGCAAGGCTAAGTTCCGAAACGCCTGAGTTTTTACTGAAGGCGGTGTTACCAATGCCTGCTATCACAGCCTTGTCTCTGACCGTTGCAGTCATGCGGCGTCTCCTGCAGCAGCGCCCTCAGGCAGCGTGATCGTTACCGTCCCCTGCATGTGCATGCCCCAGATATTGTTCTCACCGCTCACGGCGATGGTAACGCCCCGATTGTCGGGGTCAGTCGCGGTGACCTCGCCAGTAATGGTCATAATCATGCCGGGCAGATTAGGCGCGCCCAGACGCAGTGCCAGGGAGGTCACCGTGGCTTCGGGCCCACTCCAGTCTGTAACGAAACGGCTCATCAGTCCCTGACTGGTAAGAATGTTCATGAATACGTCGGGCAAGCCTGTTGCCTGCGCAGCAGCTTTGTCGTGATGCACAGTTTCGTAATCGCGGGTAGCCATGGCGCCACCTACGATGAGCCCGGTGGTCACGGGAATCTCCAGCGCAGGCAGTGCATCGCCGACACTCACTTCTGAGAAAGCGAGAGTTGGAAATGCGCTCATGTCATGGCTCCCATCGGATAAAACTGCGGCAGCATGGTTTTCTCATCCACGGCCTCAATACGGCCTTCCACAGCCATGCCTATGCTCACTTCGTCGTAGCTACATCCCGCCAGGTTGGCTACAAAGTTCACCCCTTCCTCCAGTCGGATCACTGCGCAAAGCACCGGATAGTCGTAACCGGGCACTCTGGGGTGATGCAGCTCGGTGAAGCTCATCACCTCGCCGCGCAGGGTCGACACGATGCTGTCCCATTCCATCGATTGGCACTCTCCGCACATTGGGCGTGGGGGATGTCTGAGCGCCCCGCAGTCCTTGCAGCGCTGGATATGTAACTCACCCCGGTCGCAGGCTTCCCACCACCACCCATTATCGTGACCGCGCGGAGAGGGGATGCGGGTAGGTACTTCCAGGGCTGAATCTTCGCTGCTCTGTTGCTGTGGTGCGTCGGCGGGGCGAAACTTGAGCACCCGGAATCGCTGCGTACCAATCACGTCGCCGGTCTGGTCACTGAAGGTGGCCAGGGTCTCAAAGAAATAGCCAATGCCGCGAGCGGTCGCCTTTTGCTCGGAGATGTTGTCGATCACCATCTCCATAAACACCTGATCACCTGCAGCCACCTCCTTGTGGTATTCCTGCACCACGTCAGTGCCGAGAATGCCAGTGAAACCGTGCTCATTGAACAGGTCGACTAGGGCGCTCTGAGGGTCGGGGCTGCGGCCGCGCAGGGCAACCTGCACCCCTTCCTGGTTCCAGACGTACATCATGGCCGGGGGCGCAATGGTGCGGCCGCGTGCGCTGACCGCTGCCCAGGCCTGGTCGGTGTAGGCTGGATTGTCGTCGCCCATTACCTCTGTCCATTGACGGATCATGGCGGGATTCACTGCGTCCTGTGCCGGCTGGCGCTCACACACTTTTCGCCCCACGTAGGCGTAGATTGCCTGCTCAAAAGCCGCTTGTTGCTCCGGCGTCATAGTGCTGCCTTGCAGAAAGAAGAGCGCCACCGTAAACCTGCCCTGTCCGGCGGAGCAAGGGGGCCACGCTCCCCGATGCTATCGGTTCAAGTAGTCGACTAAACCGCGCCCGCGGTGCCTGCGGCCTGGGCTACACTGCCCCGCGTCACAAAAGGAGATCCGCATGGGCGAGCAGCATTTTCATCCAGAGGCCTTAATCGAGCAGGCCATGGAGAGCACGGAACTCAATGATTTCGGTGACTTGCCAGTCCATCCCGGCCTGGAGGCGCTGTGCGAAACCTATGACCGACACGTACGTGACCCCGAGGGTCGGGCCAAGTGCCGGGACCGGTTGGTCAACCTGCTGTCGGTGCGGCTGCGGCTTGAGCGTGCCTTCAAAACCATTCCCGATGTGGCTGAGCAGGAGATAACGGCGCCCTTGTTTGTAACGGGCCTGCCTCGCTCTGGCACCTCCGCGCTCATAAACCTGCTGGCAGGTGCACCTGAAAACCGCGGGCTGTTGCAATGGGAGGTGCAGTTCCCGGATCCCTGGCCCGGCCTGCAGCCCGGGCAGGAGGACCCGCGTTACAGCTATCTGGTCAAAGCGCTCGAAGATCACCAGGACGAGGATTTCAAGAAGATTCACTTTGTGACCGCGGACACCCCTGAAGAGTGCTGCATGATTCACGCCTACGCGCTCCACGGCGTGCAACTGGGTTTCGAGATTATGTTGGAGCCCTATCGAAGCTGGCTGCTGGCACAGGACCTGGAGCCGCTGTACCGCTACCAGAAAAAGCAGCTACAGCTTCTGAACTGGCGCAACCCCGGTCAGCGTTGGGTGCTAAAGGCGCCCGCCCATATGTGGGCGGTGGACACCATTCAAAAGGTATTTTCAGACGCGAATTTTGTCTGGTGTCACCGGGAACCGGTGGCGGTCACAGCCAGCATTAACAGCATGAACCGTGAGGTAATGCGCATGTATGCGGGAGATAGCAGCCATATTTCCGCTACTGAAATCGGTCGCGCGGTGATGGAGTGGTATGCGCTGTCTCTGGAACGGGGCTTGGCCGCACGAGACGCGTCGCCCTCAGAGCGATTCGTCGACTGCTCCCAGGAGCAGATCGCTCAGTCTCCCCTGGCCGTGATTGATTCTATCTACGGCGCGTTTAACTGGCCCCTCAGCGACGAGTCCCGGTCAGCCTTTCAGCACTACGTGGATGCCAACCCCAAGGGCAAGCACGGCAAACATGAATACGACTTGGCAAGCTATGGTCTTACAGCCGGCGAGGTGAAAGAACGCTTCGCCTTCTACACGGACAACAGCGACTGGCCCATCAGTGCTTAGCCGGTAAAGGGAAAGACGCGTGGGATCAGGTACAGCACGGTGATGCTGTAAATGATTGAGACCGGCAGCCCCGCACGCACGTAGTCGCGGAACTCATAGCCCGCCAGGTTCTGCACCATCAGGTTGGTGGTATATCCATAGGGCGTCAGGAAGCTGGCGCTGGCACCGTAGGCCACGGCCATGACAAAGGGCATTACGTTCATGCCATAGCTCTGCGCCAGGCCGAAGGCAAGGGGAAATACGAGTGCGGCTGCTGCGTTATTGGTCATGGTCTCAGTCAGTAACAGCGTCAACAGGTAAACCCCGATCAGGGCCCCATAAGGCCCCAGTCCCCATAAATAGGTGTGAAAGCCGTCGGTCAGCAGCATAACCAGGCCAGAATCGTTCAGCACCTGAGCCCAGATCAGCGCCGACCCAATAATGATCCACAGTTCAAACGGGAAGCGGCGGCGCAGCTCCTCCGCGCGCACCGTTCCCAACACCAGCATGGCCGCCAGTAACACGGCCAGTCCTTTAAGCAGTGGCACAATGCTCAGCGTTGCCAGCACGATGACTGTCAGCAAACCGCCACTGACAAACAGGTTTTCCCACGGGCGGATCCCGCCGGCACTGACGCCTTCCTGCACTACAAAGAAGTTTTTGCGAATATTCCGACGGTCATCAAAGTCAGGTCCGGCGGCGAGCATGAGCCGATCACCGGCCTGAACCGCGATGTCTCCGAGCTTGCCAGACAAGCGCTTGCCGCCTCTGTGCATGCCGACTACCGCTGCATCAAACAGTGAGCGAAAGCCAGCCTCCTTGATAGTCTTGCCCTCAACATTGGCGTTGGGCATAACGATCACTTCTGTCAGGTTCTGCTGCAGCAGGCCCTCCTCGACGGCAAACATATTCAGCCCACCAAATTGCTCCAGCACCTGTAGCTGTTTGATGTCACCTGAAAAAATCAGCTTGTCACCGGGCTCGATGACCTCACTGGGGCTCACGGGGCTGATCAGGTTGTTGGCTCGCACGATCTCAACCAGGAACAGTGTTTCAAGGTCCCGCAGCCTGTTCGCGATCACCGACTTGCCAACCAGCGAAGAGTTCGCCATGACTTCGGTTTCGATCAGGTATTCCGCCACCGCTACGTCTTCCGCCTCGTAGGCAGGCAGCGCCTGTTTGCTGGTAATGACAATCACCACTAACCCCAGAAACGCAGCACTGGCACCTACGATGAAGAAATCAAAAAACGCGAGTCCCTGGCCCGTCGCATCGGCCAGAAAGCTGGACACAATCAGGTTGGTAGAGGTGCCGATCAGCGTCATTGTGCCGCCCAGAATCGCCATGTAGGACAGTGGGATGAGCAGCTTCGACGAAGGGTGATGCGGATTATTGCGCACTGTGGCGGCCAGCGTTGCCACCACAGCGGTGTTGTTGATGATGGCGGAGGACAGCGCTGTAATTGCGCCCATTCTGATCAGGCTATTCTTGTAACCCTCATCAATCACGCGGGCTGCCATGTCGTTGAGCCAGGTGATTTTCTCTATACCGACGGAGACCAGCAGCAACAGCACCAGTGTAACCAGCCCCGGATTCATAGCCTTTTCCAGCACGGTGCTGGTGTCTACCAGACCTGCTACGTAGCAGCACAGCATCGTGAGAACGAAGACCCGTGCGGGGGAGATACGGGTAAACACCAGGCCGTAAATCAGCGCCAGAAAAAGGCCCAGGGTTAGGAGTTGCTCAAACATGCGCGCATGTTCCACGAAGGGTCAGGTAAACACAAGCAAACCCAAGGCTGGTAGAATGCGCGCCCGCGAACATATGATGAGATGATGCCCATGAGCTTTCACCCGCCGCGCCGCACCCTGATGGGACCCGGCCCCTCCGACGTTGACCCGCGTATCACCAACGCCCTGGCGCGCCCTACCATCGGCCATCTGGACCCGGTGTTTATCGAACTGATGGAAGAGCTGAAGGCACTGCTGCAATACGCCTTTCAGACGGAAAACCCGCTGACTCTGCCCGTTTCAGCGCCGGGGTCAGCCGGCATGGAAACCTGCTTCGTTAACCTGCTTGAGCCCGGTGACAAGGTCATCATCTGCCAGAACGGCGTATTTGGCGGGCGCATGAAAGAGAACGCGACGCGCCTGGGCGCTGAGCCGGTCATGGTTCCGGACGAGTGGGGCACCGCTGTGGACCTGGACAAAGTGCGCGATACGATTGCCGCTCACCCCGATGCCAAAGTCCTGGCTTTTGTCCACGCCGAGACCTCAACCGGCGTGCGCAGTGACGCCGCCGCCCTGTGCAGGATGGCGACTGACGCCGGCATGCTGTCTATCGTTGATACAGTGACCGGACTAGGTGGTATCGAAGTGGCGGTCGACAAGTGGGGCGCGGATGCGGTGTATTCCGGCAGTCAGAAGTGCTTGTCCTGCGTGCCGGGAATCTCCCCGATCACGGTGTCAGAGCGCGCCGCAGAGCGCATTCGCAACCGCCAGCACCCGGTGCAAAGCTGGTTCCTCGACCTGAACCTGGTGATGGGCTACTGGGGCGGTGGCGATACCAACGGCCAGCCGATCAAGCGTGCCTACCACCATACCGCGCCAATCAATGCGCTCTATGCCCTGCATGAAGCGCTCACCATCCTGAAAGAGGAGGGCCTGGAAAACAGCTTTGCGCGCCATCGCCAGAACCACCTCGCCCTGCGCGCCGGGCTGGACGCATTGGGTTTGCCGCTGGTGGTTAAAGAAGAAGATCGCCTGCCGCAACTCAACCTGGTCGGCGTGCCCGAAGGCATTGATGAAGCCGCGGTACGCAAACTACTGCTGGATGAATATAGCCTGGAAATCGGTGCCGGCCTGGGCGACCTCGCCGGCAAAGTCTGGCGCATCGGCCTGATGGGCTATGGCAGCAACCCCACCAACGTCAGGCTATGCTTGGCTGCCCTGGAACACGCACTGAATGCGCAGGGGCACGCAAGGTCAGGGTCAATAGCGGCCGCGAACGCAACTTACGGCGCTGCTGAGGCAGCTTGAGTTCCCCTGCCAGGGTCCTTAGTCAAATCATTCACGGCATGTGTTGGCAGACGCGGAAAACTCTCATCCAGAGCACTGTTCCCGTCTCCGCTGTGGCTTTTGATGCGCGCGTCATGACCGTGCCTTGACCGAGTACTCACGGTATCAGCTAGGCCTTCCGTCAGTATTACCGATCGCGCCTGAAAACGAATTGGCATCGCCGGGGTTTATGCCCGAAAAGACGGTTACCGTTACTTTGTCGCTGGTATTGATCGTATCCGCAGCTGCCACTATCACGCTGCTTGCAGCGTTTTGGTTCTTAAGGAGATCTACAAGGCTCTTACTGAAACTGTTGGCCGTTTCGCGACCGTTAGTTGTCGACGCTATCAGGTTGATAGTTTCGTCGATAAGCGTTTTTTGTTCATCTTCGCTCAAGTCGTTTGCTAGCAGCCTTTCTGCAAGCGCGGCTACAGCAAAATCCGGATTAATAGCGCTGCTGGAAAAGTTCCCACTTCCCTCAGCATAAGCCTCTGCAGGGAAGCTTATTTTCTCGCCTTGTACAAACGGACTATCGATTGTGGTGTTCGTGATGTACTCCACGCCGTTAGAGGAAACGCTAAAATTGTTATTGATCGCGATCTCACGCACCGCACTGGTTCTTACTAAGTTAGGGTAGGTGGAAACAGCATCTGCAACGATTTGCGCTCTTTGTTCTGTGGTCTCTGCAGCGTCAACCTGCGACTGCAGAACGATAAGCGCGCCTTGCTCCTGTGCAGTTAAGTTCTGCGCCTGAGCTGGAAGGGAAAGGATTAAGCCCCAAGCAGTAATCAATGCTGCGATACCCATCGTCATTTTTTTCATGATTTGTCCCTATGTTGCCGCTTGCCGGTTCGCGGACACTTTCTCGCCAATATCCAACTAGCTGTTGGATCGCTTCGATCACAATACAGCTAAAGGTAGCATCGCCGGCGTATCCTCTGCGAGTGTTTGTTACGATTTCTTGCGCCGTAAAACCTTAGTCATCGCTAACACGAATCCTCGTCTGACGGTGTCTAGGCACGAAACAAACACTCGATGCTCTCAGCGCCTGTCAATACAAATCAGCAAACACGTCAGTACATACAATGCTCAGGCAAATATAAAGGCATTGAGCTTGTTGCCATCCAGGTCGCGGAAGTAGCCTGCGTAGAAGCCCTCGATGCGTTGTCCAGGCGGGCCCTCGTCGCTGGCGCCGAGTTCTAAGGCCTTGGCATAGAAAGCGTCTACGGCTTCCTTGGAGTCCATGTTCATAGCCGCCATAACACCGTTGCCAATGGTGGCGGGCTCACCATTAAAAGGCGGGGTGATGGCGAGGCCGGGCTCGTCCATGGTCGTGCCCCACGCGATAAAACCGTTTTCATCCTCGAAAATCCGGGTGTGCCCGATGCTTGCCATCAGGGCATCGTAGAAAGCCGCGGCTTTCTCAAGATCATTTGTTCCAAGGGTTACATATCCGAGCTTAGCCATGCGTAGCTCCTGCTAAGTATGGGGAAAGTGCTGTCATCAGCATAGCGTAGACTGAAAGAGAGACGGCCGCGACTGCTGCGGTGCGCGACCGGGCAGCCGAAAGGCGGACTGCATCACAATTCGCTGTCAACCGATTGGCCTCTAAGCGCGTTACAGTCATCATTAAAGCAGCGGTGACATAGAGGCCAACCAACATGCAGTTGCCGACACGATGTCTGATAACACTTTTGGTTTTGCTGACGCTGGCAGCCACAGGCTGCGGTGGTGGCGGTGGCGGATCTGGCAGTACTGGCTCAGGCGGTGGTAATGGCGACAGTGGCGACAGCGCTGGCGACGATGATGACAATGACAGCACCGCGGCTGTGTCGGTGGCCGAGGCTTTTCAGTTACTGAACCAGGCGTCTTTTGGGCCCACAGAAGCGTCTGTTGCGCGAGTGCTTGATATCGGCATCGAGGGGTGGATTGACGAGCAACTGCAGCAGCCTGCCTCGCTGCAGTTACCGTATCTGCTGACCTTCCCTGAGGATGCCGATTCCGTAGAGCTGCAAACCGACCGGGTGGATGTCTGGTATCGCAATGCGCTGCACGGCGAAGACCAGCTGCGTCAGCGCGTGGCCTTTGCGCTCTCACAGATTATGGTGGTTTCGCAGCAGGGCGTGCTGGTGAACGGCGTGTATGCCCTGGCAGACTATTACGACATGCTGGCGGAAGATGCCTTTGGCAATTACCGTGACCTGATAGAAGATGTCACGCTGCACCCTGCCATGGGGGTGTACCTCAGCATGTTGGGGAACGAAAAACCGGACTCGGCGCGCAACATCCGTCCCGACGAAAACTATGCTCGTGAGCTGATGCAGTTGTTCTCCATTGGACTGGTCGAGCTCAACTCCGATGGCAGCCAGAAAGTGGATGCGATGGGACTACCGGTCCCAACCTATGATCAATCTGTTATCGAGGGTTTTTCCCACGTCTATACCGGCTGGAATTGGGCGGGCGCGCCTTCGTTTCAATTCGCCCGTCCCACCATAGAAAATCAGGCGCTGCCCATGCAGCTCTATCCAGATTTCCACGACACTGGCTCAAAAAAGCTGCTGAACGGTGTGGTGTTGCCGCCGGGTCAGTCTGGCGAAGAGGATCTCTCAGCAGCGCTGGATAACGTGTTCAACCATCCCAATGTCGGACCTTTTATTGCCATTCGCCTGATTCAGCGCCTGGTCACCAGCAACCCGTCACCTGCCTATGTAGCGCGGGTCGCCGGTGTCTTTGACAACGACGGCTCAGGCGTGCGTGGCAACCTGGGTGCGGTGGTGAAGGCCATCCTCATGGACCCGGAAGCCCGCGGCAGCGCGCCGTCGCAGACTGGCGGCAAGCTCAAAGAACCCATTCTTCGGGTGACTCAGCTCTGGCGTGTTTATGACGCGCAGTCCAGCGTGGGCGGTTATCCGCTGGTCGAGTCCTTCATCCTGTTTGGGCAGGGACCATTGCAATCGCCCTCCGTGTTCAACTTCTTCAGTCCGTTCTATGCGCCCGCTGGCGAGATTCGCGATGCAGGCCTGGTGGCTCCGGAGCTTCAGATCGCAACGGAGTACCAGAACACGCTTTTTACCAACCTCATGCTGCTGCAGACGTTTTCTTTTAATCAGGCCAGTGATTCTTTGCGACCCGAGGACATTTTTATCGACATCTCAGAGGAGATGTCGCTGGTGGACGATATCGATGCGCTGATAGACCGTGTTGCGGGCAAACTGCTGGGCGGTGAAATTTCCGCCGCGCTGCGCCAGGAGCTGACTGGCATGCTTGAAATTCTGCCGTCGGAGCCGGCGGAGTTTCGTGCCGCAGAGGCCATCTACTTTATTGCCAGCTCCCCCGAATACGCCTACCAGCGCTAACGGAAGCTCAGGAGAATTCACTATGAATCTTGATAGACGCGCTTTTCTCGCTCGTGCGGCAGCCACTGCAGCATTTGCTTCGACGCCGGGGGCGGCGTTTTCTCAGGTGGTGGGTGGCGGCAGTGGCTTCTCTGATTACCGCGCATTGGTCTGCGTATTTCTGTTTGGCGGCAATGACTCCTTCAATATGTTGGTGCCTCGCAGTACTGCGGAATACAACGTTTACGCCAACGCGCGGCAGAATCTATCAGTAGCGCAGGATGTGCTGCTACCTATTAACCCACTGGCGTCAGATGGCGTCGACTACGGTTTGCATCCGTCCATGCCCGGTCTGCAGACACTGTTTGAAAGCGGCGCAGCGACATTCGTGGCCAACGTCGGCCCTCTGATTGAGCCCACCACCAAAGATCAGTTTCTCAACCAGGCAGTGCTGCTGCCGCCGCAGCTCTTTTCCCACAATGATCAGCAGGATCAGTGGCAATCTCTGAAGGGTCAGGCGCTCACCGCAACGGGCTGGGCCGGTCGTATGGCGGACATCATTCGCGATGGCGTCAGCAATCAGCAGATGGCAACCAATGCCTCGCTGTTTGGCACCAACCTGCTGCAATCTGCGGACGATACCGTGGCCTATGTCATGGGGCCGGGCGGCCCACTGCAGTTTGAAGGCTTCTCCACCACACCGGGGTCTTTCGAGTTTCAGCAGCGCGAGGCATTTCTGAGGGTGCTGCGAGCGCAGTACGGCAGTATTTATGAGCGGGCCTTTGTGGACGTACAGCAGCGTGCCATTGAGGAAGCGGACACTATCACGGCAGCAATTAGCACAGCGCCGCCGCTCACAACGGCCTTTCCGGACAGCCAGCTCGGGCAGCAGCTAAACACGGTGGCGCGACTGATTGCAGTGCGAGAGCGGCTGAGTATGCAGCGTCAAATTTTCTTTGTGGCGACCGGTGGTTTTGACTCCCACGATAACCAGAATGAGGACCAGCCCGCACTGCTGGGCGGCGTCAGCGAAGCGCTTAAAGCCTTCTACGACGCCACGGTGGAGCTGGGGGTATCCCGCGAAGTGACAAGCTTCACCCAGTCAGACTTCGGCCGTACGCTGACGTCCAACGGTGATGGCACCGATCATGCCTGGGGTGGTAACCAGATTGTTGTGGGTGACAGTGTGTTGGGCCGCCAGATCATTGGCCAGTATCCGCTGCTGCAAATCGATGGTGCAGACGACGTGGGCGGCGGCCGAATCATTCCCACCCTGTCGGCCGATCAATACGCTGCGACGCTGGCGCGCTGGTTCGGTATCGCTGAAAGCGACATTGGCGCTGTGGCGCCGCATCTGGCCAACTTTTCGCAGACCGATCTGGGTTTTATTGCATGACGTTTTCCATGACGTCTTTCCATGGCGTAAACGCACGACGTGCTTAGCGCGCGGCGATTAAGCGCTAGCGGTGCTGTGGCATGCCCAGGCCATGGGTTGCGACCAGGCCGCGCAGTACTTCCACCACGCCGCCGCCAAAGGTATTGATTAGCGAGCGGCGGTGCTCGTGCTCCAGGTCGCCGTGAAACAGGCTACCTTCACCTTCCGGAGAAATGAGCGCTTCCGGGCCCACCACATCCATCATCAGCTTGCAGACTTCAAGCATGATTTCAGTGGAGTAGACCTTTAATGCTGAGGGGAATACCGCATCTACCGGGTTGTTCTCAAGCCGCCAGGCCATGCGGGCATTCATAACGCGCATCGCTTCCAGGTGGCTGTACACCTCGGCCAGATTGCGTTGCACCATAGGATCATCAATCACGCGTTTGCCGTTGGGTTGCGTCTCCCTGGCCCAGGCCAGCACATCCCGAAACAACTTCCAGCCGTTGATGCCGAAAGCCGCCAGCCCCACGCGCTCATGATTAAGCTGTGAGGTGATCAAGCGCCAGCCTTGATTCTCTGCGCCAATAATCATGTCCAGAGGAACTTTGATGTCGCTGTAGTAAGAGACGTTAGTACGTACGCCGCCCACGGTGTGAATAGGACCGTAGGAAAATCCGGGGTCGCTGGTGTCGACTACCAAGATAGAAATGCCTTTGTGTTTGGGTGCCTCGCCGTCGGTTCGCGCTGCGAGGAACACATAATCCGCGGCCTCTGCTGCACTGGTGTACACCTTGTTCCCGTTCACAAGGTAATGGTCATCCTGCTTGTCTGCGCGAGTGGCCAGTGCAGCGAGGTCTGTTCCCGCAGCGGGCTCGGTATACCCGATCGCAAAGTGGAGTTCACCAGAGGCGATGCCTGGAAGAAATCGCTTCTTCTGCTGTTCCGTGCCGTGGTCAATCACCGCAGGGCCCACGGTGTTCAGCGTCACGAAAGGAGTGGGCGCGCCAGCGAGTAACGCCTCCTCATAGCGAATCAGCTGTTCAGACTGGTTCAGGCCGCGACCACCGTACTCCTCGGGCCAACCCAGGGCGAGCATGCCGTCCTTCCCCTGTTGGCGGATCAAGTCCTTATAAAGGTCTCCGCCTTCGGCGCTTCTGAGTTCTTCCCGGTACTCGGGCTTCACCAGATTCGTGAAATAGCTGCGCAGCTCTTTGCGCAGGGCTCTCTGGCTGTCGGTGTAGTCAACAAACATGGCATGTCCTCCTGAAGTGCAGACATAATATTGATTTTGAATTCAAATTCAACTAATTTGCGCGACATGACAGGGGAGACGACAGCGCTGGCGCCACGGGCATCGGCTAACAAGACGCAGTCTCGATCCGCGGCAAAATCCGCTGCAAAGAGGAAGGGTCGGGGCACGACAAGTGGCGCGGCTAAAAGCGCAAAAGGCGAGCGCGCTCGTGCGAACTTGAAAAAGGCTGCACTGGTAGTGCTGGAGCGTGAGGGCTTCCACCGCATGCGTATCGCCGACGTCACCCGGGAGGCGGGGGCGGCACAGGGCCTGTTCTATCACTACTTTGACGATCTCAAGTCGTTGACCCTGGAAGTGCTGGAGGACTTTGTGAATCCGGCGCGGGATTTTGCGACCATCGAGAAGGATGTCGCGCGAGGCGATTGGTATGGGCGCATTTATGTTCACAATGAGCTTGTGGTATCGAGCTATGCGCGGCGTCCCGGGGTGATGCGCTGTCTGCTGCAAATGGCCGACGAGGACGCGGCATTCTCTGCCGCTTTGCGTGCCGCTTACCGAGAGCAGTTGATGTGGCTGGTCACGTTGATGCCTAAGATGTTTCCCGAGGTGCGATTTAAGCGCCATCAAGCCTTGATGACCGTCTACGCGTTGGCGGGTATCGGCGAGGGGCTTTTACGAGAGTTCTTCATCAACGAGAGCCAGACCCTGCGCGCGTCAAAACTGAAGGAAACTGAGCTGACCGAGCTGCTGACTACAATGTTCTATCGCGCTCTGTTTTTGGAACACCCTCCCGAGGAGCGCTTGCGCTACACAAAGAACTTGTCCGCTATGCGGCGCGCGCCGTGAATGGATGTAACCCGGCTTGACTAGAAAATGACTGATGCCTGCGGGCAGAACCTGAGAGAGAACGCCATGGATTTCACAATTACCGAAGATCAGCAAGCCATTCGTGACCTTGCAGCCCAGATTTTTGGCGACCGAGCCAGCGATGAGTTCCTGTTGGAGTTCTCCCGCACCGGCAACACCTATGACGATGGTCTCTGGCAGACCTTGGCAGAGCAAGGCCTGCTGGGTATTGCAATACCTGAGGCGCAGGGAGGCTCCGGACTGGGCCTCATAGAACTGTGCCTGATGCTCGAAGAGCAGGGCCGCACCGTGGCACCGATTCCACTGTTTTCCAGCCTGGTGCTGGGCGCGCTTCCTATCACTGCGTTTGGCAGCGAAGCGCTACAATCCACCTGGCTACCCAAGCTGGTCGCCGGTGAGGTCAAGTTGTCTGCAGCGATCGCTGAGATGAATATGAATCCCGCCCTGCGTGTGCCCGTGCGGCTGGGCAAGGCAGGTGATGAGTGGGTACTGGACGGCGCGCGAAAGAGTGTGCCTGACGGAGCTGTTGCCGACGCGTTGATCGTGCCAGGCGTCGACGAGGCTGGCGCAAAAACACTGTTTGTCGTCCCCACGGATGCGCCCGGCGTGTTAGTAACGCCGGTCGACATAGGTTTGTCCGGCGAGCGCGCCGCGCATCTGACACTCGAAAACGTGAAACTCTCCGACGTCCATCGCCTCGGTGGGGTTGGCAATGGCGGAGAGATTCTCGCGTGGTTGGAAGAGCGCGCGAACGTCGCCCACTGTGCCCTGCAAACAGGCGTGACCGAAGAGGCAATGAAGCGCACGGCGGCATACCTGGGTGAACGCAAGCAATTCGGCGTGCCCCTGGGCAGTTTCCAGGCCCTGGCGATGCGTATGGCGGATAGCTATATCGATGTGGAAGCTATCCGCAGTACCTACTGGTTGGCACTGTGGCGCCTGTCTGAGGGTCTCGACGCCCGCGCCGAAGTGCGGGCCGCGAAGTGGTGGGCCTGCGAAGCGGCGCATCGGGTGGTGTGTTCTGCGCAGCATCTACACGGCGGTATCGGCGCCGATGTGGAGTACCCGATTCACCGCTTCTTCCTGTTGGCGAAAATCATTAGCTACTCCCTGGGTAATGGCAGCAGCCAACTGGAGAAGCTGGGCCGGCTGCTGGCCAGTGACGACAATCTCGGCTACCACGCGCTGGAAGTCTGATGGGACGCATCAAGCCACCCCAGGGCCATGACAACGCCTGGTGGTGGGAGATGGCCGACCAGGGCAAGCTGGGGATTCAGCGCTGTACCAACTGCGGTGCGCTGCGGCATCCCCCCAGCCCCATGTGCAATCAGTGCCAGAGCATGGATTGGGAGCCAATTGAGTCCAGCGGCAGAGGAACGATCTGTTCCTTTACCGTGCTGCGTCACCCGCAGTTTCCCGGCTATGAATATCCGCTGATCATCGTCCTGATTGATCTCGAAGAGGGCACCCGACTGACATCACAACTGGTGGACTGTGACCCGGCAGAGGTGAGCTTCGGCATGCCGGTTGAGATGCGGATTCAGGAAGACCCCGACGGCTTCAAGCTTCCGGTGTTTATTCCTGCAGCGGAGGTGGCAGCATGAGCCTTAAGGACAAAGCCGCCATCGCCGGCATTGGCCTGACAGAATTTTCGAAAAGCTCTGGCGTATCTGAGCTGGCGCTGGCGGCGCAGTGCGTCAAGGCCGCCTGCGATGATGCCGGGCTTCCCACCTCAGCCATCGACGGCTTGGTCACTTACACCTTGGATTCCACAGATGAAATTGAGGTCGCACGGGCCGTGGGGGCTGGTGACCTGTCCTATTTCAGCCAGGTGAATTACGGCGGCGGCGCGGCGGTGGGCGTGGTTTTGCAGGCGGTTATGGCGGTCGCCACCGGGCAGGCTGACAATGTGGTGTGCTGGCGAGCGATGAACGGTCGCTCCGGTCAGCGCATGGGGCAAGGCGTATCCGGCAACATCATCTCCAGCGATCTCATTCACTGGTCCTGGTACATGGCCTACGGCATGCTCACACCCGGTAGCTGGATTGCCATGATTGCTAACAAATACATGCACACCTATGGCGTGACGCGGGAAGATCTTGGCCGCGTCGCCATTTCCCAACGCAACTACGCCACTACCAATCCCCGCGCCTTTGGTTATCAAAAGCCTCTCACCATGGACGAGTATCTTGCGTCCAAAATGATTGCGGACCCGCTGTGTCTATATGACTTCTGCCAGGAAACGGACGGCGGCTGCGCCATCCTGATCACCAGTACGGAGCGCGCGAAGGATTTACGGCAAAAGCCCGCGGTGATTCGTGGCATTACCCAGGCGTCTACTCGTGGACAGGAACAGATGACTAGCTATTACCGCAGCGAACTGCTGTCCCTGCCGGAAATGGAGATGGCGGCCAGACGCACCTATGCGATGGCAGAGCTGGGTCCTGACGCTATCGACGCCGCCAGTCTTTACGATGCGTTTTCGTCAGAGATCATCATGCAGCTCGACAGTTTTGGCTTTGCTAAACCCGGTGAGGGCGTCGAGTTAGTGAGAGAAGGCGCGCTCGATATCGACGGGCGCCTGCCTAACAATACCCACGGCGGTCTGCTTTCTGAGGCATATATACACGGTATGAACAATATCGCTGAGGCTGCTCGACTGATCAGAGGCAGCTCGGGCAACCAGCCTGATAAACGCATAGAGCATGTGCTAGTCTCCAGCGGCGTTGGCGTTCCCACGGGTGCCATGATTCTGGGCGAGGTCGCCTGACCGTTTGCTGCGGCGTTGCTGTGCTTGACCTGGCGCACCCTGGAAGGGTGGTCGCCGGCAGAGAATTGGCGTAGCGTACTCTCAGGCAAGCTCAGAGGTAGTGATCATGGCAGAAGCGCAACGCAGCACCACACCGTTGACGGTAGGTTTGGCCGCAGCGCGAAGCCTTCGTGAACAGATATCCACCCGCAGTGATGAAATCGAACGGGGCAAACAGGTGCCTGCCGATGTTATTGCATGGCTGCGAAATGCGGGGCTGCTGGCGCTGACCATTCCCAAGACTCTGGGAGGTATCGAAGCCTCACCCGCAGAAGTGCTGGAAGTGATCGAAGAGTTGGCCTATGCGGATAGCGCAGTGGCCTGGTGTGCCATGATTTATCTGACAACGGCGGCGTCTTCGGCGCAGCTCTCCAGCGATTGGGCGGACACGATTTACCGGGTCAACGGCCACTGCCCCATCACCGCGGGTGCGACCGCACCCACGGGCAAGGCCAGGAGAGTTGAAGGCGGACTGGAAGTCTCCGGTCGCTGGTCCTGGGGCTCTGGTACCCATCACGCCGACTGGATTGTCGGCGGCTGCATGGTGGAAGAAAATGATGAGCTGCTGCGCTTTCCGAGCGGGGCACCCGCCGTGCATATCGTATTTTTCGATAAACCCCAGGTGACCCTGCACGATAACTGGGATCCCTCTGGTATGCGCGGCACCGGAAGTGTTGATTTCCAGGTAGATCAGGCTTTTGTGCCCGAGGGCCGCTGGGTGGTGCAGGGCGCTGATGCCCTCACTGTCGACACACCGCTATATCGGTTCCCCTTTTTCGGCTTTTTCGCGGCCTGCGTTGCTGCCATTCCGCTGGGGATTGCGCGCCGTGCACTGGATGATTTCGCCGAGCTGGCGCGCGGCAAGGGTACCGGCCGCAAGCGTCTGGCCGAGTCCTCGCTAACGCAGATGGAGTACGGTCACGCCAATGCCCAGGCCGAGGCGGCACGGCAGTATCTATTCGCAGTGGTCAAGGAGGTCTGGTCCGTTGTACAGCAGGGCGATGAGGCGAGCACAGAGCAGCGGCGGCAGCTGCGACTCGCTGCCACCCAGGCCACTAGTCTTGCAGCAGCGGCCGTGGATAGGCTCTACAACGCCGGCGGGGGCACGTCGCTGCAGGGACATTGCAGTCTGCAGCGGCACTTCCGCGATGTTCATGTAGCCACGCAACACAGGATGGTCAGCACAGGGTTGCTGCAGCTCTCAGGCGCTATGGCGCTGATAGAAGATCACCCGGGCTCGCCTCAGCTCTAGGCATCTGCAGTCGTTGCTCTGCCTAGTGCACCGTTGCTATCCGGGTAATCTCCAGCAACGGTGCGTCACCCAGGCTGGCGATACTTTCAACTGCAAGCTGCCCGGCGATTTGCTGTGTGCTGCTCTCGTGGTTGCTGATATCAACTCGCAGCATGTCGGTATCGACCGTCAGCAATTCGCGGGACAGGGTGGCGGTAAACGTCTGCGCTTTGCCGCTGAAATCCAGCAGTATCAGGCCGGTTTTATCCCGCGCCTTCATGTTTGGCATAAATACCCGGGTCAGTGACGTGATCAGCGAGCCTGGTTTCACAGCGGTTCCCGCGCCCACCCCGCATACCATCAAGCCAACGCGCTCACTGCCGGACAGCGCAAAAACACGCTCGGAAAAACCTCCGGCAGCTTCGCTAGCGCACAGGGTTGAGACGACGACACCCTCGTGATCCTCAAGCCGCGCTTTCAGGGCACTCAGGTCTGTGCCGTCGGGATGTGTCAGCAGCAGGTCGAAGCCGCCCTTGGCCAGTTGCTCGGCAAAGGCCTGACCACAGGGCGTGTGCGCGGCCAGAACCAGCGCTGTAGGGCCGTAACTCTGCAGAAAATCAAAGGCATGCATGGTGTTGTCTGAGGATGGCTTTGTCGTTGGAAGTTAAAAGCTGGAAATCAAAGGCCGTAAACCGAAAGGTGAAGATGCTTTCGGTGAAGGATACACCTTTGAGCAAACTAAAGGATTTGGCGGCGTCCGGCGAGCGTGTTTCCATAGGGCCTTATCATAAGAGGACGCGTCCTATGGCATGGGAGCGCAGCCATCTGGCGTGTTTTGCCACTTTGCCGGATGGGTATGGGTTTGAAGCCACCTTGGCCGCGGCATCTAAAGCGGGCTTTACAGAACTCGCTATCTGGTTACTGTCGCTGGAGGCTGCAGCCGCTGAATTAGGATCACTGCAAGCGGTGCAGGATTGTCTCGAGAACTACGGGCTGCGCGTTAGCGTGTTGGAACTTCTGCACGCCTGGTCGGGTGACGAGGCTGCGCTTATCGCTGAAGAGCGCGCCGTGATGCAGGCGTTCGTCGATGTTTTTGATCCCGATGTGGTATTGGCGGCAGCACTGGTGCCGACACTGTCAACGTCTGCGGTAGTGTCGCTGCGCGATCACTGCAGGGCCTTTGCGCCCCGACGGGTGGCACTGGAGTTTCTGCCCTTTACCGGTGTGGCGAATCTGCGCAAAGCGCTGGCGTTGATCGCCGAGGTCAATGCTGACAACCTGGGGTTGGTGTTTGATGCCTGGCACTTCGCGCGCTCTGAGCCTGACTATGATCTGCTGGCGTCTGTGCCAGCCGAGCTGTTCTACTTTATTCAGCTCAATGACGCTGCGGTTGAGCCCCCCGCCGATATATTTGCGGAAACCATGGGCGGTCGTCTGCGACCGGGAGAGGGTAGTCTCGACTGGCCAGCGCTTATTGAGATACTGACCGCTGCCCAGCCCGATTGCCCAGTAGGTAGTGAGCAATATTCCGATCTTGTGAAGGCCATGCCCCTTGATGACGCCTGCGTATATTTGCATGACTCGGTGCAAAATATTATTGCGAACCCGCAATATCGGCCCACGTGAGATTCGGCCGTAGGTAAGCGCCGTTCATTTTGGCCTAAATTGACCACAATCTGGGCGTGAGGCGGCCTCGAAGCAAGCGACATAATGGCGCCCGCGAAGGCATACGAGGCCCCTGTGTTGCTGTTCCGAAAAATCAAGCACTCCCTGCTAATGAACCTGGGTTTGTTCCTGCTCAAGTTCGTGCCAGGCGTGTCCTACATGGCATTTGCCGGGGAGGGCAGCAGCCGGAGTCTGGGGCAACACATAGCGATGAGGGGGCTGAAAAAGCCTCTGGTTGTAACAGATAAACCTCTGCTGGCTCTGGGCGTTGTAGACAAGGCCCTGGAAGGGCTGCGCGAGGCAGGCGTCGAGCCGGTTATTTATGACGGTGTGCTGCCAGATCCTACCTATAGCGTCGTGTTTGAAGGCAAAGCGGAATATCAGCGCCAGGCCTGTGATGGTTTGATAGCCATCGGCGGTGGTTCTTCCATTGATGCCGCAAAAGTTATCGGTCTCGCACTCAGTGTCTCCGAGCACCCGCGGAAGTTTGTCGGCTTCGGTCTGGTGAAAGAGCCTATTCCACCTCTGTACGCAATGCCGACCACGGCGGGTACCGGATCAGAGGCCACCATGGGTGCGGTAATCTCCGATGACAAAACCCATGAGAAAGGCGTGATTTCCGGTGCGCCATTGCAGGCGATAGCGGTAGCGCTGGACCCGCTGCTGATGACGGGGCTGCCTCCCCATATTACTGCGGCCACTGGCATGGATGCGCTAACCCATGCAGTGGAGGCTTACATCAGCAGTTGGGACCGGGGGGATGCCTATGACAAGGCAGCACAGGCTACCCGGCTGATTTTTGCCAATATTGAGAGCGCCTGCCGTGATGGCAGTAACGTGCAGGTGCGTGACGCTATGGCACAGGCAGCCTATCTGGCAGGGCAGGCGATCAATCAGGTCAACGTCGGCAATGTGCATGCCATTGCTCACCAATTGGGGGCGCGCTTCGGCGTGCCGCACGGGCAGGCCAACGCGATGGTAATGCCCCACGTGCTGGAGTTCAGCAAAGCCAGGGCCGGCGATCGCCTGGCGGCGTTGGGGCGCGAAGTGGGCTGCGATAGCGTCGAATCGTTTATTGCCGCCATTCGCCAGCTCAATCAAACCCTGGACTTGCCCAGCACGGTCAAGGGTTTGTCGGAATCTGACTACAACGCCATTATCGATGGCGCCATCAAAGAGGCGGATACCTATGCGGTGCGCCATATGATGAGCCGCAACGACGTGCGGCAGGTTTTAAAACAACTGCATTAACAGGAGTACATCGATGGACACCGCCACACGCCCCGCTGACGGCGCAGCATACAAGCCAGCGGATGTTCTGGATGCCGAGCTGATGGGCAGTGAAGAGAGTATGCACGGCATCTTTGACCACTTGCGGGAGTCTGATCCCGTGGCGTGGGTGGAACACCCTGACTATCGGCCCTTCTGGTCTTTGAGTCGCTACGACGATATCAAGTTTGTTGGCAGCAATAACGACCGCTTCCTCAGCGCGCCGCGCACTGTGCTTATCCCCATCGAATACGAAAACCTGCTGCTGGAACAGTTCGGCACGCGCAACGGGCTGGAGACCCTGATCCACATGGATCGCCCCAAGCATCTCAAGTTGCGCAAAGTCACGCGCGAATGGTTCCTGCCGCGCTCTATTGAAAAGCTGGATGCTGAGATACAGGCCATGTGCAAAGAGTACGTGGACAAGATGGAAGACATGGGTGGTGAGTGCGACTTTGTAAAGGACATCACGTTGCTTTATCCGCTGCGCATTATCATGTCTATCCTCGGACTACCGCGGGAGTCTGAGGCCACCATGCTCAAGCTGACCCAGGAGATCTTTGGTGGGCAAGACCCTGACCTGATGCGCGATCCCGACCAGCAAACTATGAACGCCGAGACCCTGTTCGAGTTCGGCGCGTATTTCGATGAGGTCATCAAAGATCGCAAACAGAATCCCCAGGACGATCTCGCCACCGTGCTTGCCAATGCCGAGGTCGACGGCAAACCCATGGAGCCACTGGACCAGCTCAGTTATTTCATAATTGCCGCCAGCGCAGGTCATGATACGACCTCGGCCGTGCTGGGCGCCGGGATGAAAGCACTGCTGGAGCATCCGGACCAGATGCAGCAGTGGCGCGAGAATCCCGACCTCGACAACAACGCCGCTAAAGAGCTGATGCGCTGGGTTTCCCCTGTGCGCCATATGGTACGCACCGCCACTGATGATCTGGAGTTGGGTGGTAAGCACATCAAGTCTGGCGACAACATCACCCTGTGGTTCCCCGCGGCGAACCGCGACGCTCGTGTGTTCGACCAACCCAACACGCTGGATATCACTCGCGATCCGAAGACCCATCTAGCCTTTGGCTACGGCTCCCACATGTGCCTGGGCCAGCACCTGGCCACTCTCGAAGTGGCGCGCTTTTACCGTGAACTGCTGTCGCGCCTCGACAGCATCGAAATGACCGAAGACCCGACCTGGGTCCACGCCATCTTTGTGGGTGGATTAAAATCCATGCCGGTTAAGTATCGCTTTAAGTAAATGCACGCATTGCTTCATCGGTGGTGCGCCAAAAGGTGCTGAGTGGGAGAGTGGGAGAGTGAGAGTGAGAGAGTGGGAGTGGCTCTTTCTGCGCTGGCGTTTCGCGTTTAGCAAATAACCAATAACAACAAGGCAAAGGAGATCAGCTTGCAGGCAATTCAACTCGCCGCCCCAGGCGGCCTCGACAAACTCAAGGTCGTTGAAATCGAACCCCGGGATCCCGGTCCCGGGGAAATCAGAGTCCGCAACCACGCCAGTTCGCTGAATTTTCACGACTACGTAGTGGTCACCGGTCTGCTGCCGACCGAAGATCAGCGTATCCCCATGTCCGACGGTGCGGGCGTTGTTGAAGCGGTTGGCGAAGGTGTGACTGAGTTTGCAGTTGGCGATCACGTGATGAGCGTGTTCTTTCCCCACTGGGAAGGCGGGCCCGCCACCATGCCCAGGATGATGGACGTGCCGGGTGACATGGCCGATGGTTTTGCCGCAGAAACGGTCACCATGCCCACGAACTGCTTTACCCGTATGCCGGCAGGTTACAGCTTTGAGCAGGCGGCAACGCTACCCTGCGCAGCGCTGACCGCCTGGCGCGCGTTGATGGTGGAAGCCAAAGTGAAACCCGGCGATAGCGTGCTGGTGCAGGGCAGTGGTGGCGTTTCGGTATTTGCGCTGCAGCTGGCCAAGGCGGCAGGCTGTCGGGTGATCGCCACGTCCTCCAGTGACGAAAAACTGGCGCGGCTTGGCGATATTGGGGCAGACCTCCTGATCAATTATCGCAGTACTGAAGCCTGGGGCGATGAAGTCATGAAGCTGACCGACGGTGCAGGTGTTGACGTCGTTGTTGAAGTAGGTGGCTCTGGAACGCTGGCGCAGTCTGTGCGCGCAGTCGCCTTCAGTGGTCACATCTCTATGATCGGCGTTCTCACGGGTATCAGCGGCGAAGTGCCGACCGCGGAGCTATTCCAGAAAAATGCTGTGATCAGCGGCATTACCGTAGGCTCCCGGCAGCATCAGGTCGATATGGTCGAAGGTCTTGAGGCCAATGGGATTTTGCCCGTGATCAGCGATAGCTTTGCACTGGACGCCATTGCTGACGCATTTCGTCTGCAGGAAAGTCAGGGCCACTTTGGCAAGATCTGCCTGTCTTTTTAAGGCTGTTTGGGCAGTACTGTGACTGTTGAAAGCTGCTTTAGTCTGTGTAGAGCTTTTAAGAGTTATCCACGACTGCACAACCTGTGTGCTCACAAGCATGGACCGACCCTGGCGCAGCATCCTTCAGTCAGGGTTCGCGCCGAACAGGCCTACACCCAACTCCCCAGCGATCTGGCGGATGGCACGCTGCGCCCGAACACTGTTCCCCGCGTCGTTCAGGCGCGGCGAAAATGCTGCGATAGCGAATCGCCCGGGTACAACAGAAACAATGCCTCCGCCTACGCCCGTCTTGGACGGCAAGCCGGCGCTATACATCCAGGCCCCCGATTCATCGTAAAAGCCGGCTGTGGCCATCATGGCCAGTAACTCCGGTACATGCTCCGCCGGCATCACGCGACGACGGGTGATCGGGTTAACGCCGCCTCTGGCGAGGGTGGCGCCCATGATCGCAAGCTCCCGGGTATTAATGCCTATTGAGCACTGGCGGGTATAAACGCGCAGAGCTTCCTCCGGATTCGCGTAAAGCCGATCGTAGTTGTAGAGAAGGTTGGCGATGGCGCGATTGCCCCAGGACGATTCGTACTCGGATTGATAAACGTCCTCCAGCACGGGCAAAGATGCACCGGCGAAACCTTCAATATTCTCGTGAATACGTTTCCAGCGCTGCTGCTCCGACGCTGCCTCGACCAGACTCACAGCAGCAATAGCACCAGCATTGACCATCGGGTTAGCCGAGCGCGCTTCGTATAGCTCAATGGCAAGCCTGGAGTTGAATGGCAGCCCTGTCGCTTCCACTCCTATCTTGTCAAAGATGGCTGCAGGGTTCTGCTGTGACATGATCAGGGCGGCCGTAAAAGGCTTGGAAACTGATTGAATGGAATAGCGGTAACCGACATCTCCCGCGCTGTAGATGTCACCGTTGCGAGTGGCGATGACGACAGCAAACAGATCGCTGGGCACTTTATCCAGAATGGGAATGTAGTTCGCGTTGGCCCCCTCCTTCAGGTCCTTGAAGCTTGCATAAGCGCTGTCCACGGCACTCTGCAGTTGCTGACTCGTAAAGCCCTGGTTGTCTGCCCGGACTGACGTAGAGGCGCACAGTATCGCGATGATGCCCAGGCATACTGTGATGGCTCTAAAAACGTTGCGTCTTCGCAATGGGCTGTCCTCCTGGCCTGTTGGCGGTCACAGCGCGTGAGTCTACACTGATCAAAAAGAGGGATGTCCATGGCATTTAACAGACGTCGTTTCCTGCACGTGAGCGCCGCTGCCCTGGCGGGCGCGGCAGTGCCAGGATGCCAGCAAAGCAGTGCGCCGGGTGCAATAGCCAGCGGCAACCCAGGTACAGATGTGACAGTGTTCCACGGCGGCGTTGTGCTACCGGTGGATGAGGCGTTCTCTCAGGTTTCTGCCCTGGCCGTACAGGGTGACACAATCATTGCGCTGGGCGATGACGAGAGCGTGTTGGCCGCGGCAGGAAGAGCGGCGCGTCGTATCGATCTGGACGGACGCACGCTGCTTCCGGGCTTTATTGAGCCTCATATGCATTTTTCGTTGCTGGCAGGCTTTGGCGCCTACCCGGACGTGGGTGCTTTGAAGCACCCCACCTTTGAGAGTGCTCTCAATGCGCTGCGCAAGGCTGCTGCCGCAACCCCTCGAAACCATTGGATTACGGCACGCCAGTTTGATCCGGTGTTGCTGGACCCGCCCCGCGATTTGACGACAAAGGACCTTGACCCTATCGCGCCGGAGCAGCCCATATTTGTTTTGAATGCCTCGGGTCATGTCGGTTACGTCAATAGCGCTGCCTTGCGTGTAGCCAGCATTACCAAAGACACGCCTGATCCGCCGGGTGCAGCGATTGGACGCTACGGTGATGGGACACCCAACGGTGTGCTGTTCGGGACAGCAGCTCACGGTCTGTTGATGCAGCACAACACCACACTGATGCAACGTATGAGCAATGGATTTATCAGTGCTGGCCGAGAGGTGGGAGAACTGGCGGCATCGCAGGGCATCACCACCCTTTGCGACATGGCAACGGGTGGGCTGGCAGGCCCCGCCGAGCTGCAGCGTTACCGTGATATGTTCGAGGGCGATCAAATGAAGGCCCGCATACGAGCCTACGTTTACGATGGGTCCGAGGCCTTATGGGACAACGCTGGCACAAGGCCGGGCGAAGGAGATGCCCAGGTCCGCGTGGCTGGCTGGAAGATCGTCTCTGACGGCTCAAACCAAGGATATACCGGGCGCCAGCGACGGCCCTAAATTGGTACTGACAATCTGGGCATTTTCTATGTCGACCCCGAGGACCTCAAAAGCAAAGTGGCCACGCGAACCGCGCAGGGTTGGCCGATGGCGATTCACGGCAACGGTGATGCCGCCATTGATAGCATTCTTGATGCTATGGAGGCCGCCAAAGCCCAGGGCATAGACGTCAACAGCCTGGGTTGCCACATTGAGCACTGCTCGATATTGCACGACCAACAGATAGCGCGAATGGCCGCACTGGACATGGTGCCTAGTTTCTTAATCAACCATGTGCATTACTGGGGTCATGTGATGCGCGATCGCGTGTTTGGTGCAGACAAGGTGCAGCTACTGGATCGATGCGCCAGTGTGGAAAAAGCAGGACTCAAATGGGTGATGCACACTGATGCTCCGGTATCGCCCCTGGGCAGCCTGCAAAAAGTTCGCACGGCTGTTGCGCGTGATTTGTGGAAGGAACCTGACACTGTGCTGGCACCCGATGAGCGCGTCAGCGTTGAGGCGGCCATTCGCGCTGTCACTGCCAGTGCTGCTGACGCCTGCTTCTCAGAGCAGGAAATCGGTCGCCTTAAACCCGGGCTGTTGGCTGATCTTGTCGTTCTGGATCAGGATCCGCGCGCGGTAGCGCCGAGTAAAATAGCCGACATCCGCATCTCGCAGACCTGGATGGCGGGGAAGCAGGTATATGGTGTATGAACCCATGGACGGTTCTGCGCTGACGTCATGGTCGTGCTGCAAAGACTGTGTTTTGTTCTAACTATTCGCACTGGCACTGGCGAAGCCTCGGGTAGTGCACTCTACACTTAAGCGCTTATTCATAGCTGGAGCGCAGTATGAAAGTTGGCGTTTGCCTTCCCTATATGAAAGCGGGCATGTCCCGTAGTGACTATCACGCATGGTTTCGTCGTATCGACGAGGGGCCCTTTCACAGTCTCTCCTGCGGAGAGCGCATTATGGGTCCCAGTATGGATATGCGCGTGTTGCTTTCCGCAGCGGCAACGTTAACGGAGCGCGTGGAGATCAACACGACGCTCTATGTGCTGCCAATGCATAACGCCGTGCGCGCTGCAAAGGAAATTGCCACGCTGGACATCATGTGTGACGGACGGCTGACCGTCACCGTCGGCTATGGTGGACGCGAATACGACTATAAAGCCGTGGGCGCAGAGTATCGCGGTCGTCACGCCCGTATGGATGAGCAGGTGGCGACGATGCGCCGCGTGTGGCGTCAGGAGCCGCAGTTTGAAAATGTAGAGCCGGTGGGACCGGTACCTCTGCGACCGGAAGGCCCGAGGATTTTGACGGGCGCCATGGGTCCTAAGGGTATGGCTCGCAGCGCGCACTGGGCGGACGGCGTCTACGCCTGGTCGGGTAATGGTGAACAGGAAGAGATCGTCAATACCCTTGCACTGGCCGAGGCTAGCTGGCAACAGGTGGGCAGGGACAGCACGCCCTATAAACTAGGCGGTTTTTGGTACTGCCTGGCCGATGACGGGCAGCGCAAACTCTATGACTACTGTTACAACTACCTGCTGATAGCAGGTGAAGATATTGCAACCTGGATGGCAGAGAGCGTTCATCGGAGTAATGAAGATGCCGTGCGTGAGGCGCTGGATAATCTTGAAAACGCAGGCTGCGAAGAAGCGATGCTCTCGCCCGTGACCGGCGAGCTCGCTGAAATCGATCGCCTGGCAGAGATTGTTGCTACTCGGTAAGCCGCTTTTTCCTTGATAAAAAGCACTTTTTGCTGCGTGTTGAATAAGGCTACACTGTGCGCGCAGTAACCCAATCCGACAATGGAGAGCGGACTTATGCTGGAAAAAGAGCTGCGAGAAGCCATCAAAATGGCAGAGCGCGCAAATAATGAAGTTAAGAAAATGCGCAATCGACTGCTCACAGAAGCAGAGAAAGCTGTACGTCAGGGCAAGAAAGAACTGCAGTCTGCACGCAAAAAGCAGGCTACTGCGAATGCCCGCCTGAAAAGAGCACGTGCTGCTCTCAGCAAGCGCCCCACCACAGAAAACCGCAAGCAGGTCGATGAGCTAATGGCCTACGCAAAGAGTATGGCGGAGGTCACCGGTGAGATTGCCAAGGCCGTCGCTGATGCGGTTGAGCGTCTGGTCCCCCTGAAAGCTGATGCCATCCTTGAAGCGCGCAAAGCCCAGGCTGCGGAACGCGCTGCGACAATGGTCGAGAAAGCGGCTGCACGGCAGGCGGCTCGACGAGAAAAGGCTGCGGCGAAGAAGGCCAAGGCGAAGTCCACATCCTCTGCCAAAAAAGCGCCTGCTGCTAAAAAGGCGCCTGCTGCTAAAAAATCGCCGGCCAAGAAAAAAGCGGTCGCCAAGAAAAAGGCACCCGCTAAGAAAAAAGCTGTCGCAAAAAAGGCAGCCGCGAAGAAGAAGGTCGTAGCAAAGAAGGCGGCACCCAAGAAGAAAGCTGCAGCTAAGAAAAAAGCAGCTCCCAAAAAGAAGGCAGCTCCAAAGAAAACAGCGCCTAAGAAAAAAGCAGCACCAAAGAAGAAAGCAGTAGCTAAGAAAAAGGCAGCACCCAAGAAAAAGGCAACACCCAAGAAGACCGCGCCAAAGAAATCCTAAGCTGACCGAAGCCTGGCAATGACGGCGCCTTCTGGCGCCGTTTTTTTAGCGCTGGCTAAAGCACCCTCACCACGTATGCCCGCATTCGAGCCGAAATATTAAGGAGATTACTGTGTCCGATGTTCCCGCCTATGTCGTCGCTAACTTCCAAATCGATGACGCTGATACCTATCGTCAATATGAAAAAGGTTTCTTCCCCATCCTGCAGCGCCATGAGGGGGAGTTTTTTACCTATGACGATAGCACCGTCACCTTTGAAGGTAGCGCCCCCCGCAGTGGCCGCATGGTGCTCTTCAAGTTCCCTTCCGCAGAGAAAGCCAAGGCCTGGTACAACGATCCCGATTACCAGGCGCTTTCAGAACATCGGCGCGCTGGCACACGGCTGGAGTTTCTAACCATGTTGCACGGCCTGCCGCCGCGCGGCTGAGGTTCAGGGCTCGATCACGCTGGTGAAAAGCTGTCGGGCTTCGTCAAGCTGAGCTGCAACAGGTACTTCAGGATTGAGCGCCCAATTCACCACAATGGTATTGGCCGTGCCCATGACCATGTCTGCGAGCAGGCCAGGCGTAAATCGGCTGGTGGTGTCGCCAGCGGCCTGCCCCTGGGCAAAGACGCCGGCCAGATAGTCTCTCAGTGACTCACTGATTTGCCGAAGGTGGTTGTCGGCGTCCAGATTGCCAGGCACGGCCAGAATTAAAGCGCGGTCTATATCGCTATAGCTGGCCAGGTTGTCTTCCATGTACGACAGCATGGCCTCCACCCGTGCCAGAGTCCCTACGGGCGTATTCATCACACGCTGCATCATGTCATCGGCGGTGAACCAAACCCGGCTGTAGCTCAGGGATTGGAGCAGGGCGGTCTTGTTAGGGTAGTGGCCGTAAAAAGTTCTGCGGGCCACCTTCGCCGCATCACAGATTTGCTCAATGCTAACGTCGTCAATGCCCTGTCGTCTGAACAGATCATAGGCGGCGCGCTCAATCCGGTCTCTAATCTCCAGCTTGCGCTTCTCGCGCCGCCCCAGTTGCTGGTCTCCCGGTTCACCTTGTATGACCGCTGCCGGAAGTTGTTCTGTTGTGTCCATGGTGGTCTGTTGCATACCCCTGTGCTATCCGCTATAAAAGTATACAAATGTGCACGATTGCTCAAGTGTGCCTCTGATCGGCCGTCGCCGCTCGGGTATGGGTTGTAGCCAGACAGGGACAAGTCCAGCTGCGTAGTAAAGAAGACACACCGGCATTGCAATATCGACAGTATCCGAGCGAGTTTCCGTACTCGCTGACGAGTAACCCGGAGGCAAGGTTATGAACAGTATCCACGAACCCATCAATACGACAGCGCTGCTCGGCGAATGCGAGTCGAAAGACCAGGCACCGCTACCGTTTCCCATGGGATGGTATTCGGTGGAGCGCGCGCACAATCTGTTAAAAGGACAGGTGAAAGCCATCTATGCGTTCGACCGTGAATTAGTGCTGTACCGCACGCGCGAAGGGCAGGCGGTAGTGCTGGATGCATTCTGCCCACATCTGGGTGCACACCTGGGGCACGGTGGCCGTGTGATCGGCGAAGACCTTCGCTGTCCCTTCCATGGCTGGAAGTTCGGACCCGAGGGAACGTGCACAGAGATTCCCTACTGCGAGGATATCCCCGAGCGTGCCCGGCTCCGCAAGTGGCACGTTAGCGAGACCAATGGAGACATCATGGTGTGGTACCACCCAGCCGGCGAACCGCCCGCCTGGGAGATGGAGGCCATCCCGGAACTCAGCAGTGACGAGTGGAGCGAGCCACAGTACTGGGAGTTTACGATTCCCAATCACGTGCAGAATATCGCTGAGAATGTATGCGACCCGGAGCACTTCCAGTACGTACACAAGCAGGCCGAAACACCGCCCAGTGAGGTGACGATTGCAGAGAATGGTCGCACTTTGACGCTGGTGGCAGATGCCAAGGACGCTGACCCGCCCAATATATTGACGGCGATTGTCGAGAATCCCGGTCTGGCGTTGGTAAGAACCCACTACGCCCCGGGTGCAGAAATGATTGTCTACTCGACCGCTCAGCCGACCAAGCCAAACGAAACACACATGCGCTGGACGCTGACCGTCCGCAAGGAGATTGTGGATCTGGCGGGCGATGATGTGATGGAAGGTATTAAGAACGGTATCTTTGATGACTATCCTATCTGGGAGCACAAGATCTACCGGGAGAAGCCCATTTTCTGCAAAGGCGACAAGACGCTCGTGATGTTCAGGAAATGGGTGAGGCAGTTTTACCTGTAACGCTATATCACCGCATCCATAATCGCGGGGCCTTGACCCCCACATAACAGCGAGGAAATACGCATGAGCGACCAACCTAGTGGACCTACCGGGGACATCATCAACTGGCCAATGTTGAAGGTGGTGTACCGTACCGACCCCGACAAAATTGCCGCATTACTTCCGCCTGGTATCGATCCCGGTGCCAAGCCGCACGTCAACCTGACCATCTACAACTTCCCGGTTCCAGACGTGCCCGAGTACGGCATCGTTACTACCGTCGACGCCGACTACAACGGCACTGCCGGCGAGTACACACTGGGCTACGGAATTGACCAGGAGTCGGCGATTTTCATTTCTCAGGAGACCAACGGTCAGCCTAAGTACCCCTGTGAGACTCACTATTATCGGATGATGGACAAAGTCCACGCCCGCTGCGTTCATCAGGGCTACACCTTTGTCGAGTTCGACGGCCAGGCCACTGGCGAAGACGAGCCCATGGACGAGTGGGTACAGAACGAATGGTGGATCAAGGCCTCGCGAGCGGTGAGCGTTGGTGGCCCGGCTACCGGCTTTGATTTCCCGCCCCACGTAGTGCACGTGGCCAGTAAATATGGCACTCAACGCCGGGAGAGAGTTAACGGCACCCTGTTGCTGCGCGACAGCCCCTGGGACCCCCTGGCGAGCAAACTGCCCATGCGCGAACAAGTGTCCGCTCACCTGTGGTGGCCTATCTTTCTGGATCGTCAGATCACCCTCGCTGGCGCTCTGGATCCAGAAGGCTTTCTGCCCTTTGCCGACACCATTTCCGGCTCCCGCTGGCCCGGCGTTAACGGTGCACCTGCTCCGGAAGTCGCCAAGTCGGAAGCAGCCTAGGGACGGCGGCCACTACGGCAATCAAAAAAGCCCCGCCTGGTGCGGGGCTTTTTTTTGGATACCTGGCGAGCATTTTCACCGATATTGAGTGCACTTAGCCTTACCTACTCGGCACCATATCCAGCATGCAGCGCCTGGCCCGGCATGTGAAAATAGTTATCCGCTGTAAAAGAGAACCACCATGGACCATCTCCCCCGCAAACTCGACTTCGAAGGTGCCCATAACTTTCGTGATATGGGCGGTTACCCACTTACCAGTGGTCACCGGGTACGCGATGGCTGGCTGTTTCGCTCCGATCATCTGGGTCGTCTTACCGACGCTGACCAGACATTGCTGGATAAGGTGGGAGTACGAACCGTTATCGACCTGCGCCGTCAGGAAGAACGTGACGAAATACTGGATCGAATCGACAACCCCGACGTAAATCAGATTTGGCTACCGGTCAGTGCCGAAGCAGCCGATGTGGTCACTCTGCGCCGCAGTCTGGAGCGCGGCGAGATGGGCCCGGATGATGCGGTGGAGTTCTTGCGACTCGCTAACCGTCAGTTTGTAGAACTGTTCAGTGACGTGTTTAGCGAGTTCCTGCATCTGCTGCTTGATGAGACACACTACCCGATCGTATTCCACTGTTCCGCAGGCAAGGACAGAGTCGGCTTCGCGGCGGCCATGACCCTGTTTGCTCTGGGCGCCGACGAAGACACCGTTATGCACGATTATCTAGCGACCAATCACATTACCGCGAATTACGTTGACGGCTTGATTGATGGCGTTATGGAGATGCCGGGCTATGGCAAGAAACTGACGGGCCAGGCCCTGCGCAAGTTAATGCAGGTGGAACCCGATTATCTTGGTGGGGCGCTGCAGATCATGCAGGCGCAATACGGGAGTGTGCACGCTTACCTTGAAGAAGGCCTGGGACTTAAGCCAGAAAAACGCGCCCAGCTGCAGCAGCTTCTGCTGGAACCAAGCGCATAGAAGTCATCGAGATACGATCGATATACTGCTTCTTTTTGTCTGAACAGGGGTCAGGCGTGAGTCTTGAACTCTTCGATGAGCCGCAAGCGCTGCCAATGCCCGATGCAGAGGTGTTGTATTGGCCGCAACCGCCGCTGGACATAGACGCTGGCGAAACACTCGCGCAGCTTGTGGACGAGACCCAGTGGCGGCAGGACGATGTCAAAATTTTTGGAAAAACATACGCACAGCCTCGCTTGCACGCGTGGCATGGTGACGCTGATAGTCAGTACACGTACTCCGGCCTGACACTTCAACCAGAACCCTGGACGCCATTGCTCCAAACCCTGCGCAATGCCGTTAGTAAGGTCAGCGGCGCCTCATTCAACAGCGTATTGCTGAATCTTTACCGTGATGGGCGCGACAGCATGGGCATGCACGCCGACGATGAACGCGAGCTGGGACCCAATCCGGTGATCGCGTCCTTGAGCTTTGGAGAAGAGCGTGTGCTCACCTTTAAGCACCGCCAGCGCAGGGAGCTTGAGTCGGTCAAATTGCCGCTGGGGCATGGCAGCCTTTTGCTGATGCGGGGTGCAACACAGCACCACTGGAAACATGGCATCGCCAAGCTCAGCCGATCCTGTGGGCCGCGTCTCAATTTGACCTTTCGCCAGGTAAACCCCTAGCCATTCGACAGCGAGGTGAGCCTTATGGCCATAGCGTCTCTGACTCTCTACCACTACCCGATGACGCGCAGTGCCCGCGCGCGTTGGGCCCTGCTAGAAACTGTTGGCGACGACTTCACCCTTGATCGGGTCGAGCTGTTTAAAGGTGCCCAGTACAGCGACGCCTACCTGGCGCGCAATCCAAACCATGCGGTTCCCTTGTTGGCGGTCACATTTACCGACGGCAGTACGCTGGACATGATTGAAAGTGCGGCCATGGTGAGCTGGCTGGCGGACGCATTCCCTGAGAAAGCTCTGGCACCGGCACCAGGGCCCTCCGCTGAGCGCGCTGAGTATCAGCAAATGTTGTATTTCGCGGGGTCGTGGATGGACATGATGCTGTGGCAGATGCGAGTTCATGAGAGTCTGCTGCCAGAATCTGAGCGTGATGCTCGCACCGTGGCGCGCTATCGCGACAAGTTTGCTACCGAGGTCGAGCCACAGTTGCTGAAGCGCCTGGACAGTAGTCCCTTTATTTGCGGCGAGCGCTTTTCTGCTGCGGATATCGTGATGGGACACAACGTGCGCTGGGCCAGCGTGTACAAGCTATGCGGCGATAGCCGCTTTCAAGACTATCTGGGCAGGCTCGCCGATCGACCGGCGTACCAACGCGCCTTCGATGATGCTGATAGTTTTAGTTCGGCGAATACCTGACCGCAGGACACTCTGCTATAAGCGCTCGCGCGGAATGAGAATTATGGAATAGTCTACCAACCCTCGGTGTCGTGTATGTTCTTCCATATCAGTCCTGGCGCAAAGCGCCGCATCAGCGCCCCCATGCGCGTTTGCCGATTCACCAACACCATGAAGCGCCCTTTGGCCAGGTCCTTCTCAATCGCATTGAGCACCACGTCTGGCGTTATTTCCTGCCCCTCCGTGCGCTCCATTAACTTGGGCCAGGCTGTTGCCTTGCCCTGGTCCAGCAGTGGTGTCGCCACCGGCGGTGGGCACACGCAGGCAAAGCGCACCCCAGAATCACGGTTTTCGTGGTAGAGCACTTCCGTGTAAAACACCACTGCCGCTTTGCTGGCGTTGTAACCGCCCATCAGCATTGCAGGGATCAGCCCTGCAGCAGACGCAAAGCTGACAAAGTCTCCGCGGCCGCGCCGGATCATGCCAGGCAGCGTGGCACGCGTGATATTCACCAGCCCGCCGTAGTTGATGCTCATCATCTTATTGGTCACCGCTGGGTCTTGCTCGGTAAGCTTGCCAAAGGGCATGATCGCCGCACAGTTGTAGACCCGCTCCAGCGGACCATGCCGCTGCTCGAACTCCTGCACTGCCGCGCATACGGCCTCATAGTCGGTGATGTCGACAGGGTAAACGTGGATACTCTCGTAGCCCTCCGCCGTTTCCCGCAGGCCCGCTTCGTTGACGTCGAGAATGGCTACCTGCCGGCCTTGTTCGGCAAATCGCCGTGCGGCAGCTCGGCCCATGCCACTGCCGCCACCGGTAATCAATGCTGGTCCTGTCGTCATTATTGTTGTCTTCCTGTATGAGTGAAACGCGGGTGCGTCATGCTAGATCAGGGACATTTGTCAGGTCCACTGCACAGTGTTGTTGCTTTTTCATGTCAGTAGTGCTGGTTCTGCAGGCTGTCCCCCGATTTGAGCGCTGTTGCGCAGCGCACGGCCAGGCCACAATGGCGCTGTGGGTACGCCACTTACGCCGGGTCTCTGCGCAGGGCCTGGCACATGCAGTGCACCGAACCGCCACCCGCGGCAATCATAGACACATCCGGGTCGAATACTTCAAGGCCCTCTGCGCGGCACTGCGCAATCAGTGTTTGATTACCTGCAGGAATCAATACCCGCTCGTTGCCCAGGGCAACAATATTGGTGCCCATATTCATGGCGTCACCGTAGCTGATATCGAGGATACGAATACCGTGTGCCCGCAGCGTCGCAACGAAGTCGGGCTCTACAGCTTCCACGCATACTACCGCCAAATCCTCGGCCAGCATGCCCATTTGCACATCGAGGTGTAAAAAATGTGGATCAAAGGCGTAACTCAGGAATTCCCAGCCCTCGGCTTCAAACCATTGGCGCAGCTGCGCCACCGCGGGTTCGATGGAGCGCTCACCCGAGAAACCGCAAGCAGCGAGCCCCGGCTTGAGCAGCATGAAGTCGCCGCCTTCAATATTGCCAGCGGTCACCATATCGTAGATGGGAATGCCGTGCTCCAGGTAAAAACGCAGAACTGCCGCATACTCGCCACGTCGATACGACTTTGCAAGCTGCATGATGATGGCGCCCCAGGGGGTCATCACGCTCGAGTCCCGAGCATAGATTTGGTAGGGAAGCCCGGCTTCAGGCTGCAGCGTATGCACCTTGACGCCGGCCTGCACGTAAGCGGCGATCATCTCCCGATACTGCGCCTCCGCTACCGCTTTATCAAACACCAGGCCGGTGCGCTCGCTGCGCTGGGCTACGGCGTTTCCCGGTGTCCAGCTGTAGAAGTCGACAGGTCCAACCAGCAGGTCGCGCAGCCGACCGTGCTCGCTGTCAATTCCCCAGGGGGCGGCCGTGGGCGTGCCGCCGCCCTCCTGCCGGTTTTGTAAAAGCATGCAGCAAACCTCAGAAATCCTGGCGCGATAGATATACTAAGCGTCACCGAAATTTGCGCTGGGGGCAACACGTCAGCGCCAGCAGAGGAACTTGATTCTAAAAATGAGAAAAGCGCTGATTGCGGTACCGCTGATAATACTCTTACTGGGTCTCATGGGTACTTTCTGGCTAGGCCCCGAATACACCGATCGCAGCATGAACCGCGTGGACCGCAGCCAGCCGCTGCCCGCGGTGACCGATGCTGCCAGAGCCTTGCACCAGAACCTGCTGGTAGTCGATTTGCATGCGGACCCGTTGCTGTGGAAGCGCGACCTGTTGCAGCGACTGCCCTATGGCCAGGTGGATCTGCCGCGTTTGCAGGAAGGCAATGTCAGCCTGCAGGTGTTTGGCTCGCCTACTAAAACGCCCCGCAATCTGAACTACGATTCCAACCCTTCTGATAGCGATATGCTGGTCTGGCTCATCATCTTCAACGCGCAACCGCTGCGCACCTGGTTCAGTCTGTACGAGCGGGCCCGCTTTCACGCACAAAAATTGAGTGCACTGGTGGACCGCGGTGACGGAAGAATGATGGCCGTACGCAGCGCGCAGGAGCTACAGCAACTGATTGCTGCTCGCCAGTTAGGAGCACCGGTCGTGGGCGGCCTGCTGGGTCTTGAGGGTGCTCATGCATTGGAGGGCAAGCTGGAAAACCTCGATGGTTTGTACGCGGCAGGTTATCGAATGATCGGGTTAGCGCACTTTTTTGACAATGAAGTCGCGGGCTCGATGCACGGCGAGGGAAAGACAGGGCTGACGCCTCTGGGTCGAGCGGTGGTGCAGCGCGCTGAGTCCCTAGGCATGATTATAGATATTGCACACGCCAGCAACGCAGCAGTGAACGACGTGTTTGATATGGCGACGCGGCCGGTGGTGGTGTCCCATGGCGGCGTGCGCGCTATGTGTGATTACAACCGTAATCTATCCGACGCGCAGTTGCGCAGGCTTGCCAGCAATGGCGGCGTCATTGGGATTGGGTACTGGGATGCTGCTGTCTGCGACCCGAGCCCAGCGGGTATTGTGCAGGCGATGACCTATGTGCGCGGACTGATTGGCGTTGAGCATATTGCACTGGGATCGGATTTCGATGGCACGGTTACCACCAGGTTTGATACCAGCGAGCTGGTGCAGTTGACGCAGGCGTTGCTGGACGCCGGATACACGGACGAGGAAATCCGGCTCATCATGGGCGGTAATGCGCTGCGCGTGCTGCAAAGCGGCTTACCCTGAGTTCCCGCCGAATCGCGTAGAATGCTCGTTTGGACCGAAGCCTGAGGTGCATCGATGGCACTGCCAGACTGGACTCATCATCACTGCACGATAAACGGCATTGCCGCGCACTTTGTAGAACAAGGCCCGGCGCAAGGGCCGGCGGTCGTGTTCTGCCACGGCTTTCCAATGCTGTGGTTCAGCTGGCACCGGCAAATACCGGTGCTGGCCGAGGCGGGCTACCGGGTCATTGCACCCTCTATGCGCGGCATGGGACAGGCTGGCGCGCCCACCGAGCCGGACGCCTACGGTGTTAATGATATTACGGCTGACCTGCTGGGCCTGCTGGACCACTGCGGCCTGGAGCAGGCGGTATTCGTGGGCATAGATTTTGGCGCCTTCGCGATTCAGGATCTGGCGCTGCGCCACCCTGAACGGGTGCGTGCCATTATCTGTCTGGAAAACCCCGCCGCTCCCCATGACCCGGAAAAGCCGCCGCTGGTAGGTTATCGGGAGATGGGCGAGCAGCACTTTCTGCACATCGAGTATTTTAGGGTGCCGCCTCGGGCAGATCGGGAGTTGGATGCGGCACCTCGAGAATTTCTGCGTAAAGTCATGTGGCTGCTCAGCGGCGAATCGAACTACTTTCAGGTGTTTGAACACCCACCTGAAGCCAGCTATATCGATGCCATGCCTGAGCCACCTGCGCTGCCCTGGCCCTGGTTGTCTGCGGTGGATTTGGAAGTCTTTGTGTCGGAGTACAGTCGCTCTGGTTTCACGGGCGGCCTCAACTGGTATCGGTCTATGGATCTCAAATGGGAGCAGCGCAGGCCCTTCGAGGGCGTCACCAGCGAAGTCGATGCCTGGTTTATTGGCAGCGAGCGGGATGTTGATCTTGAAGGTTTCCACGGTGAGGACCCCATCGCCCTGATGCGGGCTATTTTCCCCAGGCTGCACGCGGTCGAAATGATCCCCGGTGCCGGTCACATGATGCCGCTGGAAGCAGCGGATGCCCTGAATGTCATCCTGTTGGACTATCTACAACGTATAACCGCGTAGACAGTACAATAGCAGCCACTATGGAACCGGTAGATTCACCAGTATTTTCCCACCAGCAGCCTGCCACGGTCGGCGTGCTGGTGACTAACCTCGGTACGCCCGCGGCGCCGACGGCAGCAGCGCTTAAGCCCTATCTTAAGCAGTTTCTGTCGGACCGCAGGGTGGTGGATCTGCCGCGTCTGCTTTGGTGGCCCATCTTGAATCTGGTCATCCTGAACATCCGTCCCAAAAAGTCTGCGGAGGCCTATGCTGAGGTCTGGAGCGACGAGGGCTCGCCGCTGCTGGTTCATACCAGTCGCCAGACCGACGGAATACGCAACAAACTCAAAACGGTATTTGGCGATCAGGTGGCGGTGGAGTTCGGGTTCCGCTACGGCAACCCATCCATCAGCGACGGCATTGAAGCCCTGCGCGAGCAGGGCGCCCGAAAGATTCTGGTGTTGCCGCTGTACCCCCAGTATTCCGCGCCGACCGGAGCTTCGACCTTTGACGCTGTGGCGGAAGACTTCCGCAAACGCCGCTGGCTGCCCGATTTTCGGATGGTGACCCACTACCACGATCACCCGGATTACATTGCCGCGCTCGCGGCCTCCGTGCGCAGACAGTGGGAAACATCCGGTCGCGCCGACAAGCTGCTGATGTCTTTTCACGGCATCCCCAAACGCTATTTTGACTCCGGTGACCCCTATTTCTGTGAGTGTCACAAGACGGCCAGACTGCTGGCGGAAGCGTTGAATCTGGAGGATGGCGACTACCGAATGGTGTTCCAGTCCCGGTTTGGGCGGGAGGAGTGGCTGCAACCCTATACTGACGAAACCCTGGAGGCGCTAGCGACAGAGGGCGTCAAATCGGTGCAGGTCATCTGTCCGGGATTCTCAGCGGACTGTCTGGAGACGCTGGAAGAAATCGCTCTGCAGTACCGTGACGTATTCCTTGAGGCCGGCGGTGATACTTTTGAATACATTCCCGCTCTCAACGACGACCCAGCGCATATCGAAATGCTGTCCACCCTCGCCATTGAAAATCTCACCGGCTGGTTGGATTCGCCCAGTGTGGATAGTCGACCTGAGCTGCGCCTGTCTGAAGCACCCCCGCGACTGTCACCAGCCGCTGGCTGAGGGTTTTGTGCTACGCCAAGCCGCCTGTTTTGCACCTCTCCCGGGTGGTATGCTTCGCCAACGTTAAATGCGCACGGACAAGCCATGCAGCAATTGACCGGGCTGGACGCGTCTTTTCTTTATCTGGAGACGCCCAACGCCCCAATGCACATTTCGGGGTTGGCAATTTATGACCCGTCCACGGCCCCGGATGGTTTCGTCCGCTTCAAGCAAATCATCGAAAACACTACCCGCCGTGTAAAACGTCTGCCAACCCTCAGTAAACGCCTGGCCACGGTACCCATGGGCCTTGATCATCCATACTGGGTCAGCGACGGCAGCTTCGATCCTGAATTCCACATCCGCCACCTCGCGTTACCAAAACCCGGGGACTGGCGACAGCTCTGTATCCTGATCTCGCGCATTCATGCCCGGCAGCTGGACCGCAAACGTCCACTGTGGGAGCTTTATGTGATTGAAGGGCTGGACAATATTGACCACCTTCCAAAGGGCAGCTTTGCCATCTTTACCAAGATGCATCACGCTGCCGTTGATGGCGCGTCGGGCACCGAGATCACGGCCGCATTACACGACCTGACGCCAACGGGTGACCTTAGAAGTGAACCCTACCCGGTGGAGGTTGAAAATGCGCCGACGGATGCAGAATTGCTGATCCGGGCGCAACTCAATGCCATTAAACAGCCGTTTCGCTTCGTCTCGGTTGCGCGCAACACCGTGCCGGGGTTTGCCCAGGCTTATGCCCGGCTCCGCAAAGGTGAATTGCATCGGGTAGAGACGGTTCCCCGCACACGCTTCAACGGTAAAGTCTCACCGCACCGGGTGTTTAATGCGGTGAGCTTTCCGCTGCAGGACATTAAACAAATCAAAAATGCCGTGCCTGGCGCCACTGTGAACGACGTCGCTATTACCATTTGTGGGGGTGCACTGCGGCGCTATCTGCTCGACAAGGACGAGCTGCCCGACGAGAGCCTGGCAGCAATGGCGCCTGTCAATGTGCGCAATACGTCGGAAAAAGGCACCGGGGGCAACATAGTCTCCGCCATGACTGTGCAGGTGCGCAGCGACATCGCCGATGCAGTTGAGCGTTTGAAAGCCGTTCACGCTGGAACCGCAGACGCCAAGGACTACGCAAATGCGGTGGGCGCCAAGTCTATGACGGACTACACCCAGTTCATTCCCAGCACGCTGACCGCGCAAGCTGCACGACTGGCCAGCCGCTGGGGTTTGATGAACCGCATGTCGCCCATCTATAACTGCGTGATTACGAATGTGCCTGGCCCGCAGGTGCCGCTATACAACACCGGCGCGCGAATGGTGGCCAACTACGGCACTGGCCCCATTCTAGACGGCATGGGCCTTTTTCACGCCATCACCAGCTATTGCGGAGACTTTGCGATTTCGGCGACCAGCTGCAGGGTCATCATGCCAGACCCCGATTTTTACCGGCAGTGCCTGCTGGATAGCTTCGAGGAGCTAAAAAAAGGCACCGATGCTATTACCAGTGAGGCAGCAGCCGCTGGCAAAAGCAAAACCAAGACTAAAGTTAAAACCAAAGCTAAAACCAAAGCTAAAACCAAAGCTAAAACCAAAGCTAAAACCAACGCTAAAACCCGTAAAAAGGCAGCTTCCCGACCTGCTGCCAGGAAGACAACAAAAGCTGGCACCAAGCCTGCAGCCAAGAACAAGGCAGGTGCTACTAAAACAAGAACCGCCGCCCGCAAGAAGGCGCCTGTCAGGAAACGCGCATAGAACAACGTTTACTGACAAGTGCCGCGGCAGTGAATCCACTGTGTAGTAACCGATAGTTCGGAAAGGGGATCGAATGCCATGGAAGCACACGTTGATGCACCACTAATTCCGCCACCGTCTCTCGGTCTGGCGGTAACGGAAGCCCACCGGGCTCTGGTTGAGTTTGCCGGACTGATGTATACGCGGCGCTTTTTGGAGCGCATGCCCCAGGGCGATGGTCATGTAGTAATGCTGCTGCCAGGTTTTCTGGGCGACGACGGCTACAACGCGCCATTGCGGAAACACCTCACGCGTCTGGGCTATGAAGCAGTGGGCTGGGAACAGGGACGCAATCTGGGACCGCGAGACGGTTTGCTCGATCGCGCCCTAGATCATCTGCAGGTGCAGGCCGAGCGCAGCGGCGGGAAGGTCTCGCTGGTGGGCCACAGCCTGGGCGGTATCTATGCTCGTGAGCTGGCCAAGGAAAAGCCAGACTGTGTGCGGCAGGTGATTACCCTGGGCAGTCCCTTTGGTGAGGGGCGTGATACGGGTTCCTACCCGCGGCGCTTGTTCGCAGCCTTAAACCCGGATGACGAAATTCCCATTGACCAGGACACGCTGAAGGAGCCGCCGCCGGTGCCCACCACCGCGGTCTACTCAAAGGGCGATGGTGTGGTGAACTGGCTCACCTGTTTCCAGGAGGGCAAGCACAAGCTGGCCCAGAACATACAGGTGTGGGGCAGCCACTGCGGTCTGACGGTGAACCCCATGGTCTGGTTTCTGCTGGCAGAGCGCCTCAACCAGCCCGAAGGGGCCTGGGCGCCATTCCGCTCAACCAGCTGGCGACGACTGTTCTATCCCAAACTCTCTGGTGTTGAGGCCGAGTCCTGAACTGATTAAGGGCTAGGTGCCGTAAGCGAAGTGCTCCACCAGCCACTTGGTGGCAGTACTGCCATCGGAATACTGGGTGTGCTTGCGGATCTCTGACAGCAGTACCGGCGAAGGTGAGGTGATCTTTGCAAGATAGCTCAAAAAATCCTCAGCCTGCTCGGTGAATGATTGTGTCTGGTGTTCGAACAGGAACACTTTGCCAGCGTCCGGGCCGGTGGTGGGCATTAGCAGGTAGTTACTGGCCTCGGGGATTTCACCGAAAACTACCGCATTGTCCAGCCAGTCGGGCAGAGCGCCATGGGTAGCTTCGTCGTGCAGCATCCTGACCCAACTCATCAGCTCCTGCTTGAGCTGCTCCCACTTGCGCGGGCGAGCGAGGTAAAACGCTGACGAACTTGAGTTGGTATCGCAGTACAGACGCAGGCTGGGAAACTCGTGGTAGAACGCGTCCAATTGCTGAACGGCGCCCGCCTGCAAGGCCAGTGCCTGCTGGTCGTCGCCGGTTAAGGACGCCCCTACCACGTGCTCTATTTGTGCCTGAAACTTCTCCGCCGGTTCGTCGGCCGACGCCGCCGCATAGCAGATAAAGCGCTGGTTCTCTCTTGCCAAGAAGTCTTCTAGCTGTTTTAGGTCCATGGGTCTGGTTCGCTCAAGAAACAGTAGGAGCAGTATGCACCCATTGCGGCCAGCATACTCGCGCAAACGCGAAAGCTGTGATCTGCACCACAGACGCGAAGCTAAAAGTGATAGCTACCGCTAGTTTCTTGCCCCGGCGCTGGGTTGAACTCATATCAATACCCGGCCTGCAAAGCGGCCCCTGCTCTCTATTTTCCGTTATCATAACGCGCAAGCTAACTGGAAATTGAAGAATTACCTTGCTGGATGTGGAAGAAAACTCACTCGGTCGTGTCCTGGTCGTTGACGATGATCCGGCCGTCCTCAGCACTATTTCAAGCATTCTCGAAGGGGATTATGCGGTCAGTGCAGTAACCAGCGGCCAAGAGGCGCTGGCCCTGTTGAAAACCGTTCAGGTGGATCTGATTCTGCTGGACCTGCTGATGCCGGAGATGGATGGGCTGGAGGTCTGCGCCGCGCTGAAAGACAACCCGGACACTGCTCACATACCGGTGATATTCATCACGGTTAGTGATGAGCCAACCTCTGAAGAACTCGCACTGGACGCAGGTGCGGTGGACTACATCTCCAAGCCGCTGCGGCCCAGAGTGGTAAAGTCGCGTGTGGGCTTACAGTTGGAAAAGGGACTTTATGTACAGTTTCTCGAGCGCATGCTGCGCTCCAAAGACCTAACAATCGAGAAATTGCGCGCGGAATCCCAGGAATTATTGGATTCAATCGGCCTCAGCAAGCCCCGCTAGGGCGCCTTCAAAATCAAACTGCTGTAGACATGCAGCGGTCGCCTCCAGTGCCTGAAATCGATGACTGCCCGTAAGTTCAACCTGCAGCATTGCTTTGACCATTTGCAGCGCTCGCGTGTCCCGCTTTTGCAATAGAGTGCGTAATGCGCCGATGCTGCCCTCTGTTTCCGCGACCTGCGGATCTGCTGTCGCAGCGAGGGGTGAGAAGTCCAGTGCGGGTGACGCCAGTAGAGTCACAATATCCTGAGTGGTTCGTGCGATCAGTGCTCCGAGCTGTTGCAGCTCCTGCTCGGTTGGAAGGATGTCGTGTAATGCTTGCCTCTCAGAGGTCGCCGCAAGGTCAGCCAGCGCGCTGGCACCGATGTGCCCGGCCGCACCCCTCAGCCTGTGTAGTGTCATTTTGGCGGTGTCCCGATCTGTGAACTGCCGCCCTGGTCTACCATCGTCGCCGGCATCATAGCGCGCTATAAAGTCTTCAAGAATCAGCCGATAGAGCGCGGCATCGCTATTGCAATGGCGTAATCCGGACACAGGATCTACCCATTCCAGAATAGGGAATACTGCGCCAGGCGGGTTCTGCTGGAGCTCCTGATAGCGATAATCGATGTCAGCGGCGCGTCCTACAGCATCCAGCAACGCCGCTCGCTGAATCGGTTTTATCAGGACGGCGTCAAAGCCGCTTCGCTTTATCGCGTCGACCTCTTCCTCGAACGCTGAGGCGGTTAGTGCGATTCGAGGCGCGGTTACGCCCACTTCTTCCAGAGCCGCAGCCGCGGCCTTGCCGTCCATGATCGGCATGTTGATATCGGTGAGAATAAGATCTGGCTGCCATGATCTGGCTGTCTCCACCAACGCCGCGCCATCGGTCACTGCGGCGATGTCAAATCCGACGGGATCGAGTATCGCCTTAAGCAACAAAAGGTTGTTGGGCTCATCGTCGGCAAGCAGTAGTTTTGAGCCAGCGTACTGCGGTTCCAGTCCCACAACGTCGCGATGGGTGGCCGCCTCTGGAAGCCTGTCTGATACAGGGCTGGCAAAGACGAATCGAAAGTGGCTGCCGACGTTCTCCTGACTGGTAAAGCTAATGTCGCCACCCATGAGGCGCGCGTATTCCCGACTGATATGCAGACCGAGGCCACTGCCAGTAGCCGCATTACGGCCGGCATCTGTTTGTTCGAACAACCCGAACACTGTCGATTGCTCACGCTCGGCGATGCCGCTGCCGGTATCGATGACGTCCACCGCAATCTGAATATGCCTCTGGTTCTCGTCTTGCTGCCTGACCTTGAGCTGCACGCTGCCCTGATCGGTAAATTTAATGGCATTGGATAACAGGTTAATCAGCACCTGTCGCAGTTTCCCGGCGTCGACGAGCAGCGCCAGGGTATCGTCCAGGTCCGAATCCACCTCCAGCGAGACCGGCTTATCACGCAGCAGACTGCGGCTCATCGCCACCACGTCGCTTAGCAATTGCGCGACCACGGTATGGCTGGGATGTAACTCCATCTGGCCCGCTTCAATTTTGGATAGATTGAGCACATCGTTGATCAATTCCAGCAGGTGCTTGCCGGAGTTGAGCACCAGGTCGAGCGTATTCCGGTGTGCTGCGGGAATAGATTTTTCGCGGCTCAGTACCTCGCTGAACCCCAGAATCGAATTCAGGGGTGATCTAATTTCGTGGGACATGCTGGACAGAAAGCGGCTCTTGGCCTGATTGGCCACCTCGGCGCGCTCCGTGGCCGCCTGCAGGTCACGTGTGCGTTCTTCCACCGCCTGCTCCAGGACGACTGTTTGATCCTGCAGGGTTTGCCTGAGCTCCTCATCCAGCTGCCGCATGCGATCACCCACGCCCATAGAGAGCACCACAAAGGCCAGTCCATTGCTTGCCAGCACAAACTCTGCTCCGATCAGATGCAAACGGGTGAATCCCAGCATTTCCAGACCCCAGAACATGCTGGTGACGTTAAACAGGGCGAACGCCATCAGGTAGAACCGGGCCGCGCTATGGCCGGCCCGCCAGCAGGCGACCCCAGCGAACAAACCGAGCAGGGCCAGTGGCACCGAGATGATGCCCTGAAACTGCGCCAGCGTGCTGTAGGGAATCAGTGGTGTGAAAGGCGTTAGCAGCAGCATTCCCACAAACACCGTCATCAGAAGGAAGTGCACTCTGGGCAGGTAGCGGTGCGTGTCGAGGAAGCTCATAACAAACAGGATTGCGAAGGCCAGATGCAGGCACTCAACGCCGAGGAAGGCCATATTTACCAGGTGTGGGCTTTCAGGGAGTACGTAAATCCCCAGAAGACCCTGCGCACCCGCTGTGGAAATGCCTCGGGTAGCGATATACAGCGACAGGTAAAGAAAGCTGCGCACACGGGTGCTGCTGTAGAGAAAGGCGTTGTACAGGGCCATGGCAAGCAGGACGCCAAAAAACAGGCCCTGAGAAAGGTTGTCATCGGCAACGACCCCTGCGAAATCGTCCTCTGGAATCAACCTCAGTGGGTAGAGAATAGTGCCCTCTGATCTCAGGCGAAGGTAATACTGACGCACCTCACCGGGTTGCAGATGGACAGGAAACGACGGATAGCGATAGCCGATAGGTCGCGCAGTGAAAGCAACCTGGTCACCGAGCTGCAGCGACTGAAAATCGCCGTTCCGCCCGCGCCAGTAGAGTGTTGCTTCGTCCATCGCGGAGTGCCCTAGAACAAGGTAGCCCCCGGCATCCGAAGCGCTGGAATTCGATAGCGAGAAAGCACTCCAGATTGAACTCGTTGTGAAACCAAAGTTGGGCGTTTGGCCAGGCGCAGGCGTGAAGCTATCGATGCGTGTGACGATTTCATCAATCGAGAGCGCGCCGCTCGGGTCTTCAAAAAAGAGTGAGACGGGTGCAAGAGAAACGGCCTCTGATGCCAGGTCCGCGGGCTCTGTCGCCGCGTGGCCAGGAAGCTGAAAAAGCAGCCCCAGTAGCAAGATCAATGTCTGACCCGAAAAAGAGCGCACGGTGCTCTCTCGCGTTGAATCGAACGCCAATGGTATCAAAAGGTGGCTGGTAGCTCTGTTGAGGGCTCAAGCAGCGGCGTCAGATTCCGAGGCGGCGCTGGCCTCACGTCAACAAATCGGGCTGTAGCGTGAGGAGGTCGCTGAGCGTCAGGGCCGCGTTTTTGTAGCCTGACACAGTGCCGCCGCGTGCAGTCAAACTACATCCGATTGAAGTTGCCAAGGGCCTGACTGTGAAAGGCGAAATGCGAGCCGATAAAGCTGGCAATAAAGAAGTAGCTATGATCGTAGCCGGGTTGGTAGCGAACCGTAATGGGGAAGTCGGCTTCTTCACAGGTCTCTTCCAGTAGCGATGTCTGTAGCTGCACTTCAAGGAAGTTATCGTCGCTACCCTGGTCGACGAGGGTCGGCAGGTGTTTAGCGCCTGCGCGGATCAGTGCACAGGTGTCGTGTTGTTCCCAAAGCGTCTTGTCTTCGCCAAGGTAGTGGCTGAATGCTTTCTCTCCCCAGGGAACGGTGCTGGGTGACACGATGGGAGAAAAAGCTGACACAGAGCGATACTTGCCCGGATTCTTCAAGGCAATGGTCAACGCTCCATGGCCACCCATGGAGTGGCCGAAGATCGATACGTTTTCGTGGTCAAACTCAAAAGCGCCCCGCACTAAAGCGGGCAGCTCCTCTACCACATAGTCGTACATGCGGTAGTGCGTGCTCCAGGGAGCCTGCGTGGCATTCAGGTAGAAACCGGCCCCAAGACCGAAATCCCAGGCACCTTCCGGATCGTCTGGCACGTCTTCACCGCGCGGGCTGGTATCCGGTGCGATCACGGCGACGCCATGCTCGGCCGCGTAGCGCTGTGCGCCGGCCTTGGTGACAAAGTTTTCATCCGTACAGGTAAGACCGGAGAGCCAGTAGAGTACCGGTACTCGGCGCTCTGCCACCTGCGGCGGCAGATACACAGAAAAGTGCATGTCGCAATTCAGGGATTCAGCGCGGTGTTTATAGCGGCGTTGCAGCCCCCAGAAACACCTTGTCTCAGACACTGTCTCAATGCTCATGCATGGAACTCCTGTACGGATCGCGCAGCATGGTCGTTATAGCGTGCACGAGGCGGTCACAATGAAATGATACGCGATGCGGCCTGCAGGCCCGTTAGCGCAGGCGGTCTAGTACAGCACCACGCTGCGAATGCTGTCGCCAGCGTGCATCAGATCGAAGGCGTTATTGATGTCATCCAGCGGCATGGTGTGTGTGATCAGATCGTCGATATTGATTTTGCCGTCCATGTACCAGTCAACGATGGTCGGCACATCCGTGCGGCCGCGAGCGCCGCCAAAGGCTACGCCGTGCCAGCTGCGGCCGGTCACCAGTTGGAAAGGCCGCGTGGCGATTTCCTGCCCTGCACCAGCGACGCCGATGATGTAGCTCTCTCCCCAGCCCTTGTGACAACACTCCAGCGCCTGCCGCATCACGTTGACATTGCCGATGCACTCAAAGCTATAGTCTGCGCCACCGCCAGTGAGATCAAGAATGGCCTCAACAACATCTTCAACCTCTTTAGGATTGATGAAGTCGGTCATACCAAATCTGGTGGCCATTTGTACCTTATCGGGGTTCAGGTCTACGCCGATAATTTTACTGGCGCCCACCATGCGGGCACCCTGAATCACATTGAGGCCGATTCCGCCAAGCCCAAACACAACCACGTTGGAGCCAGCTTCCACCTCAGCGCGATACACCACCGCGCCCACACCCGTGGTCACGCCGCAGCCAATGTAACAGATCTTGTCGAAAGGGGCGTCTTCACGAACTCTGGCGAGTGCGATTTCGGGTAGTACGGTGAAGTTGGAGAAGGTAGAGCAGCCCATGTAATGCAGCAGTGGCTCGCCGTCCAGTGAGAAGCGGCTAGACCCATCGGGCATCAGACCCTGGCCCTGCGTTTCGCGAATTGCCTGGCAGAGATTGGTTTTGGGATTTAGACAGAAATTGCACTCACGACACTCCGGCGTGTACAGGGGAATAACGTGGTCTCCCTCTTTAACAGATGTCACCCCTTCCCCGACCTCGCGCACAATGCCCGCGCCCTCGTGCCCCAGAATGGCTGGGAAAGCTCCTTCAGGATCGTCCCCTGACAGCGTGTAGGCATCCGTGTGGCAGATCCCCGTGGCCATCACCTCGACTAGCACCTCGCCCGCTCTGGGACCCTCCAGGTCCACCTCTACGACTTCCAGCGGTTTGCCTGCCCCAAAGGCTACTGCGGCGCGTGTTTTCATCCTGTTCTCCTTGAGCCTTATCAGTATTATGGGTGAAACGCAGGAGCAATCTATCATAGCCTAACGGCGCGGAAACGGATTGTTGGCATAATCAACCGAGCGGGCCGTAGCGCGTTATCCAGAGACTGTGCGTGCAAAGCTGGTCCCGACTGCGCGACTTTGCGAACTGTCCGCTTTCAGCTAGGCATCTTTCAGCTAGCTACCTTCAAGTCAGGATAAGGAACGTAACAAAACGTCAGGGAAACCATGGGCGAGGCGATCTTCAAGCAACAGTTCTCGCCGGCGGAATACCGGGAGTTCAGTATTCGGCTGGAGAACCAGCTCGCGCAGTTGGAGGGGGTGATCCAGGAGCAGTCCTTCAATCGCTGGGAACCCACCATCGGCGCGGAGCTCGAGGTCTACCTGGCCGATAACGACTACCTGCCTGCGCCCGTGAATGAGGCCCTGCTCAGCATGGCCGACCATCCGCAGCTTACTCCGGAACTCAACCAGTACAATCTGGAATTCAATCTGAGCCCGGTCCCCGCCCAGGGTGCCGCTTTCGCTGCAATCGAGACCGAGCTTCGTGATTTCCTCACTGATCTGCAGGTTCACGCCAGAAGTATCGACGCCCAGGTGATTCCTATCGGCATTCTGCCGACGCTTCAAAATAAGCACCTGAGTGTGGACTACATGACAGACCGGGATCGCTACCACGCGCTCAACAATGGCCTGACGCGCTTGCGCAAGGGTGGTTTTCATATTGATATTGCCGGCGAGGATCATCTATCCCTGCATGGCGAGGGCGTCACCGTGGAAGGAGCCAACACATCCTTCCAGGTGCACCTGCAAGTGCCCGCCGATCAGTTCGCAATGCAATTCAATGCGGCACAGCTCACCGCGCCTATGGTGCTGGCGCTGGCCGCGAATTCGCCATTGATCGCGGGCTGTCAGCTATGGCAGGAATCGCGTATTGCGCTGTTCAAGCAGAGTATCGACATGCGTGAGCGCGGGAACCCTGACTGGCGTCAGCCCTCGCGCGTCAGCTTTGGCCAGGGCTGGTGCCGCAGCAGTGCCTGGGAGCTGTTTGCGGGTAACGTGGCCCTGTATGAGCCCTTGATACCCCTGCTAAGCGAGGGGCCAGACGCGGGTCCTGTGCCGATGCTGCCTGAACTGTGTATGCATCACGGCACGATCTGGCCCTGGAACCGGGCTGTTTATAGCCATCTTGACGGCGGGCATTTACGCATCGAGTTCCGCTCGCTGCCCGCAGGACCGACCGTGCTGGATATGATTGCCAATGCTGCACTGTGCATTGGCTGGTCGCTGGGGCTGGGTGAATCCATGGATCAATATGCCGCCCGGCTGCCCTTTAAGTTTGCGGAATACAATTTCTATCGTGCCGCGCAACACGGGATGGATGCCATGATGATCTGGCCGAAAAAGCACAAGGGTGGTCTGGAAGAGAGGCCGGTAGCAGAGCTTATCGAGGAGTTCTTGCCGCGCGCACGCCAGGGTCTGGCCAGGCTGAATCTGGATCAGGCCGATGTGGATCGCCTGTGGCAGGTTATCGAAGAGCGCTTTGAGACGCGCCAGACCGGGGCGCAGTGGCAGTTGAATACGTTCAGAAAGTACCGCGAGAGCTGCGATGTGGGTGAAGCCTGTCGGCGCATGCTGTCTGATTATGTGGTGAACATGACCGAGAGCCAGCCGGTGGCGCGCTGGTGCTGACGCTGCTGCGCGATCCGCGGCCCGAGGATATTCCTGAGCGAGTCAATGACTTTTTGCAATCGCTGCCGGGCCCGGTTGCGATCGCAATACGTGGACGCGACAGCAGCCGCAGTCGCGTTCTGGTCACGCTCTCACATGGCAACGAGCCCTCCGGGCTGGGAGCAGTGCACCGCTGGCTGCGGCAGGGCAGGCAGCCCGAAACCAACGTTTCTGTTGTTATGGGCGCAGTGGATGCCGCGCTGGCGGAGCCCTTGTTTTTCCACAGGCAGTTGCCGGCGACGCGTGATCTAAACCGCTGTTTCAATCCTCCTTATAAAGATCGACAGGGCGAGATCGCGCAAGCCATGCTGGCCCATATCCGTGAGCAGTCGCCGGAGGCGGTGGTCGATATGCACAACACCTCGGGCTCCAGCGCGGCATTCGCCGTCAGCATTGGCGATGCAGCGCCGCTGCAGGCGCTGGTGAGCCATTTTTGTGAGCGCATGGTGGTAACCGACCTGCGTTTGGGGTCACTGATGGAGCAGGATCTGGGTTGCCCCACAGTCACCATCGAATGCGGTGGTGCCCGGGATGAGGCCTCAGACGTGATTGCGCACGACGGCGTAGAGCGCTTTTTCTGCGCGCCGGATTTGTTTGAAGGTGCGAATGAGGTGTCGCTGTTTCGCCATCCGCTGCGTCTGGAATTGTCCCCACACTCGCGCATTGAGTACGCTGAGCGGCCGCTACACGACCGAGACGTGACGGTCCGCCAGGACATCGAGCGCTTCAACTTTGTGCCGCTGGGCGCAACCGATATGCTGGGCTGGGTAGATGAGCACGGCCTTAGTCACCTGCGTATCGGCAGCGACTACCAGCCCCACGATGTGCAGGAGTTTTTCAGGATCAAGGATGGCATCCTGTTTCCGCAGCGCGGAATGCGGCTGTTTATGGCGACAACGCGGCCGGATATCGCTGCCTCGGATTGTCTGTTTTATTTCGTGTGTGAATAGGCTGTGTGAATAGTTTGTGTGAATAGGTAGCCGAGAAACTCGACTTTGCAGAGCGAAAGCATGGTGCATGACGCGATAAACCATTTGGAGCACTTCAGTGGCGACGGCGATACGTTATTCTTCGCCCACGCTAACGGCTATCCCGTGGGCAGTTATCGTCAGTTGCTGCAGGCGCTTACGTCGTGCTGCTCTGTGGTGGGCATGAATCAGCGCCCCATCTGGGATCAAAGCCCGGCACCCAAGCGGTTGGACTGGCAGCAGCTCAGCGAAGATTTGCTGGACACGGTGCACGCCACGCAAAGCGAGCCAGTGTGGTTAATGGGACATTCCATGGGGGCTGTCGTCGCTACCCTCGCGGCGGCTAGTGAACCTGAGGCTTTCAGGGGTCTGGTGCTGATCGACCCGGTTTTCTTTATGCCCGAGAGCATTCCCGAGCGCCAGGCGCAGAGCGACGCAGTGCTGGATACCATGCCACTGGTAGCGCGCACGCTGACGCGTCCGGAGCGCTTCGATGACCCACAGAGTGCTTTTACGTTTTACCGAGGTAAGCGCAGCTTTCAGGACTTCAGTGACAGTGTGCTGATGGATTATTCGCGGGCCAGCCTGACGCCGGCGGAGGAGGGGGGATACCGCTTGCGCTACCCCAGAGCCTGGGAGGCCGCAGCGTATCGATCTGCGCCGGCGGTCTGGGATGCGCTGCGGGCGATTTCCCTCCCCGTGCTGGGGCTGCGGGGGGAGACCTCAGATGTTCTTATGCCAGAAGTGTTTGAACTGTGGGGCGAGACGCAGCCACAGGCCGCGCTTGAGACATTGACCGGCGGGCACCTGCTACCGCTGGAGTATTCAGCGGAGACCGCAGTCAGGATCAAACAATTTCTCAAACAGGATCGCACGCCATTGGATCAGCACGAGGCGGGCTGATGCTGCACCGGGTCTGGCTAGGGTTTTTTCTTACAGCCTTCGCTACCGGCTTATATCAGTGGGTCATGGTCGGTGACGCAGCCGTGTTTCAGCGCATGGTGGCAGCCATGTTCGATATGGCGACCCTGGCCGTGGAACTGGCGATCGGCCTGATCGGACTAATGGCCCTCTGGTTAGGCATTATGGCCTTGGGGGAGGCCAGTGGTCTGGTTGATCGCCTGGCGAAAGTTCTCTCACCTGTATTTACCCGCTTGATGCCCGAGGTCCCGGTCGGGCACCCCGCTATCTCGTCTATGACCCTGAATCTGTCCGCCAATGTGCTGGGCCTGGATAATGCCGCTACACCGCTGGGCATCCGAGCCATGCAGGATTTGCAGCGGCTCAACCCAGAGCCGGATACGGCGACCAATGCGCAGATACTGTTTCTGGTGTTGAATACGTCTTCGGTGACGCTGTTTCCCGTTACGGTGCTGCTGTATCGGGCTCAATTGGGTGCAGCAGACCCGGCGGTGGTGTTTATACCGATATTGATCGCAACCAGTTGTTCAACGCTGGCGGGTTTGCTGGTCACCGCCTGGGTGCAGCGCATCCGCCTGAGCGACACCGTTGTGCTGCTGTGGCTGGCCGGCGCATTTGCTGTGCTGCTGGCCTTGGTCGGTTATTTTGCGACGCTCAGCGCTGAGGCGCTGCAGCAGCAGTCCAGCCTGTTCGCGAATCTCATCATCCTGTCATTGGTAATGCTGTTTTTGCTGGCCGCGCAGCGCAAGCAGATCAATGTGTACGACACGTTTATTGCCGGTGCTCGCGATGGGTTCAGGACCGCCATAGAGATCATTCCATTTCTTCTGGCCATGCTGGTGGCGATTGGCGTTTTTCGTGCCAGCGGCGCTTTAGACCTGCTGCTGGATGGCACTCGCGCGTTGTTTGCCCCGCTGGGTGCAGACCTGCGCTGGGTGGACGCCATGCCCACCGCACTGATGAAGCCGCTGTCTGGCAGTGGTGCCAGGGCCATGATGGTGGAGACGATGAACAGTTTCGGTGTGGATTCTTTTCAGGGGCGCCTGGCGGCTACCCTGCAGGGCTCTACAGAGACCACTTTTTACGTACTGGCAGTCTATTTTGGGGCGGCGGGTATCCGCCATGGGCGCCATGCTCTAGCCTGTGGTCTGGCGGCAGACGCGGCGGGGATAACTGCCGCTATATTTGTAAGTTATTGGTTTTACTGAAGTTAAATTCGCTAATAGGTGCTAAGGTGCAAAATCTGTAGTAACGCGCTAGTCTGATAGACCAAGCCTCTCTATACGGCCCTGTTATGGACTACGCACAATTCTGTCCTGTCGCCAAAACGGCGGAAATCCTGGGAGAGAAATGGACAATTCTGATCCTGCGTGAGCTCCTCTACGGCACCCATCGCTTCAACGATTTTCAGCGAGCCATCCGTGGTATTTCGCCCACCATGCTGACCAAGCGTCTCAAAGAGCTGGAATCCCACGGAATCGTTACCAAAAATGATCATGATTACGCGCTCACTCCTGCAGGTGAGGACCTTGCGCCGCTGGTGCGCCAATTCGCCATCTGGGGTATGCGCTGGACTCGGGGCACAGTTACCGATGCGGAACTGGACGTGGAACTGCTGCTCTGGGACATCCGCCGTCGCATCGATACTGCGTTTTTACCGGAGGCCGGCGCAGTCATTGAGCTATGCGTAAATGACCACGCTGAGCCCAACCGCTGGTGGTATATCGTCGCGCAGGCCGAGGAGAAGCTGGAGCACAGAGAGGTCGGGCTTGTCACTGACGCGCCCGATCGCGACATTGATCTGGTAATTAATGCCGATCTCCGCACACTCATCGAACTGTGGCTGGGCGAACTGCCGCTGCAGGACGCACTGGTGCTGCGGCGCCTGGTACTGAAGGGGCGGCCGATCCTGATTCGCGCTATTGAGCAGTGGCTGCCATTAGCCCGCTATGCGACATACTCGCGGGTAGCGCGGCAAAACTCTCTCTGAGTGCCGGCTCCGGCACACCTGCTACCCGCGGCCGGACGGCAACCAGATGATTGAGCGCCAGCCTGGAGCGGTAGTGGGCCAACTGCTCAGCGACCTCAGCGGCATTGCCAAGAACACAAATGTCTTCTATGTCCGGTGCCTGCTCTGACGAGAGTGGTCCACGCGACTGCTGCGCGAGTTTTGTGCGCACACTGTCAATGAGCTGTACGTCGTCAGACACAAAGACGGTTCGCATAATGGCCCGCGTAGCGGGCGCAAGCTGCTCGTACTCCGCAAGACCTTCTTCGTATATCGCGTAATTTCGTTCCAGCTCCGTCAGCGTCTCCATGGGTGAGGCAAAATAGGGCAGGCCGAGTCTAGCCGCCTGGGCAATGGCTTTGGGACCAAAGGCCGCCATCCACAGCGGTGGGTGCGGCTGCTGACAGGGCAGTGGCACCAGCGCCTGTTCCTTGAATACTGGCTCGCCGGCCCAGGCGGACAGCATTCGTTCGAGAACGCTGTCGAGGCGACGCCGCTTTTCACGAATTGGCACGCCAAAAGCCTGCAGCATATCGGCGCTGTAGCCGCGCCCCAGACCTAATATCAGGCGCCCGTTCGAGAGCTGGTCCAGACTGGCGGCCTGGGCAGCAGCCAGTAGAGGCTCGCGAATGGGCAGCAACCATGAGGTAGTGCCGAGTCGAATATCGGTGGTGGTCGCTGCCGCCGCCGCCAGTATCAGTAAGGGGTCGGGTATAGGAACATTTGGTGTGAAGTGATTTTCGGGCAGGAAAAAGCTGCGATAGCCCCAGCTCTCTGCCTGCCGCGCCTGTTCCGCCAGCGCCATAGCACTAGTACCTGCCCGCATTTGCCAAGGGACCAGGCCCAGCGAAAACTCGTCAGGGTGCACGCTTGCCTCCGTTCTCAGCCTGGCTCAATCAGTTTTCCGGCCTGACGGGGTTCGACCAGCCCCTCTGCAGCCATATAGCGAATGGCATCAGAAAGGCTGTCGGCGACGGGTCGAAAGGAGATGCCCAGCTCGACGAGGGATTTACTGTTATCCATGCGCACCCAATTGGTGGCATATACCATGGCTTCATGGGTCACCGGGATATCCAGGGCCTTGCCCCGGATGCGGGTCAGCCAGTCGACCAGTCGCCCCAGTGCCAGCATAAGCCCGCCCGGCACCTGCACTTTCTGAATGCGTCGACCCGTGATCTCCGACAGGGTGTCCACCAACTCGCCCCAGGCCAGGAAGTGTCCGCCCAGCGGATAGCGCCCTGGCGGCAGATCGCGCTCCAGCAAGGCCAGGTGTGCAGCAGCGATATCCCGAACATCTACCCACTGGTTGCCACTCGGCAGAACTGGCGCAGCGCTGCCCAGATAGCTGCGCAGTCCCTGGTGCGGTGCCGTGAAACCAGGATCGTCGGGCCCGATGACTGAGGCGGGATACGTGATATGGACGGGTTTACCCGCCTCTTGCAGGCCGCGAACAAAGTTTTCGCAGGCGACTTTTGAACTGGCGTAGGGATTGCTCGCGCTGCCCGGGGGTGAGTATTCATTAAGAAAGCGCGCGTCGGGGTCGTACAGGGCGGTCACGCTGGAAACATGAATAATGCATCGGAAATTGCGCGCGGCAGCGCCGCCCACCACTAGCTCCGTGCCTCCCAGATTGGTCGCCATGACCAACTCGGCGTCTTTTTGGTCAACGGAAACCATGGCTGCGGTATGGATGACGGCGTCACAGCCGGAAAGTGCTTTGTCTACGGCCTCCGGATCAGTCACATCGCCCAGGACATAGTCAGTGATATCACTGCCATACAATCGCCGGAGCTTATCCTTGTCACGCACCAGCAAGCGTACTTTGTGACCCGCCGCCAGTAGCGTTCTGGCAGTGTGCAGCCCGATAAAACCCGTACCGCCTGTGATCATTACGCGCATAAAACACTGTATCCGGAATCTAACCCCATCGAACAGTCTTTCCAGTCCTGTATGGCCCGCTCGGGGCGACACAGTCGCCAGGGCAAAACTGTCTGCGTAAAAAAGTCACACCGCAACGCCCGAGGGATTGCATGGCTTGGGCCATGCAGCGACTATAGAGGCTTGTGAGATCGAAGGACACATTGCCTCCGCGCTAAACAGGGCTCTTTATATTTAAGGGCTCTTGGCAGCTCAGGGCTCTTGGCAGCTCAGGGCTCTTGGCAGCTCAGGGCTCTTGGCAGCTCAGGGCTGTTAGCAGCCCAGGGCTGTTAGCAGCCCAGGAATGGCAACACGGATCAACGAGACAACAGTCATGGAAAGCAACACACACAACGCATACGTCAGGCGCGACCGGGTCAAGACTGTCGGTCGTCAGTCTGTGCTGTGGGTGATTAGCACCGACTGCCATTCGCTGATGCCAGACGCATAGCAAGGTTCAAAGACGCTTTCGATTTAACAATGTAATCAAACAGAAAAGCCTCCGAGGACCCAGAACCCGGAGGCTTTTTTCGTTTTGATTCACCTTTTCTGAATCCCCAACGTTTCCGGTTCCGGGCCTCACGGGCCGCGAGGTAGACGCCGTGGAACGGTCGCTCCGAATTAACGTAAATACCCTGTACCTGATGGGGTTCTTTCACAGCTTTCTGGTGGTGACACCCATATTCGTGCCGCTGCTGCAGGGCTATGGGCTGAGCATGGCCGAGGTCATGCAAACCCAGGCCATGTTTGCCTTTACGGTTGCGGTGCTGGAAGTGCCTTCGGGCTATATCGCCGACCTGTGGGGAAGGCGCCGCGCCATGCTGCTTGGCTCGGCCATCAATGCGGCGGGTTATGTAAGCCTGATGCAGGCGCAGAGCTTCGGCGACTTTCTGTTTTGCGAGTTCCTGCTCGGTGTGGGTATCAGCCTGATCTCCGGTGCTGATGTCGCGCTGCTATACGACTCAGAATCACAGCTGGCCGCCGCCGGTGATGAGACGGCTAACCCCAGCCGCGGGTTAAGCAGGCTGATAGCGATTGAAGCGGGCGCATCCGGTGTTGCGGGCATTGTCGCCAGTCTGCTGTTTGCCTTCGGCGATATGGGACTGCTATTGGCAGTGCAGGCTGCGTGTGGGTTTATTCCACTGCTACTGGGTTGCCTGCTGACGGAGGCGCCTCGCCCCCTGCTTGCTCAGGCACATCGCGGCCACGCAGTTGCCATTCTGGGTGTGCTGTTGAAGGGCAGCCCCGTTGTGTTGTGGACGTCTATCGCCATTGTCGCTTTTGGCTTGTTGGCGATGTACGCCTACTGGATTTACCAAAAGTACTGGGAGGTGCAGGGCATACCCGTCGGTGCCTTTGGCTATATCTGGGCGGCTTTTGCCCTTAGCGTCAGCGTGACAGCGCGCTACTCTGGCGCGCTGGAAGCCTGGCTTGGCTGGCGCCGACTACTGTGGGCGACCGCGCTTCTGCCGCTGGCTGGCATTCTGGGTATGGCTGTGTTCAGCGGCTGGGTGGGCGTCTTGTTTGGCTTTGCGATTCAGCTCAGCCGAGGTATCAGTCTGACGTTGTTCTACGAGGCACTTAACCGTCGCATCGCCGGAGACTATCGCGCGACAGTGAACTCATTGGTGAGCCTGGGTCTTCGCGCGCTGTTCATTGTCACCGGCCCGCTGATGGGCTGGGCGCTGGACCTGGCGGGTGTGAGTTCCACGCTGTTGGGTCTCGCCCTGGTGTTTACGCCGCTGCTGATTCTGGTGGTGCTGGCGCTGGTGCCACGCATCGGTCGGGACGTTAACGAGGAGGCTGTGCCAGAGCTGCCCGCTCTGGAACAGCCAGACCGGGCAACTTTCTGACGCACGGCTCTTTACTCACTAACGCCTCGCCGCTGGCGGCGGGGCGCTTTCACGCTATACACTGCGCTTACATATCTGAGCGTTTCATGCAGCAACAACACTCTATTCTTGCCACACTCATTCTTCCGGTCGCAAAGGCTCTGCGCACCCATGGGATTGATCCTATGCAGCTCTTTGAGCAGGCCGGTATCGATGCTGCCAGCGTAATCAACCCCGACCGCCGCATTGCCATGGATAACATGCAGGCGCTTTGGCGACTGGCGGAAGAGGCGACCGGCGATGACTGTCTGGGCTTGGAAGCCGCAGAAGAGTTGCAACCCGCGACCTTACAGGGGCTGGGGCTGGCCATACTTGCCAGTTCAACGCTGTACGACGTGCTGAGTCGCCTGGTGCGCTTTGCCCACATTTACTCTACCGGCCTGGACCTGGAGTTGGTAAATGAGGGGGAATGGGTAGATGTGCAGTTTCACCATGCGCCGGGGCTGAGTCCCAGTTGGATTAGCCAGGACTTTTCCATGGGCATCGGCAATGTGCTGTGTCGTCTCACGCTGGGCGAGTATGTGAGCCCCTTCTGCATCGAGTGCAAGCGCCCGCCACCGTCCGATCCGGATCGCTACGTTGCACTGATGGGTGCGCCGGTAAGCTTCAACTCAGCGGTCAACAGGGTGCGTTATGTGCGCAGCGACATCGTGGAGCAGTTGGCCTCTGCGAACCCTGAGCTGGCCCGCGTCAATGATGAACAGGCCGAAACCTATCTGGCGAGTTTTACGTCGGTCAGCACCAGTCGCGCCGTGGTAGCCAGGATTATCGAGCGTCTGCCTGATGGCCCGCCGGCGCAAAAAGACATCGCAGAGTCGATGCACATGAGCAACCGCACCCTGCAGCGTAAGCTTAAGGACGAGGGCACCAGCTTTATAGACCTGCTGGGTGATGCGAGACTGTCGCTGGCGCGCAAATACCTGGTGCAGCCACAGCGCTCGATCGTAGAAATTGCCTACCTGCTGGGCTTTTCCGAGCCCAGCACCTTTTCCCGGGCCTTCAAGCGCTGGACCGGACAGGCGCCAGCGGAGTTTCGTGCCGCGGCGCTCGCGGAACGCGCAGACCCCTGATAGTCTTTCGGTCGCCAGGGCGTAAGGCACGGCCCAATAATTCGAATTAAGTGCGGAGGTTTGCATGTCATTGGTCTTAATCGTCGCGGATCGCGCAGAAGAGCGTCAGATCGCTCTGGCGCGGGGTCTGGAACTGGCTGCAAAGATGGGTTGGGGCGCCCAGCTAGTCGGTTTCGTCTATGAGAATCTGGATGCCCTCGGACAGGCTACCGAGATCGACCGGCAGCAGCTCAAAAAGCGCCTGATTGCCAAACGACGCGAAGAACTGGAGGCAGAGCTAAAAAAGCAGCGCCACGACGTACCCGTCGCCTTGTCCGTAGTCTGGGAAAAAGCGATCCACCTGTGGCTGGACAAACAGTGCGAGCGCAAAAGCTATGCAGCCGTCATCAAAACCGGGCATCGCACGGAGACGTTCACCTATACGTCGACCGATTGGCATCTACTGCGGGAGTGTCCGGCACCGGTAATGATTGCCGCTGAGAAAAAATGGCGCGCGACCAAACCCATCGTGGCCTCAATTGATCTCAGCGACAACTCCCGCGCCAATCGAGCGCTGAACGACCGTATTATCAACACCGCTAAAGAGTTTGCTGAGCGTCTGGATTGCAAACTCTACGTTGTCAGTGCCCTGCATATTCCGACGGTACTGCGGGAACTGGACCTGGTGGATGAGTTCTCGCACACCAAGAAGATGAAAGATGATCTGCAACCCAAAATCGCCAAGCTGACCAAAGACCACGACATTCCTCTGTCCAGCTTCAAACTCAAACAGGGCCCGGTGGATAAGGTGATCACCAGCGAATCAGCGCGTCTGAAGGCGCAGCTGGTAGTGATGGGGACAATTGGCCGCAAGGGCGTGAAAGGCCGTCTTTTGGGAAACACGGCAGAAAAGGTTCTCAGCCGTCTGCGCACCGACGTGTTGGCGATTAAGCCTTGAGTTGAAGCGGCAGTCGCACTGCAAATACGACGCCGCTGCCGTCCTCACGATTTACAGCTCGCACGCTTCCCTTATGGAAGTCCACGATCAGCTTTACGATATGCAGGCCCAGACCCAGGTGCATGCGCTCACTGCGCTCGCGTAGAGACACCATTGAATCAAAAAGCTGCTGTTGCATGGCCTCGGGTAGTAGAGGGCCATCATTGATTACAGTTAATTCAACCGCGTTGGCGGCAGCTTCCAGGCCGATATCAACGCTGCCACCCTCGGGTGCAAAACTGACCGCGTTGTCTACCAGCTTATCCAGCATTTGTGCGATCAGATCCGGTACGGCGTCAATTTCGATGGTGCTGTCGGTGCCATGCACCTGGAGTCTGTGCCTGGGGTATAGATCCTGATACGCCGCGACCAGAGCATTCAAGAGGTCGCTGATGTCGCAGCGCTGCGGTGTGTTGGCATGCACCGATTCCTCTAATCGACTGGCCTCACTCATTGCCGTGAGGATGGCACTCAAACGGCTTAGCCCGTCCCTGGCGCGCGCTATGTAGGTATCGGTGTCCCCATTGTCGGTTGTACCGACTGCACTGGAACTCAGGTTATCCAGTGACGACTGAATCACGGCGATAGGTGTGCGCAGTTCGTGGGATAGTTTGCGCGATAGACTGCGCAGATAGTCAGTGTACTCCCGCAGTCGGCTCATCAGGTCGGCGTACTGCCGTGATAGCTCGCCAATTTCGTCGGCGACCTGGCTGACGGGAAAATCGTTGGCGAGGCTGCCATCAGGGTGAATGATATCGATACTGGCGCGTGAGAGTCTGCGAATGCGCCAGGACAGCAGGCTGGCGTAGCCGAGTAATCCCACGGCAGACAGCAGCATCGCCAGCAGGCTCCAGTACAACAGACGCGAAAAGGCCTGGTCGGTCAAACTCAGATACGGTTCGCTACTCTGACGGGCCAATATCGCGCCTATCTGCATGCCGTCTTTTACGATCGGCTCTGTGACCAGCAGTAGCTTGCGTTGTTGACTTGATGCTGGTCGATACCAGCTGGCGCGCGCTGCGCCTTGCGCCAGCGTGGTTGCCACCTCGGGTGTAGCGGATCGTCCCACGGATGCTGCTTCCGGAAGCGCAGCCTGTTCGCCATTGCGGAGCACAGCGCGATACAGTGCGCGTAGTAGCCAGGGGGTGCCCGTGTCAGCAGCTGGCATCGTTTCCTGCGCCTGGGCTGATGCCGCCACCCAACCCTGTCGGTCGATCACGTCGAGACGCATCCCCGCCGCAGTAAAACCTGTGAGCTGACGACTCAACTCGTCCGACGGTACGATCAACCACGGGAGTGTTTCTCCGTTGGCCTCCGCCAGGTTGCTGGAGCGTGCGGGTGGTCTGACGTTGTCATCGCCCACATCGATCAAAGCAAAACCGAGATGCCCGCCCAGCATTGCGAGGGGCAGGCGTAATTCGATGCTGTAGCCCTCGAGGCTGTCCTGCCAGTAGCCACGAATGCGCGGTTCGAACCCCATGGGGCGACTACCGCGCGCAATGCGTCCCTGCACTGCACCGGGTGCGGCGGTGGTAATAACATAGCTACCATTGGCGCCTGACAGTATCAGTCGATCTCCGGTGGCGCGCGTCAGCTCTCTGGGGTCCTGATATACCACCGTGTCATCGCGCACCCTGAACAGAAGATACAGCGTCGCGTTGTGAACGCGTGCCTGATAGTCTGCGGCACCGAAGCGAGCATGAGCTACCTCACCCCAACCGTCGGCATAGCCGTCGACCACTGGTGGTCTGCTCGCCAGGCTTGCATACAGTTGTGATGGTGAGTAAACATCACCTAGGCGCGCCGCGTTCGGATAGAGCAATTCCGGCTGATCGGCGACCACCGTGGCGACGGCGCGGCTGGTTGCCTGCAAAGCCTGCACCTGTCCCGCTTGCAGGGCGGATTCCATTTCCCGAACGTACTGACAGCCCGCCCAGGGCAATGCCAGCAATAACAGGCTTACCAGTAATAGCTGGCGTCGCAGGTTCATCGCGGGGGTGATATCAGCCGTCGGGTCGCCAGCGATACCCCATGCCGTAGGCGGTTTCGATCGCGTCGAAGTCAGCGTCTACGGCGCTGAACTTACGCCGTATCCTTTTGATGTGTGAGGTGATGGTGTTGTCGTCCAGCACCACGTTGGCGGCATCCATTAGTTGCTGTCGGTTTTTTACATGGCCCGGGTGTCGTGCCAGTGAGTGGACAATCCAGAATTCCGTAACTGTCAGCGTGACGGGCTGCTCGCGCCATTGTACGGTCATGCGTTCGAGGTTCACCGACAGCGGTCCCCGCTCCACAATGTCTTCTTCCTGAACGGGATGACGCAGCGCGTCTACACGTCGCAGCAGGGCGTGAATCCGCGCCAGCATCTGGGCCTGACTGATGTCTTTGGTCAGGTAGTCATCAGCTCCCAGGCGCAGTCCACTGATGACATCCAGCTCGCTGTCTCGGGCGGTGAGAAAAACGATGGGCAATTCCGGTGCGCGAGCGCGTAAATCGCGACACAACTCAAAGCCCCCCTCGAATTCCGCGTGCAGGCCCACGTCAATAATCGCCATATCCGGCAGGCAAGTTTCAAAGGCTTCCCAGGCAGCACTACGGTCAGCATGGCAGCTCACCGCAAAGCCCTGCCGCTGCAGAGCGTCGCGGTAGTTCGCGGCGAGTGCGGGCTCGTCTTCAACGATGGCAATGTGTCTGCTCATGAGCGAGATAGTTCCAAAATTCGCCCAGGCTCACAAGCATGCGCCACAATTGATCACATTTGGCCCCTGGTCGGTCAGTCTTCATCCCCAGCATTGGCCTGGCGGCGCTTTTACATCGCGTTATCCAATTGCTGGAAGTGCCCTATGAAGCTCACCGCCTTGCTGTTTTGCCTGATGGCAGCCTGCGCGCAAGCACAAGTTGATACTGTGTCCGAACCCAGGTCCGGGCAGTTGGTGCTGGCAACGCCTGTCGGTGCTCGTCTTGCCCTGCAACTGGCGACTGAGGTCAGCGTCTCCGTCGCGGGCCTGGTGGCGCATGTAGAAATGCGGCAGAAGTTTCGCAATGACAGCCCCGATTGGGTGGATGCAGAGTATCGGTTTCCACTGCCATCGAGAGCTGCCGTGCATCGCCTGCGGCTGGAGATCGGTGCGCGTGTTATAGAGGGACAGATAAAGGAAAAGGCTGAGGCGCGAAAGACCTTCGAGCGGGCCAGGGCTTCAGGTCGCAAAGCGGGGCTGGTAGAGCAGCGTCGGCCCAACTTGTTCAGCAACCGTGTGGCCAATATTGGCCCCGGTGAGACGGTCAGTGTTGAGCTTCACTATACCCAGCGCGTTAGCTATCGGGACGGTGACTTCAGCCTGCGACTACCGACCACACTCACGCCTCGGTACACCCCCGGGCATATGGGCGCAGACGCTGCGGAGGTATGGAACATTCAGCTACCGCAGACACTTACGCCACAGCAGCCGCAGCAATCACAGCAGCCTTTAAAGCTCAGCGCCAGCATCACTATGGGCATGCCGCTGGCACGAGTGGAGGCACCCTATCACCGCATAACACTTACGCGGCAGGGACATCGCTACGAGGTCTCTCTGGTCGATGCATCTACGCCAATGAATCGCGATATTTTGCTGCGCTGGCGCCCGCAGCCCGCGGCGCAGCCTCGCGCCGCTGTATTCCATGAGCGTATCGGTAGCGAGGAATATGCACTGCTGATGGTGCTGCCACCCGTGCCGGGCCAGGCGCAAGCAACGGAGTTGGACGAACAGGGGTTTGCAGAAGCTCGGTTGGCACGGGCGCTGCCCCGAGAACTGATTTTCGTTATCGATACGTCCGGTAGTATGGGCGGCCAGCCCATCAGGCAGGCGCGCGCCAGTCTGCTGTTTGCCCTGTCACAGCTTCGCGGGCAAGACCGCTTCAATATCATTGCCTTCGCGGGTGAGGCGCGGGGGTTGTTTCCCTCCGCAGTACCGGCGGATGACTATCATCTTTCTCACGCCCAGCAGTTTGTCGAGCGATTGCGAGCGGGTGGCGGCACGGAAATGCGTCAGGCACTGCGCCTGGCCTTGCCCGCCGGTGAAGATCAGGTCGATGGGACGGCACTGCCGAGGCGGGAGGCTGAAGAACACCTGCGACAGATCGTGTTCATTACTGATGGCGCAGTGGGGAATGAGCGCGAGCTGTTCCAGGAGATTCACCGCCGTTTAGGGCAAAGCCGCTTATTCACGGTGGGTATCGGTGCTGCACCCAACGGTTGGTTTATGCGCAAGGCAGCGCAGGTGGGGCGAGGAGATAAGGTTATCATTGCCGATCTCGCTGAGGTCAGTTCCCAGATGCAGTCTCTGTTTCGTCGCCTCAGTCAGCCCTTGTATCGCAACGTTACGGTCATCTGGCCGGAGCCCGTAGAGCCTTATCCCGAAGTCCTGCCAGATCTGTATGCGGATCAGCCACTCTGGCTCTCGGTACGGAGCGAGCAGGCAATCGCGGGCAGTGCAATTACCGTGTCTGCTGAGGGCATAAACGGACTCTGGCAGCAGACACTACTGGCGGGGCCACCGCTCACCGACATGGAAGCGGCGTGGCAGGGTATTGGCACACTGTGGGGGCGATCAGCGATTGAAGCGCTGCTGGATGAGGGCATACTCGGCCGTCCGCAGCAGGATGTTCGCGCAGCGGTGTTGCCAGTGGCACTCAAGCACCAACTGCTCAGTCCGTACACCAGTTTCGTAGCAGTCGAGCAGCAACCCAGTCGACCTGCTGAGCAGGTGGCCAGGCCTCGCGCCGTGCCCAATCTGCGTGCGCATGGGCAGGCACCGCAGCAGTATGCCTGGCCTGCAACTGCGCTGGGACTGCGACAGCAGATATTGATGGGCGTGTTGGCTCTGGTAGTGGCATGCGTATTCTGGCAATACTCTGCCTTGCGCTTGCGTTGAGCCAGTTTGGCTCCGCGGCGTGGCTGCAAATGAAGGCAGCACTGGCGCAGCAGTTGATTGCGGCTGCCTGGGGCGCGCCCGGAACGAAAAAGCCCTGGCGCTGGGCCGACACTTATCCTGTGGCGAAACTGGTGTTCTCCGCGCAGCAGCAAACGCTTTATGTTCTGGCCGGGCGCCAGGGCCATGCGCTGGCCTTTGGCCCGGGTCATGACGGCAGCTCAAGCCCGCCCAATGCGCCAGGCATAACAGTGATCGCTGGCCATAGGGATACGCATTTTTCTGTTTTACAGAACCTCGCCGTAGGCGATGAACTGAGCCTGACGGGCAAGGACCAGGTGACGCAGCGCTATCGCGTTGAAACCCTGGAAGTTGCAGACAGTCAGCGTCGACCGCTGCGGCTGGCGGGCGACGGCCTGGCCCTGATTACTTGCTTTCCCTTCGATGCCCTCTCTGCTGGCGGCCCTTTGCGCTATGTTGTGGTCGCCCGGCCCATACACAGCGCGAGCGCTAAACACCGTGCATAAAAAAAGGGCGCTCAGTGAGCGCCCTTGAAGTTTCGTCAGACAGATTAAAACGAGTAGCTGGCTCTAACACCCGCGGTGCGAGGACGCGCGGGGCCGAACACATACTGTGGATAGGGCGAGCCATCAAAGCCCTCTCCAAACGTACCGTCTTCCCAGGTCTCGTCAAACAGGTTCTCAACGTAGCCACTGATGACCCAGTTCTCCTGCTGGTAACCAATCACGAGATCGGTCTGGTTGAGGAAGTTGATTTGCTGCTCAGCAAGGCTGGTAGGAATCCAGTCACCGCGGGCATCATCCTCCCAGGAGTACGACAGGTTGCCGAAGATTTCACCGCCGTTGTTACCCACGGGGAAGGAACCGTTCAGGACAGTGAAAAAGGTGAACTCTGGCGTTAGCGGGATAGACTCGCCTTCACAGGAGTTTTCATCACCGCCGACGTCTGCCGCCGCTCCGCAGAAGGCCTGCACATCATTACCTTCAGAGTCGAACCAGGAACCGCCCACGCGCAGGGTAATGTTGTCGGTGAGCGCAGCAAAAAGCTCTACTTCCGATCCCCAGCCATCCAAGGTACCCACGTTACCAGCGGTGGTGATAAAGCCCGGACCGTTGGGATTGGCCTCAGTGAAGAAGGACTGTAGGTCTTCATATTCATACAGGAACGCTGTCGCAGATAACTGCATGCGGCCATCCAGGAAGCGACCTTTGTAGCCCACTTCATAAGACAGCACGGTTTCAGGTTCAAAGTCTGCCGGGCGGTCCCGTCCGGCCAGTGCCTCGTCTTCTACCGCAAGGCCAGTCTCGAGATTCTCAAAGCCGTAGGTGTCATAACCGCCTGGCTTGTAGCCGGTGGCGATGGACGCAAACAGCAGGGTATCGTCAAATGGACGCCAGTTGGCTACCAGGCGATAGGTGATTTCGTCCCAGTCCTGCTTGTGCTGTAGCGCGCCATCGGGGGTGGGCACAACGCCTTGTACACCGCCTGAGAATTGGGAGCCACCGACGTCTGCCAGACGCTCGTTGGAGTATTCTTTCTCGTCCCAGGAGTAGCGCACTCCAGCAGCCACGTCGAAGGTCTCTGTAAAATCGTAACCCAATTCAAAGTAAGCGGAATAACCGCGATAGGCACCGATGGTCTCGTTGGCATCGCTGATAAGGCCGTTAGTCGAAGGAGTAAAGTCATAGCCTGAGTAGGCGTAGTAGGCCGCACAGCCACGATACGCCTGACCCGCGTACAAGTAGTAGTTCAAGTACAGGTCGCAGTAAACGTCTTCGCTCTGGATATTGTTGAAGGTCGTCTCGATATCTTCTTCGTAGTACGACGCACCCACATACCAGTTCAGTGGACCATCACCGTTAGATGTGAGGCGCAGTTCCTGTTCAAAGTAATCACCGGTCTGGAACTGCTCGTACTCGAACAAGGTAATGGGCAGGCCATCAAAGTCTTCCCCATACTCATAGTCATGGTCTTTATAACCCGTCATCGAGTGTAACGTTGCCCAGCCGAGGTCGTAGTCAATCAACAGGCCAAACGAATAGGCTTCTGTTTCATCACGCGGGCCAACCTGTCCGTTATTGTTAACGTTGCGCCGGTTACCCACTTCCCAGGGCTCACCGCCACTGAGCAGTAGCGAGCGATCACCAAAGAAGTTTGGACCCTCACCGGTCACGCGATACACCGAGCCGAATTGGTCTCGGTCGTCATACTGGAGTATCAGATCTGCCGTGAGCTTTTCTGTCTTATAGCGGAAGCTGACCCGAAGTGAATCGTTGTCGTGTTCGATCAGTTCATCACCGTCGAAAAGATTGTCGACGTAGCCGTCTTCTTCTGTATGGAAGTAAGCCACCCGCATTGCGAGATTGTCGGTCAGTGGCACGTTCGCAGCGCCCTCAAAGACGAACACGCCGCGCTCACCGATGTCGACTTCTGCAAAGCCTTCCGTGCCTTCCGTACTAGCTTTGGCAGTAATCACGTTAAAGGCGCCGCTGACCGCGTTACGGGCAAACAGAAAGCCCTGCGGGCCGCGCAGAATTTCAGAGCGCTCTACGTCAAACAGGCCGGTGACCCCTGATCCCGTGCGGCCCTGGTAAAGGCCATTCACATACATACCAATAGAGGGGTCGGCGCCATTTCCAAACAGGTTGGTGCGGATGCCGCGTACAGCAACCGTGTCGAGGAAAGAGTCTTTGGAGTTACCAGTAATGCCCGGCGTAAAAGAAATCAGGTCTTTGATGTCGTTCAGGTTAAGCATGCGGCTTTCATTGCCGGTCATGGCCGTCATGGCAACCGATACGTCCAGAACTGATTCCGCGCGTTTAGTGGCGGTTACGACGATCTCTTCGAGCTGCTGGGCGCTCAGCGGGGTTGCCGCGCTTCCTGCTAACACGGCCGCGGAGACTGCCTGTGCAATGCGAGACCGGCGACCGACCGGTCGCAGGTTAAGCTGTGTTGCGGCGGAAGGCGCTCTGTGGGTGCTGATGACTGACATAGTTTTGCCCCTGATAGCTGTCTGCTGATAACTGTTTTTTGTCAATGTGATGACACAAAGGGCTGTGTCATACGAATCTTACGGATTCATGACAACTACGGATGATAGCGAGCAGTATCCGCAGTTTTGTCCAAGCCTATACGCTGGGCCTTAGATTTATAATGTGAAAATTGCCAATCTGGATGTAAGCACCAGGCAGAGGCGCGCTTTGGGTGAAATCTGGCCTGTTTGCACTACCGTAGTGCCTACAGTTCCAGCGGTATGCCTTGCGCCAAAAGCGCTTCGCGCATGGGTTGCAGCTGTGTTTCGTAGCGCCGCCATCGACCGACTGACCGCGTATGGGCAGGCTGCCGGACCTGAACAGAACTGGCGGTGGTAACGGCGCCAGTCTGCTCATGAAATGCAAGGCAAGCGTCTTCCCAGGGCAGCTCCAGAAAGTCTATTAAGGCTCTGGCGTTTGGTTCCAGATGGGCGGCAGTCTCTTCGTAGGAGATGTCGAAGAAGCGGTCTCCAAAGCGATCGCGCCAGCACTGCATCAGCTTGAAGTAGCGCGCGTGGTGACGGGCCATCTCTCCCTGATCGTAGGAGTGTGGATAGGCGTCAGCGAATAACTGCTTATAGCTTGAGAAGCAGGCGTCCATTGGGTCGCGACGCAAGTGCACGATTTTCGCCCCAGGCAGCGCCTTGAGGATCATAGGAATGTAAAGATAGTTGGGGGGTAGCTTGTCGACAAAGCGCGCCGTGCTACCGCGTAACTTGGCTGTGGTGAGTAAATAGGCTTCTCCCAGCTTCGCGGGGTCGACCTTTGCGCCAATCTCCGCGAGTACCGGCGACTGCATCGTTGGTTCCTGGTAGTCGCCTAGCCGCCGCAGGCAGTGTCCAAACTGCCGCAGCTCACCTGCCGAATGCACATGGGAGTGGGCAACGATAATGCGTTCTACTAGTGTGGTGCCCGTGCGCGGCTGGCCCACAACGAAGATCGGTGAGGCATCCTCGTGGCCGGCAGGACCCTCATCCAGCCACTCGCGAGTAAAGGTTGCCTCGAAGGCAGCAAACATGGCCGCTTCTTTGTCCTCATCAAACTCCAGAGTCTCCCGGCGAGCTTTTGCGCCTTTCTCAAAAGCTGCAAAGGCACCGTCCCACTCTTCGAGATCCTCCAGCTCCTTGCCAAGGCCATAGTACAGAAAGGCCAGTGCGCGCGGATTGTCAGCTTTAGCCGCCAATGACTCCAGCAACGTGACATGCTCGCGATCACTGGCTTTGCGCATACCCGACAACAGCCAGTGTGCGTTGGCATGCTCGGGGACGTTTGCCAACACACGCTGCAGCAGGACATCCGCCTCGTCTAGCCGATCCAGGAAGATATGGTTATTGGCGAGATTGATTTGTACCGGAATACTCCTGGGGTCCTTCTCCAGTGCGCGTCTATACCAACACCCGGCCTCCTCCTGTTCGCCGAGTTGCCCGTGAACATTGCCGATCAGCTCAAGCACAACAGGGTTGTCGTCGGCGTGCTTAACCGCCTCTGCCAGGGCCGAATCGGCGCGACCCGCCTGTCCCGAGCGCATGAACAGGTTGGCAAGGTTAGCCCAGGCAGCACCGTGGGTGGGCGCCAGCTTAGTGACCGATCCAAAGGCGCGAATAGCATTGCCGGTCTGTTTAATCTCCAGTGCGATCAGCCCCACCAGAAAATGGGCCTCAACCAAATCTCGTTTCGCCGTGAGAAACTTCTGGCAGCAGGCGGAGGCTTCGTTTATGCGGCCCGCGTTAAGGTGCCGAAAACCCTCTCGGAGCGTTTCCTGCATCCAGGGTTGTACGGGTGGTGAGGCTGTCGTCATGGGGCTGTTCTGATGCTGGCAAATCTGCAGGAGCGCCTGAGTATACGGCATTTACGGCCAGGACATGGCGTGGCTACAGCCCGGGGCATGGCAGGGCGGGCTTGCCACATTTCGCCTGAATTGATCTGAGAGTCAACGCAATGTGCGCGCATGCTCGCCAGCATCTCGCGTTGAAATATCCGGTGAGGGCAAGCGATTTGCCATAGATACTCCGCGAGGAAAGACAAATGAAACCTACACAACTACTGGTGTGCGCCGTTCTGGCGCTGACGACCGCAATGCCGAGTCTGGCAGCGGCCAAAGACTACACTGAAGCAAAAAAGGGCATGGCAGTTATTGCCGCTACTACTGCGGGCGTTGCCCTGGGTGGGCCGCTGGGTCTTGTTGGCGGTGGCCTGATAGGGGCTTGGATTGGCAATACGCTCGATACGGCCGCTAGCGCCGAAGCCGCAAAGGCTGAGTTGGCAGTCGCTCAGGCTGATATGGAACGCTCCGAGCGCGCGCTGGCTGCTGCCAGGGCCGCCAATGAGCAGTACGCGCAATTGGTGCTGGATCAACTGCAGTTGGAGATGCTCTTCAAAACCGGTGCATCGGAGCTGAGCAATACCGGGCAAATGCGGCTGGTGGCGCTGGCCAGGTTTCTCAAGGCCAACCCCATGGTAACCATCCGGCTGGACGGGTTTGCAGATCCGCGCGGTAATGCTGATTTTAATCAGCAGCTCTCCGAGGCCAGGGTAGAGCACGTGGCTGCGCGTCTGGCGGAGCACGGGATCAACAGCGCGCGAATACAGCAGTTCAGCCACGGTGATAGCCGGTCTGTTGCAAAGCAGGGCGATTACGATGCCTACGCTCTAGAACGCGCAGTTCGCATCGAGCTGTCTCAGCCTGCCAGCGGCGCTCTCGCCGCCTCTCAATAATCGTCCCTGAGCCTCACCCTGGCGTTTGCCAGCCCTGGCCCGGTAGCACCTTTTATCGGTTCCCCTCCTAACGGTGTTGCCGGGTCTTTTTTGCCGAAATTTGTGTGATCCGACTGGAAAAAGTGCTGCGTATATCTGGCTGTATCTACACTGATACAACCCCGAACGCGCCCACCCCCGGGGCGCCAGGTTAAGCCCGGCTCTTTGAGCCGGGCTTTTTTTGTCCGTCGTTCTTTTTTGTTCGTCGTTCTTTTTGTCCGTCGTTCCTACAGGCACATCCTGTACCGCTGCATCTCGCACCGCCACACCGGAAGGTCCGCATTTCTGCCCCCCATTCTTGTCGCCACCTTGCCACTGCTGTTCGTGAGTGTCGTCTAAAGCCAACACTGTGGCGTGTCAGGCAATCTTCTGACGACACCGTTGTCTCTACCATGACCTTCATCGACTCAAACGCTCTTTAGGAGAAACGTCATGAACGAACTGGTAACGCGTATCGAGAAGGCAGAGCTGTGTTATGTGTTCGCCGACAACGCACTGCGCCGGGGGCGTCGGGACCTTGCCATTGAGGCCTACCGCCATGCGGTGGATTTGCGGGCCGCTGAGCATGTTGATGTGACGGAGGATGAGCGGCTTGCGTTGAAAGCCTTCTACGCCTACGAAGAGGCGCTGTCCTACGGTGAGCGTCGTCGCAAGTGCGCCACGGGAACCTGGCAGTTGGTGAAAAAGCACGGAATTCTTGAGGCACTAAAAAAGCGTCTGGCAAGCCGCAGCGTAGATGACATGGACGCCCGGCTGAAAAAGCTGGACATGCAGGACTACAGCATCCGCGCGGTCGCCCTGCGCCTCGGCATCGTGCTGGAAGAGGTCGCCTGAAAGGTCGCCTGACGGGTCGCTAGAAAGGCCGCCTGAAAGCTTGACTGAAAAGCCGCCCTAATCATCACCGAATTCCCCTGTAGGTCTCCTAACCCTACGTTTGCCCGGTAGCAGCATCGCCGGGCTTTTTTTTTGCGCTGAATTTACTGCAGCGTTACTGCTCTAACTTGCGAAGCAGGAACCGCCAGAATACCAATGGGGCGCTCCATAGATTGGGTTTCTGCGACAAAGGGCAGGATGCGCTCATTCACAGTCGGGTCGGCTTGGTTGCGGGTCGTTCCGTAGCGAAGAATGGCACCTGCCGACTTCTCGTGCCTGCGATTAAATGCCGCAGCATAAAGCTGCCCGCTGACGCCAAAGGTCATGCCGCCTACAGAATGCGCTCCGGGCCCGGATCCCAAATAGTTAGTGGACAGCGACGCCTTGAGTGACCCTTGTCGATCATAGCGACGAATACCGCCGAGAAAATCGCTCACGAAAATGTCACATTGGTTGGACACGCTGCGCTCGCAGTCCGGGCCGAAGACGACGCCCAGAAGACTCACCGATCCGCCGCTCTCTGTGCTGGGCTCGGGCTGGTCAATAAACACCGGTGACCTGCCGCTGTCGACGTCAAAGCGCAAGACCTGGCTGGGCAGGCCAGGATAGGTAACGGCGCCAGCGGCGTCTGCGACCGAACCCTGGGTACTGACGTAGAGCGCGCCGTCCGGTCCAAACGTGATACCGGTCGGTCCGTTCAGGCCACCCGGTTCTCCGTTGCCTTCGGCAAATACGTCGTGAAAAGCACCGCTGCGGCCGTCAAACCGCATGATTCTGTCGGTGCGGAAACTGGCAACGTACAACAGGCCGTCAGGCCCGAAGGCGATGCCGTAAGGACGTTGCATACCGTTCCCCTGGGCAAAGCGTCCAAGGAAGTCGCCCGTGCTTGGGTCAAACCGCAGTATCGCGGAGTCTTTTTCGGAAACACCACTGGAAACATACAGCTTGCCGTCTGGTCCTATCAGCATGGTGTCAGGGTGGTGCAGCCCGCCTGATCCTTCAGAGACGATCTCCCCCAGAAAGCGACCGTCGCCCTCGGCATACGCGACGATATTGTTACCACGGCTGTTAGCGACGAACAGGCGGGATACCTCGTCCGCGTGGACGAATCCAGCCTGTAACGCCACTATGGTGACCAGGCATATCAGCGAGGTTTGTATGTGACCGGGAAGAGCTAAACGAAATGTCTCTAGCATAAGATATCTGCCTTAGATGTCTCTTGTGTCTCTGATGCCTGTGCCGACCTTAGGAGCCGACTATCCAAGAACAATTCTGGCGACACCCACCAGGCTTACCAACAACAAGCCCACCCCTATGACGCGAAAGAACAGCACGGTATCTGTATTGCGCAGCGTGTAATCGTGAAACCTTAATCCCAGGACGTGGCCGATGGCGGCGCAGGGCAGCAGCCACAGGTGGTGCTTCCACTGCATATCCACACCCACCGCAAGAAAGGCCAGCAGCTTTACCCCCACCAGCACAAACCAGAGTACAAACAGCGAGTCTCGAATCTGCTCTGGGGGCATGCGATTGGCCGCAATCGGCACCACTAGCGGGGCCGCCACCAAAGAGGTGCCGCTCACGTATCCCCCCAGCGCCATCAGCGCGGTTTCAACGCGAGGATTAGTGCTGCGTATGGGACGGTTAATGATGTAGCTGATGCCGTAGACGGTGACCAGCACAAATACGAAGCCGGTTATCACCTCGCCCGGGAGGGTGATGACGCCCAGCACGCCAATGATCTTGGGTATAGCCATGACGGTCAGCGCCCATTTCACAAACGGCCAGTTGACCGAGGTGGGGCTATTGGCATCGCGATGATTTTGCCAGACCGTGAGGGAGGAGAAGATCAGTAAATGCACAGCGATCAGCGGCAGGAACACCAGCGGTTGGTCAAGAATTAACAGCAGGAAGGGCAGGGTGAGCACCGCACCGCCGAAGCCCAGCCCAGATCGCACTAATCCGCCCCACACGAACAGCAGCCCGATCAGGACGTGTTGCCAGAGCTGCAGGTCTTCCAAGAGATCCTCGTTATAACGTTGTTTGATGGGCACTCGGCTTTACCGAGAGCCCAGGTGATTGCACTTCTGTGCGCAAGGGTAGATCAGTACGGGGCCATGGCCTCCGCTTTAGCTAGCCTAGCGCAGCCACCAGTATCCAGCCGCTGCTGACAAGATAGGTAGTGAATGTCAGCACCATGCCTGCGGGGCGGCCGACGAACGGCCCCATGCCTGTCAGCCCCAGATAGTGCAACACGCGACCTGTGACCAGTGCGGCCCCCAGAGCGTGCAGCCAGGCATCGCTGGCGCCCATCAATTCCATAACCACCAGCAATGCCACAGCCAGGGGCACGGTCTCAACAAAGTTGGCCTGGCCGCGAATCAGTCTCAGCAACGCTTTATCGCCGCCGTCACCGAGATCCACCTGATTTCGCAAACGGTACAAGCCCACTCGCAGGGTGATTGGCACCATGACCAGGCCGAGAATTGCGACATAAATCGGCGTGATGCTCAGCAATGAAATTGAAGGGAGTTCCATGGTGCGGCTCCTGAGTTAAACCGTGTTTTAGTTTTGTCCGGGGACGGACTATACGTTGATTCCGCTTTTGATCAATCTGTGTAGACTTCGAGCAATGACAACGCGGACGCGATGTCACCCATAACAAAAAATGCAGCAGTAGACGGCAGAGGTAGCGGTAATGAGCAAGGCAATCTGGGACACACTCATTCACGGCGCATTGGTGTTCGATGGCCACGGCGGCAAGCCGCAGCATATCGACGTGGCCGTCAAAGACGGCAGCGTTGTGGCCAAAGGGTCAGTGTTGCCGCGTGAACTGGCGGAGGAAGTCGTTGATGGGGGCGGGCTCTGGTTGATGCCGGGGCTGCTGGATATCCACACGCACCTTGACCTCGAAGTGGATCTGGAACCTGGGCTACCAGAGGCCGTACGACATGGGACGACGACAGTGCTGGTGGGTAACTGCAGTCTGGGCACCTGTTTTGGAACACAGCGCGTGGGCGGACAGGACCCCATAGTTGACTGTTTCACCCGAGTGGAGAACATCCCCAAGCAGGTGTTGCGCAAATGCGTTGACGCCGTGGAATGGTCGACGACCGGCGAGTATATGGACCATTTTGCCAACATACCGCTGGGTCCGAATGTGGCGGCTTTCGTACCGCACAGCATGCTGCGCATCGAGGTTATGGGGCTGGAGGCATCAGTCAGTCGCGCACCCACCGAAGCTGAACTACAGCAGATGTGCGACCTCCTTGAGCAAGCACTGGACGAGGGCTATATCGGTTTATCGACTGATGGCCTGCCATTTCACTACTTGTCCAACGACCCCAATACGGACAAGCGCATTCCGACGCAGTTCGCATCGTATACAGAAATGAAGCGACTGCTTCAGGTAGTGCGGGAGCGCAATAAAGTCTGGCAAACCACGCCAATCATTGAGAACCGTTTGCTGGCGTTCAAGTACTTTGCACTCACCAGCGGCCGACTGCACGGCAAGCCGCTGAAAACCTCAGCGCTGGCCGCGCTGGACTTTGCGATGCTGTCCGGCAAGAACAATCCCTTCCTCGCCTTCGCGAAGTTAATGAACACGCGACTGTTTAAGGGAAATATCCACTTCCAGGCACTGGGCACTAATTTCCGTATCTGGAGCGACGGCGTGGTCAGCCCGTTGTTTGAAGAAATGCCGTCGACCTGCAAGCTGATTGCCAAGGAGTACGACGATCGCGACGGCAGGCTGGCATTGCTCAACGATCCCGCCTGGGTCGAAGAGTTTCGGCAGGATTGGTACCACGGACGCCAGGGCTTTAACTGGCCCACAATCAAAGCCAGGCTCGGTGTGCCAGACAGCCTGGTGATTCGCGAGCTGGACATGATGCATTTTGATGGCGCGCCAGTTGCAGACTGGGACGGTGACACGCTGCAACAAGTGTTTGATCGACTGGCCCGCTACCAGAACGGAGACACAGGGCAGGCTCGTTCAGATGCTGAGGCCGCAGCCTTCGATGGCTTCCCACGCCCGGTAGGAGATGATGCTGATTTCTTCCTGCATTTGTTGCGCGAATACGACCGCGATTTCCGCTTCTGGGTGGACCAGGGCAATGTCGCCAATGAGCGCACACTGGACCTGTTGCTCGATGAAAACGCGCTGCCGGGTTTCAACGACTCCGGCGCCCACATCACCAACATGGCTTTCTTCGACGGCAATCTCGGCAGCCTCAAGCGTGCGCAGGAAAAGGATCTGGAGACGGTGTCTTTGATGATCAAGCGGATCACTTCCGAACCTGCCGCCTTCTTCGGGTTGGATGTGGGCACACTGGACATTGGTGCGCAGGCCGACATGATCCTGATCGATCCGCAGGCACTGGCAGATTACGAGTGCGATCCAAACCGTTCGCTAGTGCATCGCGATCTGTTCGACCATGCGCAGATGGTGAACCGCTCCGATGGCGTGGTACCCAGGGTAATGATTAAGGGCCGCACGGTCTGGGCGGGCGTCGAATTTACCGAGCATCTGGGTCAGGAAACGCTGGGCCGGGCCCTGCGCGCGGCCTAGCGAGGGCAGCGGAAAATATACCACCGCCGGCTTGTAGCGCCGGCGCCACCAGCCCTGGTAGAAACATGGCGTTTGTGGCCAATCGCTTGGCGCAACCGGTCATGGGGTGTTTTCGGGTCATGCGGGACCATACCCGCATGGCAAACTACCTGTTTCAAAATCATCGCGGCAGCATACTGGTGAATGTTGAGGGATCCGTTTTTTTGTTGGATACCGGCACGCCGTTCAGTGTTGCAGACAATCCGATTCCCATCGCCGGCGTCACGTTTCCTGCGGAGACCTGCTATCTGGGCATAGACGGCGTGACACTGAGTGAACAGCTAAATACACCGGTCGATGGTCTGATTGGAACCGATATTCTCAGGCACTTTAACCTGGCCGTGTATGCCGGGGAGGGCATGGTGCAGTTCAGCCAGCTGCCTGCGTCGGGTGAAATTGTTGTCCCCATTGCTGAGTGCGCCGGAATGCCGGTGGTCGCCCTGCGCGTTGGCGGACGCGTGTGCCGTATGTTCCTGGATACCGGATCGGGTTTGTCACTACTTCTGCCCGAGCTTCTCAGTGGCACAGAGTCGGTGGGCAATACCAACGCCTGGTATCCGCTGGTGGGTAATTACCGCACGCCGTTTTATCGCCTGGAGACCATTTTTGGTGATCGCAACCAGTCGATGCTGTTTGGCGTTGCGCCGGAGGTGCTGCGACCGGTAATGGAAACCGCCAACGTACACGGCATGCTCGGCACTGAGCTTCTCAAGTTTTATGGCCTGAATCTGTCGCTGCGCGACCGGGTCATACGGCTGGAAGCCCAGAGCGGCAATCAGCATTTCGAGACTGCCTGACCCCCAAGGCCGCTGTAGTCTGGTTTAATGGAGGTTAATGAACCCTCCGCACTACAAACCATGGTTGCTTCTGGCGGTTGGCCTGGTGCTGGTGATCCTGGCCTGGACAGGGAGCCTGGATGCCATCAGTGAGGCCTATGTAGGCGACGCCCTGCTGGATGCGGGCATCATCTATGGCACCGCGCGCGGCATCAATGCACTGGTGTCCGCCTTACAGGGCACTGAGCTCGATATGTGGCTGGTTACGTTCTCTATCGGTGAGCTGCTGGACCCGGTAAATGATGTGATAGAGCGGTTTTCCGGCGTTATGACGATTGCCGTGGCCAGCCTCGTAATTCAGCAGTTGCTGCTGGTGATTGTCTCTGATGTCACGTTCTCTGTAGCGCTTACCGCCCTGTTTGTCGCGACTGCGGCGGCCTGGTTTTTGGCACGAGAAGGTGGCTATCTCGGGTTGCTGAAGACATTCCTGGTGGTGGCGTTTATTCGCTTTTCTCTGATTCTGGTGGTGCTCGCTAACCTCTGGGTAGATCACGCCTTCCTGCCCAATGCTGAAAGTCCCGAGCACCGGGTGATGGAGGCATTTTATGGAGACCTGGAAGAGGTCGATCGCACGGTTCGCGGAGAGGGTGAACGCAAGCGCAGCGAGCTGAGCGGGCAGTTCGATGACCTGCAGCGCAAGGTGGACGAGTTTGTGTCCGGCACGCTGTATATGCTCGGCGCGGTGTTATTGAAGAGCGTGCTGCTCCCCGTGGGCTTTTTCTGGGGCCTGTATCTGCTGTGCCGCAGACTCTGGGCGCCTTAGCCCGAAATCTCGCTGTGGTCAGGGAAGATCAGCTCGCTGACGTCAAACTCCAGCGCTTCCGCCCGCGACACCAGCGTGTTCACGATGTCACGCTCCAGGTCTGGACTGCGCGCAAGAATCCATAGGTAATCGCGACTGGGGCCGACGACCATCACCCACTGGTAGTCTTCATCCAGCGCCACGATGTTGTATCCGCCGTAAAACGGCCCGAAGAACGACACCTTGAGCCGATTCCACTTTCCCGCTTCGATGGGGTAGGCCTTGCCCTCAGCAGAATTCCACTCTCTGTCTTCGTAGTTATAACCCTTGTTCAACACATTGATACCGCCGTCCTCGCGTTTGCTATAGGTGGCGGTGACGTTGCGCAGATCGCGCTCAAAAGAATGGTCGAGGCGGGCGATTTCGTACCAGGTGCCCAGGTAGCGCTCCGGGTCGACGCTGTCCACCGCCTCCACGCCGTCGGGCAAACCGGTGCAGGCACTCAGCGCGTAAGCTGACAACAGCGCGAAAAACAGTCTCGGTAGTCGATGCATAGTGGGAATAGTGCACGCTTGTCGTGCGACTGTCATCTTCGCGGTGATAGACTTGCGCCCTTTTTTCCCGGATCCAGAACCATGACGGCCCTCCAGCAGACCCATACCGGCCTACCGACAGCGCAGCGCAGCACCACGCGCGAGCTGCTGGATATTGCGCTGCCTATGGTCGTGTCGCAGGGTTCCTTTGCAATCATGGTGTTCTGTGACCGCATGTTCCTGTCATTCCTGGGCCCGGAATATATTGCCGCCGCGATGGCAGGCGGCGTCTCGGCGTTTTTTACCTGCGCGCTATTCACCGGCACGCTCAGTTATGCCAATGCGTTGACGGCCCAGTATTACGGGCGCGGCGACCATAAAAAATGTCCTCGGGTGGTGACCCACGGTGCACTGCTCTCTGTAGCTGCGCTGCCGGTGGTGGTGCTGGCGGCGGTCGGGGTGTACTGGTTGTTCAGCAAAGTGGGGCACGCAGAGTATCAACTGGCACTGGAGCGCAGCTACTACCGGGTGCTGATCGCCGGGGCGATCTTCCTGTTGCTGAAAACGGTCGTCGGGTCTTACTTCGCCGGCATTGGGCGCACGCGCGTGGTGATGATCGCTGACGTGGCTGGCGTTGCGCTCAATATCCCGCTGTCTTACGTTCTGATTTTCGGCAAGCTTGGCCTGCCTGCCATGGGGATTACCGGTGCCGCCTGGGGTACGGTAATTTCAGGCGCATTCTCTTTGGGCATCTTTTTGTTGTTCTTCTTCGGCAGGCAGCATCGCCAGCAATTCGCTGTGTCCGAGGCCTTCCAGCTTGATCGCGGGCTGACCGGGCGCTATCTGCGTCTCGGTATACCGTCTGGCTTTGAGATGTTCATGAACGTCGGGACCTTCAATCTGTTTGTTCTGATGTTTCAGTCCTATGGGGTTGCAGCGGGTGCAGCGGCGGCGATTGTCTTCAACTGGGACATGATGTCTTTTGTACCCATGGTAGGCCTGCACATCGCGGTTATCAGCCTGATTGGTCGATACGTGGGGGCGAATGATATGAGCCAGACTAACGCCGTGATACTGGCGGGCTTTAAGCTGGCCTGTGGCTATGCGGGCACGCTGGGTTTGGTGTTTGTGGTATTCCGCTCACCGCTGGTGGGCCTGTTTGCGCAGTCCGACGCCGACTTCAGTGAGATCCTGGAACTGGGCAGCTTTATGATGGTGGGCCTGGCCTGCTACGTGTTGGCCGATGCCACCGTACTGGTCGCTGGCGGAACGCTGCGAGGCGCCGGCGATACCCGCTGGCTGATGACAGTTTCCATCGCCTTACACTGCCTGATGGTGTTTGCGCAGTACCTCATCATCATGGTCTATGACCTGGGGCCACGCACCTCCTGGATTGCATTTGTCGCCATGATTATTCTGCTGGCGCTGGCGTTTCTCGGCCGCCTGCTGGGGGGTGTCTGGCGCCAGCCCGAGCGCCTGGCGCGGGTGATGGCGGAGTAGGCGGCGCGCAAAACCCTCCGCTATGTATACTGGCCGCACGCGGCAGTCCGCCCTGTGCGGCGGTATCAGCAGAAGAAACAGCAGAATGAAACACAGAACGGAAATAGAAACAGGAGCAATACATGTACAGTCACATCATGGTCGGCGCCAACGACATCGAAGCGTCCCGCGCCTTTTACAATGCAACCCTCGGCGCACTCGGCTACCCCGAGGGCGTCATGGACGAGAAAGGACGCGTATTCTGGATTACCGATGCGGGTATCTTTTCCATCACGACGCCGATTAATGGCGAGCCTGCATCGGCGGGCAATGGCAGTACCATTGGGTTTTCTGTGACCGGACCCGAACAGGGTGACGCCTGGCACGCCGCAGGACTGGCCAGCGGCGGCACCACCTGTGAGGAGCCACCTGGTATCCGTGACGGCGCAATGCCCATGTATCTGGCGTATCTACGGGATCCGTCTGGCAACAAAGTGTGTGCACTCTGCCGCATGTAATGACACAGGCGGGCCTTCTACTACCGAGCGCCCGCCCGTTCAATCACCCGTCCTAAAGCTCCACACCTATGGCTGATGTACTCCCTTTCAAAAAGAAGTCCCTGAAAGAAAAGCACAAGGGAAATACCCTGTGCCGTAATGGTCACCACAAGTGGCAGCTCGAGACGGAAAAACGCTTCGATGTGAAGCAGGGCAAACTGGTGACGAGTTACCGCTGTATTCGCTGCGGTAAAACCAAAAACGTAGCCCGCTAGTTATCAGATTTCAGCGATAGGCTGGAACCCCGACGTGACGATGTAGAGCGGCTTACCACGCTAGGGCGAGTAGCCCGTCAGGGCATTGGTGAAGGCCGCGAAAACACGGTCGCCATCGGTTTGCATGCACACCTTGGTAACGGCGCCGGCTTCGGCGTCGACCACCTGGCCGGCAGTCGCCGCTGCCAGATGGAGCCGCGTGCCGCCCGCGGCATTGACTTTGGGCATGCTGGTATCGGAGCTTTTCAAAAACGGTGACGGTCCGGCAAACTCAGCCACTGCCGTGACGGGTATGGCATCGCCCCCGCACAGGGAGGGCTGTGCCGCGACCACAGCGGCCATGACGTCCCAGAAGTAGTATTCCTTGGTATCAATAAACCAGCGATTTTTGTCGAACACCTGGTCGACAAACTCAGACACCGGCCCGCTCACGCGCGCTTTGAACTGATCTGCGAAAGGGTGAGTAATACGCACGGTGTTCGTAACGTCCAGGCCCACCATCACCTTGGCGAGCTTGTCTGCCTCCAGGGTTTGTTTCGCTGCGATCGGGTCGATGTAGAAATTCCACTCCGACACCGTATTGGGATTGTCCGCTGTAATGTTCGGGACAATGATATTGCCCGGCGCCCTGTAACTGCCGCCCATCATGATCAGTTCAGAGACGCGCTCCCGGTCTGCCGGGTAGCGTGCCAGCCACTGGGCCATATTGGTCATGGGACCTACCGCTACAATGCCCACCGGCTCAGGGCTTGCGCTGATGATCTGGTGTATCAGGTCCACCGCGTGGCCGTCGGAGGCCGTGTTCGACACCGGGTTGTCGATCCACTGGCTCATATCGATACCCGACAGGGTGTCTGAATCCACCTGCCAGGGGTCCGGGAATACAAAGAAACCCTCCAGCGGATAATCATCGCCGCAGGCTACCGGCACCTCTGACTTGCCCGCCAGGCTGAGCAGGTTTCTGGCGTTATCAAGGCCCGGCTGGCAGTGAGATTCGCCGCTGGCGGATATGGTAATACCAACCACGTCGGTGCTGGGCTCAGCCAGCAAATACAGCAGGCCCAGCCAGTCATCAATCGCCATGTCGGTGTCGTAGATGATGGGTCGCGCCGACGCCTGCGCCGCCGTGAGCGTGACGGTGGCCAGCAAAAAGGCGCTGAGAAAATAACGCACGAGGGCGGTGGAAGAGGCGAAGGGCATAACCGGTGCTCACAATAAATGAGCACGCAGTGTAGCGCCGCTGCACCGGGCTCACTAGACCAACATGGCATTGACGCCATGCTGTGTTAGGTTCCTGTGCCATCACTTTACTTTTCGGTAGGAGAACCCCATGAGCCGTGTGATGTACAACGCATCCATTCAAACCTTCAGTCACCATCTTAAAAACCTGTCAGCCATGCTGAAAAAGGCGCGCAAGGATGCCAAGCAACGCGGTATCGAGGAGAGTGTGTTGATCAGTGCGCGGCTGGCACCGGACATGTTTCCGCTGAATGCCCAGGTCATGATCGCCTGTGACCACGCCAAAGGCTGCGCAGCCAGGCTGGCGGGCTTGCAGCCGCCGTCCTTCGAGGACGATCAGGTCACCTTTGAGGCGCTGGACACCCGCATCCGTGAGACGCTGGCCTATATCCGCACCGTCAAGGTGGCGCAGCTAGAGGGCAGTGCCGAGCGGGTGGTGCCGCTGGACTTGCCGGTGGGCAAACTGCGCTTCAATGGCAGCGATTATCTGCACCACTGGGCGTTGCCGAACTTTTATTTTCACGTGACCACGGCCTACGCCATTCTTCGTCATAACGGCGTGGCGCTGGGTAAAGGCGACTTTCTCGGCAAGATTCCAGGGGTGGTGGCCAGCGGTCCCATTGCCAAAATGATGGGTCTCAAAACGGAGACCGCCAGGAAGAAGGCGCCGACGAAAAAGACCGCTGCCAAAGGCACGGCTTCCAGTAAGCGCTACATGGCGAAGTCGACCAACAAGAAGCCGGTGGCGGGTGAGCGACCTGCTCGGCGTAAGAAGACCTGATGCAAGTATCTATGCGCAGGCCTGTGCCCTATAGGTCTGGCGGGAGACCTGCTGCAGCGGCCGGCACTGCGAGGCCGCACCGATGTTACGGAAGCCACTGCCGTGCAAGCCCCGGCCGGATACACTGTGTGATGGGAGCTAAGCAGAGGCGAGCTCGTGTCACTTAGAAACCGGCTGTTTCAGAAAGGCAGCATAGCCACTCTCGCTGTGCTGCGCGTGGCGGACTACTACATCAGCGGCAGCAATATGGGCCGCAGCATTGCCGAGGCTAGACGCGACCCGCACACTGGCTATAAGTACCTGCGCGATCTGGGTCCGGTGGTGCGTAACTACGCTAGTCGCGGCTGGCTGGTGGTGGGCTGGGACGCCATCCGCGATGCCTCGACCGATCCGCGCTTCGGTAACGATATGCGCAAAAACCGGTTTCTTTCGAAAGTACTGCGGGCCTCTGCCGATGGTAAGCCGGTACCGGTTCTGGATAGCCCCTCAATGGTGGTGCTGGACCCGCCCGACCATATCCGGCTGCGCAAATTAGTGTCGCAGGGCTTCACCAACCGCTACGTGCAATCGCTGGCCCCGAATATCGAGCGCATAGTCGACCAGTGTCTCGAAGGCCTTGATGCAGACCAGGGCAGCTTTGATGTGGTGGAGGCGCTGGCGAGGCCACTGCCAGCTATCGTCATCGCTGAAATGCTGGGCCTGCCCGAACAAGACCGCAAACAGTTTCGCGCCTGGGCTGAGCAGATTCTGGGCATTACCGCGATTGGTCAGCCCGAGCTGATAGAACAGGCCGCCCAGGCCAATATGGAGCTGTTGGAATACTTCAAACGCATCATTGATAAGAAGCGCCGCGAGCCCGGGGACGACATCATTAGCGAGTTGATTACCGCGGAGGAGGAGGGCGATCGGCTTAGCGCCAGTGAGATGTATGCCACTTGCACGCTGCTATTGAACGCGGGCCATCTGACCACCACCAGCCTGATTGGCACAGGCCTGTGGTGCCTGCTGACCCATCCGGAACAACTCGAAAAGTTGCGCGCAGATCGCAGCCTGATGGATAACGCCATTGAGGAGATGCTGCGCTATGAAGCGCCGGTGCAATTCGTGCCGCGTTTTGCCCTGGAGCCTCTGGAATTTTACGGCTGCCGTATCAAGAAGAACCAACTGGTGCTGTTGATGATTGCCGCCGCCAACCGCGACGAGGCGGCCAATCCCAACCCGGACCGTTTCGACATCACGCGGGAGAAAGTAAAGCATGTCGCCTTCGGGCACGGTATTCACCTGTGCCTGGGGCTATCCCTGGCGAGGCTGGAAGCAAAGATTGCATTCAATGCACTGTTGGATCGCTTCGATGATCTCACCCTGCTGGATGCAGCACCGCTCTGGTCTGAGAATGCGCTGGTGCGCAGCGTAGACCGGCTGCGCGTCCGCTATCGTCTGGCCGCAGGCCCGACCACGGCAATAGCTTCACAGGCTTAATCGTCCCACCCGTCTGGCCAGTCTCTCGACACCGAACCCGTCCACTGTGGCGGGCGTTTTTCAAACCAGGCCGCGCCGCCCTCGACGGCGTCAGGCTGCTGCATGCTGTGGTGCAGTGCCCGGGTTTCAAGATCAATCATTTCGTTGAGGTCCTTGTGCATGCCCTGCCACAGCAGTCTTTTGTGCAGGCCCATCACCAGGGGTGCGCACTGCTGCGCCATCTCTTCCGCCAGCTCCAGCGCAGTGGGCAGCACCGCCTCCGCAGCCACCACTCTGGAGGCCAGTCCCCAGTCACCGGCTTCTGCTCCGGTAAGCCGCGGCGCCCGCACCAGCAGTTCAAAGGCACGCTCAAAACCCACAACTCGCGGGAGTACACTCTCCATGGCGAAATCCGCCACCACGCCCCGCCGGTTTTGCAGAAAGCCGTATTTTCCCTCCTCGGCGAATACCCGTAAGTCTGCCTGCATAGCAATACTCAACCCCACGCCAATGGCGTGGCCATTGCAGGCAGCGATGACCGGTTTGCGCACATCCCAGGCCTGGAAGGACAGCGGACAGGAGCTAAAGTCCGCCTCTGCATCGCCGAAAGTGTCCCCGCCGGCTGACAGATCAGCACCCGCACAAAAACTCGTGCCGCTGCCGGTGACGATCACTACCTTAACGGCATCGTCGGCATCGCAACGCTGATACGCCTCACCCAGGGCCGTCATCATTGGCCCGGTTAGCGTGTTTTGCGCGTCTGGCCGGTTGAACGTGATCAGCGCGATGCCGTCTGCTACGTCAAGGCTGAGGTCTTCCGTGGATGGCATCCGGGGCGGGCTCGTCTACGCGTCAGGCGCCCAGCGCATCGAGCGCTTCTGGCATCGCTTTTACGTACATGGCCACATCTTCCAGCTTGCCGGCGCTCACCCGCGACCAGCCGGTGTAGTCCTGATAGATGCCGCGAATCAGCACGTTGCGTTTTGCCATCTCTTTGCGAAAGGCCTCGGCGTTCAGCTCGCCGAGATCAACATAGACAAAGCTGGTTTGCGAGGGTGCAGCGGTAAGGCCATTGGCTTTGACGGCATCCATTATCATGCCCCGCGCCTCGTGAATGCGCGCTCGGGAGAAAGCAACAAAGCCCGTGTCGTTGAAGCTGGCCACCGCTGCCGCCACACCGGCCTGGTTCAGCATATAGCTACCCAGGCCATAGCTGCGAATCGCTTTTGTAGTTTCGGGAGTGGCCATAACATACCCCACGCGCATGCCTGCGAGGCCATAGACCTTGGAGAAGGTGCGGGCCACGACCACGTCGTAGCCCTCCCGAATCAGCCCCACCATGGAATTGCCCTCGGGGTCGTCGGTGATTTCGTTGTAGGCCTCGTCCACCAGCACCGTGCACTTTTGGCTCGCCTTTTTGCAGAAGGCCCGTAACTGATCGGCATCCAGCATCATGCCGGTGGGGTTGTTCGGATTGCAGATTTGCACCAGCGCGACGTCGTCGGTGATGGTGTTGTAGAGCGCATCCAAATTGATACCCAGATCGTCGGTTTTTGGGGTTCTGAGTAACTCGCCGCCCTGGCGCAGCGCCAATCGCGTGGTGGTATCCCAGAACAAATCCGGCCCCAGTATTTTGCCCTGGGGCAGTTTTGCCCGGGCCAAGTCCGCCAGTGCGCCAGAAGAGCCTGACCCTAAGGTAATCTGGGATTTCGGCAGCGCGTAGTATTCGCTCAGCATGCTTTGCAGACGTTGCACTGAGGCATCCACGTAGTAGGCACCTTTGGCCACCGCCTCACTCATGGCGGCAACCGCCTTCGGGCTGGGCCCATAGGGATTTTCGTTGGCGTTTAGCTTGGCGACACCCGCCACAGGCCCATAAAGGCCAGCGGCCGCCAGCGATAGCTGAGGCCTTATGGCAGCCGCGCCCAGTGACACAGTGGACGCGTTGAGGAATGCACGACGTGACAACATAGGAAACCCTCCGTGGCAGCGAGTCAGCTCGCCAGATACTTATTGAACATGGTAGCCGAGATGACCAGCAGGTACAGGCCAAAGGCCCGGCGTAAATGAAACTCCGACAACGCATGGGCCCAGCGTGCACCTACCGGCGCGGTGAACACCGACGTGGCGGCAATAACGGCGAATGCGGGCACGTTCACATAGCCCATCGAACCTGGGGGTAGATCATCCTGGCCCAAGCCCAGCAGCATAAACCCGATTGCCCCGGGCAGTGCGATCAAAAACCCCACGCCGGCCGCAGTCGCCACCGCAGTGTGTACCGGGCGACCGCAAACCACCATCATCACCACGAAGGGCGTGCCGCCGCCAATACCCAGCAGGGCCGAGAATGCGGCCAACCCAGAGCCCAGCACCGCTCTGCCTGCACCCACAGGTAGCGAATAGTGCTTTTCTCGCTTCACCACAAACTCCGGGCGCAGAAAGTAAAAGGAATACAGCAGTACCCCTGTGGCAAAGAGCAACAGCAGGGTACTGGTGGTGACATTGCCCGCGATCAGCAAACCAATGAGAACACCAATCACCAGCGACGGTGCCCAGCCCTTAAGCACGTCAAAATCTACCGCCCCCCGTTGACGATGGGCCTGCACCGCACGCAGTGACGTGACGACAATGGTGGCCAGCGAGGTGCCAATCGCTACCAGCAGATCATGCGGCCCCACATCCAGCAGCAGTGAAAACACCAGCAGCATCGCCGGAACCACAATAAATCCACCCCCCACGCCGAACAGCCCTGAGGTCAGACCGGCGATAGCGCCGGCCCCCAGTAGAGCCAGGGGTGTCAGGTAGAGCAGTGTAGAAGCGGTGATCACGTCGTTGAGTTGCGCCTTGCGGATATTGCAGCAGATATCGTGCCAGCCGCAGTGTGAACCACTATAACGCTGCTATAGCGCGCCTTTAGAGACTGAAATGCGCCGCAGCAGGGCAGAGTGCAGGCTTTTGCACCATGGATGTGATGCTAAGCTCTGGTCCGATCCTCAGGATAGTGATGTATTACACAATGCGGTTCGTATTCCCGCCGTGCCAACCATCAAACGACTGAGGCGACTATGCAGAGGACTGCAATTTGGCTAATCACTGCAATACTGCTTTTGGGTGCCACCCGCGTGTCTGAGTTGGAGCTCTATGCCGCCAAATCCGATAGCGCCGCTCCAACCCTGGCGAACAACGGTGAACGTTGGCGTCTGTTTAGTGACCGCGTGATGGGCGGCGTTTCCAGCGGCACGCTGACGGCGGACACCGTTGAAGGCCGCCCTTGTCTGCGCATGCAGGGCCAGGTGAGCCTGGAGAACAATGGCGGCTTTATTCAGATCGCTATCGACCTGGGTGATTCGATTCAGAAACAACTCCCTAGCTACACAGGTATCGCACTGGATGTCTATGGGAATGCAGAGCGCTACAACGTGCACCTTCGCACCGAGGGGATGCGCCGACCCTGGCAGTCGTATCGTTCTAGTTTTGGGGCAGAGGCAAAGTGGCAGACGGTATCGCTGCCATTCAGTGCCTTTACTGCCTACCGGGTGGAGACAGGTTTGAATGTGGCAACGATTAGAAGATTGGGCATCGTTGCCATCGGACGTGATTTTAAAGCGGATCTGTGTGTCGGAAGAGTTGTTTTGCTTAAATAGCAACACTGAAGAACGCTTCGGTATCACGAGGCTCAATAGCCTTCGATAGGTTCATGTGCGGCGGCGGTTGTTAACGCCCATCTCTAGTTAGTAGTTTCCTGCTAGGGCTGTTTCTCTGGCCTGTTCAGCACTTGCGATTGTTCGTTAGCCAGGCCCGACGATCGTGTATGCACCGCCACTGCGCTTGTAACGCACACCGTTGTATTCAAAGATCGTGCCGCCAGTTGTGTGTGGCACTCTAGTAGCGCCATAGGGGAGTGACCGCACTCTGGCGCCAACGGGTGGGGATACCGGCGAGTACCCGTTCGCTCCTTGCGTATAATAAGAGCCACCCCAGTAGTAGTAGCTGCGACCTGCGTGATTTAGTCTTGCTGCACCTCTGGGCAGGGCGTCTATCGGCGCGCCTACTGGGCTGTGCGCGCCACCTGGACCGCCAGGGCCTGGTGGTGGCGGTGCAGGAGGTGGCGCAGGCCTCGGGGGAGGCGGCCCTTGCGCAAAGCCAGTTTGTGCGACAAGGCAGAGGGAAAGGGCAAGGGAAAAGAGAACACTGAATACGGTATCAGCGCAGCGCTTGCGCGTATGGCAGACGATATCGTTTGTCATTCCGACCTCCCAAGAGACGTTCATGTAGTACGACTCTTATTAGGTTAGCGCTCTTCTGGATGATCGCCAACGGAATTGCCGCGCAGGGGTGCTGAATAAGACAACAGGCGTTGGCCGCCATAGAGGCGCTGTACAGTGCTATGCAGGTATCTGGGCAGCGTCCGTTCGCTGTCGCTTCAGCGCCGCGGTGAACGCCTTGATTTCTGGCTGATGATGAATATCGCCATGTGTTACTAGCCATAAGGTATCGCTAACAGATTTCGGCAGAGCCAGAACTTTTACGAGCTGCTCACTGGTTTGCGCCTGAAGGTCGGCCAGCACTCCTATGGCAATCCCCTGCCGAATGACACTCTCCGCAACCTCCGGCCCGTTGGCCTCTACAAATACTCTATCGGCGGGGACTTTTCGTCTCAGCCATTCCTGAAATGGCAATCGCTGCGGTAAGTTTGGCAAAACAAAGGTGTGACTACTGAACTCATCCACTGAGCGGGGTGCCCCGTTTTGGGCGACGTATCCCTGGCTGGCGTAAAAGGAAAAGTGGATATCACAGAAGTGCTGAGCAACATAATCCAGTTCCACGGGTTTTGGCCCTGCGCGCAGCGCTACATGCGCTTGCCCCAACTCCAGTTTCATCAGCTCTGTTGATGACTGTAGGCTAATTGCGACATTTGGGTAGTTGCGTATGAACTCCGCAACGGCGGGCAACATTAACGTAGTAATTGGTGGCAGCGCTGAAAAAATAATGCGGGAGATGCCCGTATTAGGTCGATCAGCCGCGCGATAGAACTCATTGACCAGAGACTCTACCTGGTGTGCGACCCCTAGCGCACGCAGGCCTGCATCGGTTGCTCGATACCCCTGCGGCCCACGCAGAAACAACTTTACGCCCACCATTGTCTCAACGGATTCAATATGCCGCATCACTGTGGCTCGATGAATGCCCAGGGCGTTAGCCGCCGCACTCACAGACCCCGTCTTTTGCACATAGAGCGCGGTCCGCATTTGATCCCATTGTTGCAACGTTATCTCTCCTGCTCGTGGACTGTGCAATGGTACATACGTATGCGGCCACATTCAGGTTTTGCGCCTGCATGCCCTTGTCGCAAAAAGTCGCCCCCCTGTGCACTGGTGTTACATCACAGCAGGAGCTTTGTTCGATATTGTCTCTAGCGGTCATGATGCTTTCGGGGGGCATTGTTTATGGTCTGCGCCAAATGCGGACGAGGAGAGCGTGCAGCCACTTTCGCTATTAGAAATGGTTGCTATGCGAGAACCCCCATGAGCCTGGGCGCACGCCTTGCCACGTGGTTACCCGTACTTTTCGTTTGGGTTGTCACGGTATCCTCCGCAAGCGCATGGGCCCTCGACACAGCTGCCATACGATTGGCCGTCATCGCTGACGATGCGGGGCCTCGATATGTCCGAACTGGAGAATTGCTACAACAAGAGCTGGACGAACTGGCGGGAGATGAATTCGATTTTTCTGTCCAGTACACGGCGTTACGGGAAACAACGCGAGCTGCGGCGGCTGCCTCCATCACATCCTTACATGCGAATCCCAATATTGATCTCATCGTGGCCTTGGGGCCATTGGCAAGCGACGTCGGACGTACGCTCGCAACGCCAAAGCCGTTTATCGCGGCCGCCGTTATTAGCGCGCCTGCTCAGGGCTTCCCCGCGTCAGAATATGGCACCAGTGGGCGGCAAAACCTGCACTATCTCAGCGCGAAAGTAGAACTGGTAACAGAACTTCAGCGATTTCGCAGCATCACTGACGCCCAGCGTGTTGCGATTGTCGTGGATAAGATGACCTACAACGGTATTCCTGCGGTACGGGCGGCGCTGGACGGTCTGTCATCTCAGGCCAATGACGAAAACCAAATCGTAGTATTTGATTACACAAGCCCAAACGCTGACCTCGTTAGCGCGCTGGCCGAAAACGTTGACGCCGTCTTTATCTTGCCGCAGCTTGGGCTGACCGCTGAGGCCCGTCAGGCTCAAGTTGATGCATTGCTACTGCACAAGCTGCCCTCACTCTCAACAATGGGTAGCGAGGATGCGCATGCTGGATATCTCTACGGTCTCTCTCTGATACCAAGTCCTGCTCAGCTTGCCCGCCGACTCGCCGTGGACGTACGCGATATCGCCCTCGGGAGGAATGCCGCAGACCTGCCAGTAGAGCTGAGCCCCGCAACCCGGCTCTCCGTCAACCTTGCAACGGCGCGGGCGCTCAATCAGAGCGTACCCTTTTCTGTCCTGTTCGAAGCTGAGTTGCTGAACGAGTTCAGTGGTGAGACGCAAGACCTGACGCTCCCATCTGCGGTGGCAGAGGCACTGCAGGCCAATCTGGAACTGGCGGTTGCCGAGACAGATGTCGAGGTATCAGAACAGGATGCGATCATCGCCCGGTCAGATTTGCTGCCGCAAATTTCTGCCGAGGTCGATTGGGAGAACTTCGATGACGATCTGGCAATCGTTCCCGATGTGATTCCTAGTGAAACGACTACAGCATCGCTGTCGCTTCGTCAGCGAATTTACTCAGAGTCTGTTTTGAGTAACTACCGCGCATCCCAATTCAATCTTACGTCTGAGCGAGCAAGTCGCGATGCGACACGCCTGGACGTCATACAGGAAACGGCAACAGCATACCTCGACCTACTGATAGCGAAGACCGAGCGCGATATCCAACGCGAGAATGTTCGCTTAACTCGGGCAAACCTCGACAGAGCCCAGTTCCGCTACAGAGTCGGGTCCGCAGACCGCTCCGAAGTGTTCCGCTTTGAGGCCGAGCTCGCTAGCGGGCTGCAAGAGGTTGCCCTGTCTCAGAGCGTGTTTCAACAGTCAGCCTTTAACCTGAATCGCGTTCTGCGCCGCCCCATTCGCGACACGATATCGGTTGTAGAAACGGGTGTAGACGTACCTCCCGTCTTCGGTGACCCCAGGCTAGAGACGTTCATCAGTGCGCCTGCACGTGAAATGGTGTTTTCAGATTTCCTGACAGCGGAATCGATTAGTAACGCGCCTGAGCTTGAAGATATCGACGCACAAATTTCGGCACAGGATCGATTATTGCTGGCGGCAAAACGCAGGCGATACGTCCCTAACATCGATTTTGTAGCATCAATAGAAGAGGTCATCGACGATAGCGGCGCGTCTATGGCCCGTGACTTTAATGAGGATTGGTCTGTCGGTGTGGAGCTGTCATTACCGCTGTACGAGGGCTCTGAAATCCTTGCTGCGACGCGCCAGGCAAGAGTGCAGTTGCGCAGGCTTCGCCTCAATCGTGAACAGTTGTTGCTGGAGCTTGAGGCCAATGCCCGCAGTAGTGTTGCGGAAGCCAGCGCATCCCGTTTGAACATTGGATTTGCGAAGAAGTCCGAAGAGGCTGCGGGCAATACGCTGCGGTTAATCACAGACTCCTACACCCGCGGCCGCTCAAACTACATCGACCTGATCGATGCGCAAAACACCTATCTGAACGAGCGTTTGGCCTCTGCCAAGGCCATTTATGAGTATCTGTTGGACCTGATCGATCTGCAGCGAGCGATAGGCTTTTTTGACTTTTACGTGGACGAAGCTACCAAGCAGGACTGGTTCAATCGACTGGAGGCCTACGAGAAGGGCACATAGATGAAAAATGCAAGCAAGAGTCTTCTTTGCGTCAGTATTCTGACGGCCATAAGCGCATGCGAACAGGCAGCAGTCCCCGAACCGCCGCTTAGACCTGTCAAGAGTCTGTTGATTTCGGCGGCTGACTACTCAGTCCGGAAACGCGTGTTCTCGGGAACCACTCAGGCCTCGCAAGAGGTCGACCTGTCTTTCCGCGTAAAGGGAACCGTCGTTGAACTGCCCATTTCTGTTGGCAGCAAAGTCGAGGCGGGCGTTCTGCTGGCGGCGCTGGATGACGAAACCTATCGCGTTGAGCTGGCCCAAGCCAAAGCAGACCTTGCGCAGGCAACCGCATCACGTCGCAGCGCGGAAGCGGACTATCAACGTATCCGACAACTCTATGCCAACGATAATGCATCACGCACTGAGTTGGATGAGTCTCTAGCGAGTGCTGAGGCGAGTCGCGCAGATGTAGACGCATTATCCCAGGCCCTAAGGCGCGCAGAGCTCGATCTGTCCTATACCCGACTTAGGGCGGATGCTGAGTGCTCTGTTGCGAGCGTAGACGTTGAACTCAATGAAAACGTCAATGCCGGTGCGCTGGTCGCAAAACTGAATTGTGGCCGCATCTGGGAAGTTGTTATCGATGTGCCTGAAAGCCAGATAGGCGCGTTTGAGCCGGGGATGGAAGGCGAAGTGAGCCTGGCCTCTGTAAAGGGCGTGAAGTATCCGGCGGCTGTTAGCGAGATTGGCGTGGCCAGTGTGGGTAACGCCAGCTTCCCGGTCACGCTGGTATTAGAGGCATTTCCCGAAACTATCCGTTCTAACCTCGCTGCAGAGGCCGAACTCAGCCTGACTGATCGCAGCTCAAATGCGCCCGTTGGCGCTGCCTCTATCATGGTACCTGCTGCCGCCGTCAGCCAGGATGAGCTGGGTACCTTTGTCTATCTGGTTGAGCCTACCGAGGATGCCATGATAGCGAGCCTGCGGCGGCAAGATGTCTCCGTGGGCGTACTGACTGAATTTGGACTGGAGATTGTCGCAGGACTTACCACAGGTGATGTCGTTCTGACCGCTGGGCATGCCAACGCCAGGGACGGCATGCACGTCCGACAGCCCTGACGGAGACACGCTATGAACCTAACCCAATGGGCGTTCGAGAATAATCGTGTGACCGCAATCAGCGTACTGTTGCTCTTAGCCGCTGGGATGAGTTCGTACTTTAGTCTGCCTAAAGCGCAAAATCCTTCCTTCACCATTCGAACCGCCACCGTTACCACGTTTTTTCCTGGCGCAAGCCCTGTACGTGTTGAGCAACTGGTAACCAACACGATTGAAGAAAAGATACAGGAAATGCCCGAGGTCGATGAGATCACCAGTGAATCAAGAACCGGCATTTCTGTCATCAGTGTGGACTTCCTGCAAAGCATCGACGACATGCAACCGGTCTTCGATGATCTGCGGCAAAAAGTAGAAGACATTCGGGGCGACTTGCCAAGCGGCGCAAGCACGCCAGCGGTAAACGATGAATACGGCGACGTGTACGGACACCTTTACAGCCTTACGGGAGATGGTTTCTCGCCAGCGGAGCTGGAAGACTGGTCTGAATTCGTTCGAGATAGCTTATTAAAGGAACCCGACGTCGCAAAGGTGGATGTCTACGGGGACTTGCAAGAAGTCGTCTACGTGGATTACCAGAACGCTCGCTTGACTGAACTGAAGATGTCTCCACAACAGCTCGGGCAGGGGCTGGAATCTCTTAATATTCTGTCTTCGGGGGGCGATATTGTCGTCGGCGATCAGCGCATTGAATTAGAACCTACGGGGAACTTCGATTCAGTGGAAGAGCTGAGCGCTTCATTGGTCAGTATCCCCGGCAGCAGCGCCTTGCTCGAATTGGGCGATATTGCCGAAGTCTACCGAGACTACGATGAACCGGCAGACAGTAAAGTCAGGACTACAGGCACGTCTGGAATTTCCCTCGCTATTTCCATGCGCGATGGCGGCAACATTTTGGAATTGGGCGAGGCGCTAGAGGCTCGCGTCGCTCAGCTGCAGGGAATGATGCCCTTGGGTATTGAACTGAAGCCGATGTTTATTCAATCAGAGCTAACGGCGAAAAGCGTCAACGCCTTCGTAGAAAACCTGATTCAGGCGGTGCTGATCGTTATGGTTGTTATGGTTGTCTCGCTGGGTTATCGAACGGGACTAGTGGTTGCCTCCCTGATACCGGTCGTGATGATCTCGACGTTTTTCACTATGTCGTTGTTTGGGGTTGGGATTGATCAAATCTCACTGGCGGCCCTGATAATTGCGTTGGGCCTACTGGTCGATAATGCCATTGTGGTGGTCGAGGCTGTCACAGTTCGCCGCCAGACGGGTGAAGAAGCAGTGCCCGCAGCCATTGCGGCAGCATCGGAAATGAAAATGCCCTTGCTCATCAGTTCTCTGACCACCTGCGCTGCCTTCACGCCCATTGCGCTTGCGCAGTCCACTGTGGGTGAGTTTACGGCATCGATTTTTTACGTAGTCACCATGGCTCTATTGCTGTCTTGGGTTATTTCAATGACGTTTATCCCAATGATGACACCGCTCCTGAAGATCGAGCCTACAGATGGCGACACGGAAGCCTTTTCTTCCTCTGTGTATGTTTTCTATCGCAGAGTGCTACTCCTGGCGCTGAGATATCGCAGCGTTTTTTGTGGCGGCGTGGTTGCCGCCTTTTTTGTTTCCATATGGGGCATGGGGTTCGTGCCGCAAGTGTTCATTCCACCCTCAGAGGACCCATTTCTGACAGCTATCGTAGAACTTCCTACCGGCGCTGATATTGACGCATCCGAGCGTTTAATCGTTTCGCTGGAGGAGGCAATGGTCGAGAAGCAAGGCGCTTTTGAGCATGTTGAAGCATGGACGGCATACATCGGCACAGGTTCGCCCCGTTTTGTTCTCTCCTTTTCACCGGAGAATCCAAATGCTGCAAGCACCACACTGCTGTTTAGACTTGATTCTTCAACGGCGCTTGACGAGGTAAAGGCTGCTATCGAGCGCTTCTTTTTTGAGAACCACCCAAACAGCCAGGTTCAAGTCAAGCGATTGGCCAATGGCCCGCCTTACGCCTTCCCCATTGAAATCAAGCTATACGGGGCTGAGTTTGAGCAGCTCTATTCCATCAGCACAGAGATAAAACGAAAGTTCTGGGAGCTTCCAGAAGTTACGGTTGTCAGTGATACCTGGGGCCTGCAGACCAGCAAACTCTCGATTGAAATTGATCAGGCACGTGCTTCCAGAGCGGGAGTCACCAACGAAGACATTGCCATATCACTTGACGCCAGTCTCAGCGGACTGGAGCTAACGGACTACCGCGAGGGAGAGGACATCATCCCGGTGGTTCTACGCACCCGCTCGGCTGAACGCCAGGACTTCTCAAAGCTGGCCAACGTGTCGATTTTTTCCCAGTCCGACGGCGCTACTGTTCCTTTAAGTCAGGTCGCAGATATCAACATTGTCTGGGAGCCGGCCCATATAGAGCGCCTGGATAGGGACCGCATGATCACCATTGAGGTGCAGTTGCGAGACGGTATTACGGCAACAGAAATCTCTAACCGTGTACGACCCTGGCTAGATGATTTCAGCATGCGTTGGCCAACCGGATACGGCTACACGGAGGGGGGTGAAAATGAAGAATCCGACGACGCAACATCTTCCATTGGCGCTGCGCTTCCGTTTGCCGTATTCGCAATCGTTCTTCTTCTGGTCGTCCAGTTCAACTCGGTACGTCGAACGGCGATTGTGCTTGTCACTATCCCGCTGGGTCTTATTGGCATTGTCGCAGGCTTGCTGATCACAGGGGCTGCTTTTGGTTTCTTCACGCTTTTAGGGCTGATCTCTCTAGCGGGCATTGTTATCAACAACGCTATCGTGCTTCTGGATAGGATCAAATTGGAGATTGATGAGAACGGACTGTCACCAGCGCAAGCAATTGTTGCCGCAGCGCAGCAGCGGGCACGGCCTATTCTTCTGACGACGGCGACAACGATTGGCGGCATGATTCCACTGTGGCTTGGTGGAGGCCCCATGTTTGAAACCATGGCTATAGCGATTCTTTTCGGTTTGCTCTTTGCAACCGTGATTACGCTATTCCTGGTGCCCGTGCTCTACAGCTTACTGTTTCGGGTGTCGTTTGCTTAATCCTATCAATTGATGGCCCGCACGTGGCTCACGGTATGCGCCATGGCGCTCGGCAGACAGTCAGGGGTGCTATGTGAGATCGCATCGACACCGAATTAGTTTTCCGCACAAAGCGTTTGTGTAACGACCCAGTCAATAATTGCACATTCAGGGCGACGTGATCCTGAAGAACAATGACACCTCCTACATCTTCGTGCCGGGTGGAAAACGTATAGAACTTGGACGACGCGCGACGGCAAGGAATAGAAGTGACTGGGCGTGCGTTTCGAGCTGGTTTGTGTGGGGGCTGCGAAGTATCACTGACCAGTCTCATTGCCTTGATCCAGTTAGTCGCTAGTGTCCTTCTTTACAGAAGGTAGTGCATCGTTGAGCAGCTTCCGTATCTCAATCACGTTGTATGATCTTGCAGCCCTGATCCGAACTAAGGGAATATCTGCAGTTGAGCAAACGTGCTCAACAAACGCGTCTCGTTGCTTTCTTGCTGCAGCATTGTGCGAGGCATCATCAAGTTCGATTACGACTTCTACTTTCAGATCTTGTGGTTTGCAGACAACAAAGTCGAAATGCTTTGCAGAAATCTTATTGAATGCCTTTTGCCAGTTTGTTCTCGATAGCCCTTTTTTGGGCTGGACCAAGTCTGCGACCCGGACCTTGGCGAAGACGACATTCTCGGGCATAGCAGTAACAAGGACCCCATAGAACGATCTTTCTGCCGCAGTGAGAAGCCCCTTTCTTTTGCGATACGAAAACTCCTGAAAACGCTTTCGCTTCTCTAGCCGAGCAATGATGCCAACCAGGGCCAAAGCTATAACAAGTATGACCAGTGTTAAAGACGCGCCCATGTCTAAACCTTCTGTGTTTACTCAATCTATAAGGGGATTGAGTTATTCAATGAGATCGAGCAGCTGTTTCTCAACGTCATGCCATGATGCTGCCAACTGCAGCGTTCTTATAGCAATGCGGTGCTTGTCAATTTGGTAGTTGTGTTGAATAGGCTGAGCAAATAATCTGCATGGCCATGTCCAGATTTGAGGGGAAATTCCCGGATAGCGCAGGGGAGGAAGATATTATGCTGACCGTAGTCGCAAATATGCCAGCCTGCTGCCTCTAGCAGCTGGTCTATAGCGAACCTAGCTTGGTCTTCGGGACCGGCAGGACTCTTTTTGTGTAACCCCAAAATACCACTCGTGGGCAAAGTGTCGCTTTAGTCCACGTAGAAAAATCTGACACTTTGAGTATCAATCTAGCTTTTAACGTCTTGGGCTGCAACACATACGGTTGAGAGAGCTCGCTAGCCTACGGCAAAGTCGAGTTCTCGTAGGATTGAAGATAAACAGTGGAGCGATAGCTCAGCATCTTCATCAGTGGGCGGAGGCAAGCCTTTAGACAGTGTTTCTGCCGACTTCGTGCGGCTATGCAGGCGGGCGAGGATCCAAGCAGCATTGCTCACCAACAGTTTTTCGTGAGGTTTCGCTGCGATCTCTTTGGCGAGGTCACCTAAATCTTTAGGCTTAAATCCGGCGTTCTCTTTCTGGATGTAACCCGAAATCGCCGCCGCCGCGGCTTCGCGACACTTGTCGACAACAGCAGAGGGCGTAGGGGTATAACCCGGCCAAACTGCACGCCCGTAGTTGGTTCTGCCTTCGTATACAAGGTTAACGTCGTCTTCTATACCGATGTTCATGGGTCCGTAGGCTCTCGTTCTTTCTCTATCGAGTGTAGCAACAAGAGAGCATAGGGTGGTCGTTCTATAAAATTTGTGGAGCGCTTGCTACCGGTAAGCCTTGGTCTCGCAAGCGGTGATGAAAGCTTGATAGCAGCGAAGCGGATGTCCACCTCAAGTCATGATGTGCGCGGACTTGTAGTGAGAATCTCCACTTTTTATGTGTATACCGTGTGTATATTATTCGCATGGAAAGTCATGCGGTTATCAAGCGCTTGTTGTCCGAGGGGTGGGTGCGCACCGGCGGTAAGGGAAGCCATCAGAAGTTTCGGCATTCTGAAATGCAGATCATCGTCGTCGTGCCGCACCCCAGGAAAGATCTGCCACGCGGCACGCTGCGCAGCATTTACCGGCAAGCAGGATGGGAGTGGAACACGTAGTTATGGCCCTGTACGCAGTGTTTGTTCACGAGTTAGCGCCTGAAGAGAGCAATGTCGCCGTCGCAGGTGAGATTCCTGATTTTCCCGGTTGTTTTGTGGCAGCGGATAGCTGGGAGGATTTTCCTGCTGCTGTGCGTGAAGCTGCGGAGGTCTACTTCCAAGGTGAAGATCTGGAAATTCCACCCCCATCTTCTCTTGGCGAGATGAAGCAGCGCGAAGCCTACGCGGACGGGCAGTGGGTTCTTGTAGACATCGACCCCAACAGGCTCAATACCCGCAAGGAGCGCGTTAACCTGAGTATTCCTGCCTACGCCTTGCGCGAGATCGATGAGTACGCAGCGCGCATCGGTGAGACACGCAGTCGGCTCCTTTACGCAACGGCACTGAAACTGATTCGCGGCCAGCTTGATGCGCGGCAGGACACGCCGATTCCTTAGTTGCGGCCCGGCGTCTGCAGAACGTTACCGTCCTGGTTGTTTGCCTGGTCTGAAAGACTTAACTTAGGCTGCGTCGAGTCCGGTCTCGTAACTGATCGCTGTCTGTTGTGCGTCTTTCAGGTTGCGATCTGCTGCTTCGATGATCCTGGCAAGCTCAACTGTGGTCGGTTGGTGTCGCTCAAGCTGACCGGTCTTCAGCAAATTCTCCAAACTCATGCGCGTCGCCGATTACAAATACCTTTGGCTCAAGGTATAGGCGTTTGGCAAAGCTGTCATCGCTCTGGAGCTTGCTTTTGAATACCGAAGTGGGCATGACCACCGGGTTGATCTCCCTTTTCAGATGGGCTGCTGTATCCGCCAGCGCTGTCACGGCGTCGAGCAATGCAAGCTCACCCAGCAGGCAAATGTCGAGGTCGCTCTCTGTGTGTTGGGTTCCCGCGGCGATAGAGCCGAACACAAACGCAAAATCGAGTTGTTCGCGCACGTCTTTCAATGCGTCACGCAGTACAAAGGCTAAACCTTCTGTCTTACGAAATATTGAGGCCAGTTCCTCATATATATCGCAGCTCTGTGCGGGCTGGTAAAGCACCTGGTTGCCCCGGCGTTCTCGCTCTAGCAGCCCGACATCTGCCATCGCGTGGAGTTCTCTGTGCAAGGAACCCGCGGATACGCCGGTACGCCTGGCCAATTCACGCACGTGGAAGCGCTCATCGGGGTGTAAGAAAAGTACAGCCAGCACTTTTCTCCGATAGGGGCTGAATAGAAAGTCTATGGGTTGCTTCGCCACGAGCTTGATTGTTCTCTAATTCACTTCGATAGTAGCTATTATGAGAACTTATTCAACGTCTTTGTTGTGTTACGTCTTATCCCCAAAACCCAACCTCAGGCGCCTGCACTATTCCGGTCGGGCCGTACTCCATCCCCCCCGCAACATCCTCTGCCAGCAGCAGTGGCCCATCGATGTCCACGAACTCGCAGTGCTGGGCCACGATAAACGCGGGTGCCATGGAGTAGGAGGTTCCGACCATGCAGCCGACCATCAGGCGTTTGTTGTGTTCCTGACATAGCCTGACGATTTGCAAGGCTTCGGTGAGGCCGCCGCATTTATCAAGCTTGATGTTGACGACGTCGTAAATCTCGGCGATGTGGGGAAACTCACCGATATGCTGCAGTGATTCATCCGCGCCGATGGGGATGCGGGTCTCTAAGCCACGCAAATCTTC
>JBCDKJ010000003.1:0-104089 GCA_038746745.1 Pseudomonadota bacterium
TCTGTACACCGACTTCGAACCCTATGATGCGAATCGCCTGTTTCCGCATTTTGATCAGCCCGATCTGAAAGCGCGCTACACCCTCAGCGTACAGGCGCCCGCGAACTGGCAGGTAGTGAGTACCATGCGCGAAACTGCCACTCGAGTCGATGGTGCGACACGCTTCTGGACGTTTCCGCCAACCGAACCTCTGAGTTCATACGTGTTCTCCCTGCACGCTGGTGAGTACGCAGTCATTGAGGAGCCTGAGCCTTTTCGCTATCCGCTTCGATTGTTTATTCGACACAGCCTGAAGCAATATCTGGAAACGGATTTCTGGTTTGCGACCACGCGGCAGGGCTTTGATTTTTTCGATGAGTATTTTGGCCTGCCCTATCCCTTCCAGAAGTATGACCAGCTAATCGTCCCGGATTACATCAGCGGAGCCATGGAGAACGTGGCGGCGGTAACATTTAACGAGAGCTTTTTGCAGCGTCGTGCCTCCACCCGCAGCGAGCGCTTCAGCCTGGCGAGCGTCATCATGCATGAAATGGCGCATATGTGGTTTGGCGACATCACCACGATGGCCTGGTGGAATGGCCTCTGGTTGAACGAAAGTTTTGCCACCTATATGGCGAGTCTGGCCATGGAGGGTGGTACCGATTTTGACGAAGTCTGGCATCGCTTTTTTCTGCGCAGCAAGCAGTCGGCGTACTTTGCCGATCAACTCGTGACAACGCATCCGATTGAATTGCCAGTTCGCAACACGGCTGAGGCGACCTCCAACTTTGACTCGATTACCTACGGCAAAGGCGCATCGTCTCTGAAGCAGCTTGCCTTCTTGCTGGGGCCCGATGTGTTTCGTCAGGGCGTGCGCGACTATCTTGCCAGCAACGCCTGGGACAACACCGAGCTGGAAGACTTCATGGGTGCGATGGCCGCCGCCGCAGCGCGAGATCTGGATGACTGGACACAGACCTGGCTGTATCAGGCAGGGGTCAACAGTATCGAGCTGGAGTTGCAGTGTGAGGCCGATAGGCTGACCAGTATCAAGCTGCTGCAGAGCGCCCCCGATGATCAACCTACGCTGCGTGAGCAGCGGATGCGGATCGCATTTTATGGACTGCAAGATGGAGCGCTGGCACCACAGGGAGCGGTTGATGCCATCTATCGGGGTGCCAGCACAGCGATCCCGGTACCTGAGGGACAAGCATGTCCCGATCTTGCCTACCCCAATGCGGACGATCACGGCTATGCCAAGATCAACCTGGACAAGCGCTCGCTGGAAACCCTGAAGAGCGCCATCATGACGCTGGATGATCCACTGCTGCGGTCTATGTTGTGGAATGACCTCGATAACATGGTGCAAAACGCAGAACTGCCGCTGACGGCGTTTCTGGATATTCTGGCGACCAACCTCACGGCGGAAACAGACCTGACTGCCACCATTGATCTGCTGTATTTGGTGCGAGGAGGTTTTGCCTATCTGCATCAGGTGCCTGCGGCGGCGGATTTACTCGTCGAGTACGCCGCCCGCTTTGAGAACATCCTCTGGCAGCAAGTGCAGCAGACTCAGGGAGATGCGCGCCAAATCTGGCTAAGTGCTTATATCGATACCGCTAACAACGCCACCGCCTGGTCGCGTATTGGAAAGTTGCTGTCCGGTGACATCAGCCTGCCTGATTACGACCTGGACCAGGACACACGCTGGCGGATCGTGCACAAGCTGAGTGAATTTCGTCAGCCAGGGTACGCTGAGCTGGTTGCTGCGGAGGCCGATGCCGATAGCAGCTCCCTGGGAATTGAAAACGCGGTACGTGCACAGGTACTGGCAGCTCGCGGCGAGGAGAAGCTGGCCTGGTTTGAAAAGGCGATGGCGGCGGATGAAAACTACAAGCTGCGACGCAGTCGCACTATTCGAAGCGCTTTGTTCCCCTACTCCAGCCAGCGCCAGTTAGCCGCGCCCTTTGCCGAACAGATGGTAGAGGCGCTGCCGCAGATCAGCGCGGCGCATGACAGCACTTTTCACTTCAAGGTGACGCAGTACAGCATGCCAAGGCTGTGCAGTGTGGAAAATGCAGAACGCTTACGGACGGCGGCGGCACGTTATCCCGAACTTGATCCTGCCATTATCAAGGGTCTGAAGCGCTCCGCGCAGCTCGATGAACGCTGCGCGGGTGTTGCAGAACTGCTGCAGCCGACGTCCTGATTCAGCCGGTCTGGCGAATGGCCTCGTAGGCGTCAAGGGCCGCCTGCCGCGCTTGTTTGTGATCGACCAGGGGTCGAGGGTAATCCTGCCCTAGTACCAGGCCGGCTTCGCTGAGCACTTGATCTGGTGCAGCGGCCGGTTCGTGCAGATACTTGTCGGGCAGTGCCGACAACTCCGGAACCCAGCGCCGTATGTACTCGCCCGCCTTATCGAACTTCTCGCCCTGCGCAGTCGGATTAAAAATTCGGAAGTATGGTGCGGCGTCTGCGCCGCTGCCGGCGACCCACTGCCAGCTACAGCTATTGCTGGCGAGGTCTGCGTCTACCAGGCAGTCCCAGAACCATGCTTCACCCGCTTGCCAGGGCAGAAGCAGGTGCTTGGTGAGAAAGGACGCCACAACCATACGCACGCGATTGTGCATGAAACCTGTCTGCCAGAGCTCTCGCATACCAGCATCTACTAACGGGTAGCCGGTTTGTCCCTTTTGCCAGGCCCGCAGATGCTCTGGTTTTCCGAGCCACGGAAACGCGTTGAACTGGGGTTTGAAAGCAGACTCGGGAATATCCGGGAAATGGTGCAGCAAATGGTAAGAGAATTCCCGCCAGCCTAGTTCGGACAGGAACTTTTTGACTGCCTTGCCCGAGCTCTGGGCGGCGTGCCAAATCTGGCGCGGCGAAACCTCGCCGTGGTGAATATGTGGGGACAGTTGACTGGTTACTGCGAGCGCCGGCTGGTCACGCCCCTCATCGTACTGATTGACTGCGGTTTCCAGGAAGCGCTCCAGTCGCACTGCGGCACCGGTTTCGCCAGGCTGCCACAAGCTCTCCCAGCCCTCTGCCCAGTCAGGGTTTACGGGCAGCAGATTTAGCGCGTCCAGGCTCTGCGCCTGAGCTGTTTTAAGTGCGGGAACGCTGTCGCCGTAGAAACCCTTATCGATTTTCGGGCGCGGCTGTCGGGGTTCGGGTTGCCGCAAACAAGCCTTCCAGAACGGCGTGAAAACTTTGAAGGGCAACCCGGACTGATTGGCGATCTGCTCCGGCTCAAACAGTAAGTTGCCGCCAAAACGACGAAACTCAATGTCCTGTGCTTCAAACGTTTCGTGCAGTTGCCGCTCCAGGGTCGCCGCCCAGGGCTCATACCCACGGCTGCAGTAGACACCGGCCGCATCTGTGACGGTTGCCAGTTCTGCCAATATGGACTGCGTATCCCCGGCGCATACCAGAAGCTGGCCATTGGCAGCGCTGATGTCAGTAGATAGTGCCGTCAGGCTATGGTGTAACCACCAGCGGCTGGCGCCACCTGCAGCCCAGTTGCCAGCGCTGTTATCGTCAAGCACATACACCGGCAGTATTGGTTGTCCGGTAGCAGCGGCAGCCTGCAATCCAGGAAGATCGCTCAATCGCAGATCCTGCCGGAACCAGTAGATGATGGGAGACTTGGACGTTGACATGCGCTTGTTACGGCGACGAACGGGTGCTGGTTCGCTGCGCCTCAAACCGACTTCTGCAAATCTACAACAGGGGGCCAGCGTTTACTTGTGGGATGCGTCCTCCACCATGTGATGACTGGATTGCACCAGGGCCTGCAGATCTGCTCGAGACATCGGGTCCTTGCGGCAGGTCTGATCGCAGAAAGTCACAATCAGCTTCGCCAGGTATTTGCGCAGAGCCTTACCACGGCCTCGGGTGCGACGATCGAGGAAGCCACTCCCCGTCACGCTGGCTCGCGGTGCTGTAAAAGTATAATGGCTGGCGCCATCGACCAGCACTAAATGGCGATCACCGCGGCGACCTTTAACGCCGTCCGCAAACGTTTTTTCCACTGCCCAGGTCTCCGGTCGCGGGCCCGTGCCAGGAAGTCGGCTGGCCAGTACGCCATCTTCGGTGCCGGCAAGCAGCAGCAGCGGCATATCCCTGGGCAAGGGCATTACATCCCCTCGCTCCCATCCCTGGCCGGGCTCAGTCAGCGTGTGAGAGGCATAGGAGAAAGCGCCACAGAGATTTGGGAACCACTCGCGATTGGCATTAAGTAAGGCTGCCCGGCCGCCGGCTGCGTGGCCACCGATTACCATGCAGGACAGGTTAAGCGCACCTGCCAGAGGACCACGCTTATTCATTTTTTTCAGCTCTGATAAAACAGTTGGCAGCGCTGGGCACGAGGGCTTGCGGCCAAACCGCTTGCGGCTGAGTCGCTTTTCCTGAAACCCGGGTCCGCTTCTTACCAGGCCATCAGCATGTTCATGCACCCAGCTATAGCTGACGGCTGCCATACCTGCCTGCGCCAGAGCTTCGGCAAGCCAGCTATAACTTTCCTGTGGAACGTCTACGTCGGGTATTAACAAGACGACGGGCAGGGGCGTGCGCTTGTTGTCGACAGGAATTAATGCGCTGGCCTGTTCTTCCACAGTGTCGGAAAACCGGCAGGGGTAGTACACCCGCAGCGTCACGCTGTCGTAGGGCGCGGTGGCCTGCGTCACCTTTGCCGCTCTGTATAGTGCTCTGACTTTTATTGGTTTAATCCCCAGGCGGCCCGTAACGCAGGCGTACTTTTAATCCCCGCATCGCGGGCCGTCTAGGGTAAGTGTGGCCGGGAGGCTTTGTAAACCCGATGTAGATCAGGTTTTTTTAAGGTATCAGTCAGGGTATTCAGGCGCGCTCGGGCTTTTCTCTGGCCTGCAACAACTCGCGTTCACCGCGCACCACAATCGTGTGGCCGCTGACTTCTACAATGCCCTCGTTCTCCAGCTTCTTGAGCATGCGCCCTGCTACCTCGCGAGAACAACCCGCGATGCGTGCCAGCTCCTGCCGCGATACTTTCAACTGCATGCCGTCAGGGTGGGTGAGCGCCGCCGGTTCTCGACACAGATCCAGCAGAGCATTGGTGATGCGACCTCGGGCATCGACGAATGCCAGATCATGAAGTTTGCGCGTGGTCTGGGTAAGGCGCTCCGCCATCTGTGAACCGATGTGGTAGAGGAGGTCTGGATAGTTATCTTTCAGTGCGTGAAAAGCGTCGTAACTGATTTCCGCGATTTCGCACTGCGTTTTGGCCTGCACGGTGGCATAGCGGACTTTAGCGACGCGCTTGTACAAACCCATTTCGCCGAAGAAGTCGCCCGCGTTGACATAATTCAGAATCAGATCCTGGTCGTCTTCACTTTTAATGCTGATGGCAAGAGTGCCGTCTATGACAAAAAACATGGTTTCACTGGGTTCGCCCGCGCGCACAATAACGCTGCGCGCCTTGAAACTTTGGCGCTGGCAGTGCTCCAGAAAATTCTCCAGGTTGGGTAGTGCCTCGCGCACCTGTGGGCTGATCACGAGCCGATTTCCAATGCTTCTTTTTTGCCCGAGTGTAATCGCTATGTAGCGTGGTCACCAGTACTAACGTTCAAGGCTATGTCTCGCTCAGGCCTTATGATTCGAGCTTCGCAACTGTTCACCATGGGTGCAGACCGGCACGTTGGCATCAAGCCTTAATCGTCTTCGCTAAACACCTCAGCGTTGCTGCCAGTGCTGTCGATCAGGAACACGATGGGTCGGCAGCAGACCTGGCAGTCTTCGATGTAGGATTGGCCTGCCTCTGAGGGGTCGATCAGTACGCCGTTAGGCTCGCCGCAGTAGGGGCAGTAAATCGTCGACTCGGTGAGTTCATTCATGGGCTTGCCAATAGCGCCAGCACATCCTCCAGCGTGGCGGCATATGCCTGGGAGAGCGCTGCCACGGCGGCGTCTGCTGACCAGGGCCGGACTGGAGCGGTATGTCGGCTAACCACGCTGTGAGTGCTGCCCTCTCTGGTATCGATACAGGATAAAGCGACTTCGGCTATCGACTTGTCACGCAGGTGCAGCGCCCGTGCTTCGCACACCAGGCGGCGCTGGCCCAGGCTTTGATAGTGTCCGGATTGCACTGTGAAGCCTGCGCATTCAAGATCTTCTGCCAGGCGCTGCTCCAGCAGTTCATTGGCCTGCACCGCCCAGCGCGCGCCGCGCAAGTACTGCAGCTCACCGGTGTCACCATCGACCAACGCGATACGGTCTGTTACCAGGCCTGCGTTCATGCTGGCAATACTGAGCGAGAGCGAGGTATTGCTTGACTGGCAGCGTTGCTCTGCGGACATCAGCAGGTAGCGCTTGCTGGCGGGCGCATCGCTGCCTGGCAGTGTCATGCAAGCGGTGAGTAGCAGGCAGGGTAAAACTGAGAGCCATCTAATCAAGCGTGATCTCCACTTCACGAACTTTCTTTCCATACAGCAGAGCACCGGGTTCGTCGTTGATATGGCCCATCAGGGAGTCCAGCTCAGACAGGGTCTCTGCCAACTCATCACTGAGTCCCATCAGGGAGGGTAACTCCTGGTTGATGATAGAACCCAGCGCCTGTCGGTTCTCCTGCAGGGTTTTCGTGACTTCACCGCTGGCGGCTTCAATTGAGCCGCCGGCGCTGGCTATTACCGGCAGCACCTCGTTATCCAGACGCTTGGCGACATCCCGGAAAGCTGGCAGTGTCGACTCCAGCTCTTTCGAGACGCTGCTCGCTGTACTCATCAATGTGTCGATATCGCCGCTGGCCTCGGCGAGGTTGGTAGACAGGGTTTTAAGATGATTTATGACAACCGCCAGGTCCTCTGCCGTCTCATCGCTCAGCACTTTGTCCAGTCGTGCCAGGGTGCTTTCCACCGATGTCGTGATGCGGTCTGCGGAACCTGCCAACTGGCTGAACAGCGACGGGTAGCCTGGAATGGTATTGGTTGGAACGTCGAACCCTGGATTTTCCGAAGAACGGGCACGCAGCTCGATGATCGATAAGCCGGTAATCCCCTGCGCTTCCAGCAGTGCAACCAGGTCTCCGGGAGCAGGCAGGCTTTCGTTGCTGCCGAACACTACGCTGACGTGTCCAGGATAGTCCTGGCTTAAGCTGATAGTTTCAACGCGGCCAACGGGTACACCCAGATAGCGGACCTCGCTGCCGATAGACAAGCCGCTCACGGAGCCACGAAACAGGATGTTTATGTCCGATAGCGAGGCGTCCGGGTGCTCCGGCGTGATCCAGCGATAAAACACAACCAGCACGCCAAGCGTCAACACCAGGAAGGCGGTAACCATTGCCAGCTTGGCATTGCGTTCCATCAGGACGCACCCAGTGCGGCGCGACCGCGCACACCGCCGAAGTAACTGTGTATCCAGGGGTGAGGGTGATGCACAATCCGGTCGGTGCAATCGGCAATGATCTGACGGTCTACCAGCACCGCCAGGCGGTCGCAGATGGTCAGCAGAGAGTCCATATCATGGGAGATCATCACCACCGTAAGCTTCAGATGTTCGCGCAAGTACAGGATCAGCTGATCAAACTCGGCGGCGCTGATCGGATCCAGACCCGCAGTGGGTTCATCCAGAAACACGACCTTGGGTTCTGTCGCCAGCGCTCGCGCCAGACCTGCGCGTTTGACCATGCCTCCGGACAATTCGGCGGGGTGTTTATCAAATGACTCTTCCTTAAGCCCCACCATTTTCAGTTTGAGCCGTCCCAGCTCTGCAGCAAAATCCTTGCTGATGCGGGTGTTCTCGATGATCGGCGCGACCACGTTTTCAAGCACAGTAAGCCCTGAAAACAGTGCTCCGCTTTGAAACAGTACCCCCCAGCGCGGACGGCAGTGGTCCAGGTACTGTCCGCCTTTCTTGCTGCAGGTAATCTGTCCGCCGAACACCTCGACCTCGCCTTCGGTGGGGGTATGCAGGCCCAGAATAGTTCGCAGTAGCACTGACTTGCCACTGCCAGAGCCACCGACGATGCCGAGAATTTCTCCCTCATAAATGGTGAGATTAATGCCGTCGTGCACGGTATGGTCGCCAAAGCGATTGACAACATTTCTCACTTCAATCAGCGGCTGACTCACCAACCAATCTCCGTAAACAGGATTGAGAACATCGCATCCAGAGCGATCACCAGGAAAATAGATTCTACTACGGCACTGGTGGTGTTGCGTCCTACGGCATCTGCGGAGCGCTCCACGTAGTAGCCGCGGTATGTTCCTATGGCGCCAATCATCAGGGCGAAGAACGGTGCCTTGATCATGCCGACGCGAAAGTGAAGCAGTGGGTCCAGGCTGAGGAAGCGCTCGATCACCAGGGTAAACGGAATATCGAGCACACCTACTGCAATCATTGCCGTGCCGATCAGCCCCGCCATATTTGCCAGAAACGTAAGCAGTGGTAAGCAAATAATCAGTGCCAGCATCCGCGGCAGCACCAGAGCCTCAAAGGGATCAATCCCCATGGTCTCCATGGCGCTGACCTCTTCATTGAGCTGCATGACACCAAGTTCTGCTGCAAACGCGCTGCCGGAACGGCCCGCCACCAGAATAGCAGTAAGCAAGCCACCCATCTCACGCAGGATTGAGATACTCACCAGATCAACGGTAAAAATCTGCGCACCAAACTGGCTGAGCTGGGTCTGACTCTGAAAGCCCAGTACCAGTGCCACGAGAAACGCCATTAAGGCGACAATGCCAATGGCATTGACCCCTGCATCTTCTATATGTCGTGCAGTGGGGGTCCAGCGCATGCGTCGTGGTTGCAGGGCTGTGGTGATTACGCCGGCGCTTACGGCTATCAGCCACCGATTGCGATTGCGCATCTCGCGGGTCAGGCCAGTGATTCTTCTGGTAACCCCGCGCTGAATTGCGGTCAGCCAGGGGACTGGCGGTGGGGCCTTGGCGGCTTCTTCCATGGAGACCACATCATCAATAAAGGCGAGGTGTTCAGCCTTGAAGCCGCTGTAGTCCACGCTGAAGCCTGCCTGTTTCAGCTCCTCCCCGGTGCGATACAGCAACCAGGCGCCGGACAGATCAAATTCCTGCAGGCCGCCGCAGGAGAACTCGATGTCTCGCACCGGCATACGATCCAGCGACAAGCGTTCGACAATGCCTTCCAACTGAGCGAGATTGAGAATCGTCCAGTTACCCCGCAGCGCGAAGCGCGCCGATTCCGCGCCCACCGAAAAATGGTAGTACTCGGACTCAATGCTGCTGGCCTGCGCCAGTGCGGCATCGGGGTCGATGGTAGTATCGCTCATGCCAGAACTATACCGCAGCTTTCGTCGCCCGCGCCCGCACCGCTATACTCCGTGCTTTCACACCCGCTGAATTCGGATGCCGACACTGATACCTCTGGGGCCCAGTCTGACCGGGACGATCGTAGTCCCGGATCTGGACGCCTCCATTGTGGCCTATACCAGCTTTCTGTCGGCGGAAGTGCTCGAGTCTGGCCCTGTCACATCCACGCAAGCACAGTTATGGGGTAAACCTCGACTGGAGGGCTGCACACTGACAACGCTGGCATCGCCCACTGGCCATCCCTGGTTGCGATTGCTGGGCATTCCAGGGCAGCGTCAGGCTCAGCCGTTTCGTGAATTGGGCTGGATGGCGCTGGAAGTTCTGGTGGAAGACGTGGTGGGACTGGCAGAGCGATGCCGTGACGCTCCTTTCAATGTGGTCCGCTCGCCTACCGGAGACAACGCAGTACTGGGTATGCAGGTCACCGGGCCCGCCGGAGAGGTGCTGTACCTGACTCAGATACTGGAGTCGCAGCCGCCTTTTGATATCGCACCGGCCCGAGCAGTTGTGGATCGTCTAATGGCGCCGGTCAGCGCCTGTTTGCGGAGGGATGAAGGGCTGTCAGTGTATAACAAGCTGGGCGCCACGGGTCACTGGACTTTTGACACCACGCTAGGGTCAGTGAACCGGGCCCATGGTCTGGATGCGTCGCTGAAACATCCCTGCGCCACCGTAAAGCTTGCTGGTCATAGTATGGTAGAGATAAATCAGCTCGGACTGGCGCGGGCGCGTCCCCCCAGTGGTGGTCTGTTGCCTACTGGCATCGCAATTGTCAGCTTCGTTGTCGACAATCTGGATAACATTGGGCTGACACCCATCTATCCGCCGCAAACCCTGCCGGGCAAGCTTTATGCCGGTCAGCGCGTCGCCGCCTGTCGCGGCGCCGCGGGCGAACTGATTGAGCTGATTGAGGCCGCTGGCTAAGCGCTGGCCGCCTCGTGGGCCAGGGCATTAAGTGCGCTGAAATCCGTTTTACCGCTGCCCAGCTTGGGCACGTCGTCTACCCTGATGACCTGACTGGGAATCATCAGAGGACTCACGCCTGCCTCGACCATTTTTTCGCGTAAATCCTGCGCGAGCGTGTCACTGGTAACTAGCATTACGACCTTTTCACCCTTGCGGTCATCAGGCAGGGCCGCTGCTGCCAGGTCCTCTTCACTGTCCGCCGGTAGCAGCGCTCTGGCCTGTTCCTCTACCGCGCCCAGACTCACCATCTCTCCACCAATTTTGGCGAAGCGTGAGTAGCGATCGACAATCACCAGGAAACCCTCACTGGTTAGATGGCCTTTATCACCGGTGATGTACCAGCGCATACCATCCTCTTCGAAGATCACTGCATCGGTTCGATCACTGTCCTCTAGATACCCCAACATCACCTGGTTGCCAGAGATGCAGATCATCCCGTCTTCACCCAGTGGTAGTTCTTCACGGGTCTCGGGGTCAATAATCTTGAAGCTAGTGCCGGGCAGGGGCATACCAACGCTGCCTTCGCTCTGGCCAACCTGAATGCGCCAGTCTTCGGTGTCGATGGCGTCGGGGACGTTGACGCTGGCGACCGGCGTCGTTTCCGTGGCGCCGTAGCCTTCAAAGATGCGCTTATTAAACTTGAGCTGAAAGTCCCGCCGCACTTGAGCAGGCAGCTTTTCAGCGCCTGCCACAACGTAGCGCAGACTCTCCAGCAGTATTGGGTCGATCTTGCGATTGCGCGCGTAGAGGCTCAGGAAGGTTGCGGTGCCAAATAGAATGGTGGCCCGGTAACGAGAAACAGCGCGGGCAATTCCCAGCACATCCGTGGGGTCTGGATGGCATACGATGGGGATTCCCTCAATAAGCGGCATGATCAAGGTCACCGTAAGCCCGAAAGCGTGAAAAGGTGGCAGGGACGCCATCACCACATCGTCCACCCGTGTGTTGAGCACATCGGAAATCTGTTTACAGTTGGACTGAATATTTCGGTGTGACAGCACGACGCCCTTCGGCTGACCTTCACTGCCCGAGGAAAAGAGAATTGCCGCGGGGTCGTCCAGGCCACTGCGTTTTCCATGCAGGGCATATAGCCAGCGCGGAGGTAGCAGGCTCACCTCAAGCAGACATAGCAACAGCTTCCATTGAGGCAGGTTCTCGCGAATATCCTCCATGTAGGTAATTTCGGTGCCGGCAAGGAGCGCCTGCAGATCGATCCCCTTCGCTTCCAATCGCGTTTCAAACTGACGCGACGTAAATACCTGCCTGATTTGCGCGCGCTCGATTGCGGCCTGTACCGCACTCACCGGCGAAGAGAAGTTCAGATTAACGGCGCTGCGCCCCTTCAGCATAATAGCCATGTTGGCGATGGCCGCGGCGTTGGCAGCGGGTAATAGCAGGCCAACGTTATCGGCGTCGGCGTCCAGCTTCATCGCGCTGCCAAAGGCCAACGTCGCCGCGGCAAAGCGGCGTCGACTCAACTTCACGCCGGACGCATCTACGGTGCAGACGTCGCCGAGGTTGCGTTTAACCGTGCGCAGCCAGGCCAGTGGCAGCGGGTCCAGGCGTCGTGTATAGGCTTCCCATCCGGTGATCGATAACTCGAATACTTTTTGTTTGAGCTGCTCGGCGCGGGTGTTCATGGGCAGGGGCTTGCCAAAGGCGATGATCAGGTCGCGCTTGATACTGGGGGCGCGGGAATCTCGCAGATGATCATCGTCGGAGGCGAACTTGCTGCCCCACAAGCCGCGCAAATAGAACGGCACAATGACGCCGTCCTCTACCCCATCCACCATGTGTTCGTAGCCGGCGTGAAAGCGACCTAGCTGGCCGTTGCGGCTAATGGCGCCCTCCGGGAACAGGCAGAGGGCTTCACCATCCTTGAGCAGGCGGTTCATCAGCTCCAGCGAAGACTGACTCTGTGCAGATTTAACGGGAATAACCCGCAGCATTTTGTACAGCGGCTTCAGGTACCAGACATCGTATTGGCTGCGTAGCATCACAAAACGCAGCGGCCTCGGGCAGGCGATCTGCACCAGCGCCCAGTCAATACGCGAGATATGGTTACCCAGCAGAAGCAGAGGACCAGCCTGTGGCAGGTTTTCGAATCCCAACACCTGATACTTGTAGCGGCGGCGCAGTACGGCGGCAGCTACGAGGCGCGACAGTGACTGGGGCTGTTTTCGCACGGTAAAACTTGTCCCCAGCAGCGCCACCAGGGTCAGCAGATAGAACAGTCCGATGGCATCCACTCCGCCATAGGCAAAACTCGCCGTCACGATCAGGAACGTCAGCATAGTGACATTTTGAATCCAGTTATTGCCCGCCAGCACCGTGCCTAGCTGACTGGCTCGGGCATTAAACTGCACCAGCGAGCTGAGCGGGATGATAAAGAATCCTCCGCCGATACCCACCGCGAGGAACGCCAAAGCCATCGTGAATGCGCTCTGCAGCGTCGGCAGAACGGCAATGACTACCGTGATAACAACCGCACCGATAGGGATCAAGCCGGTCTCGATATAGTTGCGGCTGATGCGCCCGGCAATTAGCGAACCGATCATGATGCCGACACCGGCGCAGGCGAGAATGCCTTGAATAATGACGGTATTGTTCATCTCAAGGCGCGCTTTGGCGAAGGCAGGGAAGGCTGCCAACATCACCTGCGAGATTCCCCAAAAGGTTGCCAGCCCCAGAATCGACAGCAAAATGGCACGGCGCTCTTTTAGCAGGGACAAATTGCTGCGCAGGTAGTTCAGACGCAGATAGCGCTCTATCTCAAAGTCGCGATCAGTTCGCTCCGTTTGCGTGAGCACCAGACGGAAACTGATAAGCCACTGCAGCGTGGCGAGCACCACTAACGCCCAGCCGATGGGCGCGATGAGCGCAATGATGTCATTGGTGGTGAAGTTGCCCACATTGGGCAGCAGGATTTCAAACGCTCCTGAGAAGACAAATGTGCCCATCAGAATGGCGGTGATGGTGGTGGCCTGCACCATGCCATTCGCTGCCGCCAGATTTTCGGCCCCTACCAGCTCACGGATGTAGCCATATTTGGCGGGGCTGTAAAACGCACTCTGGGTTGCCAGCACCATAGTCAACGCAAAGGCACCCCAAAACCAGCCCTGGTAGTAACACAGGGTGATCAGCAAGGTCGCGGCGATTGAGGCAAACGCCGTCCAGCGAATGACCTGCGGCTTGGGATGTTTGTCGGAAAGAAAGCCCGCAGGTGAAAACAGCAGGATGAAGGGCAGCAGAATAAACGCGTTGACAATCGCGGTCAGAATAATCTGCTCCTGCCCGTCGTAAGTCTTGAATATTGTATTTTGCACGATGATCTTGTGCCCTAAATCCACAAAGGCATTGAGGAACAAGATCATCATGTAGGGCGGGAAGCCGCGGATACGCGATAGCCGGGTCATCAGCAATCTTCTATTTTGTTAGCTGCGGGCCAACAATATACGCCTGTCTCGCCGCCAACTGAATTCCCAGCGCAGCGACCGCAGGCCGGACACAAATGCTGTAACGGAGGCTAGGAGCTCAGGCGCTGGGCGCTGCCATCACTATGAGGTTTTGTGGTGAGAACGCTGGAAGGTAGCTCCAGCAAGCCGATTTTGACCAACTCAGGCACAACCTCGTCGCTGCTGAGTGGCTCGCTGTAGAAGTACCCCTGAATAAAGTCGCAGCCCTGCTCGATGAGGTGATCACGCTGCTCGCGAGTTTCAACGCCTTCTGCCAATACCCGTAAATCGAGTTGCTTGGCCAACGCAATAATAGCGCTCGCTATCGCCTGATCGTTGCGGTCGTTGGTGATGTTCGTCACGAAGGAGCGGTCAATCTTGAGCAGACTGATGGGAAAGCGCTTCAGATAAGCCAGCGAGGAATAACCAGTGCCAAAGTCATCGATGGAAATCTTTATTCCCAGCGCCTGTAGCTGAGTCATGGTGTCGATACTGAATTCGATGTCGCGCATGGCAACACTTTCTGTGATTTCCAGTCCCAATTGCTCGGGCGCAAGCCCTTTGCTGCTGAGCAGCTGGCGGATCTCCATTGCCAGGTTGGACTGATCAAACTGTACACCCGAGAGGTTTACGTCGACGTGAAGGTCCAAATCAAACTGGTCGCGCCATTGGACAATCTGCTGACAGACGGTCTCGAGCACCCAGCGCCCCAGTGGCAGGATCAAACCAGAGGCTTCCGCCACCGGAACGAAGTCATCTGGAGACACATGTCCATATTTGTCGGAGCGCCACCGCAACAGCGCCTCAAGTCCCGATAGCTTGCCTGAGTTGACGTCCACTATGGGCTGATATTCAAGCGAGAAGCGTTGCTCTTCGATGCCTCGTTGCATTTCATCGCGCCATTCAAGCGCGCGTAGTGCAGCCGTGTGCATACCTCGATCGAATACGGTATGGCTGCCACGGCCTTCTGCCTTGGCCCGATGCACCGCGGTGTCTGCATCGCGTACCATGTCCTCCGCAGAAATGTAGTGTGGATGGTTCATTACGATACCAATACAACAGGACGTATCGATCAAACGGTCGTCTACCGCGAAACCCTGGGCAAACTGACGCTTGATGTTGCCTACCGTATCTACCACGTCGGCCAGTGATTCCCTGTTTTCCAGCAGGGCGGCAAAGATATCGCCGCCGAAGCGAGACAAGGTGTCAGCCTTGCCCAGTACCTCACTGACCCGTCGGCTCACCTCGACGATAAGCGCATCGCCGGCACCATGGCCCAGTCCCTCATTGACACTGCGAAACTGGTCGATGTCCAGGAACAAAACAGCGAAGCCATCTTCCGTGTGTTCACGGGCCCGAGAGATAGCGTTGTCGACCCGATCGAGAAACAGCGTACGGTTGGGTAAACCTGTCAGTGGGTCATAGAACGCGTTGCGACGTATCTGCGTCTCATAGCCAAGCTGTTGCCTGATGTCGCGCAGGGAAATCACCATACCGACGGCTTCTCGGTAGCGGTCATCTCCGGGTATGGGTCTGGCGTTGAGCTCAACCGGTGTCTCATCACCGTTGCGGGTGATTAAGTACTGACGCAGTCGCTTCAAGCTACGACCCTTGCGCAGCACCGTAGTCTTAAGGTTAACGCCGCGACCGTGAGTATCGAAATCATGCAGTTCCAGAAGCTGCCAGATCGACATGCCTCGCACATCAGACATACGCGTTCCCGTGAGCGCCTCAGCAACAGGATTTATCAAGATGACGCGCCCCTCGGTATCGGTCCCGATGACACCCTCGCTGATATTGCTTAGCGTTGTATTCAGGCGCCACTCCGTTTCCTGCAGGCTGCGTTCAGCGGCGTGTTTGTAGAGCGCAATCTCTATGTTGATTTCCAGCTCTCGATTATCGAAGGGCTTGAGAATATAGCCGTAAGGTGTAGTGATTTTTGCGCGCTCGAGGATTTCATCATTGGAATAAGCCGTACAAAAAATGATCGGTAGATCCTGCGCCTGGTGAATGGCCTGTGCCGCTTCTATGCCGTCAATCTCATCACGTAGATTAATGTCCATCAGAATGAGGTCTGGGTTCTCACGCCGGGCCGCTTCAATGGCATCGGCACCGCGTCCGACGCATGCAGCTACCTCGTATCCCAGGCTTGTGAGACGGTTGGAGATGTCCTTGCAAACCAGGACCTCATCCTCCACCACCATAATGCGCGCACGGCTCATAGGCGTTTACCTGGGAAGCGAATCGTGAAGACTGCGCCGCTGTCGGAACGGTAGTCCCAGTCACCTTCCAATTGTTCAGTCAGGATGCGAACAATTTCCATACCCATAGACGCCACGCTGGCGAGGTCCACCTCAGTCGAGACGCCATGGCCATCATCAGAAACCTGGATTTCATACCCGGCATGGTCGCCATTTTTGCCAAAGCTTACGCAGATGATGCCTTCGCCCGTGCGCCCGACGAAGGCATGCTTCAGGGCATTCGAGATCAGCTCATTGATGATGAGGCCGCAAGGTACGGCGGTATCGATGTCCAGAAAGATCTCATCGACCTTCAGTTGGAGATCGATAATCAGAGCCTCAAAGCGGTAAAAGCGCACCAGGCCCTGGGCCAGCATCTCGATGTATTCGCGGAAGTTGATTTCCAGCAGATTGTCGGACCGGTACAGATTTTCGTGTATCAGCGCCATGGACTTGATCCGCTGCTGGCTCTCTACCAGCAGGGTTTTGAAACGCTCGTCCATGACCGTGTCGGCCTGAATATTTAACAGGCTGGAGACCACCTGCATATTGTTCTTGACCCGGTGGTGCACTTCTTTCAACAGCACCTCTTTCTCCTGCAGTGAGCGGGAGAGCTCCTGCTCGACCGCCTTGTGGCCGGTGATTTCGGTCTCCAGTTCCTGGGTGCGCTCGGCGACCAGCATCTCAAGCTGCTTGCTGTAGCGATTTTGCTCGTCTCGGTGCAGTCGAATGCTATAAGCCTGGGCGCCCGCATAAATCAGCCCGATGGCCGCAATAGTATAAAGCGCCATGGCCCACCAGGAAGCCCAGGGAGCGGACTCCACGGAAACAGCAATTGACAGCCCGTTTTCATTCCAGAGGCCATCGTTGTTGCTGCCTTGCACCAGGAAGTTGTAATTACCGGCACTGAGGTTGGTGTAGGTCGCCTGGCGAATGCCGTCGCTGTAAACCCACTCTCGATCAAAGCCCGCCAGCATGTATCGGTATTGATTTCGACTTGGGTCGGTGTAATCCAAGGCTGCAAACTCGAAGCCCACAACATAGTCGTCATAATCCAGGGTTACTCGATCCAGCATGTGTGCCGGTTGAGTCAGCGCGACTTCCCGATTGAATTTTGTGAACCGGGTTAAACGTACCGGCGGCACGTGAGTATTGATGGTCACATCCTGCGGAGAGAACAGGTTGAAACCGTTCGCGCCACCGAACACCATGCGGCCATCGCTGAGCTTCAGGTAGGCACCGTCGTTAAAGTCTCGGCTCTGCAGCCCGTGACTGACGTCGAAAGTAGTGAAAGACTCAGTGGTGGGTCGCAGTCGGGTCAGGCCGCGGGTGTGGCTGATCCAGATGTTGCCTTCGGTATCTTCCAGCAGGCCGTAGATCGCATTGCTGGGGAGACCCTGCTCTGATCCGAAGTGTCGCCACTGCTGATCCTGATAGCGGATGAGCCCGTTATCCCGGGTACCAATCCACAGTGCCTGCTCAGTCTGGAGCAGGCAAATCACGCGGTCCAGGCTGAGGTCACCGCCGTCCTCGTCAACCTGCAAGGTCGCAAAGGTGCCCGTATCTGGATCGAAATGCAGCACCCCACCGCCGTCAGAGGCCAGCCATAGACCGCCTGCACCGTCCTGCTCAATATCCACCAGGTAATTTGCTGGTAACTGCGATTGCGACTCAGTGGGTTGCGGGAATCGCTGAAAGCGACCCTCTCCCAGATATTCATTGAGCCCGCCGCCATAAGTGGCAATCCAGATACGCCCGTCCTCGTCCTGAAGAAGGGCGGCGATGGCATTTGCGCTCAGACTGGAAGCTTGCTGTGGGCTGTAGCGGAAATGTGTAAACCGGTCGCTGTCAGGCTCCATAACGCTAAGCCCTGCGCTCATGGTGCCAGCCCAGAGGCGCCCGCTGTCGTCATACAGTAAAGGTCCGACCATGTCTTCTGCTGGACCCAGCCCATCGCCGCGGGCCTGGTAGTTTTTGAAATGATTGGTGCGCATATTCCAATGCGATAGACCGCCTCCAAGCGTGGCCACCCATAGAGTGTTATCGACACCTTCTGCGAAAGCTGAAATTTTATTGTGTGGAAGTGATGTGCTGGTTTCCTCCTGACGCTTGATATGCGCAAAGCCGGTCACTTCCGGGTTCCATCGGTTAACGCCGTTAAATGTGCCCACCCAGATAACGCCGCCCGCATCCTGGAATATGTCCATAACCACGTCGTCCCGCAGGCTGTCTGCCTGATCGGGGTCGTTTTGAAAGCGCTCAAAACGGCGTGCGGATGGTGGCCAGAGACTCAGGCCACGGTTGGTCCCGGCCCATATGAGGCCCTGTCGGTCCTGAAAGACTTTAGAAATAGTGTCAGAACTGATGCTGCTCGCATCGCCAGCGGTATGGCGATACGCGTGTATTTCTCCCTGGGCTGTTTTTTGGATAAGCCCCTGCCCCAGGGTGCCTACCCAAAGCGAACCGTCGCGGTCCAGTAACACGCTGTTGATAACCGGCGGCAGGGCCGCCGTCGCTTTATCCTGCTGCAGTTCGACGCGAGATATCGCGCCACTATCAGGATCAAGCATCAGGACCCCGTCGGTTCTTGTGCCGATCCAGAGTCGTCCCTGCTCATCTGAGGTAAGCGTGGTGACGCCCGGAGCCTCAGCCATGCCCAATTTCGGTTGATATTGCAGGGGATGGCTGAAATGCCCGTCGGCGCCAAGCCGACTGAGTCCGCCCTGGCTGCCGACCCAGAGCGTACCGTCGCGGGTCTGGGCGAGGGCTCGCACTGTATTGTGCCGCAGGCTGGTGGCGTCGGCAGGGTCGTGACGGTAATGCGTGAACGATTGTGTGGCAGGTTCAAAGCGGTCTAGGCCGTCATCCGTCGCAATCCATAGCTGGCCATTGCTGTCTTCCAGCAAATCGTTAACCCAGCCGTTAGTGAGTCCCTGCGGATGATCAGGTTGGTATTCAAAGACTTCGAAGCGGTAGCCGTCGAATCGATTCAAGCCGGACTGTGTACCGATCCAGATAAATCCATAGCGATCCTGCAGTATTTTCTGTGCCACGTTTTGGGAAAGGCCTGCGTCTGCGGCGACGTGGGCAAAGTGAATACGCGAGCGGGTGCCTGGCGTTTGCATTCCCTCGTCACTGGCGGAGACAGATTGTTGCAATGCAAGCAGAAGGGCCGCAGCAAGCGTTAAAGCGACGGCTGTACATGGCGCCTGCAGGAACCGGCACGTATGCAATGGAGGTAACAGCACAGAGTCTCCGGACAGTCGTCGTGGTGTGGGGAGTGGCCTATGAGAATGACGAAGGCGTAGAGTAAGACTAGACGAAACCACCAGATTCGCCAAATTTTTTATTTTCCGGCGGGATTCGCCATTTTTTTCATTCTAAGTCTTAACGGTCTTTCAGGTTAGCTCCTGCACTTTGCGGCGGTAAGTTGGCGCGGATACGCCCGCCAGTACTGCAGCGTCTGTGCGCCTTTCTACGTTCTCTTCTATGAGTCGCAGAAGCAGTAATTGGGCGGCGTGGATGGGATTTTTGCCCGCGCGTCGACAGGCGTGCAGCCACTGGGGCAGCAGGTTCTGTACGGCTGCCCAGAGAGGGTTTGCTGCATGCGGGCCGCGATCGGTCGGACCGCGTTCGGTCGGGCCGCGTTCGGTCGGGCCGCTGTCTGCCTGATAGCGAACCAGCTTCCTTCGCAGCGTGCTCTCTGGCATTTCCAGCAACTCCGCCGCCCGCAGGTTAATACGTCGCTTGATTTCCAATGCCGCCAGAATCAAGTCACGTTCCAACCAATGGCTTAAGGGTTGCAGTTCGCGCGCATCCAGACAATGCCTGATCTGTGCCCGAAGTGCATCTTCAAGTTTCGCTTCCAAACCACTGTTGTCCTGCTCTGCCCAGGCAGCAGATGCGGCCGCCGTTGGCGGCGTAGCAGATTTGAGTTGTCCGGCCTGCTTATCCAGGGAATAGCGATGCAGGGCCATTTCGATAGCAATCTTGAGATCTGGGGTTTCGATAGGCTTCAACACATAGCCGTAGGGCGCTATGGATTTAGCCCGCGATAGGGTCTCCTCATCAGAGTATGCGGTGAGAAATACAACTGGTGTCTCCTTGATTTCGTTGACACGCCGGGCTACTTCAATGCCGTCAATGTTGCGTTTCAGGTGAATGTCACACAGCAGCAGGTCCGGCTTGCAGCTTTGCGCCAGCGTCAGGGCCTGATCGGGCGTACGGGCCAGCCCCAGCACGCGGTGTCCAATCTCCTCCAGCCGGTTGCGGATGTCACGTGCAACTAAAGCCTCATCCTCCACTACCAGAATGCCGACGGAATTGAGCGCGGTGTCGGTCATGTGCGCGTCAGTTCCTTAGCCGGCGTGTTCTGGGTCGACGTGAGCTTGTGTCCCACCCACGGATTCCAGTGGCGTGAAGATAAGGGCGCCGTCATCCAGAGGGGCCTTTCGAAACAGGCTGCGGTCTCTGCGATAGTCCTGCGTATTGAGCCAGGGGTCGCAGTCTCCCTGCTTCGGAAGCTTGTGCATCACGCGCTTAAAGTATCCTGGCGTAAAATCCACTATCCAGTTTTTCGGCACCATGTTTAGATCTTGCTGGCGCAGTGTTGGTGTTACGCTGGCGGCCCCGCGATGCTTAAGCGCCTTCAATAACCGACAGCTGAATTCTGCGGTCAGGTCCGCGCGCAGCGTCCAACTGGCGTTGATGTAGCCAAAGATGCTCACCAGATTGGGGATCCCACTGAACATTACCCCTTTGTAGGTGTAGGTGTCGGCCGGGTCGATCAGCTCTCCGTCAATGTGCAGGCTGCTTTCGCCCAGGGTTGCCAGCTCCAGGCCAGTTGCCGTGATGACAATATCAGCGGTGAGCAGGGCACCAGAGCGCAGCCTGATCCCATCTTTCGTAAAACTCTCGATTTGATCCGTAACGACGCGCGCGCTGCCGTTACTGATCGCTTTAAAAAGGTCAGAATCCGGAACCGCGCAGAGCCTTTCGTCCCAGGGCTTATAGCGCGGTGTGAAGTGGGTCGAAACGTCATAGCCGTCGGGCAGGGCCTTCCTCACTTGATCCAGCAGCAATCCTGCGACTTTGCTTGGTGAGCGGCGAGCCCACTGATAAAACCACTGCTGTATCAGAATATTTTTCCAGCGGGTGATGCCGTACGCCCAGGATGCTGGCAGTAGCCGACGCAAGCCATTGGCGATCCGATCTCTTTCCGGTCTGGCGACCACGTAGCTGGGTGATCTTTGCAACATGGTGACGCTGGCTGCTGCATCTGCCATGGCCGGCACCAGGGTGACGGCCGTAGCGCCTGAGCCGATTACCACCACTTGCTTGTTTGCATAGTCCAGATCTTCGGGCCAGAACTGGGGGTGAATGATGCGCCCCTGAAAGTGCTCCATGCCGGGGAAGTCTGGCGTATGGGCACGTTGATAGCTGTAGTAGCCCGCGCACATCAGAACGAATCTCGCCTTGAACAGTTGGCGACCATTGCCGTCTGCATCTGTGGTAGTGATCGTCCACACAGCACTCTGCGACGACCATGCTAAATCGACTACGCGATGCCCGTAGCGGATATGCGACTCGATGTCATGCTCGCGTGCCGTCGCTTTGATGTACTCCCGAATGGCGGGACCGTCGGCGATGGCTTTTGGGTTGGTCCAGGGCTTAAAGGCATAGCCCAGGGTGTGCATATCGCTATCCGAACGAATGCCAGGATAGCGAAACAGATCCCAGGTGCCCCCTATGCGTTCGCGACTTTCCAATATCAGATAGCGGTGGTCAGGACAGTGTTTTTGTAAATGTACGGCGGCGCCGATGCCGGACAGGCCCGCGCCGACAATAATGACGTCCGTGCTGGTTTCCTCTGGCGCGGCGGCATTCATTTTTCGATATCGAACAGGTAGTCGTACATGATGGTGTAGATGTCAGGTTGTGTGATCATGGCAGGGATGCGCCCCAATCCTTCCTCATTTGCAAACAGCGGCACGTTCACACCGGTATGTTCCTCGTAGGCAAAGTTATTAGTGGCGTAGTTCACCGCCATGATACTCCCTTCCGGCGTGCGCAGGCGGCTTAGCTGGCCCGGCGTGAATACTGGAATGCCATAGGCGGAGAACAGACTGTTCTGGGCGATGAGCTGCGCCGCCTGACCGTGATCGGCTGTAATCAGTACCAGGGTGTTGCCCTGCTCTTTGGCAAAATCCAGAGCAAGGGACACCGCTTCCACCAGCTGCTTGAGCTCTCCAATGGAACCACAGGCCCGGCGCTGATGAGACGCCTTATCGATGGAGGCTGACTCCACCATAAGAAAGAAACCCCGGGGATTACGCAGTCGCTGCAGCGCCAGGTCCGTCATCTCAACCAGCGTGGGCGTGTCTGCGAACGCCGGATTATCCTCGCAGCCCATGGGTTCGGGCATAGCGACGCTGCCGATGTATTGATTCAGGTAGTTCGCCCAACTGGGACGCGGTGATTCCGAACTGCGTCCTCCCTCGCCGCGCCAGCGCTCCGGTAAATGGCTCTCGGCGAACAGTCCAAGCAGGCGCTTCTCAGAAGCTACTTGCTGAACGTCTGGAAGGCTGGTCAGAACCGCAAAACCGTTTTGCTCTGCCAGGCTGATGATGCTCTGATCGCCCTCTTCTGTGGGCGTATCGAAGTGCTTGAGGCCGCCCCCCAGCGCCACATCCAAGCTCGAAGATGCAATTTGTTCTGCAATGGAACCGGGCCCTCCGTTAGCCTTTAACAGATGCTTGCAGGGCGGCAGTGAGGCAAAGCCTATTTTGGCGCCCTGCATGGCTGCGGGGTTCTCGCAGTAGCGCAGACTCATATGGGCAACAAAGGACGCAGGTGTGGCGTCGGTAATACTGGAGGTGGCAACCAGTCCCGTGCGCAGTCCCGCAGCCTTTGCCTTTTGAACGATACTGGGAAAGGCGGTTCTGCCGTCGGGCGCCATGGCAATGCGCGCACGTGAGGTGACCTTACCGGTGGCCATAGCCGTGGCACTGTTGGCAGAATCTGCAACGTACACGGTTCTACCCTGCTCATCGACGGTAAGTACCTGCACGGCGGCGCGCAGAGGCATCTCGTCCAGCAGCAGGCGTCCTCTGGCGCCCTCAAGGTAATTCCTGGCTATCGTGATCTGCTGATCACCCATGCCATCGCCAATGAATAAAACTACGTTACGCGGAGAATCTTCAGGACGTGCAAGCGATTGCGCCTGAAAATCCTGGCCATGGGTGGTGGCTGCCACCAGCAGTAGTCCAAACAGTAGTAGTCCAAACAAAGTGCTAGCCTGCCTGAGGCCGCGGTGTAAACAGAATCTGTCGATACGTTTGCTAGAAAGAGAGAATGCCACGGCGCTGTTTTATCGAAGGCGTGGAATCAGAGTACTGCTGTGCTGACAAAACGGTCAATCATCCCTCCTGGAACAGGTTTAACTGGTCTAGATTGTCGCCACCGCGGGGTTCCAGTCGCAAACCGGCGCCCAGTAGGCGCACTGTCAGGGGCTTGCGCTGCCGGGCTCCCGTTAAGAGCCTTCGGAAGTCGGCGACTGCCAGCCAACTGCCGCCACGCTCTTCATAGGCCTCCTCCAAAGTCGTTTGAGTGAAGTCCCTGAACTTCACCTTTACAAAGCGTTTCACTGGCAGGTATTGCTGTTCGATCTTGCCGAAGCGCTCTGACAGCTCTGCCAGCAGATCGTCCAGTGCGCTAAACAGTGTCGCCTCATCCCCGAGGTCCTGGGCGTAGGTGCGCTCCACGCTGATGGATTTGCGCAGCCGGCTGGTTTTTACCTCACGGTCATCGCGCCCGTGCGCCAGGTCCGCCAGCCTTGAGCCGTATTTGCCAAAGCGGCGCACCAGGTCGGTAAGAGGTACGTCCTGCAGATCACCGCAGGTGATAACCCCCATCTTCGCCAGCTTTTCAGTAGTGACTTTCCCAACTCCATTAATGCGAGAAACAGGCAGCGCGTACACAAAGTCGGCGACCTGCCCCGGTGCGATGGTGAACTGACCGTCGGGCTTGTCCCAGTCGCTGGCTACCTTGGCAAGAAACTTGTTGGGAGCAACGCCTGCGGATACCGTCAGCGCCAGCTCCTCGCGCACTCTGCGCCGAATCTCCTGGGCAATCAGGGTGGCGCTGCCGCCAAAGTGCACACTGTCACTTACATCCAGATAGGCCTCATCGAGCGAGAGCGGTTCGATGCGATCCGTAAAGTCTGCAAAAATGTCCCGGAACTGCCCCGAGATGCGGCGATACAGGTCAAAGCGCGGCGGGATGATTTGCAGCTCAGGACACAACTGTTTGGCGCGCGCCGAGGGCAGGGCAGAGCGCACTCCAAACTGCCGCGCGGCGTAGTTTGCGGTGGCGATAACCCCGCGGCGTTCCGAGCTTCCGCCCACGGCGATGGGCTGGTCGCGCAGCGCGGGGTTCTCCCGCATCTCTACGGAGGCATAAAACGCGTCAGCGTCAATGTGGATGATTTTGCGCATATTGCTTCTGCTGCGCCTGCCAAAGCGCTGCATAAATGCCCTGCTGTGCCAGCAGCGAATGGTGGTCGCCCTGTTCGACCAGACGGCCAGCCTCGAGAACGAGAATTTTGTCTGCATCCACAATCGTGGATAGTCGATGTGCAATCACCAGACTGGTGTGGCCGGACGAGATTTCTTCCAGCGCCGCGAGTATGGCGCGCTCGGACCGACTATCCAGTGAAGAAGTGGCCTCATCAAATACCAGAATCGGAGGGCGTTTAAGCAGCGTTCTTGCGATGGCAACGCGTTGCTTTTCGCCGCCAGAGAGTTTCAGTCCGCGCTCACCGACCAGCGTCTCCTCCCGGTCTGGAAGGTGGTCAATAAACTCTTCCAGGTGGGCGAGTCGAATGGCCTCGTGCACTTCGCTGTCTGTTGCAGCCGGGTTTCCGTAGCGTATGTTCTCAAACAGGCTGTCGTTAAACAGTACCGTGTCCTGCGGCACAATACCGATCGCCTCGCGCAAAGAGAGCTGCGTGACATCGCTGATGTCCTGCCCATCGATGCGAATGTGGCCGCGGTCGGGATCATAAAATCGAAACAGCAGCTTCACGAGGGTGGACTTGCCTGCGCCGGATGCGCCTACAACCGCGACATTCTGGCCGGGTTCAATCGCGAAGCTGAGATCCTGGATGATGGGCCTGGCGGCAGAATAGGCGAAGTCCACCTGCTCAAAGGCGACCGCGCCTTCAGTTATCTGTAGCGTCTTTGCGTCAGGTCTATCGACCACGCGGGCTTTGACCGAAAGTAGCGCAAACAGCTGTTCAATGCTGGCCAATGCGCCTTTGATTTCGCGAAACACAAAGCCCAGAAAGTTCAGTGGCAGAAAGAGCTGAATCATGAACTGGTTGACCAGAATAAAGTCTCCCAGTGTCATCACCCCGCTACGGACGTCGGTGGCAGCCATGCCGATCATGCAGGTTTGCGCCACGGCGATGATCAGAGCCTGTCCGCCGTTGAGGCCAAACAGAGACAGCCGATTGCGGCGTCTCGCCTGTTCCCAGCGGGCCAAACCGAGGTCGTACCGGCGCGCCTCAAACTCTTCATTGGTGAAATACTTGACGGTCTCGAAGTTCATTAGACTGTCGACGGCACGTGTGTTGCTTTCCGAGTCCGCCTCATTCATTTCCCGCACATACTGCGTTCGCCACTCCGTGGCGCGCAGAGAGAAACCCGCATATACAACTACCGAAAAGACGGTAACACTCGCATAAGCAACGCCGTATTGACTGAATAGAATGGCGGCCACTACGCAAATCTCAAACAGCGTCGGGGCGATGTTGAAGATGAAGAAGCGCATCAGGAAACTGATGCCGGAGATGCCACGCTCCATGTCCCGCGCCAGGCCACCAGTGCGTCGGTTCAGGTGAAAGCTGAGGTCCAGCGCGTGCAGATGCTGAAACACCTGCAGCCCAACCCGGCGCATGGCACGCTCTGTCACCCGGCCAAAAACCGTATCGCGCAGCTCGCCAAAAAACACGTTTGCGAAGCGAGCGCCACCGTAGGCAGCAACCAGCGCCAGTAACGCGAGGCTGGACAGACTCGCTGCGTCAGCATCCAGGGCGTCTACCAGGTACTTCAGCAGAAATGGAATCAAAATCACTGCGCCCTTGGCCAGCATCATGCACAGCAATGCCACGGCAATGCGCTGGCGTGACTCCCAGACGAAAGGCCAGAGCCGTCGAACCACCTGCAGTATCAGTGGGCCAGTCTCAGTGCTTTCTGGTTTTACCTGGGTATCCAATAGCTATCCTGTTGGGGCGTGTTGCTTCAGAGATCGCCAATGATCATCTCTAACCTTAATCTTATCGAGGCGACGCCCTCGCGTTCCTCGTCTTTGGATCGCCGACGCCAGGCGTACCGTGGTTCCACTTCCCAGAATAACCAGTCAGGTCCCAGCCGTCGGCGCAGTCCTAGTCCCACACCTCGGGTGCGCAGCAGTTCCGGGTCGGTGTCGCCCTGTATGAATACAAACGACCGAAAGGCGGTCTCCGTATCAAACCGGCGCATGAACTCCAACCGCGTTCTCCATTCACCGCCACGCGTCTCTTCGCCCCACTCCAGTCGGTTGGCCCAGCGAAGCAGGTTGTTATCAGAGAGCGCGTGGTCAATGTCGAACCGGGTCAGGCTGGTGAATCCGTCACCAGGCACAAAAAAGACTTCCTCACTAAAGCGATACCGAGCCTCCTTCCATAGTGGGTTTTCGCGCCGGTAGCGCGCGCCGACTTTGAAGTTGGGCCCCGATTTGACACCGGCAAACAAAAACGCAGAGGACCGCTTTTTTCTGCGCACCTGGTACTGCACGCCGGCAGCGGAATCACCGTTGGCCGCGATGCCCGGGTCGTAAAAGTCCTGATCAAAGTCGCCGTCTTCGCCGGAAAACAGCAGACTCACACGATTGTTCGCCTGGGGCAGATGCACTTTGCCAGTGACTTTGAGCTTCACATCCGTGCCGTCTTGCTCGTCCCACTCGAGCTGAGGGCGCAGGCGCACCAAACTCTTTGGTTCATCCTGCACATCGCGGGCATGTCCAAAGAATCCATCAACCCAGGTGGCAAGAGCGTCGCTGCGATTATCGATTGTTGCGTAGCCTCGCTCCAGCCAGCTCTTATTGCTGAGCTCTTCTGCGGCGGGCTTACCGTTGACTGCCGACTCGGTGAGTTCTTCCTCAGCGCCCACAGCGACGGAGGCCAGCGACAATGCGATCAGAGCTGAATGGCGCAATAGGACCACAAGTGACCTGTCTCACGTGCCGGTTAATTGGGTCATAATACGTGAAACCCACTGCGAGAACTTTGACATGACGGTATTGGAACGTTGGCACGCAGCGCTGGAGGCCAAAGACGCTAGCCATCTCGACGGTCTGCTCGCCGAGAACTGTGTGATGCATTCGCCGGTTGTACATACACCGCAGGAAGGTAAAGCAATTACCACTCTCTACCTGACGGCGGCTATGCACGTGCTGGGTAACGACAGCTTCCACTATGTTCGAGAGATCAGCGAGGGGCGCGATGCCATGCTGGAGTTCGTTACAGAAGTCGAGGGCATCACGATCAACGGTGTCGACATCATCAGCTGGAACGAAGACGATCAGATAGTCAGCTTCAAGGTCATGGTAAGACCATTAAAGGCCATCAACATGGTCCATGCCCAGATGAAGGCAATGCTGGAGAGCTTTGCGGCAGGTGCCGACAGCGCGGCTTAAACCGTTCTAGTGCGATCCCTGCTGGACTGCCGAGTAGCGCAAACGGGCCTTAGTTGGCCCTGGCCCACTCGCGGTGCCAGTCACGGTGACTGGAAAACTGCTGCCGCAGATAATCCATCTGGTCGAACAATATCCGGTCGCGCTCCAGGAAGGTGTACTCCCAGGGGTTGGGTGTAAACGGCACTGCCAATAGCGGCATATCCGCTTCTTCGGGAGTGCGGTTGCCCTTGCGGTTATTGCAGCTTTTGCAAGCCGTCACACAATTTGCCCACACATCTTTGCCGCCGCGACTTACCGGCAATACGTGATCCCTGGTAAGCAGGCTGCGATGAAACTCCTGGCCGCAGTACAGACAGATTTGTTGATCCCGTCGGAACAGGGCTTTGTTATTCAGAGACAGTGAGAAGTTGCTCACTACGCGACCGCGCATGGCAATGATGGGGGGAATTTCCAGCACCGACGTCAGACCCGTGATGCGCTGAATCCCGCCGCGCAAAATGACGGCGGGTTCGCCAAGAGTCCACGATACGTCTCCCTTGACGTATGCGGTGGCCGCCTCTTCCGGACTCACCCATCCCCGGGGCTGTCCAGCCAGATCCAGCCGAAGTATCGCTAGCGACATGCGGTTCACTCCTATTCGCACTATCGCCGCTACGTTGTGGACAAGAACGCCTTGATCGTCGCTGGCGTCCTGTCGACTGCGTAACGACGATGCTAGGTTTATATCTGAATACTGTGTAATACACCAGCGCGCGTTACGGTCTGTGCAGCCTTTGCAGATAATGGCTAGGATGCAGATATAAAAATAATGGAGACAGTGTCATGTACCGCGCCCTGTTCATACTTTGGCTGCCCGCGCTCGCGCTGGCCGATGAGTACTCCCCCTTCGTCGACAGCCCCCCTCGCCAGGTGTTCTTTGGCGACACTCATCTGCACAGTGCATTTTCCAGTGATGCGGGCCTGATCGGCACAACGCTGCAGCCAGCCGATGCTTACCGCTTTGCCCGCGGCGAGACGGTGACGTCGAGTAGCGGTGTCAAAGCACGCATCAGCAGGCCACTGGATTTTCTGGTGCTGTCAGACCATGCCGAAAGTCTGGGTCTGCCCATCGCCGTCAAAGAAGCGATGCCGGCCCTGCTCGATAGTCCCTGGGGACGAGAGGTCTACAAGCTGTTTGAAGCAGGGCGTGGACCGGAGGGATTTTTGAAGTGGGCCTTTGAGGGCATGCTGCCCGGCGTCGATCCCCTAAGACGACCAGAGATCAACGCCGAGGTGTGGCGACGCCAGGCTGAAACCGCCGATTCGTTTAATGAGCCTGGACTGTTTACTGCGCTGATTGGCTTTGAATGGACCAACACGGCCAACTCGAAGAACCTGCATCGCGTGGTCATACTTCGCGACGATGCCAGCCGTGCCACTCAGGTGGTGCCATTTTCCTCCTGGGAGAGTCCTGATCCTGAGGACCTTTGGCGCTGGATGCAGGACTACGAGGACAACACTGGAGGTTCCATTCTCGCGATTCCCCACAATGCCAATTTGTCTAACGGCATCATGTTTGGCCCTTTGCGATGGAATGGCGAAGCATTTGATGAAAGCTATGCCGCGAAGCGCGCCCACTACGAGCCGCTGGTAGAAGTTACCCAGATCAAGGGTGACGGCGAGGCTCACCCCCTGCTGTCGCCCGATGATGAATTTGCCGATTTTGGTAACTGGGATTGGTCAGATATCGGCGGTCGCGATGCAAAAACCCCTGACATGTTGCCCTATGAGTACGCGCGCTCGGCCCTGCAGCAGGGCTTGATGCATGAGCGGGCCCTGGGGGTGAATCCCTTTCGCTTCGGCATGATTGGCGCCTCGGATTCTCATACCGGTATGTCTACCGTGCGCGAGGATAACTACTACGGTAAATTCGCCAGCTCTGAGCCACGCCCCGGGCGTGGACAGCACGTGGTGGTGAAGTCACCTACGGATGATCGGTTTTCCCTGCGTACCTGGAACGAGCTGGCTGCTGGACTGGCAGGGGTGTGGGCCACTGAAAATACGCGCGAGGCGCTGTTTGACGCGATGCGGCGTCGCGAAGTCTATGCCACCACGGGCAGTCGCATAACGCTGCGCTTTTTCGGTGGCTGGGAGTATGCCGAAGCCGACCTGATGAGTCCGGATATGCCGCAGCTAGGATACGCGGGCGGCGTACCCATGGGCGGTCTATTGACAGCGCAGCCCGCGCAACCTGACGCGTCGCCCACATTCATGGTGGCTGCAGCGCGAGATCCCGATGGGGCCAATCTCGACCGGATTCAGATCGTCAAAGGTTGGGTGGATGAAGGAGGAACGCCTCGGGAAACCATTTACGATGTGGCGCTGTCCGATGGTCGCACTTTGGATGGACAGGGCAGGGCGCCCTCTGTAGGCAGCACGGTTGACCTGGAAACGGCGACTTATGCCAATAGCATTGGCAGCACAGAGCTGCGGACCCTGTGGCGCGACCCCGATTTTGATTCGGCGCAGGCAGCATTTTACTACGCGCGGGTTCTGGAAATCCCAAAGCCATCCTGGCAAACCTATGACACCGTACGCCTGCGAGACAGCTTCCCGGAGGGTGTTACCCGAGTGGTGCAGGATCGAGCCTACAGCTCACCCATCTGGTATCAGAACTAGGCGTTCGCCGTCGCCCCTGTACGCGTCTTGGACAATAATCCTGCGCACTGGCCCGCAGTCGAGCGCGCTGCGTATATCCCCACATGTCAAAACAAAGTAGCGTTAAACGCGGGGCCGTGCCGCGCGGCCTGACTGTGGCACTGGCTGGACTTCGCGCTGGCGGAGCATTGGCCGTCGACGGCGCTGTACAGCAGGTATTGGCGAGGTCTGGCCTGCGCAGCGTTGAAGCCGGTTCTGAGTTTTCACGTCGCGAAGCCCGGCGCTTTGTTGCGGAACTGGGCCGTCTAAAGGGTACTTACGTCAAAATTGGGCAAATGTTCGCCCTCCTGGGCGAACACTTTCTCCCCCCAGTACTGACAGAAGCCTTACACGATCTGGGGGGCAGCACAGAACCATTGCCCTGGTCCGCCATCAAGCCCGTTGTTAATAGGGAGCTCGGAAACAAGCATCGCGATCTCCAAATAGAGCCCGAGGCCTTTGCCGCGGCCTCTCTCGCCCAGGTGCATCGCGCGACGATATCCGCAACCGATGAAGACATCGTTTGCAAGATTCAGTACCCGGGATTGGCGGACGTGATCGATGCAGATTTTGATGCCGTCGTCCGCATGCTCAAACTGGCTCGCTGGCTGCCTGCCGGACGCGACCTGGATGACTGGCTTGGCTCCATGCGTGTGCATCTGCACCATGAAATTGACTATTACCGAGAGGCGCATTTTGCCCAGGGTATGGCGGCACACATCGACGCGCTGGGCGAGTCAGGCGCAATCTTCCACGTGCCTGAGGTTTATCCGGAGTACTCCAGCCAGCGTGTGCTGGCGCTGGAGTATATCGATGGCAAGTCGGTCAATGATGCAGCCGTAGCACGACTGTCGCTGAAACGGCGCAACGCTCTGGCCCAGGCTATGCTGGAATTGTTCTTCATTGAGTTATACGCCTGGGGCGTGCTGCAGACCGATCCGAACTTTGGCAACTATCTGATTCAAACTGCGCGCCCTGGCAGCGGCGATCGCGATCGTCTGGTGCTATTGGATTTCGGTTCCATGCTGGAGTGCAGTGACGACTTTCTCTACCACCTGCGACGTGTTATTGCCGCCGGTCTGGAAGAAGACAAGGATACGCTTATCAGTGGCCTGGTTGGATTGGGCTGCCTGAAGCCCGATGCCGATGAAGAGGCTCACCAGTTGTTCTCGGATTTCTGCCTGCATTTGCTGGAGCCTCTGCGCGAGCCTTCCCGCTTACCCACAGAGCATCTGAATCGGCGCGGCGAGTACCGCTGGGGCGATTCACGTTTAATGCAGCGGGCGGGTAAGCTGGCTGCGGCAAATTCAACCTCAAAGCACTTCACCACACCCTCGCGTGATTTTGCGCTAATCGCTCGTAAGCTGACGGGTGTATTCACGTTCATTGCCGTTCTGGACGCTCAGTTCAACGGGTATGAGCTTGTTATGAAGCATATTCAGCGATGGCGGGAGCAAGACACCCATGGCTAAATCTCAACAGGCGGCGGTGCCGTCCAGCCGACTGGGGCGATTCGCCCGGGTCGCCAAACTGGCAGGCGGTGTTGCATCAGGCATGATTGCTGAGGGCGGCAGGCGTCTGCGCGAGGGCGAACGTCCTCGGGCCAGAGATATGCTGCTTACCCCTGCTAACGCGCAGCGGGTGGCGGATGAGCTTGCCAATATGCGCGGCGCGGCAATGAAACTGGGCCAGATGCTGAGCATGGACGGTGGCGAGTTTCTGCCCAGGCAGCTCGCTGATATTCTCGCTCGGCTGCGCAATGAGGCCGACTACATGCCCTTCGAGCAGCTTAATGAAACCATGACCGGCGCTTTCGGTGACGAATGGGAGTCGATGTTTTACGGCTTTGACTACACGCCGATTGCGGCGGCTTCCATCGGCCAGGTTCACAGAACGCGTGCCCCGGACGGCAGGGATATCGTGTTAAAGGTCCAGTACCCCGGCGTGGCGCGCAGCATCGACAGCGACATCGACAATATCGCTGCGCTGCTCAAACTGTCCGGGCTGGTGCCGGATGCCATCGACATGAAGCCTCTATTGAAGGACGCCAAGTCGCAGCTACACGATGAGGCCAATTACTTGCTGGAGGCCGAGTATCTGTCCACCTTTGGCGAGCTGATGGCAGACGACGATCGCTTCATTGTGCCGGAGTTGTTGCAAGAGCTGACCACCGAACATGTGTTGGCGATGACTTATATCGACAGCCAGCCTGTTGAGGTCATTGCAGACCTGGATCAGGGCAGCCGCGATGCCCTGGTCACAGCGATGATGGATCTGATGCTGCGGGAGTTTTTTGAACTGCGGCTGGTGCAGACAGACCCCAACTTTGCCAACTATCGCTATCAACCCGCCACAGACAGGCTGGTATTGCTGGACTTTGGCGCCACTCGCAAATTCAAGGCGGCGTTTGTAAATCAATACCGTCGTATGGTGCGCGCTGCACAGAAGGGTCAGGAGGATCGACTGCTGGATGCCGCTGGCAAGTTGGGCTACGTGGTAGAAGATGGCAGTGAAGATTACCGAGACTTCGTGCTATCTATCTTTGATATCGCACTGGAGCCACTCACACACGACGGCCCCTACGACTTCGGCAGCTCAGATATCTCGGCGCGTTTGTCCGAGGTGGGCGCTTCAGCCCGGGACTTCCGTGAGTTCTGGCACGCGCCGCCCTCTGAGGCCGTGTTCTTTCACCGCAAAGTGGGTGGTATCTTCCTGCTCGCTCAGCGCATGCAGGCGTCCGTAGACGTGCGTGGCTTAGCGGAACAATATTTGTAAACTAACCCCGCCCGTAGCAGAGCGCTGTGACTACCAGGAGGCCACTGGTGAACCCGGAAACAATCGAGTTTTCTCTTAATGGACAGGCAGTTCGCCTGGAGATCGAAGCAGACACGCCTTTGTTATGGGTGCTGCGCGACGAGTTGGACATGGTGGGAACCAAGTTCGGCTGCGGCAAAGGTCTGTGCGGTGCTTGCACGGTGCACATGGATGGCAACCCGCTACGCAGTTGTTCACTGCCAGTGGGCGCTATTGCGGGTCGCTCTATCACGACGATTGAAGGACTCTCAAGCGATGGCAGCCATCCGCTGCAGAGAGCCTGGATGGCGGAAAATGCCCCGCAGTGCGGCTACTGCCAGTCGGGTCAGATCATGTCGGCAGCAGCCCTGTTGGCCGCAAACCCTAACCCCAGCGACGACGACATCAATAACTATATGGCGGGTAATATCTGCCGCTGTGGCACTTACACCCGTATTCGCAAGGCCATCAAGCGCGCGGCTGTCGACATGCGCGAAGGCCTGCAAACACGTGATCAGGATGCGGTCTCGACCTGGTCGCCAGACGCTGCATCCTCGGAGGTGCTGTCATGAGCCTGTCTCGACGCGCCTTTATCAAGAACGTTTCCGTTGCGGGCGGAGCGTTGAGCCTTGGCTTTACCCTGAGCGGGTGTTCGCGCTCCGAGTTTCCCAGGCTCAATGCCGCAGATTTCCAGCCCGATGCCTATTTGCGGATCACGCCCGAAGGCAGCGTTATCGCGCAGATTTTTAAAGCCGAAATGGGGCAGGGCGTGACCACTGGCATTCTCTCGGTGTTAGCGGAGGAGCTGGAAGTGGACCCTGCCAGCATGGGTTATGAAATGGCGCCACCCCATCCAGCATTCGGCGATCCCGAGATGGTCATGCAGATAACCGGTGGCTCTAACTCCATTCGCCTGTATTACCCCATCCTGCGCCAGGTGGGAGCCACCGCCCGAGAGATGATGATCGCCGCAGCGGCCCAGCAGTCTGGAGTTGCCTTGTCAGACTTGTACGCGGCAGATGGCAGAGTACAGAGTCGCGACGGCAGTGTGGATCTGGGCTATGGCGATCTGGTGGCAACAGCAAACACTTTGCCGGTACCAGAGTCTGCAAGGCTGAAGGACCCCGAGGACTTCAAGGTCATTGGCCATCAGGATAATCGTCTGGACCTACAGGGCAAGGTGGATGGCAGTGCCATGTTTGGTATGGACGCACCGGTGAAGGATGCACTGGTCGCGGTGATTTTGAGATGCCCTCACGCGGACGGTACCTGCGGCGGCTGGAATGCGACGGCTGCGGAACAGTTACCCGGTGTGGAAGCCATATTCCAGATCGATGGCGGTATTGCTGTGGTAGCGCGTAACTACTGGCGCGCTCGCAAGGCAGCCGATGCCGTGGAAACCAACTGGCAGGCTGGTCCCCAGCCTCTGCAATCCAGCGAAGAGATTGATGCCGCCTTCACTGTTGCGCTAGACGGTGAAGACTACGAGGTGATGCGCGAGGATGGCAAAGCCCCACAGCAGGTATCCGGCAAACGCCTTACCGTTGAATACAATGCGCCTTTCGTCGCCCACGCCACTATGGAGCCCCAGAATGCCACCGCCAGACCCACGGCTGACGGCGGTCTGGAAATCTGGGTGGGCACCCAGGGTCCGGATATCGCCCAGGCCCATGCCGCCAAGGGGGCGGGTATCGATAAGCAAAAAATCACAATTCACAATACGTTTCTGGGCGGCGGCTTTGGGCGTCGCGCTGCGGCTGACAACGTGTATGAAGTTGCACAGATCGCCAGCAAGCTGGGTAAGCCGGTAAAGCTGGTGTGGAGCCGAGAAGACGATATGCGTCACGATTTTTATCGTCCAGTCATGAAGGCGCGGCTGAGCGCCAGCATCAGCGGCGAAGGCGAGGTGGCAACCTACAGCCACCATATTGTTGGCCCCAGCGTGACTCAGAAAATCATGCCGCACTTTATTAAGGCCTCATTGCCTGCCTGGGTGCCGCATCAGCTCAGCGACGCTATCGCCGGGCTCTCGGCGGACACCGACCACTCTTCTGTGGAAGGCGTCGTCGATACTGGCTACCAGTTCCCGCACTTTGAAGTGAAATACAGCAACGTGCAGACACCGATGATGCTGGGTTTTTGGCGTTCCGTTGGACACAGCCAAAATGCTTTTGTTATCGAAAGTTTCGTCGATGAGCTGGCCCACGCTGCTGGTCGTGACCCCGTTGAGTTCCGCCGAGCGCATCTTCCAAAAGACAGCCGACAGCGCCGCGCACTCGATAAAGTCGTTGCTATGGCCGGTTGGGGCGACACCGCTGAAGGGCGCTTCCAGGGTGTTGCCGTGCACGAGTCCTTCTATTCTGTAGTGGCGGAAGTGGTAGAGATCTCATTGCACAGCGGCAAACCCAGGCTTGAGAAGATTTACTGTGCTGTGGATTGCGGTCGCGCCGTGAACCCCGACATTGTCAAATCCCAGATGGAAAGCGGTATTGTGTTTGGGCTGACCGCTGCGTTGAAAAGCAAAATCACCATCGCGGACGGTGCGGTGCAACAGAGTAACTTCGACGACTACCCCATGCTCCGTATGAATGAAGTCCCCGATATTGAAGTGGCCATTATCGAAACTGACGCCGACCCCACTGGCGTGGGAGAGCCGGGCACTCCGCCCGCTGCGCCTGCGCTGGCTAACGCACTCTTTGCGGCAACAGGCGTGCGGCAACGGGATCTGCCGCTACAAATGGCCTAGGGCACTAAAAGTTATAGCCCAGGGCCACTCCATAGGTTCTGGGCTCGATCGCAAATACGTTGGTGAACAAGCCCGCCGACGGGTCCGACAGATACATGCCCACCAGGTGATTATCGTCAGCGATGTTTTTAACATAGGCGCGGGCGTACCAGGTCTGCTCAGAAGACATTAGTGTGATCTGGGCGTTCCAGACATCCCAGGAAGGGATACGATCTACCTCGCGGTTGAAGTTGCGAGCAAACATATCGTCCTGCCAGTAGTAATCAAGCCGGGTGCTCAGGGCGTGGTTGCCCGGCAGCGTAGCGCGGTACTCCACGCCCAGACTGATCGAGTACTCGGGCGAATTTTGCAGCGAGTTGCCATCCAGGCTCTGCAGAATACCGTCGGTGATGGGGACGCCCGCACTGGAGAGGTCGGCGCAGTTATTAAACTGAGAGCGTCCGGCCTGTGCAAACTCCTCCGGTGTCACCAGCGCCACACAGTTAGAGCCATTCATCACGTCTTTGATCAGGGTGACATCATTGCGACCGGCGGCGGGGTCGCGAGTGTCGATTGTGCTGAAGTCCTGAATCTCGGTTTTTAGATAAGACAAGTTACTGTTGAACAACCAGTGTTCGTCGGGCGCCCACAGAAGCTCAGCTTCTACGCCATAGATTTCTGCGTCAGTGTTCTCATTAAAGGCGGTGCGGTTGACAATGCGCGCCACCTGCAGGTCCTGATAGTCGTAGAAGAAGGCACTGGCATTCGCTTGTAGCTTGCCGTCGAAGAAGCGGTTCTTGCTGCCTATCTCAAAGGCATCGACAAACTCGGGCTCAAAATCGGGCCGAGAGTTGGGAAACGCAATGGGATCAAAAGGTGGGTTAAAGCCACCGCCCTTGTAGCCCCGTGAATAGGACGCATAGAGCAAATTGCTATCGGCAACGGCCCAGTCAATTACCGCGCGCCCGGTAAGCTCCTGCCAGCTATTGACTTCATCCCGGAAGGGAACCGGTACCGGCGAGTCCTCCCCCAGCGGTTGGAACAGACGCTCCCCTGTCTCTTCGTCTTCGTTCAACAACAGCTGGCGGTCTCGGATGCGTTTCTCATCATCGGTGTAGCGCAGTCCGACTGTCAGCTTGATGTCGTCATTGAAGTCGTAGTACAGCTCACCAAACACCGCTCGGGATTCAATTTCATAGGCGTCGGTATCACTCAGGAAGTAAGGGGTCACCCAGCCAAAGCCGTCCAGCCCTGACAGGGCGGCAGGGACGATGGCACTTAAATAGTCAAATCCATTAGAGAAGACGGCGTATTGATTGGACACGTCGGTTTCCATCCAAAACGCGCCGGCCAGCCAATTCCAGTGCCCGTCGTAGTCACTCGCTATCTGGAGCTCCAGTGTGAACTGCTCGGATTCCCCCACCGAGCGATCATAGGATTCCAGCGTACCCAGTCGATCTGCGATATTACCGCCGACAGAACCTGTACCACTGGGGGAGGGTCCCGAAATAGGGATTCGACCATCAAAGAACTGGGTGGCATAGGTTTCCGGGTAGAGTGTCTGCACCAGGGCTGGCACTTCGATCGGGTTGGCGCTGACACTCCACAGGAAGTCCATAGAAGAGTCGACAATGGTGTCCTGGTAGCCGCCAATAAAGCGCAGCCGGTGATTGTCCAGATCGTGGTCTATAGTCAGCGTAATCAGCGTTTCGTCGCTGTAGTACTCGGGTTCGAAATCCGTTTGTGTGGTGCGCAGATCATCCGGGTTCTCCGAACGGGCGTTGCTGCCAAAAGGAAATACACCCAGCGGCCCCAGCGCCTGATCAGAGGCCAGAATATTTGACAACTGGGAGGTCGGATTGGGCAGATCGAAATCCAGTCCATCGGGCAAGCAGCCCAGTAGGGCGCTGGGATCGTTCTGGCACATGGTTTTGGTCGACCGGCTGCGATTGCTGTCTTCCTCAAAGTAGGATGCCATCAGACTGACAGTGGTGGCATCTGTGGGTAACCAGGTGAAGCTCGCCCGCAGTGCGAATTGGTCGCGTCCATCGACGTCGTTGCCGGTAAACAGGTTTTCCGTGTAGCCGTCGCGCTCCAGGGACAGTCCCGCAAGTCGCAGCGCAAAGTCTTCGCCGATGGGCAAATTCACGTGCCCTACCAGCTTGGTGTGATCGTACTCGCCGTACTGAGCTTCTACATTGCCGAGCGTCACTCCCACCTCTGCTGGCGCGGTGATCATATTTACCGTGCCGCCGGTGGCGTTGCGCCCGAACAGCGTTCCCTGCGGACCGCGCAGTACTTCCAGTGCCTGAATGTCGAAATATTCGGTCTCAAACAAACGCGGTGTGTTAATGGGCACATCGTTAATGTGAATGCCGACGCCTGCATCTGCGGACGCTGCCGTTAGCGTTGTGCCTATGCCGCGAATCTGAATGTTACTGGCGGTGAAATTATCTTTGGCAAAGGTCACGTTGGGCGCCGTAAAACGAATGTCAGCAAAGCCTACGATCTGCTTGGCAACAAGTGACTCAGCGTCAAAGGCGGTAATGGCAATGGGTACGTCCTGGGCCGATTCCAGTTTTTTCTGGGCGGTGACGATGACTTCCTCTATCTGCGCGACAGCCGTAAAAGGTGCCACCACGGCAGCGCCACACAGTAGTGCTGCGCAAGCACAGGAAAGGCCTCTAGCGGTTTTCATAAAAGGCCCCTAGCGGTTTTGTTGAAAGCCACTAGCGGCGTTCATGACAGGCCATCGGGAGTGCTACTGGAACAGGATATTACGGCCGAGAAAGCCGCTGGCTCTCGCATACAGGACTCCATTCTTTATGCTTATTAGTCGGGACCCAGTAAGAAAACTAGCTTTTGTTCTTGGGAAAGTCCAGTGCACTCACGACGATGGGCGCTGTTCTCAGTTGCTAGCGCACGGCTTTGCCCAGCTTTCTGCATCGAAGTGCACGAAACTCCTGCTCGTGCTGGCTGCGGGCCCGCTTCCAGACCTCCATGTCCTCTGCGGAACCGCCATTGCGGCGCAGTTCCGAATATTTGTTGATGTTTTCGCGGATCGCCAGGCACTGTTCAAGGTCGGGCTTTTTAGCGTGGCCGGGTATTGAAAATGTAGTGAGCGCTGTAAAAGCAATGACGAGCAATGCAAGCAATAAACGAGGGTTCATAGATCAGTCCTCCGTGACGATCTGATGTGATTAAGGCGCTGGTGTGAACAACGCGCGGCCGTATCAGTGTGAGGTGCCGGGGTCGCCTATCCAAGTGGCAAAAGGCATCAGAAGTGGGCGAGTGGTTTAACCAGCCCGATACTCATGCGTTAGAAACAAGTGTGGCTTGTTGAGACTGCTCGGATCAGATGCGTCGTGCGGCGACAACCGCCAGCCGGCTGCCTTCGCCGACGATTCGGCACCACTGGCTCGCCAGAAAGCCTGGCGGTTGAGCAGATTCGCGGGTGGCAGCATCTTCGCGATGGTGGTCTTCATCGCGCTGAAAGCGACGCAGCACTGCGCGTATTTCCTTGTACTCCTGACGGTCGAGCAGGTAGTCGATCTGGTCCTGATAGTGCTCTACAACGAAGGTTTCGACCGCGGCAATAGTTAGAAACACTCCGCGCTGACCTCCGAGTGTTGACAGGGCGCCCAGCATCCAGCCCGATAGACGCCATAGCGGCAGCAAGCGACTTTGAAGCTGAGGTGGCAGCCAGTTTTCGAAGAACGCTAGATGCTCCTGCTCCGTTTCCAGGTGTTCCATAGCGAACTGACGAATGTCAGGGTTGCGCGATAGTGCCAGAATGCCCCGGTAGATGTAGACCGCGCCGGTTTCCCCGGCGTGATCGGAGCGCAAGTCGGCTTGCAGGCGCTTGTCGAGCGTTTCTGCCAGCGGCATGTCTAGAGTAATGGGAGCATTCATATTCTGACTTACGCACAACAGCGGTCTACGGACCCGGAGTGTCTCGGATTTGTGGGGCTTGTAGACGCTCCATGGGCGGCTCCAATGCCAGATTTAGATCGCAATTTTCACTCATATTTCATTGACCCCTTTCAAGGCTCCCATATACTGATGGTGCGTGAAGGCAGTAACGATTGTTATGTATCCGTGTCGATGTGCTTCTCTGGTTGTCGTCCTGTTTGTCATAAGTAATCGCAGTGCTTGAGCGGTCGCGAGCGACCCGCTTCGTTCGTTTTTGTTAAGGTGTTGAAAGCCCCGGCGGTGCGCCTTGTGAGCGGTGCGCCTTGTGAATAGTCAGAAGGACACGCACAGCGTTAATCGACGAGGGTTAGTAACAAGAATGCTGCAATGGCAGCAAATATAGGAAGTAAGCATGTCCACGGTAAAAGGCACGGTTAAGTGGTTCAACGAGACCAAAGGCTTCGGTTTCATACAGCAGGAATCTGGTCCCGATGTGTTTGTCCACTTCAGTGCAATTCAGGGGTCCGGTTTCCGGACACTGGCCGAAGGCCAGGAAGTCGAGTTTAACGTCACAGAGGGCAAAAAAGGCCCCCAGGCGGAAAACGTCACCCCCCTGTGAGATCGCGTTAATCACGATTTCCTGAGCGTAAACAGTCCACAGCCTCGGCGGTAGTCCTCGGCCGCGAGGCAGACAAATCAACAGCGGGACTGTTGCAGTATCCAAACGAGGCACGTTGAACCAACGAGTGGCAGGGTGATGTTTGCCTGACACTCGTCACGGCGTTTCATTGTCTTAAAAACACAGGTCTTAAAAACAAAGGTCTGTAAAACAAAAATCTGCAGAGGTTGAGACTGGCGAATCTGGCTCTGGACGATCTGACCACGTTTGTAAAGCCAGGTTCGTAACTAAAGCCCCATTTTCCTGAAACAAGCCCTGACTATCCGCTCACCGTAGCCGACATTTCTGTGTCCGCTCGCAAAGAGTTTGTGATGAAGCAGGTTTGCTTCGCCTTACCGAGCAGGCGTTCTGCTTTATCAGCTGCGCTGGCATCGGCCAGGGTGAGATTGACGTTGAGGCTAAAGCCGGTGAATTGTATGGCTCTGTCCTGCTGATCCAGTGTGCCGCCGGCATCCACGCTGATACTGCTCCACTCTAACTTAGAGGCCGCAGCAATGGCCTTGAAGGACAAGATAAAACAGCTGGCAATGGCTGCTACCTGCAGGTCTTCCGGCGAGGAGATATCGCCCGGGCCTCCAAACGCGGTCGGTGGCGCAACCTGAAGGGCAGGTTGTCCAGGGCATTGAGCAGTGACGTGAGCGGTGGCTGTGGCGGTGGCCGTGGCGGTGTAGTCGTGGGGCAAACCCTGCATGGCGATTCTCCTGTATTTTTAGCCGGTGTTATGGCAAGTGTTATAGGCTGACAGTCTGTTCAGTGTTAACGAACACGCGTGCGGTGCTCCGCACGTTAGCGACCGGAGCGGAGGCTATCATCCCGGTCGCAGATAGGCGAAGCCGCCTTCCTTGATGTATAGCGTCACGTCGGCATCCTGCGCGATGTGTTGTTGGCTGCCCGGCGGCAAACGCAGCCAGCTACCCGGCGCGTAACTGTCGTTTTCGTCGTCGAAGTGACCTGCAATGACGAAGATTTCGACGCCATCCTGCCAGTTCATCGCCAAATCTGATGCCAGGCTCTGCCAGCGCTCCAAGCGCATTCGGTCTGCGAATCCCGACTGATGGTAGAGCGGCTTCTGCGCCCGCCCCGCAAACGGTGTCGGTTCCCAGCTCAGGTTGTCGGTTTGCACCTGTAGCTGTTGTCGCTCGGTGCCAGGGTATTGACGCAGCTTTACAAACAGCACGCAGCCCTCGCGGGAAAACGGACTATGGGCAAAGCCCTCAGGGTTAAGCAGGTAGCTGCCCGCTGGCCAGTCGCCATGTTCATCAGAAAACACCCCGTCCAGTACCAGAATCTCCTCGCCCTCCGGATGTTCGTGGCGAGGGAATTGGGACTTGGCCTGATACTGCACCACAGAAGTGACCTGTCCGGACTCTGCTGGGCCTACCCGGTGCACGCGTTTCCTTAGCACGCTGCCGGAGGGGCTCGCCGTCCAATTCATACCTGCCGTGGCGACCCTGGCGGGACGTGTCAGCTCGCCATTGAGCGGGGCATCGGGGTTGATACTATTTCCAGTGTTAGGCATGGCGGTATCCATCAACGAGGCAGCAGGCAAATGTATAGCAGATTACTGGATAAGGGCGTTGGCATGGGCATGCGATGGGAACTTCTGAGGTGCATAGCTGCTGGCATTTTGCTGCCGTTTCTATGCCTGATTTTGCTGGCGTCGCCGGCGGATGCAAGGCCCAAAACCGATAAGGTGGTGCTGGCGAATGGCGATGTGCTGACGGGTGAGATCAAGGGTCTTCAAAATGGCTACCTCAGTTATGGCACTGACAGCATGGGCACAGTCTCCATTGAGTGGGATGGTGTCGTAGCACTGGACAGCCGATTTTTCTTTCGCATCCGAACCAATGGCGGCCAGCGTTACTTCGGTGCACTCAGTCCCTCTCAGTCGCCTGGACATGTGATTTTAGCCCATGCGGACGGGCAGGAAGATCTACCCGTGCGAGCGTTACTATCTATTACGCCTATCGAATCTACGCTGCGCGAGCGTCTGGATACCGTGGTCTCAGCAGGCTACTCCGACATAAAGGCCAGCGATAGCCGAACCACCGAGCTTGGGTTAAATCTGTCCTACCTGGGTGAATACAGTGAGAACAATCTACGCGCTAGACTCGTTGTCAGCGAGGCGGGAGATGAAATCAATGAGAGTAATCGCATCGATTTGACCCGCCGTCGCCTGTGGGAAAATCCCCAGTACTTCAACTATTACGGCAGCGCCTGGGAGCGCAATGACCAGCTCGGCGTGGAAAACCGGCTGGGCGTTGGCTACGGCATTGGACGCAGAGTTCTGGATAGCGCACGCAAGCGGCTTAACATTACCGGTGGCCTGCAGGTAGTGGCGGAGGAAGACTCTCTGGGTGAGAACCGTGAAAGCCTGGAAGGCCTGCTGGTGCTCGAGTATCGCGCCTGGAAATTTTCATCGCCTGAAATCGATCTGGTGAGTAACCTAAACCTGTACCCGGGCATCACAGAGAGCGGTCGGGTGCGCGCGGACGGCAATATCACGCTGAGCTGGGAAATCACCTCTGATCTGGACTTACAACTCTCTGCCTTCGGCAGCTATGACAACGAGACCAGCAACGAGGGTGATGCCTTCGACTACGGCATCACTAAGGGAATCGCCTGGGAGCTATGAGCGCTGCTCGATTGCCAGGTGTGAGCGCTGCGTCGATTCGCAAAATGACGGCCACTGCGCTATCCTACGCGGCCGTTTAGAAACTACGCGATAAGACTGAAACATGGCATCTAGCAAAAAACGCGCGCCGTCGGCTCCAGCGGAAACGAGCGCCTCCATCGCCGAGCAAACCGCAGAATTTCTTAAGTCTGGCGGCAAAATCGAGACCGTCCCGAGGGGTGTCAGCGGTCAGACAAGCCTCGCCGCACGCAAGCACATCACGATTAGCACCAAGGCCTAAATTCGCGCGTTAACTGCGGAACGCCCAGGTCTGTGGCATAAGCTTAGCGGCCTGAATCCCGCCGTCAGGACGATCGGCCATGAAAGTATTCGCTTCTCACCGATTACCTGGCAACGGTCTTGAAACGCTGGCCCAGCACTGCGATCTGCGGGTCTGGCCTCGTGAAGAACCCGTCCCCAATGCTGAGTTGATACATAGCCTGTCCGACTGTGACGGGTTTATATGTCTGCTCACAAATCGCGTGAATCGCGATCTACTGACGCACTGTCCGCGTTTGCGGTTTGTTTCCAGCATGTCCGTTGGCGTCGATCATGTGGATGTCCCGGCGCTCACGGCCCGTGGCATTCCACTGGGCAATACACCCGGTGTGCTGGTGGACACGACTGCCGAGTTGGCACTGGCACTGATACTGGCGGCGGCACGTCGCATTCCCGAGGCAGACCGATTTGTCCGTGCTGGTAACTGGCGCCCCGAGCTACCCTGGCGCCCGGATATGATGGTAGGCAAGGACCTTGCGGGTGCGACGCTGGGGTTGGTCGGCCTGGGTGCCATCGGACAGGCAGTGGCTCACAGAGCGCAGGCCTTTGGCATGCGGGTCATCGCTTGGAACCGCACGGCCAAGGACGTCGCAGGCGTTCGCAACGTATCGCTGTCTGAGCTATTGGAAACCTCGGACGTGGTATCTGTTCATGTGGCGCTGACCGAAGCCACTCGCAACCTGATTGACGCCAACGCTATTGCTGCGATGAAACCCGGGGCCATTCTGGTGAACACTGCTCGGGGTGGCATCGTAGACGAGGCGGCACTGGCCGATGCACTCAAAGATCAGCGCTTGTTCAGCGCCGGTGTTGATGTTTTTGAGACCGAGCCAGTAGAGATGGACAGCCCGCTACTCGCGCTGGAGAATGTTGTGGTAGCGCCGCATATCGGCAGTGCTACGGAGCGAACGCGCGCACGCATGGCAGACCTGGCCGTAGCCAACGCGCTTGCTGCATTGGAGGGTAAGCCTATGCCCCACTGCGTTAATCCGGAAGTGTACAGCGCCTGACCAGCCTGATGGCTTAACTGCTATCGGCTTTGGGCAGGTCTCTGAACGCACGGCCAACCCCGATGCCCAGCAGCCGCTCCGCGCGACCACGATCCGGGTCGTTTGCATTGGCAACAATCTTGGTGATCACACCGCGCCAGACCTCACGCCCGGTATCGCCGCTGTTGAACTGCAGAGCGATATTGCGGGTTTCCTTAACGCCGCCCAGAGCTATTACATTGTCACGCTCGGCCTGACTGATATTGGTGTTTGGTCGGATACCGGCGCGACTCGCCACGTTGGTCGCCTGGCCTGCGGGTGCGCCGAGGCGAATGCCCGGTGCAAAGATATAGTCGACGGTGAAGTCACCCTCGCGCTCCACGCGCTTATAGCCCTTGGCTGCCAGCTTCTCGTCCACAACATCACGCAAAATCGGGTCGATGACGTAAATGGCGTCGCGACTGTAGTAGAAGTTGCTTTCGAAGGGCTCGCTGCGCCAGGCATAGGTTTTGAAGCCGCCAGCGGCGAACTCATCTGAGTCCCAAACATCCACTTCAACAGAGGCGCACGCGGCAATGAAGCACGCGGTGAATAGGCTAAGCAGAGAACGTTTCATCGGGGAACCACGCTGACAGCTGAAGCGAAAGTGTAGGACCGGCAGGGCGGGGATTCAAGGCGCTGAAGTCGGGGCAGAGACCGCGGTCACAGCGGGGCTTTAGCACTATGGCGCAACGCTGAGCGATGTTTATACTCGGCCTGTTAATGCGACAGGGCTCCACCGATACGCCTGCACATGCTGTCACGCCTACTGTTACAGACCGACCTGAACCTTCTACTGGCGTTACAGGTCCTGCTGGAAGAGCGCAATATCACCCGCGCTGCTGAGCGCCTGGGGGTGTCGCAGCCCGCACTGAACAAAACCCTGCAAAAGTTGCGCGAGACTTTTGCCGATGAGCTGTTTACTCGCACCGAAGAGGGCCTGGTGCCCACTCCTCGCACCGAGCAGCTCGCCAAGGGCCTGCCCGAGGCGTTGGAGCAGTTGGACACCGTACTGCAACCTGATGCCTTCGATCCGGCCAGCTTTGATGGCGCCTTCAGGCTGGCCATGCCGCCCATGTTTACCGAGGTACTGCTGCCAGGGCTTATGACAACGCTGGCCGAGCGCGCGCCCAACGTGCGCATTATCAGCGGAGACGTTGGTATCGATTTTCAGGAGAAGCTGAAGCTCGGTGAAATTGATTTTGCCATCGCAGTGATTGAGCGCACAGATACGGATGTGCACGCTGAGCCCCTGCGCACCATTAGCCCGCGCTGTTACCTTCGCAAGAAGCACCCGCTCATTAAGAAGACCATCACACTGAAAGACTTTCTCGCTTATCCCCACGTGCGTCTCTATTTGCCGGGCCTAGGGCGCGAAAACCTTGGGCTGGTCGACGAAGTGCTGGCCGAGCGCGGCCTCTATCGCAATGTGATTTTGGAAACGACCCAGTTTGCCCCTGCGGTGGGCGTGTTGGCTAATACCGATAGCATCCTTATCGCAAACGCCGGCCTCGCCAAAAGCCCTGCTGTTGCAGGAACCGTGGAGGTACAGCCGATCCCTGACGAACTGGCCCGCCTTTTCGCAGGGCACAGTGGCGGAAAGCGCACCCGACTGGCCTTGGTCCGCCATACCCGCACCTCCAACAGCGAACCCCATCAGTGGCTTCGAAAACTGCTGGTAGAAATTCTCTCGGAACAGGAGACGGTGGCGTAGCAGGCGCAAGAGGCCTGACCATCGTGCTGGTCGAGATGCCTGCTTTGCTTGCAAGCAGTGTCCACTCTGGCTCTTGCTTATGGCGATTGCATGTGTGGTTGCATCGTCTACGTCGAAAAGCCGCTGAGGATGTCTTCCATCGCGTCGATCAGCACACGGTTTTTCTGTGCATCAAGTGCATCTGGATGCGGATCTGAGAACTGACCGAGGTCGTTGTCGAAGTAGCGACCAGTTGCCTCTGCGAACTCGTCGGAGAGAGCTGCTCTACAGAGTATGTCGACGCCAGTTGAGATGTCTTTGCCGGCCGATCCGTAGGCATCTCTCACCATTTTGGTTGCGAGAAACGAGCCTGGGTTTACGGCGATGATGGCGGGCTGTTTGTTGCCAAGTGACCTGCCGAGATAGTGAGACCAGCCGGTTATCGCAAGCTTGCTTTGTGCATAGGCTTCGCCATCGCTAAGTGCTTTCCTGCCCCAGAGCGCTTCTAAATCAAGGCTTGCCTGCGCCGCGGACGACAGATTCACCACTCTTGCGCCGTCCGGGAAATAGGGTAAAAGCTGCTTTACCAGTTTGTACGGAGATAGCGTGTTCACGACAAATCGGGCATCCAGTCCCGATGGCAATCGCGGCTGCTGCGTTTTGAAAACACCAGCGTTGTTTATCAGTACGTGGATGTCGATGGAGCTACTGAGTAGCTGCTGCGCCAGACTGTGCTGCCCGCTAAGATCCGCCAGGTCAGATTGAAATCCTAGCACCGGCTGCTCTGATGATTCGGTGAGTTCAGAAACGGCTCGTGCAAGCTTTTCGTCGCTGCGTCCGTGTAGCAGCACGCGGTGACCCTGTGCCGCTAGAGATTTGGCAGTTTCCCACCCGATGCCGTCGGTGGAACCCGTAATCAATATCGTTTTTGACACTGTGTCATTCTCCTTGTTGGAAGTGCGGCAGAATGTCATCTGCCAGGCGCTTCAGCGTGTCCTCAATATCTGCGTGATTGAATCTCAGATTCAAAGCGACATGATTGACGCCAATGGTTCTTCTGGAAAGCAGGTACTTTTTCAAATGCCGTGTGCCGGTTCGCATGCCCAGGTGAATCGGTGTCGGAGGCTCTCCAGCGTCTGCGGATAGATCGACATAGAGCGGTTCCATGACTGGCTTAATGCCGGCATTAGCAGCGGCGCTGGCGTCGCGATAGTGACGAATAAGAGAAGCCTGCTGCGCCTGTGGGCGCGGGTATGTCATCCAGCCATCCCCGTGGCTGGCGATCCAGTCGGATGATTGCTGGCTTGCGCCTGTAATTAGCAGTGGCAGCTTTTTGCTAAGCGGCTTCGGCAGCATATCGATATCGCCGCACGTCCTGCCCATAGCGCTGTTATGCCGTGGATAGGGTGTTGCCAGCGTTCGCAGGTAGTCATAGCCATCACGGAATCGTTGGCCTCGATCGCTGAAGGACTTCCCAAACGCGGGGAACTCCTCGGGCCGATCGCCGGAGGCGATACCAAGAATCAGTCTGCCTGCAGAGAGTGTGTCAATGGAGTGCGCTGCCTTGGCGACGTCTACGGGATGGCGCAGACTTAAAATCAGGCTCGCTATGCCCAGCGATATCTTCGTCGTACAGGCACAGAGAGCGCCAAGGTACACCAGCGGATCGAAGAGTTGCCCTGCATCGCCGAAGGTCGGCACATTGAAGGGAACATCCCTGAGCCAAAGGGCACGGAAGCCCAGTGCCTCGGCCAGCTGCGCGCGCTCGATATGACGCTCCATATCGGGTACGGGATCGTTTGGATAATGCGCAATAGGTACGACGAGCCCGAGACTCAGGCGCCCTGCTGTGAAAACCTTGTTGTAGCCGACATTAATCGGCGCAAACGTGGCTGTTGCTGTACCCCCCTGATCCAGCAGGGCACTTAAATTATTCATAGCTGACAATGGTCCTGGTCTCTATGCTCTGCCGCCGGGTTGCAGAAGCAGGCGTGCTCAACAGGTCAAGCGCGCTATGAGCGACTTGCGGACGACCCTGGCTGTCATAAATATTGAAGATCGCGACGTCGTCGGGCGTCATGTCAGACATGAAGAACCACCGATGCCCCGGGTTGGCAGCAACGCCAAGGATGTTTCCCAGACGGTCGGGGTATTTCAACTGAATGTCGATCCAGTCGTCTGAGTCCATGCTCTGCGGATCGATGAAGCCTAGTGGAGATGACTTGACGGTGTGCTCGAGGGGTCGCCATACGTTGACGAACGCGTAGCCCTTTGTGCGCAATGCTTTGGCTCTGGATTCACCAACGACATCCTCGAGCCGCTGTTCCGCGCCTTCCGCGCTGTAATCAGCATGAACGTTTCTAGCTGGCCTGCGCATGGCAGTGGGATCATCGATGCGCACAGTGTTATCAAACACGATGACATCCTTCGCGCCAATTTTTGCTTTCAGCAGGGCCTCGACCTCCCGGTTATACGCGACCTCCCAGTCTTCCGAAGTGGGTATTATGCTGACCTTGGATGGTGATTCTGTGAACAGCACGCCATTGGAGCTGAACGTAGGCAGCCTAGCTGCTGTTCGGCGCAGGTCGGTTGCACAGATCTTTGTAGGCACCAACTCGGGCGATATCAGTTCTCCTACTGCACCGTCAGGATCGAACTCAAAGAACTGCACTTCGTCTTTAACGACGTGATAGTTAACACTTGCGATGGTATTCATTGTGCTGTGCTCCACGGCTAGCGGCCCACTGCGGGCGACCCGATCGTTTCACAACACTTTATTTGTTAGTTTTATCTATTAAAATGGCCAAATATTGAAATCAGTATATAGATTTTAAATATAATAAATGGATACAGACTGCCTAAAAGTATTTGTGGTTGCTGCCGAGACGCTGAACATCAGCGAGGCAGGGCGACAGTTGGGTATTGCACCTGCGGTTGCAGGCGCCCGCCTGGCAAAGCTGGAGAAAACGCTTGCTGCCGATCTTCTTCATCGGTCCACACGGAAGGTATCCCTATCTCTTGAAGGGCAGGAGTTTCTTCCTTACGCGAGGGAAATCCTCGCACAAGAGAGCTCCGCTTTAGCAGCACTGGGGCATGGCAGTGGAGATGCCCAAGGTACGATACGTTTTGCAGCGCCGAGCACTTTCGCCCAAATCTATATTGCGCCGCTGTTGCCTGACTTTTTTGAGCGACACCCGCAAGTATCGGTGGAGCTGCGACTATCTGACTCTCGTGTCCCTCTTATTGAAGGCGGGTTTGATCTGGCACTCCGTAACTACACCATAGAAGACAGCGCACTGGTTGGGCGCAGATTAGCTGATGACACACGAGTTTTATGCGCATCGCCAGAGTATCTGAGCAAGAATGGGGTGCCAGAGAATCCGGAAGACCTTTCGCAACACACACTGCTTACCTTTATGGGGACTGCATCGCGTCAGTTAACATCCAAAACCCACCAGCGCGCTTGTACCTTTCCTCCCTCTGATAGTTCTCCCCGCTTGGTATGCGATGACGGTGCCAGCATGCGCATCGCAGCGGCGGCGGGCGTGGGAATCTGCATGAGCTCGCTTTGGAGCATTGACAGAGAGCTTCAGTCTGGACAGTTGGTGAGGGTGTTGCCTGACTACGTGGTCGACGAGGACGCTGCTATTTGGCTGCTTTATCCAAAGTCTAATGCGCTGACAAATAAGGTCCGTGTCTTTATTGATTATCTGATCGAATATTTGCAGCCAGCGCTCACCACACTAAACGCACACGCATAGAGAATGAAAGTTTACGGAGATATCCAATCGGGCAACTGCTACAAAGTCGCACTGGTATGCGCGCTGCTGGATATCGCACATGACTGGATAGCGGTAGACGTGCTGGGCGACGAAACCAGCACCGAGTCATTTCTCGCAAAAAACCCTAACGGCAAGATACCTGTAATTGAGCTGGATGATGGGCGAAGCCTCTGGGAATCTAATGCCATCGTGAATTTCCTTGCGCGAGACTCCCACTTGCTGCCCGACGATTCCTTTCTGTTGGCAAAAGTGCAGCAGTGGCAGTTCTTTGAGCAATACAGCCATGAGCCCTATATCGCGGTGGCAAGGTTCATAGCCAAATACCTCGGCTTACCGCAAGAGCGGCGCAATGAGTACGAGTCACTGCAGGCTGGCGGGCACAGGGCGCTTGGCGTCTTGGACGCGCAGTTGCAGCGGACTCCCTACCTGATCGGCGAATGTCTCACCACGGCAGACATCTCCCTGTATGCCTATACCCACGTCGCTGACGAGGGCGGCTTTGATCTTCGCGAGTACGCCGCGATACAACGCTGGCTGGCGGCGATTGCTGAGCAGCCGGGATACATAGGCATGGACTGAACAGGGATATGCTGGAGGAAGACACCCAAGACTGGTTTCTTTGCAACACGTTCTCATGGCATCGCTATGGGAAATGACGGCGAGCTTGGACCCACAGCCGCGATGGGCGCTGACAGCTCGGATGACCTTGCTCTCTCGTTCGAAAGTGATGTTCACAACGACGATTCCAGCACAGTCACAGAAAATCCCCAGGCCATGCCGCCGTCGCAGCATCGATGGGTTGATGAACTTTATCGTAGGCATGCGGGAAACTTACTTGGGTATATAAGGAAGCTCGTTGGCGGTGGGCCACCCGATCCACAGGATATCGTGCATGCAGCGTTTGAGAAGCTGGCCAGCCTTGATGGCCCTGAGCGAGTAAAAAATCCCCATGCGTTTTTGTGGAGAACCGCCCAGAACATCCTTTCTTCTGAGAGCCGATCAGCATCCGTACGAACTCGCCATGTAGCCAACGTCACTGACGTCTTCTATACAGATGGAGGTAACCAAGTAGACCCCGAGCGCGTCTTACTCGCTAATAGAGAGCTCACAGCGATTGTGAGGGCGCTGGAGACCATGCCTAAGAAACGGCGTACGGTATTTCTACTAAGTCGTGTAGAGGGCTTGTCTCTGATAGAAATCAGCAAGCAATTGGGTATCTCGCGCCCTGCGGTATCGAAACGATTGCTACTTGCGTTGCAAGACCTTCGCAGAGCGGTAGACGGAATATGAGTAGACAGATCGACACATCATACGCGATATCGGATGACCTAATGAATGAAGCCACCGAATGGCTGATCCGATGCTCAATTGATGACTGCAAAGCTCAGGATATACGCGCGCTAGAGGCATGGCTGAAAAGCGACGAAGCGCATCAGGTAGCTTATGAGCTTGCCGATCTGAACTGGCAAAAATTTGGCCAGGTGCCTCATTCCCAGCTTTCACAGGCCTGGTTTGATCGGCGCAGCGCTTCGTCATCCACATCTGTGCTCGTAGATAGCGTTGTAACGTGGCGTCGCCCTGGGTTCTGGAGCGGCGTTACCTCGGCTACCGCCGTATTTCTTCTAGCGTTAATAGTGGTTCTAGTCAGGGATGACCAGGCTGTAACGGCCTACAGTACCGGCATTGCCGAAACCAATGACGTGACGCTGGAGGACGGCACGGTTATGACGCTCGGTGCAAAAACGAGCGTAGATGTTACCTTCACCAAGACCAGTCGCGAGGTGGCGCTTTCCCGGGGTGAGGTTTTCTTCACTGTTGTTTCTAATCCAGATCGGCCATTTATTGTGTCCAGTGCGGGCATGAGTATCACTGTAGTGGGTACGATTTTTGAGGTCTCAAGGGCCGACGCTTCTGTTGGTGTGGCGGTGGTGGAAGGTGCTGTCGACGTCGCTGCCATTGCAAAGTCGGTAAACAGCGACGCCCTGCGCCTCATGAAAGGGCAGCGTGTGAACGCTGTTCAGGGCGTCTTGTCTGCAGTTGAGCCTGTGGCTCTTGAATCGATAGGGACTTGGCGGGAGGGCGAGTTGGCATACGTGAATGCCCCCCTGAGCGAGATCATCAGCGATGCTGATCGCTACTATGCTGGCGATGTAGTGTTAATGGATGCATCTCTGGCTGATCTGACCGTAAGCCTTATTCTGGACGCGGGCGATATCGACGGTTTGTTAAAAACACTTGAAACCGCACTGCCAATACGAGTGAGCTATCTGACAGATGGCACGGTACTGATTACCAGGCCGCACGAAGAATAAACGGTCGTTCTTTTTCAACTACCGGGTTGGACTGCCTAGCTCGGACTGCCCAGCATACCGTTTGCACCCAAGCGCGCAGCGAAAATAGACAAAATACTTTTCACCAAACAGACGCTAAAGCGTCTTACTCCTCAGATGCGACTGATTATCAGTCGCTCAACAGACACGTCTGAATCTTATCGGATCGAGAGGAGCCTGAAATGAAACCTTTGAGAGCAAGTAAACCTCTCCGAAGAAAAGCCGCAGCCGGTTTTTTGCTTGCGGCTAGTCTAGTCGCGTTTGTGACCTCTGCCTGGGCGCAGCCGCCAGCAAATGAGATGGAATTAAACATACCGGGCCAACCGCTCGCTGAGTCCCTGATCGAGCTCGGTCGTGCGTCAGGGCTGCGCATTGTCGCGACGGGTAGTGTGGTCGGAGACCGGAATGCACCGGCGCTAGCGGGTCGATACACGCCAAAACAAGCACTAGATGCACTGTTAATCGGTTCGGGGTTGATGGCGACCCAGGAGACTGACGGGACGTATGTTATTCGCCGTGATCCAGACTCCGCCGGTGTAGAAGACACGAAGGCTGTGCCCGCGGCGCGAACAGTGGAGGAAATCCTGGTATTTGGTGTCAAACAGGCGATCGACTTACAGGATACCGTTGAATCCGCTGAAGTCTTCACAGCCGATAGGTTTGACCGAGAGAATCTTTTCACTATCAGTGATGCGCTAGGCCGCACACCTAATGTTTCAACACTAGGAGACGATCTAACGTCTATAAACATTCGCGGAATCAATCGGGAAGGCACAAACGGCGCGGGCCAAGGAGTAGCGATCAATGTTTTTCAGGACGGTGTCCCTCTCACTTCGGGTTCTTTGGAGTTTGGTGCGTCCACAGCCTGGGATATTGAACAGCTCGAAGTGCTGCGCGGGTCGCAGTCAACTGTGCAGGGCCGCAACTCGATTGCTGGAGCAATTGTTCTGCAATCCAAAAAGCCTACCTTCGACTGGGAGGGCGCAGCGCGTGCCCGTGCCGCTGAATATGGCACGCTGCAGCTCGCCGCCGCGCTCTCTGGCCCAATCATTGAAGACCAGCTCGCGTTTCGACTCACCGTCGATTCTCAGGAGACTGACGGCTTTATCAGAGATGGCCTGTCGTCGGATACCATCGACTTTCGCGAAAGTGTCACCGTCCGAACTCGCTTTTTAGTTGAACCCGAAGCAATCAGTGATCTGAGTGCCCTATTCACAATCGAATACAGTGATCGGAATAATGGCGGCGCCAGTAACGCGATATCTGAACGCGGAGACATAGACTTTGAAACAAGTGACCGACGAAGCTTCGCCGAGTTAATAAACTTTGCCGACATCGAAACCTGGAAAGGTATTGCTGATATCACCTACCGCTTCAATGAGAGTATCGTTCTGAAAGTGTTGGGGACTTACGAAGATACAGACCTTGAAGGCGGCAACAGAGCCAGAACCGCCAACCAATTTGCCGATGTTGGCTCTTTCGACGACGAAGTAACAGAGGCGTACAGCATAGAAGTTAGAGCGGAGTTTGATTTCGGGAAGCTGAGAGGATTGGCCGGTGGATACTACTTCGAAAGTGAAGGGACTTCCGCCGCCTCCCAGACGTTGGTTCTCTCTGATACCGTGCCCTTTCCGTTCGATCCGGTTGATAGCGCGCTCACAGTATCTGCTACAAGCGTCAGGGAGGTAGAGAACTTTGCGCTGTTCACGTCCTGGCGCTTCGAGCCAACTGACAATTGGGCCCTCGATGTTGCTCTGCGGTATGACGATGAACGGTTCACGACCCGTCGTGCCCCGGGTACCTTTGACGTATTTCCAGCGGATTGCACGGCCTTTGCGCCCAGGTTTTTCTTCGGCCTGTCTGGTCCCGGCTTCGCAGAGGGTAGCTGTCAGGACGCGGCGCCATTATTCATTGGTGAGGTTGAGCCTTTACAGTCAGATAGCCTTTCAGTGCTCCTCCCCAGCGGGTCACTAACCTACAGAATCACAGAGGACGCTTCGATATTTGGCGGATATCGTCGCGGATATCGGGCCGGCGGCACGTTTCTCGCCGGTTCCCTATCGGCCACGGAAATATTTGAAGTGGTGACTTTTGATCCAGAATTCCTGAACACCTATGAGGCCGGTTGGCGAAGCCAGTGGCTCGAGAAGCGATTAACATTGAATGGCACGCTTTTTTACAGCGAGTACGAAGATCAGCAGGTGAGTTTTCTTGATGAAAGAGACTTCCCCATTACCGATAACGTAGGTGAAACCTCACTCTACGGACTGGAACTGACTGGCAGCTACATCTTCAATGAAAACCTGAATCTGTTCGCAAGTCTTGGCCTGCTCGAAACTAGCGTCGATGAGTTTATCCGCGCGGTGGACGTTCCAGAAACGCCAGAGAATGAGTTCGAGGATTTTTCCGGCAATGAACTTGATCGATCGCCGGCGGTGTCGGCCAATTTGGGTGCCAGTTACAGGGCGAGCAATGGCTTCTTTGCGTCGGCTAGCGTTGCCTACCAGTCAGAGTATTTCTCTGACATTTTTAATTCGGATGATGACATTCTTGGGAATGGTGTGACGGAGCGCGTGGACGCGGCTGCTGTTGTCAATGCCAACATTGGATTCGATTTCACCGACGGCCTAAGGATAACGCTTTATGCCAATAATCTGTTTGATGAAGACGCTCCGGAATCAACCAATATTAATGCGCGGGGAGCTGAAGAGGGAGACACCAGCAGAGCAACTATTAACTACCGCGTGCGTCAACCGCAAACGTTTGGTGTTGCCGTGGACGCGCGGTTCTAGGATAGCGGCGAGCTGATCACTGCACTCGGTGCCGCGACATCTTGCCGGATCTACCAATTCTCATAGACGTGAATGAGCCAGGCTTCGCGGTTATCAATCCTTGCTTGGATAAGGCGATAGTGTTTTTTTGCCTGCTAAAAACAAGCGAGTTGTTTAAACCGTGCCCGCCGTTTCGTAGGCGTCTCTCAAGGGATACCGACTATTTATGCGCGTAGCGAAGACTTTTAAAGCTCTGCTTGCCTTATGCCAAATTGCCTTCCTGTCCGAAACAGCGTTTTCCAGAACAGAGTTCGACAGCAGAGAGATAGAGGCGTGGGCCGATGAGTACTTTGGCACAGCCCTGGAGAACAAACAGATGACGGGCGCCTCCGTGGGATTTATCCAGGACGATGAAATCCTGTTTTTAAAGGGTTACGGTTGGGAGGATCAGAAGGCACAGATTCCGCTGGACCCACGGCAAACGCGTTTCCGCATGTGTTCTACCTCGAAAACAGTGACTGCAACATCGGTGATGCAGCTTGTAGAGCGTGGTGCCATCGACTCGCTTGATGATCCGGTAAACAACTATCTCCAACGCTATAAGCTGCCGCCGCCCTACGGCGATCAGGTTACCTTCCGGCACTTGATGACTCACAGCTCTGGCATGGCGGGCCACTTCACCCCCCAGGGGACAAAGAAGGATCTTCCTGTTCCAGTAAGCGCCGAAATAGTGCGGGATTTCTTCCGCGAGAACATTGAACGACCGCCAGGTTTTGTCGGTGTGTATGCCAATCTCGGTGCCGCCCTGGAGGGCGTTGTCGTTGAGGACGTTAGCGAGCAGTCGTTCGCGGCATACGTCGCGCAAAATATTTTTGAGCCACTGGGCATGAGTAGCGCTCTTATCCATCACTCCACGGAAGAACCGCCTCACCTCGCCCAACCCTACGCGATTTACCCCGACGGGTCTTTGCAGGCGATTCCCTTTTACCCGAAGCACCCGCTGACGGCGGCGTCAGGTGGGTTCATCACGACAACTGAGGACATGCTGAAGTACGTCGCGCTGCATGCCGATGAGGAGGCCCGCACCCGTGACCGTGTTTTATCAGGCGAAGGAAGAAAGCTGCTCCACGCCCGGCACTTCGGTCGTCACCCCTCCGACCCTGGCATAGGGTTGCATTTCTACCGCGACAGATACGGCGACGAGTTAATGGTGCACCATGGTTGTGGGCTTCCTGGTACCCGTAGCCTGATGGGGGTTTTTCCAGCAAGCCAGGCGGGGTTCGTAGTGACTGTCTTGACCGCGGATGTGTCGCCCAGCGTGGGGGACTTAATCGGCAAGCTGTTTGGCACTGGACGTCTTATCGACACCGGTGAAGGACCAACGGGGGAGGCAGTCGATGCCAACGCTTTGCCAAGTGCTTTACTGGGCCAACTTCGCCGTCCAGACATCATCACAGAGGGAGCCCCATCTGGTATGGTCGATGACGTCAACAAACTCACTGGCACGTACTGGGGCGAGAGACGCTCGTTTCGCTCTTTCGCAACGATCTTCGCTTTCGACACTACAACCGTTGCCGTAGGTGACAGGGACGGTGAGATCAAAATTGACGATAAGCTCTACCGCAGGCAGGCGCCGGGGGTCTTTGACTCAGAGGAAGGCGTCAGGCGCGTTTTCTTCAGGCAAATGGATGAAGAGGGTGAGGTCTTCCTCCAGCCTCATGTCAGTCTTGCGTCACGACACGTCAAGGGGCTCAAAAACCCCGTGCTGGCCTATCTTGGCATGGCGGTGAGCTTTGGAATATCGCTAACGGGTTTTTTCGCCTTGTTCTGGCGTAGTCTCCCGGGTCGCCGCCACTGGGCGAAGTGGCTAAGTGTAGGCATGGCGGGTTGCGTAGTGCTCTTGCCGTTGGCATTTCTTCTCGGTTATGAACGCGTTACTGATATCGCTTTTGTTGATTACCTCAACGGCGATGTCACCAGAGCGACTGTGTTCATTATGCTTTTTAATATCTATGCATTGCTGGGTGCCGGCGTTGTTATTTCAGCAGTTCTGGCGTGGCGCCGGCATGTTGGTGACTCGGGGGTCGCTGGTGTATTTATGAGGGGTCACCTGAGCCTGATGGCGTTGGCCGCCGTAGCCTCATGGCCAGGCATGGTTCTTTTCAACCTGCTAGGGCTGCAGTACTGATACATAAATTATTCTGATGGTGGCCTTCTTACTAACGCCTACCGAGAGCCAGGCCAGACCGAATGGAGTAATGATGCAAAGTCTTTCTATTTACACGCCTACCGCTGTCCTGGCTTTAGCGGGACTCCTCCTGACAGGCGCTACGTTATCACACCTGGCGGTGGCCGAAGAACGTAAGTGGCCGGAAGCAGAGTGGCGAGTTCCAGACCCTGAAAGTCGGCTACCGATTGATGTAAATCGTCTAGAGGCATTTATTGATGGCGCTGCGCATAAGCTCAGTGTAGATCCAGAGATACCTGGGATGGCTATCGCGGTGGTCAGGTCCGACGCGCCGCTAGTTGTAAAAGGATACGGATGGTCGAATGGTGCTTTGGATTTACCGGTCGACCCCCAGAAGCATCCTTTTCATATTGGCTCGGTGTCCAAGGTGATTGCCGCAGCGGCGGTTATGAAGCTGGTGGGTCGGGGCAAAATCGATATGAACGCCAGCGTCGGCGACTACCTCCCTGCAGAGGTGTTTGAAGACAGCCTCGGTGCTTACACTGTCGCTGATCTACTGGGTCACACTACGGGTATGGAAGAGATTTACGCCAACTTCATTGGCACAGTGCCGGACGCGGATAAGCTCAGCGATAGTGAAATCCTGGCCCGTTACCGGCCGGCTCAGATACGGCCTCCCGGACAGACCAGCTACACCAACCATACCTGGGTGTTGCTGGGTCAAGTTGTCGAAGCAGTCACGGGCGTCAGGTTCGAGCAATACGTTGAAAGGAATATTCTGGCTCCAACCGGTATGTATCACTCGGGCTTTGAGCCAGAAACCGACGAGGAGCTTGCCGTGTTCGAACGAGTGAGAGGCCAGGTATGGGAAAATGGCCGTTACAGAACGATGGACCTTGCTCCCCAGCCTCTCCACAGGTTGCTGTTCCCCACAGGGGGGCTTCGTAGCAGTGCTGCGGATATGGGTCGATTCATGCGTATGTACCTGAATATGGGAAGCCTCGATGGCGTGCAGATTCTTGCAGAGGAAACGGTGCGCCAGTCCGGCCGGCACCTAACGCAACAAGCACCGGAAACGAATGGTCGCACGGATACCTTTTGGACTTACCGGATCGGGGCTCATACCGTCTATGATCATACTGGCAGAGTCGCCGGGTTCATTTCCCGTCTGATTATCGTCCCCTCCCTCGATATCGGGGTCTTCATCAATATTAATAATGATGTATCAGCAGGTGCGGGTTCGCTGGTGCGGTATCTGCCCGCGCAGATCATCAGATACGTGCTGGGGAATGATGTCGAACAGCTTGCACCCCGTTCCACAGAGACCTTTGACCCGGCCCGTTACACGGGGAGGTACATGCTGAGTCGTCGTAATGACACTTCAATCGAGAAGTTAATGCTTACGCGGTTTGCATCCGTGTCTGAGACCGGCGAGGGCGAGCTTCTGCTCAACGGGTCCAAGCTCTTTTACCCGGTAGCGGAAGATCTATTCCAGTCCTCGCGAACTGGTGAGTATCTTCGTTTCTACGGGGTAGAAAATGGCAGGGCGGAGTATTTTTCAGTAGGTGGCTCCTACATCTCCTTCGCGCAAAGGGTCAGCTTTTTCCAATCAAGGGAATTTCTTGTTCTGCTCGTCGCGCCTGGCTTCATTGTCGCGGGACTGCAACTACTGGTATTCCTGATGCGAGCCCTCGGTCTGCAAGTCGTTAACCGGCAACGGGAAAGCCTGTTCGACCAATCAAGCACTGCGGCATGGCTGCTTCGCGCCTGCTCCGTGACGTTTGTCGCAGCTTGCATCGTGCTCTGGCAAGCGGGTAGCCCGATCGTCGCAACCACCGAAGCAATCTATGACGTTTTTCCGTCGCCATATCTGGGCTTTGGCTTCTTGTTGCTGCATTTTGCAGTGTTCCTGAGCTTCTTAGCGGGGTTAGCAGTGATTACAGAGTGGTTCAAAGGTAATGGGACCCTGGCTCAGCGAGGTTTGCGGTCGGCGATGGGTGTTGCATATCTCACGCTTTCTTTCGGGCTCATCTACTGGAATCTCGTGCCTGACTCGTTGATGGCGTGAGGGCGCAAGCAAATGATAGTACAGTGATTTCCTGACGGTTAGCGGCGGGCATAGGGTCTGTGGCAAGGTTGATCTTGTTGCAAGACAGGATTGTGCCAGCAATTTACCAGTAGATACTATCGGGCTTGTTGCACACTCGTATCAGTGGGTGCTGTGTCCAAGCACTACGCTGGTGAAGACGTATACACTCAGAGACGAGTTCCAGTGCGTCGCACCCAGTTGCCGTAGAAACTTAAGCGACAGTCAGATGAGCAAAGACGAAGACAACATACGCTCGACTAGCCAGGCTGATGTCCTACCTATCGCCGGTAGCGCAGCACTTTCCGAGCTTTATGACTGTTTGGCAGAGGAGCTTAGAGCCTATTTGACCCGTTTGCTAGGAGACGGGCCGCCTCACCCGGATGATATCGTGCAGACTTCGTTTGAAAAGCTGGCGAGGGTGGCAGACTTTGACAAAATTCAAAGCCCTAGTGCTTTCTTGTGGCGGACAGCGCAGAACACGGTCACATCCGAGCGGCGCGCGTTGGCTGTTCGGCAACGGCATATTGAGACAGTAAAGCGGGAGTATTACGAAGAGAAAGGTGCTGGTTTTGATCCTAAGCGCGTCTTATTAGCGGAGGTCGAGATAGCGGCCGTACTCAAAAGGATCGAGGCAATGGCCGCGAACAAACGGGAGATCCTGCTACTAAGTCGCCTAGAGGGGCTCTCAAACGCGGAGATCGGGCGACGCCTGAAGGTCCCTACGTCTACGGTCAGGAAGCGCCTGGCCGCTGCCCTAAGAGAGCTCGATGCAGTAGTCAACCCGACTGGGGAGCGATAGTCTCGCCGTGTCAAAAATCCCCGAAGAGGCGCTGCAACAGGCCTATGATTGGCACGCACGTGCTGTCGGACGCGACCTAAGCGTTAGCGAGCGACACGAGTTTGAGGCGTGGCTGGCTAGTGATGTGCGGCATCGCGCAGCGTATGACAAGGCTGTAAGCGTTTGGCAATTGCTTGGCCAGATACCTCGCGACCGCTATCCAACGTCCTCGTATTCGGCTGAAGGCGGCGAAGCTAACGCTGACACAGGACGGCAGGGCAGAGTTAGATTAAGGTTAAAACCACCAGTCGCCGTAGCTGTGGCAGCTTGTATTGCGCTAGCTGGCTTTTTTATTGCCGATTCACGACAGCAAGTGGTACCGACCAATTATTCGACAGCAGTCGCGCGGATAGCAGAATACACACTACCCGACGGCAGCAGGCTTGTACTGGGAGCCAGTTCCAGTGTTTCTGTGATGCTTGAAAAGTCGGCCCGATACGCGCGGCTGCTATCAGGTGAGGCTTATTTTGAAATCGCGCCAGACCGGGAAAGACCTTTCACTGTGGAAAGTGGTTCGCTGCAGATAGGCGTTGTTGGCACAGCGTTTTCGGTCACTCGTCAGGGCGAAAATACGCGCGTTACTGTTGCTGAAGGAACGGTAGCGGTGAGAGCCCAGTCTGGAGGGTTCATGCGCGCCCACCCACCCGAATCATTTTCTCAGTCAGTAACGCTTAAGGCAGGTCAGCGGATTGAGACCAAACAGGGCCGTCTGAAGCCCCCTACCACTGTGGAAGTGGCTAACATTGCAGCGTGGCGATCAGGTCGGCTACTTTTTACCGATGCGACGCTCGTTGAGATTATTTCGGTGGTGGATCGATATCACTCTGGTTCTATCACAATTACCGACTCCGCCGCTGAAGACTTGACGCTGACGCTAGGCGTTGATGTCAACGATATTGATGGTCTGCTCGCTAACCTTGAAGCTGCACTGCCTATCACAATCCGCTGTTTTCACGGTGGAGACTGCCTTATCAGCAGTCTTCGTGAATCAAAGGCGTTTTAGCTAAATAAACGAAAGAAAAGGTGCTTATTAAGCGCTCTTGCGCGTCTTTATGTTCTAGCGTCTGAGAATGCGTCGCATTTACATAAAGCCACGCCGCGGGAGAAAAGCCATGCCAGTCAATCCAAAGATCGCGATACGCCCAGCGCTCTTCCTATTCACTCTAGCGCTGATAATAGCTGTTTCAGGCTTTGCGCGTGATGCAACGGCCCAAGCAGTAACACAAACGGTAAGCCTGGATATAGAGCCAAAAAAGCTAAGCGCAGCACTGGCAGAGCTTGCCGCTGTCACTGGATTGAGCATCATCGCACCTAGTAGCGTGGTTCAAGACAAGTTAGCGCCAGCGCTAACGGGCGACTACACAGCTCAGCAAGCGCTAGCTGCCCTCTTAGACAACTCCGGTTTGATTGCAACGCAGTCCGCGAATGGGACATTCATCATAAAGAGCGCACAACCCTCGAATCAACCCAGATTAAGGAGCGAAGCTGAAGGCGCACTGGAAGAAGTGATTGTATACGGCGTCAAACAGCCTATAAGTCTGCAGGACAGCGTTGAATCTGTGGAAGTCTTTTCCGCATCGCGTTTTGACGCAGAGAACCTCTTTAACATCAACGATGCGCTTGCGCGCACACCGAATGTTTCAACACAAGGTGACGACCTTCGTTTTATCAACATTCGGGGTATTGACCGCAGCGGCACGACTGGCGCGGGTCAGGGCGTGGCGATCAATGTTTTTCAGGACGGCGTTCCTCTGTCAGACAGCGCGTTGCTCAATGGTTCGTCCAGCGCATGGGATATTGAGCAGCTTGAAGTGCTACTTGGTTCACAGTCTACAGTGCAGGGGCGCAACTCTATCGGTGGCGCCATTGTGCTGCAATCCAAAAGGCCAACATTCGGCTGGGAGGGTGCCGCCCGTGCCCGGGTGGCTGAATTCGACACCTATCAAGCATCTGCTGCCATATCCGGCCCGCTGATTGCCGACCAACTGGCGTTTCGCCTGAGCCTCGACCATCAGGAAACTGATGGCTTTATTACCAATGGATTTACTAACGAACCGCATGATTCACGAGAAAGTCAGACGGTTCGCAGCCGCTTTTTGATTGAGCCGGAGGCACTCACTGGCTTTAGCGCGCTGTTAACGTTTGAATACAATGATAGGGACAGCACCAATAGTCAGAGTATGCAGTCTCAACCGGGTGACCTTGATTTCGATCCAAAGGATCGAATCACTTTTCCTGCCCAGAGTAACTTCAATGATTTCGAATCGTGGAAGTACATTGCAGACATCAGCTACACAATGAATGATCGTGTAACGCTCAAGCTCTTGGGTACCTATGAAGACATTGAATCCGACTTTGGTGGCACAGCTCCCTCAGGTGAGCTTGTTCAAACGGGCGAGCTTCTCAGAGATACTTACTCCACTGAAGCGCGTTTAGAGTTCGATTTCGGAAAACTGCGCGGTTTCGTCGGCGGCTTCTATTTCTTCACCGACGGTGAGACAACACAGTCGCAGATTCAGGCCATCTCAGATATCGTGCCATTCCCGGTCGATCCCATTGACAGTAGACTGACCTCTAGTGCGACTAACACAGACGAAGTGGAGAATTTCGCGTTCTTTACATCGTGGCGCTACGACATAGCAGAGAAATGGACCATTGATGTTAATCTGCGTTACGACGACGAACGTTTTGAGCGCCAGAACGGTGAGCTAGTGTTTTCGGTTTCGCCGAGCGGTTGCCTGGTCACCGGGCCAGGAATCTTATTTGGTGACCCTACTGCGGGTCTGATCCAAGGCCCGTGCTCTGTTGCTGCCGAATTGCTGGCTGAGCCTATTGAGCCCCAGCAATCGGACAGTCTTTCGGTAGTGCTTCCTAGTGGTTCAATCACTTATCACGTAACCGAGCATGCGTCTATTTTTGCTGGCTATAGGCGCGGATATCGGGCGGGCGGTGCTTTTCTGTCATCTGGATTTTCTCCAACAGAACTGTTCAGGGTGATCACCTATGACCCCGAATTCCTGGACACCCTTGAGGCGGGATGGCGGTCACAGTGGCTGGATCGGAGGCTGACCGTAAACGGAACCCTCTTTTACAGCGAGTATGAGGATCAACAGATTCAGTTTAGGGACGAGCGAGGATTTAACGTTATTGATAATGCAGGTGAAACCTCGCTTTACGGGTTGGAGTTGTCGGCTAACTTCGTGGCAACACCAAGCTTGAGCTTTACAGCCAGCTTGGGCCTGCTTGAAACTAGTGTCGACGACTTTATCTTTCGGGAAGACAACCCTGGCACACCAGATAATGAACTTCTTGATCTTGCTGGTAACGAACTGGGTCGCTCTCCATCAACCACGTTCAACCTGGGTGCAAATTATCGTTCCAGAATCGGAGTTTTCGCTGGTGCTAACCTTAACTACCAGTCTGAATTCTGGTCAGATATCTTCAATCTTGACCAATCTCAGCTTGGTGATGGTTTGACTGAGCGGATCGATGCAGCAGCGATAGTCAATGCGCAGATCGGCTACGCGTTCAGCGACGCGTTAACGCTCACTCTTTACGCTAATAATCTTTTCGATGAGGACGCGCCATCCTTTGCAAACATCGGCAGTGCTAATGCGGCCGCAGGCGTAGGCAATCCAGTCAACCAGCGTTTGGTGTATCAGATTCGGCAACCACAGACCTTCGGCGTTACCCTGGATATGCAATTCTAAGCTTCATGGGCGCTATACATTAAAGTCCTTTTGGTCTGTGCGCTGCTGGAGATCGGACATGGCTGCATATCAAAAACCGAGTCATAGTCGATGTGTGGTAGGACAGTGGCTCGCCGGAGTGACAGGTTTTCGAGCTGTTTCTATTACAGCCTTTATCTCCTTAATCCCCGAACAGTCCGTGCATTTCGATTGTTCGCTATCTATAAGCGATCCCGAAGAGGCTCTAAAGACATACCGGCAAGCTTGGTTCAGACAGCCCAAGAGTATTGCTATGTGCGTGACTTCTTCTCTTGCCTGCGGACTCCTGTTCGGGAGCTTGTTCTTCAGTAATGAGTAGCGAGCTCGGCCTCTTTACGCCAGAACATGGTTAACATTAGGCTTCACGTGTAAGGGTCGCGAAAATTGAGCCAGAGAGGACTTTTCAGGCCAGCAGCGCGCACAAAGTCCCCATCCAGTAAATGCGTCCATCTGCTGAGCTGATATGACACTGCGTCCTGAATCCGGCATGTTGAAATCCGCTTGTTTATCTTGATGTAAAGCTATATTTTTGCTCTCGAATGTACGGTGACATTAGGTCGTTACCTTCGGCTTCTTCCCCAGCTTAGCTCCAATCCTTTTGTCGGCAGTATTTGCCGAATGGCAATTATTACTATGATGCTGAAGGTCTTCTCTCCCTATTTCATGTCCACGTGGTTAGTTCTGGGACTCACTGCTGCAGTGGTGTTGATGATCGTACCTGCTCTTGCCGAAAGGGGCTGGGGCACTTGGAGTAAAGCTCGTTTTCTGGCGTCTGCTCTGATTTCTACCCTGGCGTGCGTAAAGGCCCTGCAATGGAATTTGATGGGGATATAAACCCGGTTGCGCATATAAAGAAAGTTGCTTTGAAGAATGCGTTACTCACCCCGTCGCAGGGTGCGGTGAACAGCCAGGTTGAGAGAAACTCAATTCAGTAATTAGTGCGTTTCCTGTGAATGAAGGAGTGTGTATGCCAACGCTGTTATTGACTGGAGCAAGTCGGGGTATTGGACATGCGACAGTAAAGAAATTCTCGGCAGAGGGGTGGCGGGTACTGACCTGCTCTCGTCAACCCTTTGATCCGCGTTGTCCCTGGCCGGGGGGCGAAAACGATCATATTCAGGTGGACCTGGCGAACCCCGAAAGCGTAATCGCTGCAGTTGACGTGGTTCGCGCAAAACTTGATGGAGACCTGGCAGCATTGGTCAATAACGCAGGGATTTCTCCAAAGGGGCCGAATGGAGAACGATTAAACACTCTGGATACCGATCTGCGTAGCTGGGGCCAGGTATTTCACGTTAACTTCTTCGCATCCGTTGTTCTCGCCAGGGGTCTTCGCAAAGAATTAGCGGCTGCGCAGGGCGCTGTGGTGAACGTCACCTCTATTGCTGGTAGCAGGGTGCACCCTTTCGCAGGCGCAGCTTACGCTACATCTAAGGCGGCGCTAGCGGCACTTACGCGCGAAATGGCATATGACTTCGGCCCACTGGGCGTTCGCGTCAATGCCATTGCACCAGGAGAAGTCGAAACGTCTATCTTGAGCCCCGGTACCGATAAGATCGTCGCAGACCTCCCTCTCCGACGAATAGGTCAGACAGATGAGGTAGCGGATGTCGTATATTTCCTTTGCTCTAACGCCTCAAGCTACGTAACAGGCACAGAAATTGAGGTAAATGCAGGTCAGCATGTTTAAGTCTGGGTATGGTCGATGTCAGATTTAGCGCGTCTCTGCACATCTACGTTTATTCCAGCAAGCAATGACTTCACGCGACATGACATCTGACGATGATGGCGGGGATCGCACTCCGTTGCGTTTACCACGGAATGACGAGACAGTTTTTCAGAACCCCTTATTCCTTCGTATATACAAACGCCTTTACCAAAAGCTGGTGGATGGCTTGCGGGGCACCTACGGCGCCGGTCCGCCTGATCCGGAGGAAGTGGCGCAGACTGCTTTTGTTAAGCTGGCCCAGCGCGGCCGGTTGGACGAGATAAAGGATGTTGAGGGCTTTGTCTGGATTTCTGCGCGCAATATTGTTTTGACGGAAAAGCGCAAGGAGATCGTGCGTCAGGAGAATCAGCCTGAGATCTCCCGGCGTTTTTTCGGTGAAGACTGTGACACTTTCGAACCCGAGCGCGTCTTAAATGCAAGAGAGCAGCTTGAAATTGTCATGAGTGTGCTGGCTGAAATGCCTGAGCGGAGACAAAGAATCTTTATGCTGAACCGTATTCATGGGCTCACCCCGGCAGAGGCTGGTCGTCGCTGCGGCGTCAGCAGGACTGCGGCTGTCAGGCATATTGCTCTGGCGACGAAGGCATTAGTCGTGGCACTGACCGATGAAAGTGCGTCTCTTGAGGGTGACCCATGAGCTCCGAAAGCTTGTCCAGAAGTTCAGACGCTCACGCCGTTCTAGACGAGGCCCACCATTGGCGTGCGCGTATTGATGATGGGGGCCTTAACCACCAGGAGCAGGCTGCGTTTGCTTCATGGATGGCGGAAGACCCGCACCATGCAGCTGCTTTTGCGGAGTCGGAGATTTTATGGAAGTCACTGGCGAGCGTCGATTTTGACGCTCGCCTTGAGGGTGGAAGCATCTCTCAAGGTATCGCGGGGCGCATTGCTCAAGTTTGGCGCGACTTTGGAACGGCTGATGCTCCCATTAGCCAAGGACTTGTTAGACTAGCGTTCGGGCTGGTACTGGCTGTTGGCTTGGCATTCCTGATGATGCGGGAGGACTCGCTGGTCAGCGATGCTGTCCAGACCGTCACGCTGCAAACTGGAAAAGGCGAGACGCGAACCATCGAACTCGCCGACGGTAGTGAACTCGTATTAAGTCCTGGTAGCACTGTTGATGTGACGTTTCGAGAAGAAGAACGCAGCGCTCAACTGCTATTTGGCACGGCGTATTTCGATGTTGCCTCGAATCCTGACGCGCCCTTCCGTGTGATGGTAGGCGCAGCGCGGGTGGAAGTGACGGGTACAGCATTTGAGTTGCAGCGCCGTGGTAACGCTCTCAGTGTTTCAGTGGCAGAGGGAGCGGTGCGAGTCTCCCACCCGCGCGTTATAGAGAGCGGTAAAGAGGCACCCGGCAAATCTCCATGGGTTCGCGAGGGCGCCGCACTGCTCAATGCTGTGGTGCTGCATCCCGGCGACTCCGTTGTCGCCGATCAGGTACACGGACTTGGGGAGGTGAAGTCTGTTGATGTGGAAGGCATTGGCGCTTGGCGCCGTGGGCAGTTGATCTATGTGAACGCCCCGCTGGCTATGGTTGTGGCGGACCTCAACCGCTACGCGAGCTTTAAGATCGAAGTTGACGAGCAGGCAGCGGCACTGGAACTTTCGGGCACCTTTTCGACACAGCAGCCAGAGGTGCTTCTAAGCGCACTAGATGCCGCACTGCCAGTGAATATTATCAACGAAGGTTCGATTCAGCGCATCGAGTTCGTCAAGTAAAAAACCCCCTGGTAAAAGTTTCCTCTTCCGATGTGTCACTTTGGAACTCAAAGCCGTCTTCAGAGTAGAAGCGATTGAGAATCAATTGCACTTATCACTCTGAGGGGAGACATAGGCTATGAGCCTGAGCATTGTTCCGCGCCATCGGTTTGCGATGGCTATTTTACTTTTTCTAGCCTTTTTCACCTTGAATGCACCGCTCGTGACGGCGCAGGGTTCGGTGTCTGAAAGTCTTGCTATCCCGGAACAAGCGTTATCCAGAGCACTGGTAAAGCTCGGCGCTGCGTTTGATGCCACGATAGTTGCACCGGATGCACTGACCAAGGGCCTGACGTCTACCACCGTGATCGGTGAACTTTCCGTTGAACAGGCGCTGCGCCAAATGTTGGCGGGTACTGGCCTGGTAGCCAAAAAAGAAAGAGCCAGTGTGTATGTCATTGTCGAGGAAGAAAGTCATTCTGCTATAGCGCCACCGCGCATTATTGAGTCCGTTGTGGTGAAGGGCGAGCGGATCGAGCGGAGCGTGCAGGAAACCGCCTCCAGTGTGTTCGCCGCTGGGGAAGACTTTCTCAGTACTACGGCATTTACCAGCGAAGTGAATGATTTACTCGCGTTTGTGCCAAACGTTTTGGCAGCGGCTGGTCAGGAAACGCCGACGATTCGGGGTCAGAATTCCGCAGGTGTTTTAGCGGGAAGTGGTGCTGTACTGTCAGGCACCCGGGCGCGTGCGACCTATGTGATCGATGGTAGGGCGATAAATCTGTTTGAGTTGACCTACTCCGCAAGCTCTATTTGGGACGCGGGTAGCGTTGAGGTGTACCGCGGCCCACAGACAACAACTCAGGGACAGAACGCCATTGGCGGTGCAGTGTTTATTAATACAAATAGTCCCGACTATGAGCTGGGTGGCCGAATTCGCGTGCAAGGCGGTAACTTCGATTATCAGCAGGCTTCCGGCATGCTGAACGTACCGTTGTTCGATGATCAGCTTGCCGTGCGCGTGGCTGCGGATTATTTCGACAGAGGCACGTTTGCCGATTTCGTGCCGCAGACAGTGGATGATAATGATTTAGGGCAAAGTGAAGCTCTCAATATCAGAGCAAAGATGCTCATTGAGCCTGACGCTATACAGGGCTTTCGTAGCTTGCTGACCTACAACAGGCTCGATACTAACGCCCCACAGGCGGTCAATACGCTGGACGATTTCAAGACAAATACCAATCCAAACTTCGCACATTGGGAGAATGTCGCCGATATTGGTATCGCTGACTTGGCGTACGACATCAACGATAGTTTTAATCTCTCCACGGTTATTACTTATACCTCGACAGAGCTGCTGAGGCTCGTAGACCCGGGTACCGGGGGTATTGAGCTTGACTCTACCGATGTCACCGCTGAAGTTCTGTTGACTTATATGGGTGAGGGGAAACTCTCGGGTGTGGCAGGCGTTTTCTACAGCGAGCGCGAAGAGGAGGGCGCGACGGATGTAGGCTTTGATATCGACGGCGACAACGATAGTAAAGCAATCTTCGGTGAGTTTACCTACCAGATGACAGACCGGTTGGCGCTCACAGGCGGACTGCGCTATCAGGAAGATACTCAGCAAAGGGTTGTAACGGGCTTTGGCGCGACGGTTCTAGATCTTGATGTCGATTACGATGAGCTTCTTCCGAAGGCAGTGGTGACCTACGATCTATGGGACGACATTAGCGTGGGTCTGTCTGCTTCCCGCGGCTATACACCGGGCGGCGGCACACTCAATTTTGAGTTGTTCGTACCAGACTTCTTTGAAGAGGAAACGCTCTGGAACTATGAAGTTTTTTATCGTTCCATCATTGCTGACGGCAAAGGCGTTCTAAATGCCAACATTTTCTACACGGACTTCGAAGACACCCAGCGTGGCATTACTTTCGCCGTGGCGGGAACTCCACTGATCACAACCTTTATCGCCAATGCAGAAAGTGCTACGGCCTATGGCGCGGAGTTTGAGTTTCAATGGACACCAAATGAAGACTGGAACTTCCTGGTTGCCATGGGCTATATAAAAACTGAGCTTGAAGAATTCTCAGAGCTTGCGAACACGGACTTCTTCGTCGGAGACCCAATTGGAAACTCTTTCGAGCGCACCCCGGAATTTTCTGTTTCGATCGCGGCTACATGGACGCCCAGTACGGATCTGAGGTTTGATTTACGTGGACGCTATACCAGCGAGTATTTCTCAGACGACCTAAACCTGTCCGAGAGAGAGGTCGATTCCCTCTTCGTGCTTGACTCAAGGGCCAGTTATACCTATCGCGATCTTGAAGTCTTTGCGTTCGTTTCTAATCTTCTGGACGAAGAGCAATTCATTGTGAATTTCGGTCCTGCATTTGGAGACGTAGACAGCGACAGCGGGTTGCCGCTACAGCCCAGAACGTATGGCTTCGGCGTGGACTATCGATTCTAAGCATCGCAAGGATTTTTCTACTCTTTAGGCGCCAGGTTCAATCCTGATAGATGATCGATAGCGCCTCGGGGAATGGCCAATGATTTTCTTGAACTGACGAGAAAAGTACATCGGGTCATCGTACCCTAGCGTTGCGGCTACGTCCGTGACGCTCAGGTCGGTGGCGTCCAGCAGTCTGCAGGCGCGCTCTATCTTCATGTTTACAAAGTGTTTAATGGGGGTGTAGCCAGTGAGCGCCTTATAACGGCTTAAAAAGTGGTATTTCGAGAGCTTGGCCTGGCGTGCCAGCGCTTCCAAACGCAACGATTGATCCAGATGCTCGCGCATAAACGCCTGAATCTGCTCCAGGTCCAGGCCCTGGGCATTGCGGCCAGTTTCTCTGTCGAGGTCCACGGCTACCTGGGTCAGGAGTTGACGCAACTGGCTCGCGGCATGAATGAAAGCCCTGGTGGAATAGCCGGTATGGCGGACCTCCATCAGGCTGTCAAAAGCCGCGGTGAGTGGCGCCGAAATTCCCAGTGTTATCCTGGGGGCATCTTCCCGGTAGCCCAGGTGTTGCAACAGCGCAGCACTGGCTCTCCCCTGAAAGTGGACCCAATACACCGTCCAGGGTTGTCCCGGGCGCGCACGATACTCGTGCTCCAATCCCTGAGGCAGCAGAATTGCCTGTCCGCCGCTGATGGTTCCCATCCAGTCTCCGGCACGAGCCTCCCCCTGTCCAGCCACGCAATAAATGAGCAGGTTGTCGTCATGGCGCTGTCGCCGCATTTCGTGTCCATCGGCGGCCGGGTAGTAGCCCATAGCAGTGGGGTAGCAATCACGCGCAAGCTCATTGGAAGCAAGCTGGTCGATCATGAATCTGGGCGTGATAAAGCGTATGCCCGCCTTGGGAAGCGGCCATTTTGAGGGGGCACTCATACCGCAACATAGTCCATATTAGCCGCAACTTCGTCAATATGCGGTGACACGGCAATTTGTTAAAGTACGCGCCACTTAAAATTCTGGTGGTCAGCGCTTGCTGGGCACCCCGGAGAACGCCTAATGTCCGAAGCGCAGAAAATTACTGATATTCACGAGCCCGAGGCGCTGGCTCGCCAGGAAATGGAGGCGCTGATCGAGCGCTCTCGCGCCGCACAGGCACAGATTGCTGACTACACGCAGACGCAGGTTGATAACCTGATTCGCGCTCTGGTCTACGCTGTCGCGAAAGAGGATCGCGCTGAAGAAATCGCGCAATTCACCGTGGATGAAACGCGACTGGGGAATTACACCGGCAAGTACCTCAAGATTCACCGCAAAACGCGCGCCACCCTGATGGACATCATCAATGACAAGTCTGTGGGTGTCATTGAGGAATTGCCCGAGCGCAATATCGTTAAGATTGCCAAACCAGTGGGTGTGATCGGCGCACTGTCTCCCTCTACTAACCCTGAGGCTACACCAGTGATAAAGGCGATCTCAGCCATCAAGGGTCGCAACTCCATCATTATTGCGCCGCATCCCCGCGCCAAACTCACCAATAAGAAGATTTGCGATTACATGCGCGATGCACTGGAGCGCATGGGCGCACCGGCGGACCTGGTGCTGGGTATTGAAACCCCATCTCTCGAGTTGACCAACGAACTCATGCGCCAGTGTGATCGCATTCTGGCGACCGGGGGTGCCGCGATGGTCAGCGCAGCCTACTCATCGGGCACGCCGGCCCTGGGGGTTGGCGTGGGCAATGCGGTGATCACGGTTGACGACACGGCAAACCTGGATGAAGCCGCTGAAAAAATTCGTATTTCCAAAACCCTGGATCTGGCGGCATCGTGCTCGTCAGATAACTCAGTGCTTCTGTTTGACGACATCTATGACGACATGCTGGCGAGGCTGGAACGCGAGGGCGGTTACCTGCTCGACGCGACAGAAAAGGCGCAGTTGCAAGCTACGCTGTGGAAAGACGGCCATTTGAATGTCGACATGGTCGCGCAGCCCGCTCACAAGATTGCGGGAATGGCGGGCATTGAGCTACCCGAGGGAAAACAGTTTTTGATCGTGCCCGAAACGGGCGCGGGACCTGAGTACCCCTTCTCTGGTGAGAAGCTTACGGTGACCATGGCGCTCTATCGGGTTGCCGATATCGATGAAGCAATTGCGCTCACTAATGCTATCCAGGCCTATCAGGGCCAGGGGCACTCCTGCGGCATTTTTAGCTATAGCGATGACAATATTCTGCGCTTCGCTGGTGGTACGCGAACGTCACGCGTGATGGTGAATCAGCCCCAGTCGGCCTCAAACAGTGGCAACCTCTGGAACGGCATGCGCCAGACATTTTCGCTGGGCTGTGGCTCCTGGGGAGGTAACGGCACCAACAACAACATCACCTGGCGCGATTTGATTAACGAGACCTGGATATCCAAACCCCTGGCCGTGAACAAGGCCATACCCACCGATGAGGAACTGTTTGGCGCAGACGTCATGGCACGTTTTGAGTAAGTCGTCATGGACTTCACCTTAACTGACGACCAGCAGGCGTTTGTCGATAGCGCCCGCGCATTCTCTCAGGGGGTTCTGGCCCCTGGTGCTGCAGAGTGGGACGCGAACTCCCATTTTCCTAAAGCCGAGCTGGCCCAGGCGGGAGAGCTGGGCTTTATGGGTATGTATACCCCGGAGTCTGCGGGCGGTTTGGGCCTGAGCCGGCTGGATGCCAGTTTGATAGTAGAAGAGCTCAGCAAGGGCTGCACGACCACTACCGCCTTCCTCACCATCCACAATATGGCGACCAGCATGATTGGTCGCTACTGCACGCAATCGATTATCGATGCCTGGTGTCCCGATCTGGTGATGGGCACCAAGCTGGCGTCTTACTGCCTTACCGAGCCGGGTGCAGGATCAGACGCCGGCAGCTTGCGCAGCGCTGCGGTGAAGGATGGCGATGATTACCTTATCAACGGCAGCAAGGTGTTTATCAGTGGCGCTGGTGAAACCGATGTGCTGGTGGTGATGCTGCGCACGGGAGATTCCGGGCCCAAAGGTATTACTGCGTTGCTGGTGCCGGCGGATGCCGAGGGCATCAGTTACGGCAAAAATGAAGAAAAGATGGGCTGGAAAGCGCAGCCCACACGTATGGTGACGTTTGACAATGTGCGGGTGCCAGTCGCCAATCGTCTGGGTCAGGAGGGGCAGGGCTTTGCCATTGCGATGGAAGGGCTGGATGGAGGTCGCATTAACATTGCAACCTGCAGTGTAGGTACCGCGCAACAGGCGCTGGAAGAGGCGGTGGCCTACGTCAAAGACCGCAGGCAGTTTGATACAGCGATTGCGGATTTCCAGGCTACCCAGTTCAGCATTGCCGATATGGCGACAGAACTCGTGGCGGCGCGGCAGATGATTCGGCTGGCGGCGCACAAGCTGGATACCGGTGACAACCAGGCCACCACGTTCTGCGCCATGGCCAAACGCTTCGCCACCGATGTTGGTTTTAAGGTGTGCAACGACGCACTGCAGTTGTTCGGGGGTTATGGCTATATCAAGGAATACCCCATGGAGCGCCACGTGCGCGATACCCGTGTGCACCAGATCCTGGAGGGCACTAACGAGATCATGCGCGTCATTATTTCACGCCGCCTTCTGATGGAAGGCGCTCTGGAGGTAATCCAATGAGCCTGAGCACATCTGACAAGCTGAAAGTCGAGATCAGCGGACATACAGCAGTTATCACTATCGACAACCCGGCCGCAAACACCTGGGATACCGAAAGCCTGCCTGCGCTCAAATCCCTGATTGAAACTCTCAATGACCAGCGAGACATCTGGGCCCTCGTACTGACGGGCGCTGGGGAGAAGTTCTTCTCGGCGGGTGCCGACCTGAAGCTGTTTGCCGACGGTAGCCCAGACACCGCGCGAGACATGGCGCAGTTTTTTGGTGAAGGGTTTGAGTGTCTGGCGGATTTTCGCGGCGTCAGCATTGCTGCAATTAACGGCTTTGCCATGGGCGGAGGCCTTGAAGTAGCACTGGCCTGCGATATCCGCATCGCAGAAAGCCACGCCAAGCTCGGTCTGCCGGAAGCAAAAGTTGGCCTGCTGCCCTGCGCTGGCGGCACCCAGCGACTGTCCTGGCTGGTCGGTGAGGGTTGGGCCAAAAAGATGATTCTCTGTGGTGAGCGTGTGGATGCCGCCACGGCAGAGCGCATAGGCCTGGTGGAGGAGGTGGTCGACAGCGGTGGCGCGCTGACGCGCGCGATGGAACTGGCCGAACAGTCAGGTGAACAGAGTCCGATCAGCGTTACCTCCTGCAAAGAGCTGATTCATCAGGCCCGTGACAGTGCCATTGAAAACGCGTTGCCTTACGAGCGGCAGAAGTTTGTTGAGTTATTTGGCACGGAAGATCAGCGCGAGGGCGTCAACGCCTTTCTGGAGAAGCGCAAGCCCGTATGGAAAAACGCCTGATGGGTGCACCGGTTCTGTTTGAGGAGTTCTCTGCGGCGGCGGGCAAGATTGGTCACGTTACGCTCAATGCTGAGGCAACGCTTAACTCCCTGACTCTGGAGATGGTAGACCTGCTGCAAGCGCAGCTCGATGCCTGGGCGGCAGATGACGAGATTGCATTGGTGTTTATCGAGGGCGCAGGCGACAAAGCGTTCTGTGCGGGCGGTGATGTGCAGGCTCTGCATGCTTCTGCGGTAGCCACGCCTGGCGGCCCCTGCGAATACGCTGAAGCGTTCTTTGCACGGGAATACCGCATGAACTACACCTTGCACACTTATGCCAAGCCGCTGGTTTGCTGGGGGCATGGAATAGTCATGGGGGGCGGTCTTGGCGTGATGGCCGCGTGCTCTCATCGCGTCGTCACTGAGAAAACGCGTATTGCCATGCCGGAGGTCACCATTGCGCTCTTTCCTGATGTCGGCGGCAGTTGGTTTCTGAATCATATGCCCGGCCACGCCGGGGAGTTTCTGGCGCTGACAGGTGCCAGCATAAATGCAGCGGATGCGATGTATACCGGCATCGCTGATCGCTTCATCACTCACGATCAGAAGGCTGACGTTCTGGCGGCGCTGCAGGCGCAGCGCTACAGCTCCGATACCTCCGACGGAGTGGTTCGGCACACTCTGCGCGAATTCAGCGAGCGCTGCACGGAGGCCGTGCCGGCAGGTCAGGTTGAGCCGCATATGGCGACTATCGCGCAGCTCTGCGATGGCGATACCGTGCACGACATTATTGACAATATCACCTGCCTCGAAACTGAAGATGGCTGGCTGGTTAAAGCCCGCGATGGTCTGGCTCATGGCAGTAAGCTGGCCGCTTTGTGGATTCATCGTCAGCTTTGGGAAACACGTCACGCGTCGCTGCGCGAAGTTTTTCAGGGTGAAATACAGTTAGTGACGAATATCGTGCGGCATCCTGAGTTCGCTGAAGGTGTGCGCGCGCTGTTGATCGACAAAGACCGAAATCCTCAGTGGGCGTATGCCACCTCTCGGGAGGTACCGCAGGATGTGCTGGATCGGTTCTTCACTGCACCGTGGCCGAACAATCCGTTAGCAGATTTGTAGCGGCAGAATCGTCAGGACGAAGAGGGTTTTATGGCAGCAGTCGGATTTATCGGTCTTGGCAACATGGGCGGGCCCATGGCGAAAAACCTGGTGGCAGCCGGGCATGCAGTCACTGTATTCGATCTGGTGCCCGAGGCCTGTGCCGAGTTGGAGGCGGCAGGAGCCAAGGTGGCAGGCAGTGCTTACGCTGCGACCGAGGGCGCTGACTATGTCATCAGCATGCTGCCCGCGGGCACGCACGTGCGCAGCACCTATCTCGGTGAAAATAACGACGGTCTGCTATCGAATCTCGCGGCGACCGTCACCGTTCTGGACTGTTCTACCATAGATGCTAAAACCGCTCGCGAAGTCGGCGAAGCCGCCGCCGAGATGGGGATTGGCTTTATGGATGCACCGGTTTCCGGGGGGGTTGCCGCAGCGGCCGCGGGCACGCTGGCATTTATGTGTGGTGGCGAAGCCGAGACCTTCGAGAAGGCGCGACTGATCCTGGCGCCTATGGGGAAAAACATCTTTCACGCCGGGCCTGCGGGCGCCGGCCAGGTGGCCAAGGGCTGCAACAATATGCTGCTGGCGATTCATATGATTGGTACGGCAGAAGCGCTGGAAATGGGCGCTCGTCACGGCCTTGATCCCGCCGTTTTGTCAGAGATCATGCTTTCCAGCTCCGGCCGCAACTGGTCGCTGGAAGTCTACAATCCCTACCCGGATGTGATGGAGAACGCTCCCGCCAGCAAAGGATACGCACCGGGTTTTATGGTCGACCTTATGGTGAAGGATCTGGGTCTGGCTGCAGAGATTGCCAGCGCCGCAGAGTTTGATAACCCCATGGGCCAGTTGGCACGCGATCTCTATCAGGAGCACCAGCAGGCGGGCAACGGGCAGCGCGATTTCTCCAGCATCCTCGAGAAACTGCGCGAGGAATGAACCTCCATAAAGACTCCGGTTCTCCTGCACAACGCATTGCGGGAATGCTGGCTACTGCGACGCTTCATCACTCTCCCTGCGGAAATGGAAGGCTGCAATGGCAGCAGTGGAGCGAGCGGGAAACAGGTCCGCCTCTGTTGTTACTGCACGGAGGTTTTGGATCCTGGAATCACTGGTTTGCCGCCATTGAACGGCTTCGACAGGAGCGTGAGCTGTGGACGCTGGACATGCCAGGTCTCGGCGCTTCTGCAGACATTTTTCGGCGCGCGCGTCCGCAGCATATGGCCGCCATTATTGCACCGGCTGCCAAACGCCTGCTGGCTTCACGCTCGCTGGATATTGCAGCATTCAGTTTTGGTGCGATGGTCGGCGCTCACCTTGCCGCCGCTGTCTCATGTCGGCGCTTTTTCGCAATAGGTGCCGCAGGTTGTGGTGACCTGCACGTGCAGGTGCCGCTGCAGGCGCTTCCGCGGGCGCACTGCGACGCAGAGGTTGCCTCCGAAATACATCGTCGAAATCTACGCAGCCTGATGTTCAGCGCGCACTTTCCCATTGATGATTTGGCGATACAACTACAGTCCGACAACCTGTCCCGGGCCCGCTTTAACAGCCGACCGCTGTCACTGACGTCGGGGTTTATTGATGCACTGCGGACACTGCCCGCGCAGCTGACCGGTATCTGGGGAAGCGAAGATGCTACCGCAGGGGGTGAGTCGGGTATTGCAAAGCGGCGCGATATCTTCGCAAACCGCCAGCCGGGCCATGCCTTTCATGTCCTGCAGGGTGTTGGGCACTGGGCTATGCATGAGGCGCCGGACGCAGTCGTTGATATTCTGCTCACCGACTAAGTCGTTAGTGCGTCTGCTGGGGTAGTCGCACGGGGATCAGCAGCAGCGCCGCCAATACAGAAACGCCGGTAAACAGAAACAACGTCGCGACGTAATTACCATTCAGGTCGTAGAGCCTGCCGACCAATATGTAGGTCGGCATAATCAACAGGGTAATTACCGGGCCCATTGCACCCATTGCCCGACCGAAGCTGTTGACGCCAAACACCTGAGCCATCATGGCGTTCCATACCGGTAGCAGTCCGCCAGTAGCCAGACCAATGCAAATGGCCGCAATCAGCAGAATGGCGTAGGGGGGCTCCTGTGCCATGATCAAAAAGGCTATGCCAACCAGCCCCTGCGCCGCCCACAAACCCCACTTGAGGCTGAACTTGTCGGCCCCCAGGCCGAAAAGGATTTTTCCAATAAGACCCGTGATTGCTATGAGCATGATGAGGTTGGAGGCCTGCGTCTGGCTTGCGCCGAGGTCAACCGCATAGGGGGACAGGTTGGAGAGCGTTGAGGTAAAGGCTGCGATCAGCAGCCCCATACTGACGCCAATCAGCCAGAACTCTCTTTGCTGGATGATGGTCTTCATTCCCATGCTGTCTTCCTGCGCCGGAGTGGTTTCCGTCTCGGGGTTCCTTGCAGGCTCAGGTCTGTCACCATGCGGGGCATCGCCAGGGTCACCGTCGGGTTGCAGTCCCAATTCCTCTGGTCGGCCGCGAACGTTAAGCCACAGCCAGGGAATCAACGCGAGCGCTATATAGGACAGGTTCTGCATTGCAGCGCGCCAGCCGCTCTCTGCAATCCAATAGGCCGTCAGCGCAGGCAAGAGCATGCCGCCGACAGAAGTGCCGATGGTGGTGATCCCAAGGGCGCGACCTCGATTCCGGACAAACCAGCGTGAGACCACAGCGCTGCCCGCCATCGCGCCGACCGAGGCGTTACCCAGACTGAAGGCGAGCCCAAAAATGACATTGAAGGCGAGTATGCTGCTGACCTGCGACATACTGAAAAATCCCAGGGCCAGTACGATTGAACCTGCGATCATAAGCAGACGAATCGGCAACTTATCGATCAGTACGCCCATAGCTGGGCTGATTACCAACCCCATCAGCGTACCCAGGGTCAGGCTGTACATGACCTGCTCCAGGCCAACGCCGAACTCTTCGCGCAGCGGCGTCACGAACAGAGTAAAGGTGTAGGTAAAGAACCCGGTTACCACCATCATCGCGATAAAGCTGCCCGCGACCACGCGCCATCCAAAGAACATCGGTGTACTCCTGCTGAGGGCGCTCAGTGTAATACAGGGCTGCGCTGCACCGCGCTGGAATGCTAAACCGCTGTGGGCTTGCTGCGATCTACAGTTGTCGCTCGATTGGCAGGATGCGGTAGATATTGGCTTGCAGACGCCGCCACAGCGAAGCACCAGGCTCGCCGCGCTGCACGTCTTCACTGCCCGCTTTCTCGTAGTGCCAGCGCATACGGTTATTGTCATTGATGACAACACGCCAGGTGAGCAACGCCAGCTGCTCGTCAAGGGAGTCCAGAAGACGCTGGCTCATTGCGGAGGATTCGATAAACATGACCTGTTCCGTATTCAGCTCAATGGAACGCGGGTCTACATTGAGGGACCCCAGCACCAGAGTCTCTCCATCAATTTCAAAGGCTTTGGTGTGCAGGGTCAGACGATCTTGACTGGTTTCCTCGTCTTCCCAGCCAGGCTGTCGATCGGCCCGCAACTCGTATAACTCTATCCCTGCACGCAACAACTCGCGCCGGTACTTGCGGTAGTGCGCATGCACCGGGATGTGATTGGTGGAGGCCAGCGAGTTGGTAATGATACGGATACGGACACCCTCACTCGCCATCCGCCGCAGCTCGCTGCGCGTTTGCGCTCCTGGCAGAAAGTACGGGGTAATAACTGTCACTTCCCGCTTCGCGCTTGCGAGCGCATCGCTCAGCGCCAGTGCTGCAGTCAGGTGTGCGCGCTCGCCTCTGGCGCTGGTCAGCTTGTCTGGTGAATCGGAGACCAGGCGCGTTTTGGCAGCTTCCAGTTGTCTTTCCCCGCGGGCGAGTTCGCGCAGCAGCGTATTATCGATAGCCCTTGCGTAGGCGCTGGGACGTTCCCCGCTAACGATCTGCTCCATAGTCAGGCGCCACTCCTGGAGCTTTTCCGGCTCTGCCGGTCTGCCCATGGCAGCGACCGGAATGCTTAGCGCGGAGTTCCAGAACAGGTCAAAACTGGCTGTCAGATCGTCAACGACAGGGCCCAGAGCCAGCACCTCAAAATCGTCGAAGTTACCGTCGTCTTTCAGTTCAAAATACTCTGCCGCAATGTTGCGCCCACCCACGATGGCCAGTGCGCCGTCCACTACGAAAGATTTGTTGTGCATGCGCCGGTTGGTTCTGGCGAAATCCCAGAGCATCGCCAGTGACGTGGGCATTTTGCGAGAAAGCGGGTTGAATAAACGCACCTGAATATTGGGATGCGAGGCCAGCGTTGTTAGCGTGAAGTCATCCCGTGGGGTGAATATATCATCTACCAGCAGTCGCACTCGCACGCCGCGATCAGCCGTCTGTAGTAACTTGCCCAGGAACAAGCGACCGGCCTCGTCAGGCTTCATCAAAAAGTATTGAGCATCGACCGACCTTTCCGCATCATCTAGCGCCAACAGGCGCGCGCCGAGCCCATCCAGCCCTTGGGGCAGCGACACCAGCCCAGTCTGGTCCTCGTGATTCGCCTGCCACTGTTGGCGCAGCCGTCCCAGACTGGTGTCCGAGCTTGCCGGTAACGCCATACTCTCCTCGCGTGGATAGTCGAAAGGGACGCTGCCACAGCTTGCCAGCATTAGCGCGAGCAGCGGCAATAGCCAGCGCAGTTTATTCACAGCGATGACAATCCAATTTGTCTAAACAGGCGCTAGCTTAGCGGCTGTTAGCCGCCGATCAAACTGACGCCCTGATAGATCAGAAGCGCGCCCAGATACGCGACGCTGCAGTAGGCGAAAAACATAAGCACGGGCAGCTTCCAGGATCGCGCTTCGCGGCCGAGTACTGCCAGTGTGGATACGCACATCAATGCAATGGCAAAGAAGAAGAGCAGGGCGACGCCAGAGGCGATGCCCAGTTCGCTGGACTGAATCTGTGTCACCAGTGGCACCATGTTTTCATCAGCGCCTTCGATACCGAACATCGCTCCCAGGGTTCCTACGAATACCTCGCGAGCCAGGAAGGAAGTCATCACGGCCACGCCGTAGCGCCAGTCCAGCCCTAAAGGCGCAAACAGGGGCTCAATCAACTGGCCGATGCTGCCCAGCCAGGAGGCACTGAGGTCCTCGCCATAATTTGGGAAGTAACCCAGAAACCAGATGATCACGGTGACGCTGAAGATAATGGCGCCGGCCTTGGTGACGAACTGTTTACTCCGAGTCCAGCTGTTTCGCAGTAAGGGCAACCAGGAGGGCAGCCGGTAGGGCGGCATCTCCAGTACAAAGGGTAGGTCCGTGTAGCGATCCTCGCGGGTGCGGGAAACCAGGCCAGTGACGATCAGTCCGGCCAGCATGCCAAAGAAGTACGTAAAGAACATGGCGAGGCCCTGCAGCCCGACCAGTCCTCCCAGATAGGTGGTGTCGGGAATGAAGGCCGCGATGAGCAATGTGTACACCGGCAGCCGTGCCGAACAGGGCATGAGAGGAATTGCCATGTAGGTGAGCAGTCGCTTTTTCGGTGAGTCAACCGAACGTGCGGCGTAGATGCCGGGAATGGCGCAGGCGACACCCGACAGCATCGGAATAAAGCTCTTCCCGGTGAGGCCGAAGAAACGCAGCGGTTTATGGCAGATAACGGCGGCGCGCGCCATGTACCCGGAATCTTCCAGCACACCGATAACCAGAGTCAGCACAAATATCTGCGGCACGAATACCAGGAACGCACCCAGGCCGCTGAAAATGGCATCACTGGTGAAGTCTTGCGCTACGCGGTTGCCAATCAATGGCACCAGCAGGTCTGCCAGGCTGCCGAGCCCCGCTTCTACGGCATCCATGGCCGGTGCGGCCCAGGTAAAAATCGATTGAAACAGCAGGTACATGATGGCGAAAAACGCCAGGCCACCGAGGCTTGTATGCAGAAACAAGGCGTCTAATTGAGTGTCTGTTTTGATCAGCAATTCCCCGCGCGGCCCGTACGCCGCTGAGATTCGCTGGGCCTCGCTGCGCAGCAGTGCATCGGGCTCTCCGTCCATTTCTTTTACCGGAGTTTGCGGCGTCGATTCGACCGCTGAGATAAGCGCATCCAGACCCGCACCCGTGCGGCCTGATACGGGCAGTACCGGCGCCTTGATCTCGCGCGCGAGCCCGTCAACGTCCACGGCGATGCCATGCTGAGCGAGCACGTCTGTCATATTGGCCAGTACCCACACCGGCTTGCCGCGGCGTTTGCACTCTCGAATCACTTGCAGCGCGAAATACAGGCTTTTCTCGAGGCGCGTGATATCTACAATGCAGAGCACGCCGCGCACGCCCTCGTCATCCAGCGTCTGCAGCAGTGTGTCGCTGGCGACCTTCTCCTCACCTGAGATCGCTTGCAGGGAGTAGGTGCCCGGGAAGTCCACCAGCGTCACATCCGCCAGGGCTTTGAGCTTGCCGCGGGCCACATCCACTGTAATGCCAGGAAAATTAGCGACTTTCTGAGACAGACCAGTGAGCCGGTTGAACAGCAGGCTTTTGCCCGAATTGGGACTGCCTACCAGCAGAAGTTCGCTCATACGCCCGTCGCGACAGGTTCTACGTCGATGTGCCGGGCAACCTCGTCATCCAGAGAAAACGTGGAGTTCGCCACTCTGTAGGCGCGGGGTGCTCCCAGTGCTGGACGCTGCAGGCAGTGCACTCTCTCACCAATATGGAAACCCAGTTCCATCAAGCGTAGCCTGTAACTCTCCGGCAGCGCAGCGTCAAAGCCAGCAATCACGGCGTGCTCGCCTTTTTGTAGAGACCAGAGCGCTACTCTCACCAGCGACTCAGCCCTCAGTCTCGGGTCCGTCCAGCGTGGATACCGCCTCAGCGTTAGCATCTATGTCAGCGCTTCCGCTTGGCTCTGATGCAGCTTCGAACAGGCTGACTGCAGAGACTGTATTCAAACGGTCATGATCAAAAGCGCTGATGCTGAAGAACACGGGGATATCGCTGCGCTGGATATAGTAGGCGTCTTCAATTTCGAACTGTCGGAACTCGTAGTCACCCGCGTCGGTGCTGACTCGCAGGTTGGCGGGTACATCCATTTGCGCAAGCATTTCTGTGGTAGCCGGGTCGGCCGCGCCCGTCACTCGCAGGCTGGTCAATCCATTGATGAGCTTGTTCACTTCTTCCGCCGCTGCCACCGTGCCATCCTCTGCCGCCCAGGTATCTCCATCTGACGGTGTAAGCCGGAAGTCCAGGCCGGTCAGCGAAGTGATGGATGCATCGACCTGGAGCAGGCTTTTGTCGAGCCAGTCTGTATTCGTCGTGGGGAGTTCGAAGCTTGAAAACTCAATCGCATAGACCTGTCGGTCGCCGCCAGGACGGCTGTGTACCTTGCGAAATCCAGGGGAAGAGCCCAGAAATATTTCGCCCGCCAGAGTGTCAGCGCTATAGAAACCGACGCGACGCTGATAGGACGCCTCGTCTACCTCAAAGCGCGTCACCGCGCTGTCGCTGCTGGCAACGGGCCAACCACGACGTTGGGACGGCAGGTCTTTGAGCACTTTGTCCACCCGGCTGGTCGCTACCGGGAGTGAAAAATACTCTGGCAGAATCCAGCCGCCGCCGGAGCGTGCCAACTGCACGCTGCTGTCGCCGTCGCTGATGTCAATGCGGTCAATAGCCTCGGTCTCCAGAGCCAGGATAGCCGCGCGCGCGTCCTGATCACCGCGGTCCTGCTTCGGCCAAAAGACGGCTGCCGCGATGAGAAGCTGCACGGCGAGCAGCAGACTGAGCACTTGTGAAATGCGTGTCATATCAGAGCTCCTCAGTGTTGTCCGGCAATCAACGCGGCGTAGTGCGCTCGTTGAGAGCGGCGGCGGGTAAATTGCCACAGCGCGACCAGTCCCAGCGCCAGCAGCGCCAGAGCGTAGTTCACGTATTCCCAGAAGCGCTGCTCGCTTTCCTCCATGGGCGGCAGACTGCGATTGAAGTGCGCCAGTGAACGAATGCCCAGCAGTCCCTCGTCCTCCAAGGTCCAGTCCAGCGTATTGGCCACCAGTTCCAGAGACCCCAGATACTGAGCGCCGGTCATGGAGCTGAGCGTGCCAAGAATTTGGTCGCGCAGGAAATCGTTGGAGCTGTAAACCACCAGCCGCGCAGATTCTGGACTGTGCTCTAACACCTGATCAAATCTGACTGCGTCGTTCTCTGAGCTGTCAGCACTGCTATCACCCTCCGCATCTGCAGTGGCGTCTGAGGTCTCAGCGTTCTCCAGAAGTGGGGAAGGTTTGCCGGCGAAGAAGGAGTCAAAACGACCCCCGACCACCAAGCCCAGCGTGGCTTGCTGTGTACTTGCCCCCGGCCGCCAGTCGCTGACGCCGCTGTCTGTGACTCGGGGCAGCACGTCCATGCTGTCGTCAGTCCAGGACTGCTCACTGCTGCTGATAAGCACCTGAGTATCGCGCTGGGCGTTTTTGTCGGCGTCCACAGTAATGGGTGCCGCCCAGGCCATGGTGAGCTGTGGAATGTTGCGTGTTATGGGATGTTCCGGGTTGAGCCCAGGCGATCTCGCGTCCACAAAATAGGGGTAGTCCACCATGCGCACCTCCTGAAAGCGGAAGCCCCCGACTTCGCGGGTGACGGGCACCGGGAAAGCTGAGTTCTGTGGGTCCAGAACCAGCGTCTTATCCAGAGCAATGCCATGGTGCTTCAGCCAGTTTTCCAGGCCACTGACGCGATTGGTCATGGCCAGCGTGCCACCACTGAATTGCGACAGGTAGGGTGCGGTCACCAACACTACGCTGCCGCCCTGCATCAGGTACTGATCGATAGCAAAGACGGCTTTGTCCGACAAATTCTCTGGCGCGACTACCAGCAGCACATCTGCTTCGGCGCTGACACTGCCGTCCTCCAGGTCCTCGACGCGGATGCTGTGATTCTCGGCTACCGCCGCCTCCAGGCTGCGATATTGCGGACCGGCCATGCCAAACTGCGCCATCTGTGGGTTCACCTGGGGTGCGGCAATCGCTACCACTTTAGTGAAGCCGCTGGCGAAGCGCTTCAAACTGGCATCCAGTGCCTGACGGAAATTACCGGCTTCAAAGTCGGTGGGAATTTGTATCACCTGCTGGGCATTTTCCAGCGTGAGGTAGAAGTAGAAACCCTCGGTGTCGAGCAGGCTGGCCGCCATGGGACGGAAGCCCCACTCCTCTTCAATGCGTCTGGCGACTTCACCGCCATTGGCGTCGGGGTCCACGAATCGGAAGCTGAAGCGGCCGCCAGCAGTCTCTGTGACTTCGGCCAACTCCTTGCGAATCGCGTCGCGGTAGCCGCGCAGGGTGTCGGGCAGCCTTTCGTCGGCAGATACGTAGCCCACAAAAGAAAGCTGCTCAGGAATGCTGTCGAACAAGTTGCCGCCCGCGGCGTACTCGTACAGCACCTGCTTGATGGCACGCGTCAGGTCAAATTCCGGATTTCGCAGCTGCACCTCCAGGCTGGTAGTGGTGCCAGCTTTCACTTCAATCAAGTCGCCAAACCCCAGCACCTGATGACTGTCGCCGTACTGCACCAGCACGTTGAAGTAGGAGTTCACCAGCGCAGCCTGGTAGCGATCGGCCACCTGGAAGGGCACTGCCTGGATTCCGTACTTTTGATTGGCCTCCTGCTCCAGGGCCGGATTATCCGCAGGGTCAATCACTTCGACGCGCACCTTGCCCTGGCCGGCCACCTCGTACTCTTTAAGCAGGTCGCGTAGCTGAGGCACCAGAGGTGCGAGTAAGGGATGGGTTTTGGCGCTGAAGTATCCGCGTAGCAGCAGCGGTTCCTGAAGCTGGGAAAGGTAGCGATGGGTCGCCTCTGAAATGGAGTAGAGTCGCCCTTCGGTAACGTCCAGACGTAGACTGCTGACCTGGCTCAGCCATAGATTGGCAACCAGTGCGTTGATCAGCACCAGTGCTGTGGCCTGTCGCCAGCGGCGATGATGGGAAGCCCCGCCGCTGGACCAGCGCTCCCGCTCCAGGGTGTAGACATTGAGAGCCAGAAACACCAGTACCAGACTTGTGTAGTAGACAAAGTCTCGCAGGTCGATAACGCCTCGGGTAATAGCGTCGAAGCGCGCACCGGTGGAAAGTCCGCGCAGTAACTCCGCCGCCGTAGTGCCAAAGAACCCGGTAAAGGTGTCTGTGCCCACTAGATAAAGCAGACTGCACAGCACCACCGCACCGATTAGGCTCACGATCGGGTTGTCAGTGCGTGAGCTGACAAACAAACCGATGGCGATATACGCGCAACCAAGCAACACAGTGGCCAGATAGCCTGCAACGACCGGGCCCCAGTCGAGGTTGCCCAGCACGGCTACGGTCATCGGCAGCGGCAGCGTAATCAGCAACGCCAGCAATAACAGAGATTTACAGGCGGCAAACTTGCCCAGCACGAAGTGCCACAGCGGCACTGGCTGGGTAATCACATGCTCAAGGGTGCCGGTGCGTCGCTCTTCCGACCACATGCGCATGGTGAGCGCAGCACTAAGGAAGATCAGCAGAATAGGCATCCACTCAAACAGTGGCCGCACATCCGCCACGTTCCGGGCAAAGAAAGCCTCTCCCCAAAAAAAGGCGAATAACGTCACCGCAGCAAAACTGCCCAGGAACAGCCAGGCTACCGGCGAGGCAAAGAAGAGCGTGATCTCTTTACGGCAGATACGCCCGATGGAGCTATCAAGCAGCATCGCGGCTCACCTCCTGGACCAAGGCATCCTGACTGACCTCCCGGAACACTGTCTCCAGATCTCTTGCTTCCGGTGCCAGGGTATGCAGCGCGCCGCCCGCATTGATGATGGCCGCAGCCACCTCTGCGGCCACAGCGTCGCTGGAGGCGTCGGCGGGTAGCACAACGCGCAGGCCCGGCTCGTCGGCATGTATCTCAAGCTGCGGCAGCAGCTCCCGCAGCCGATTGGCGCCCAAATCAGTGCCGACCTTGAGTGCGCCGGTGCTGCGCAGGGTTTCGAGATTCTGGTCAACCACCAGCTTGCCGCGGCGAAGAATCAAAGCGCGGTCACAGATGGCGTCGACTTCCTGCATGATGTGTGTCGAGAGAATCACCGTGGCCCGCTGGGCCAGGGTCGTGATCAGGTCACGCATGTGCTGAGTCTGGGTAGGATCCAGACCATTGGTGGGCTCATCCAGAATCAGAACTCGAGGGTTGCCAAGCAGCGCTTGAGCCACTCCTACCCGCTGTTTATAGCCGCGCGAAAGGGTGGCTATACGATCCAGCAACTTGCCTGCCAGCTCGGTGTCATTGATCGCCTGCCGCAGCGCATCCTGACGCGTTGCTCCGGATATTCCTTTAAGGGTGGCGGCGTAGTCGAGGTAATCAGCAACCGTCATTTCAGGGTAGACCGGCAGGCTTTCCGGGAGATAGCCAAGCCGCTGTTGCACCGCCTGAGGGTCCAGAGACAGGTCTATGCCGTCGATCTGAATGTCACCGGCGGAGGGTTCAAGATACCCGGACAACATCTTCATGATGGTGGTTTTGCCAGCGCCATTGTGGCCTAGCAGGCCGACGATTTCGCCAGCCTCAATCGAAAAAGAGACGCCATCTACGGCGAGAAAATCGCCATAGGATCGCGACAGATCTTTCACGCTGATCATCTTGTGCTCCTGATACAGGCCTCTCTGGGCCGCTTACGGTTTCGACAAGCATTTGGGCAGCAAGTGCGGCCGCTCTGTCTGGTACTTATGGGCATTGGTTTCAGAATCAAGGGTGTATGCAGGCTCTGAGTCGGCTGAGCGTGGAGTCTATCAACGGCACGCTCAGGGGAAGAACAGCAACTTAACGATAAACAGCACCAATACCGTATTCAGCACCCCATTAATCACGCCCTCGCCCTTTTCGATTTGCACATGCGCTGCGATCCAGGCGCCGGTGGCGTTGCCAATTGCCATCGACACTCCGGCTATCCACAGAATGTCTATCTGGTTGGCAAAGATGATCAGCGCGACGATGGTATAGGTCATCACGATAAACACCTTGTGCATATTGGTGCTGACCAGATCCAGTCCCATCACTCGATGCAACACCGGCATGATGATGAAACCAACGCCGAGTTGAATAAAGCCACCATAGAGCCCTACGCCGACCATGCACAGATGGCCCCACAGTAGTTGCCGACGGCCTGGCGCAGCAGACCGCCCGGTCCGTTTGCGGTCTCCGCCCAGCGCCATCACCAGCAACACACCGACCATAATGAGTGCGAGTACGCGGTTAAACCACACGCCGTCCAGCGTGACTCCCAGTAGCGCGCCTGCAACGGCGCCAGGCAGGGCGCAGGCCGCCAGCGACAGGCTTAACCGGAAGTCGGCATGACCGCGACGGAAGAACGCTGTCACAGCGGCGATATTTTGCGCCAGGATAGCGATCCGGTTGGTGCCATTGGCTACCGGGCCAGGCACGCCCATGAATACCATGATGGGAACAGTCAGCAGGGAGCCGCCGCCTGCCATGACGTTAAGAAACCCGGCGATCAAGCCAGTGCCGGAAAGGATGGCGAGCTGCCAGAGTTCCATAATGTCAGGGTGCTTGCGTGCGGCATTGGGGCGATCAATGACCGCCCCTGGGCCTATCAGCCAGACGCGGTCCAGGGCTCCCGCATGGTGACAAACTCTTCAGCAGCGGTCGGGTGAATTCCTATGGTGGCGTCAAACACAGCTTTGGTAGCACCTGCCTTAAGAGCGATCGCCATACCCTGGACGATTTCGCCGGCATCGGGTCCCATCATATGCACGCCGATCACGCGGTCGCTGTCATCGTCAACGATGAGCTTCATAAAGGTGCGTTCGTCGCGCCCACTGATGGTGTGCTTCATTGGGCGGAAGCTGCTTTTGTACAGAGTAATGTCACCGAATTTATCGCGCGCTTCTTCCTCAGTGAAACCGACGGTTCCAATATTGGGCTGTGAGAAAACAGCAGAGGGGATAAAGTCGTATTCCACCGCTTTTTCCGCCGGGCCAAACTGCTTACGGGCGAAGGCCATGCCCTCAGCCAGAGCAACAGGCGTCAGTTCCATGCCGCCAATGACATCACCGACAGCGAATATGGAGGGCTCGGCAGTGCGAAACTCTTCGTCCACCGCTATATAGCCGCGCTCATCCAACTCGACCTTCACGTTTTCAAGGCCCAAACCGTCAACGTGAGGTTCCCGTCCGATCGCATACAACACCTGGTCAACCACGATTTCCGTGCGATCAGACAGGCTGCAGCGCAAACCTTCCGGAGTGCGCTCGATGCTGTCAATGATGGTATTGAAGCGCAGATCGATGCCCGTTTTGGGAATCTCTTGAGCCGCAAACTCGCGGATGTCCTGGTCAAAACCGCGCAGGAACAGGGGCCCGCGATACAGCTGTGTCACCTCCGCACCCAGGCCATTAAAAATCCCAGCGAACTCCACCGCGATATAGCCGCCACCAGCGATAAGGATGCGCTGCGGGAATTCTTCAAGATCGAAGATTTCATTAGAGGTGACCCCCAGCTCCGCGCCAGGGCGGTGATCGCGTCGCGGCCAACCGCCGGTGGCAATCAGGATTTTTTCTGCACTGTAGTGTTGACCGTTGACCGATACCGTGTGGGCGTCAACGATGCTGGCGCGGCCGTTAATGACCTCGGCGTCTACACCTGACAGCAAGTTGTCGTAGATAGCGTTCAGGCGCGAAATCTCCTGCTTTTTGTTGTCTCGCAGTGTCGCCCAATCAAACTGTTTAGCGCCGCTGTCCCAGCCGAATTCGCGCGCGTCGGAGAACCCTTTGCCGTACTCAGACGCATAGACGTAAAGCTTCTTCGGTACACAGCCGACGTTGACGCAGGTGCCGCCCATGTAGCGATCTTCAGCTATAGCCACCTTGGCGCCAAAGCCTGCTGCCATGCGCGCGGCTCGTACGCCGCCAGACCCCGCGCCTATCACGAACAGGTCATAGTCCATTTGCAAGTCTCCTCATCGCGCTAGTCGCGGGCGCACATCATATCAACGGTGGTGTCATGGGACACCCGCGTCGTCTATTCAGTTCCAATGCCGAATACGTCGCACAACGCGGCACCGGATGGCGCGAATAGCGAAAACGTACTGGCACTGAAACGCCGGTGGTTCACTGGATCGAACTCGTTGCACGTGGGCTGGGGTCTACACTTTCCTGAAATAAGAACGTCAGAGGGAAAGTCATGTTCGATGATGAACATCCCGCCCGTCGGGCATCGCTGCTGTCACGCGAATACGTGCAAACCCACAACAAAGAAGGCTGGCTTGGCCTCTACGCCGAGGACGCTATCATCGAAGACCCCATCGGGGTTTCCCACCTGGACCCTGAGGGAAAAGGGCATCGCGGCCCGGCGGCGCGGGAAGCATTCTGGGACAGCTTTATCGCACCTGCCAATATCACCATAGAAATATTGCAGTCATATGCTGCGGGACTCGAGTGCGCCAATCACGTTGTTCTTACCACGCTGATTGATGCGGGCGATGGCAAAATGCTCAAGCAACTGGTGCACGGCGTATTTACCTATGAGGTCGATACCATGGGCAAGCTGCTGGCACTGCGAGGCTATTGGGAAACTGACAACCCGCAGAATTCACTCACCGAAATTGACGCGGCGACTGCTTAGGCGCGCGAGCCTGTCATTCCTTGGCGAGGGGTTTAGTCGTGAACGCCTGTCTGGCTGCAGCGGCATCTGCGGTGCTCTGAGTGAGCAGAAATTGGTCGAGGTCCATGAAGCTGGAGGCATCATTCAGCGCATTGGCGCACTTATTGATCGCCTGTTTCGCCATGCGTAAGGGCACCGGCGGCAACTGCATTGCCTGTGCCGCCAATTGCTGAGAAAACCTGAGCGCATCGCCTGCTGGGGCGAGATAGTCCACTAGCCCCCACTCTACAGCCGTATCGACAGCAACTGACTCTGCCAACAGCAACAGGCGTTTGGTCCGAGCCGGACCGATCAGGCTGACAAAGCGAGGCACGCTTTGCCAGCTCATATTCATGCCCAGTTTGAGCTCCGGGACGAGCAGGCTTGCGCCCGCGCCTGCGACGCGCCAGTCGCAGGCCACGGCGAGAGCCAGACCACCTCCAATACAGTGACCTTCTATTGCGACAATGGTGATTGCATCAAGCGCTTCCCAGGCGGCACACATCTCTGGCCCTAGCGAAAGCGAGCGGCGCTGTTCCAGCATCGGCAGCTCAGCGAGTTCGGCCAGCGCAGGATCGCGTAAATCCATACCCGCACTGAAGACGGTGGTTTGACCGGTGAGAACAACCGCCCCCACGCTGGTATCCTCTTTGAGCGCCAGGGCCACTTGCCGCAACTCCTGCATGGTGGCGGTATTGAGCGCATTCACGTTGTTGCCCGTATCAATGCGGACTGTCATTACTTGACCGCTGCGGTGCAAGCTCAGGTGCTGCAGTGTCAGATGTGCGTAGCTCGGTTCGGTCACGCGCGTTGTCCTTTTTGTTTGCCGGGCGCTTCGGAATTGTACTTGTGTTTTACCTGGACCATCTATGCAGGCTCGGCCATGTTAAGTGACCCACTGTTTTACCTGTGCACGATCCCGGCTGTGCTGCTGTATGGCATCGCCAAGGGCGGCTTTGGAGGGCCGGTCTCAGTGCTGTCTGTGCCCTTAATGGCTCTGGTAATGTCGCCTACCCTGGCCGCCGCCATTCTTCTGCCAATTCTTGTGGTGATGGATGCGCTGGTGGTAAGGACTTACTGGGGCAAGTTTGATCGCGGTGCGCTCAAGGTCCTGTTGCCGGGCGCGATAGTCGGTGTCGGTTTGGGCTACGCGAGCGCGGAGTACCTTAACGACGGCCTTATGCGTCTGATGATTGGCGTGATATCGCTTGTCTTTGGTTTGCAGACCCTGCGCGCCCGAACGGGGGCAAAGTGCAGCGGGCACAACCCGGTGTCGGGTAGTGCGTTTGGTGCGCTGGCAGGGTTTACCAGCTTCAGTATCCACGCCGGTGGGCCACCTTTCAGCATGTACCTTATTCCCCGTGGTTTGCCTCCACTGCTGTACGCGGGCACAGGCGGCGTATTCTTTGCGGTGGTCAATCTGGTGAAGCTGATGCCCTATTGGGCACTGGACCAGCTTCCACTGGAGAATCTGGCGCTGTCGCTGGTGTTGATGCCATTGGCACCGCTGGGAGTAGCAGTTGGCCACCTCCTGGTGAAGCGTTCCGAGGCGGGTTTTTACTATCGGGTAATCAGCGTGTTTCTGGTGCTGCTGGGTGTGGTGCTGGTGTGGCGTGGTCTGCAGGGGCTATAGATGCTCCACTGGATGGCTTGGCTGCGAGGGCGCGCAGCTTTTTCGCCAACACCTTTTCCTGCCCCGGGTAACGCCAGCGCCATTGATCAAAATCCTCAGCTGCCAGATAAAAAGCCTGCTGTATCTCGAACCTGGGTGGGGGGTCAATCGCGCCGCTGTCGCTGTGGTGCGCGCAGAAGAAGAGCTGAAAACCGGTATCGAATTCCGCTAACAGACGTTCCGGCCGCAGACGCAAACCGGTTTCCTCCCAGGTTTCACGAAAAGCGGTACAACGCGCACTTTCCCCTGTCCGCGAGCTGCCTCCCGGCGGGCTTAGAGTACCATTGCGACCCTGCACGACCAGCAGCGCCCCATTCTTGACCGCAAAACAACCTGCACTGGGCGCGCTGGCGCTCTCCGCGGGTAGTGGGCAGGGTGGCGCGTCGCTCAGGCCACAGCCAGAAAGCCAAATTGCCGTCAGTAGAGCGGCGGCCCTGGAGAAGAAACCGTCAAAGCTGATTGTTTTCGCCAAAGTCATTTGCTAGCTTCAATTCGCAGTCTCGCACGCACTCCGAAGCCGACTGCCTGCGTTAACAATAATAGTTTGTAGCAATTCCCTGTAGCTGGCAGGGACACGAAGGGTTGGTCATGGATAGAGTGAAGGACAAAGTGTGCATTGTCACGGGCGCAGCCAGTGGTCTTGGCAAGGCTAGCGCAGAGCTGCTGGCGGCAGAGGGCGCCAGGCTGGTACTGGCAGATGTGGATGACGCTGCAGGCGAGGCGCTGGCCAAAGCGCTGCCTGTAGCGGTGTTTCAGCACTGCGATGTTGGCAGTGAGGCTGATTGGCAGGCCCTGATGGCTGCCGCCGAGAGCGCCTTCGGCCGGGTTGACGTACTGGTGAATAACGCCGGTATTGCGGTGATGGGCACCATCGAGAAGACCACGCTGGAGCAGTGGGAGCGCGTGCAGCGTGTTAACAGCACCAGTGTGTTTCTTGGCTGCAAATACGGCATTGCAGCGATGAAGGCAGAGGGCGGTGTGATTATCAATATGTCATCCATGGCGGCGATGATAGGGGTTCCCCTGTTTGCCGCGTATACCGCATCCAAAGGCGCAGTTCGGTCGCTGACCAAAACGGTATCCCTCTACTGCCAGCAAATGGGGTATGCCATCCGCTGCAACTCGGTGCATCCCGGCACCATCAATACACCCATGGGGGCAAAAGCGTTGGCAGAGGCAGACGATGCCAACGACCTCGAATTACTTTCCGGTGGTCAAACTGAGCTGGGAGAACCCGAGGATATTGGTTGGATGGTGGTATATCTCGCCTCCGACGAATCTCGCTTCGTTACCGGCGCAGAGATGCTGGTAGACAATGGGTTTACCGCGGGCTAGTCCTCGTCATCAAGCACGACGCCGGCCTGGATTACCTCGTTAAATTTCCCCAGGCCGCAGCTTCCCGTTGGCCTGTAACCCGGTATGCCCGGATCCAGTATGCGTATGACGTCCAGGCTGCAAAGACGGGCTTGACGCGTTTCATAGACGAGCGTGCGACCGGGACGCAGGCCCGGACAGCGGTGGGGCAGAATGTTGATATAGGTTTTGTCGCCCCGCATTTGAAACTCGATCGTCCTGTCCCCGATGATTCGCGTATTTTTGATGGCCGAGCGGTTAATACAGTTAAGGCCCTCATCGGTTTCTAACGAGATGAGATCCAGAAAGGTGTCCTGCTCGCTGGGCGCCTCGCTCTCTGGACTGGAAGCACATCCGCCAAAGCACAGCGCTACTGCCAGAAGCAGTAGCCAGTTGAAGAGAGAGGGAGTTTTGCCCATGAGGTCATCCTTGCGTGTTGCCTTCACTTTTTATGTTATGCAGCCCATGCCACCTATGCCGCCGGGGTATATGTCGGACCCGAGGAAGTTCTGCGCTAGACTATGCCCGGTTAGCTTCTGTTCGCCAAGTAGCCGTATCGCAGTCGGCTAGAACAGCGTGGCTGCCACAGTGTGACTGCCACAGCCTGACTGCCCGCCGGTCGCAGCTGCGGATAGATTTTAATAACAAGGTGCAGAGTCGTCGCAATGACAGAAGAAACTGAGCGCAACAAGCAAGCCGTAACACGCTTTTTCGATGCCTTGAATCGCAGTGACATGGCTGCGGTAGCAGACAGCTATGCCGAAGACGGCAAGGTTTACACCATGGGCAATACGCTGATTTCCGGCGTCAACAGCAAGGCAGACATCAAGGCGTTTGGCGCCGGCGTGCTGGAGGCCTTCCCGGCCGGTCTTCAATTTACGGTGCATGCGATAACCGCGGAGGAGGATCGTGTGGCTGTGCAGGCTGAATCCAACGGCCAGCACGCCAGTGGGCAGGCTTACAACAACCACTATCACTTTCTGTTCCGCTTTCGCGACGGTGAGCTGATCAGTCTGCATGAATATATGGACACCGAGCTGGTGACGGATATACTCTGCGCCGGCCAGCGTCCTACGTAACTTTTTCCTCCCATGTCCATCAGCGTTTTCGATCTTTTTAAGGTCGGCATTGGTCCGTCCAGTTCTCATACCGTGGGGCCCATGAAGGCCGCGCTTCGTTTTGCCCGCAGCGTGGAGACCGCGGGCAAATTGCCAGCGGTTACACAGATTGTGGCGGAGCTCTACGGCTCGCTGGGCGCTACCGGTCGTGGACACGGTTCCCCTAAGGCCATCGTGCTTGGACTGGAGGGTGAAACACCGGAGTCGGTGGATGTCGATAGCATTCCCAGGCGGTTGGAAGCCATAAAGGCCGATGGGCGGCTACGGGTCCTTGGCCAGCATGAGATCGCCTTTGACCATCGAAACGATCTGATCATGCATCGGGACGAAGCGCTGCCCTATCACGCTAATGGCATGCAGTTCAGCGCTTACGACGCTGAGGGGCAGCTTCTGCACCAGCGCATCTACTACTCGGTGGGTGGCGGCTTTGTAGTAGATGAAAATGCCGGGGAGCACGATTCCCCGGTGGTCGAAGACAGCACAAAGCTGGCCTGGCCCTTTACTACAGGTAAGGAACTGCTGGACCAGTGTGAGGCATCGGGGCTATCGATCAGTGCTCTTATGCTGGAGAACGAACAGGCCTGGCGCCGCAAAGAAGAAATACACGACGAGCTGTTGGAGCTGTGGCACGTGATGCATGCCTGCATCGAAAAGGGCTGTCGGGAAGAGGGTATTATGCCGGGCGGCCTGAAGGTCAAACGGCGTGCTGCCGAACTGAAGCGACAGCTGGAGTCCAGCAGTGATCGGCTGTCGGACCCTTCTCTCAAAACAATGGACTGGGTCAGTCTCTACGCACTCGCCGTCAACGAAGAGAATGCCTCCGGCGGCCGTATCGTTACGGCACCCACCAACGGCGCGGCGGGTATTATTCCCGCGGTTCTGCGTTACTTCATGGATTTCTGCGAGGACGCCACCGAAGCGGACGCCTGCCGCTTTCTGCTGACTGCGGGTGCCATTGGCATTCTGTACAAAATCAATGCTTCCATCAGCGGTGCCGAAGTGGGCTGTCAGGGCGAAGTAGGTTCAGCCTGTTCAATGGCAGCGGGCGCGCTGGCCGATGTACTGGGTGGCACGCCGCGTCAGGTAGAAAACGCTGCGGAGATCGCGATGGAGCACAACCTGGGTCTGACCTGTGACCCGATCGGGGGCCTGGTTCAGGTTCCCTGCATTGAGCGCAATGCCATGGCGGCCATGAAAGCAATCAACGCGGCCAGAATGGCGCTGAGAGGGGACGGCACCCATTTTGTGTCCCTGGATCAGGTGATCAAAACCATGCGCGATACCGGGCAGGACATGCACGACCACTACAAGGAAACCGCTCGCGGCGGTCTGGCGGTCAATGTGGTTGAAGTACCTGTCAGCGTTATTGAGTGCTAGCGTTGTGCTCCCGCGGTCACGGGTAGTGACTGGAATTCATTGCTCCGCATTCTCTTTACTTAAGGCCACGGGCCATATAGCTGATTTGCGCCGAAATCTGTCAGGTAATCGGCTGCTGCCTGGGATTAGTTCCTGACTATCGGCTGGGAGATCCTGGCCTCTCTAAGCGCGCTTCGTCTTACCTTTCCTGCGTCGTCGCGCAGCGGCTCGGACGCAAATTCCACGGTACGTGGAAGCTTGTAGGTCACCAGTCGCTTGCGCAAGAACGTCAGCATGGCGTCCTCAGAAATTTCTATCCCGGGAGCGTCGATAATTGCGTGCACTGCATTTCCCATATCTTCGTGTGGTAAGCCGATTACAGCGCAGGACCGAATACCTGGATACTCTTCAATGGCGGCTTCTACTTCGGCTGGATACACGTTTGCGCCGCCAGAAACGATCATATCGGTGCGACGATCGGCGAGATATAAATAGCCATCGGCATCAAAGAACCCCATATCTCCAAGGCTCTCCCAACCATCATCCCGCGCCCGTGGCTCTGCACCGATATAAGTATATGTTGACCCGGGCCCGCCCGCTGGGCGCATAAAGATCTCGCCAACTTCTCCCGGCCCCAGTTCTCTACCTTCGTCACTGAGGACTTTGATTTCTCCCATGGCCGCTATGGGCTTCCCGACCGAGCCGCGGTGTTTGAGCCACTCGCCGCCTGAGATCAGGGTGCCGGCCTGACCCTCCGTACCGCCGTAGAATTCCCAGATGACGTCGGGGCCCAGCCAGTCTATGAAGGCGTTCTTGAGCCACGCGGGGCAGGGACCTGCCATATGAATCAGCGACTTCAGAGCACTGAGATCGTAGCTGCAGCGCACCGCCTCAGGCAGGTTCCAGATTCGCTGCATCATGGTTGGAACCATGTATACATCTTCGACAGCGCAGTTTTGTAGCAGCTGCAAAGTGCGCTCGGCATCAAACTTTTTCATCAGGACGGTTCTGTTCCCCTGGCACAGTGAGGAGACCATCCACAGAAACGGACCGTTGTGATAGAGCGGACCTGGGATGAGAACCGTGGACTCGTGAGGCACAGTCAGGTTCCTGTAACTGAGATCCCACTGGGCTGGTACCGGCATAACTATCAACTTGGGCCGACCAGTGCTGCCTCCTGAAGTGACGGCCTTCACTCTTGACGAGGTTCGCTCTTCCAGAGGCTCATCACTTACGGAGAGCTCGGGTTGAAAGTCGGGCGGCAATTGCGGGCAAGCTGACCCCTTCCCCAGGGCACCAATTACAAGCGCGGGATCTGCCAGCGTCACTATCGCTTCCAACTCGACGTCCGGTAGTCGATGGGAGACTGGCTGCGGCGTCGCGCCCAACTTCCATATGGCGAAACATGCCTCTACAAACGCGATACTGTTTGGAAGTCCTACCGTCACGAAGTCATCCTGCTTGACGCCTAAATCGGCATAAGCCCGCGCCAGACGGTTGGTCCTGGCGTCAATGTCGCTCCAGGTAAGCGCTTCTTCATCCAGGACAAGTGCCGTGGCGTCGGGCTTGCGAGCGGCCCAGTGCGAAAGGATGCGGGAAAAAGAGACAGGTTTCATGGTGTGTCCAGGTAAGGCGCGCGCTCAACGCCTTGGTTTTTAATCGTTAAGCGCGAACATGTTTGTCATTCTGGTCCCTTTAAGGACGCAAGCTTCGAACTCATCAAAAGTTGTAGTTAAGTTCGACCCCCACTGTTAATGGCCGAACCCTGTTCGCGTCTACACCAAGCTGGGCAAGTGATGCTATCTGCGAGAATTCGCCGTCTTCATCGGTGAGGTTTTCGCCTGTTAGATACGCAGACCAGGTGTCTCCTTCGATGCCAATTCGCGCATTGACCAGTGTGATGTCGTCAGACGTATAGGTGAACTGCGGCGCCGCGTAGTCAGTGCGGTCTGAAAAATAGGTAGCACCGAGGTATGCAATTCCTCCCAGAGATCCGATGCGCCAGCCATAGGTGGCAGAGGCTGATAGCGTCGTATCCGGTGAGAGCCGCATATCGCTTCCATCCACAATTCCAGCGGCAGGCGTCGAACCGGTGTATTCGGTTTGGTTGAAGTTCCCGGTTGCTGCGAGTGAGAGCTGACCGACCTGATAGTTGATACCGAATTCAAAGCCGAGACCCTCCGCGCCTTCGGTATTGAGTGCGTAGCCAAACACGCCATCTTGCCCGGCACCCAGTAGCAGCGCCTGTATATCGTCCCAATCGAGATAGTAGAGGGCGGCCTCCAGGTTTAGCGCGTTATCCAGCAGCGTCCACTTTGCTCCAAGTTCATAGCTAATGACTTCATCGGGATCGATTGTGGAAGGCACGTCGATGCCCGACAGCGTCGCCTGTATCAGCGCGTCACCGGGGTTGTTGCCGCCGCTTCTGAATCCCTGCGCGATGTTGGCGTAGTAGAGCGAGTTATCGTTGGGCGTCCACGCCAGGTTGAATCGACCTGTTACCTGATCGAACTCTCCAGATCTCGGATTGTCGATTCCCAGTGCTGCCAGCGTGTCAACGATTGCGGGCAGCTTGTCCTCCAGCGTTCTCTCATCTTCGAAGTAGCGCAGTCCCAGAGTGATTTCCCAGACATCATTGAGCTGATAGGCGATCTCGCCATACACCGCCCATGATTCGGACGTCTCGACCGCGGAGTTAATCACGCTCTCGTTGGGTATCACGCCGATGCCAGGCACATCGAGGTAGAGAAGAACGGAATTCTGGGATTCGTTTTCCATGTCCAGGTACATAACGCCCGCGTTCCAGTTGACCCGACTGGAGCCTACAGACGCAATCCGTAACTCTTGCGCAAACGTGTCGAGAACGGGGAAAGCCTGCTCTTGAAACAGCCCCAGCACTGCCAACGCGTTTTCATAGCTGCCTTCAAGCTTCGAAGTGGTACTAGTGAACTCGAGGCTATCTGTTCTGTACTTTACAGTCAGCCCATACAGGTCGTTTTCCGTATTTGCATAGAGCGAGTCGCTGGTGACCGGGCCCACAACCGTTCCCGGCCCACCCGTGAGGATGTCTGTGGCGACGAATAGAAGATTTTGCTCGTAGTTGTCGTCGCCCCAGTCCTGGAAGGTTTCGCGCTCTGAGTGCCAATAGGAGCCCATAATGGAAAGCTGATCAGTGGCTTGCCACAACAGTTTCACTCGATAACTGGTGTCATCCAGGGTGTTGAAGTCGTCTTCTCCGGCGAGCGGCAAGTCGATGAAGCCACCATTGTCTATTTGGGCTCCAACGATTCGTAACGCCAATGTGTCTTCAATCAAGGGGACGTTTAGGGCGCCCTGGACTTTCCAGTTATCCCCACCGCCATCCGTCGCAGATGCGCCGCCGGTAATCTTGCCGGAAAACTCATCCAGCACCGGGTCATTGGTGAGAATCCTTACCGTGCCACCTGCTGAGCCAGCGCCGAACAGCGTGCCCTGCGGTCCGCGAAGTACCTCTATTCTCTTTAAATCGTAGGGGTTGGTGTCGGGGAGGATATTCGCAGAGATGCGCGTATAGGGCAGGTCATCCAGGTAGTAGCCAACCGGGGAATCTCCTACAACGGCGGAGATCCCGCGTATCATTACGGAGTCTCCGACGTTGGTGTTTCTCACGACTGATACGCCGGGAACGGAGGTGAGCGCGCCCATAACTGAACTCGTGCCTCGAGCCTCCAGGAGGTCTCCAGTGAGCGCACTCACCGCTAGCGGTGTATCCATGAGACCCGTTTCTTCACCGCGCCGAAGTGCTGTGACGACGACTTCTTCAATCACCGCCTGCTTATCCGAGACGGAGTTTTGCGCCAGCGCACTTGCGCCGAGTATCGAAATACTCGCGCAAAAGACAGATCGCGCGATGAGTGATTGTAGTGATAGGGAACCGTTCTTTGATGGAAGTGCTGTCACGGCGACACCTCAAGTTTTTGTTGTTATGTAGGCTGCGTAAGCTACGTGTAGCAGTTCAGAAGATCGTTATTGCATGCGCTACAGACTTATGCCCGACGCACTATTATTGTGACGAGACCTGTAGCAGGCACCGCGATGGGTGTGTATCACTCAGGAAGACGTGGGCCGTGTGCAGGCATTGCGCCCTGTTGAAGATAGCCGTCTGTAGGATGAGCACGAGCCCTCAGAGCATCTTATTGCTCTTCAGCTGCGACGCCCGCGCTTACGCGATGCTGTGCTCTGAACTGTGATGGGCTGGTACCAAATCGCCGGCGAAACGCCAGAGTAAAGTTGCTGGCATGCTCATATCCGCAGGCAAGCGCAATATCGGTGATACTCCCGTCGCCCAGTTTGAGCATGTCGCAAGCATGCCGCATTCGAAGTTCAAGTGAGTATCCGCCCACCGTGTCGCCGAACATTCGCTTGAATCCTTCGGTGAGTTTTTTCCTGTTTAGTCCCACCATTCGGCTTAGTTCTGCGATCGAGGGTGGCGATGCGTAGCGTTCAGTTATGATCGATCTTGCCTGAGCCAGCCGTCTAACCTCGCAAACCGGCACCTCACGAGTGGAATCTCCAGGCAGAGACTGGCTGCTGTCTCCTAGCAGGCATAAGAGCTCACCAATCTTCAACCGCATGGTCATTATTCGTGAGAAACCGGACCTTGGAAGGTTCGCAAAGCTGTACGCGATATTCTCCAGAAGCTGAGTCTTCGGCAGCACAAATGTGCGTTCTTCCGTGGTTCGCCCCTCACGCAGCCTCTGAAAGAGTGGAACCGGCGGAATTCCAAGGCGATGCCATACTTCAATCTCTCCCTGCTCCAAAAAGTTCAGCAAGGTTAAATCAATCTTGCTGTCACCACGCATGCTGTATCCGTAGTCTCCCTGTTCCGGCATGTATGACACAACGCCGGCCGCCTCCCCGGAATCCACAGAGATGCTGCCAAATTGATAACGGATTCCAGGGCTGTGGAATAAGCGCAATACGATGTATCCCAGATCAGGCTCGGCGTTGCTGGCAACTTCACTCATAGCATCAGGATTCGTGGGCTGGAGCTGGGCTCTATAGGCGCTGACCCCTGGAAACGGCCGATACCCTTCTAGCTCACCGACGGCGAACTGCGAATTGAATCTGCAGTAAAGTCCTGTCCCATCGGCAATCAGCGAATCCGGGAGTGGGAATACTCGCCTCCTGGTGAACTCGGATTCCTGAAACTCTTCCAGGAAACAGGATCGAAACTTCTCGATGTCCTCGAAAAACTCGATTTCCCCGGCAATAGCGGGATTTACTCCGAAAGGCGTTAGTGGGTGCATAAGCAATCACATTTTTATTATGACGATGAATTAGCACATTCCCTCGATAGTCTTACGCCATTGCGTGTACAGGCACAACTGCAATCAGATAAAAAAAGTGCTTTCCCCATAAGTTCTGAGAACATGAATAACGTGGATCTGCCGATAATCCAACAAAGCTTTGTCCTTTACGCTTGCTTTGGACAAGCGGCAGGCGAGCAGCAACGGAATTACATTCTGCCAAGGTAAGTGGCACGTCACAGGTAGGTAGGCTCTTGAGACCCAAACGACCCGAAGTAGAACTTCACAGCGGCCAGATCTGCGGACGCACTGCGGGGAAACAAGGCATACACGAGTTTCGCGGCATTCCCTACGCTGCACCGCCGGTTGGTGCGCGGCGTTGGACGGCGCCGGAATGCCCGGCTCGTTGGGATGGCGTGCGGCTCTGCGCAGAAGATGGCCCCATCCCGCCGCAGCTGGCCTTATCGCACAAAGCGTTTATACAGCACATGATTTCCAGCCTTGGCTTCTCGCCGCTGAAGTCCATCGCGTTAAAGGGCCTTATGCGGATAGCTCCTCAGCGACGAGAGTCAGAAGACTGCCTGACGCTGTCAGTGCGCACACCCACATTGGAGGCATCAGCGCGTTTGCCGGTGATGGTCTGGATACATGGAGGTGGCTACGTTGACGGCAGTGGTTGTGATCCGATGTACAGGGGGCATGCAATTCCGGCCCAGGGGGTTGTCTATGTGTCGCTGAACTACCGGTTGGGTGTGCTTGGCTTTCTCGCTCATCCTGAGCTGAGCGAGGAGTCAGAGCAGGGTGTATCTGGCAATTACGGCCTTCTCGATCAGATTCACGCGCTTAAGTGGGTACAGAAAAATATCAGTGCATTTGGCGGTGACCCGGACAATGTCACGATTTTTGGTGAGTCTGGGGGTGGTGATGCTGTACTGAGATTAATGTGCTCGCCCCTGGCTGCAGGACTGTTTCACAAAGCGGCTAGCCAGAGCCCTGGTACCTATCACGAGATCAAGTTTTTACGTAAGGATGACGGATCGAGGAAGAGCGGTGAAAGCGTAGGCGTCAACTTTGCACGCCATTGTGGTGTGCAATGTGGCGTGAGCAAGCGCGGCGCTATAGAAGAGCTGCGGAGTCTTCCCGTGCATGAAATACAGCGAAAAGTGCACGAATTCGACGAATCCGAGAGGGAGTTTAATCCTCTTATTGATGGTGTCGTGCTGCCTAAATCCGTGCTTGCTGCATTTCACTCCGGTGAGCAAGCAACAGTTCCTCTGATCATCGGAAGTAACGCTGACGAAGAAACTCTGACCTATCCTTTTGTGCGCGCCCCCATCTTCGACTATCGATTCAACCCTCCGCCGCCAGGCGAATATGCAGCCTTTCTTGATAGAGAATTTGGTTCAGACAAAGCAGAACTCGTCAGATATTACCCTGGCATTGATTCAGGCAGTCCTGCAGCCTCCGCACGTGTATTTCGCGATAGTTTCTATGGTGCGAAGAGCTTTTTCCTCGCTAAGGCAGCAAGCTCGACAAACCAGGTGTTTTTCTACCGTTTCGAGCGGCAGCCATCCAATAAGAATCAGACGGCAAAGGCGTTTCACGGTGCTGACATCACGTTTGTGCACGGTACGCCTAGCTTCGTCTTTCCAATGAATGAAGAGGACAAAGCGCTGTCGGCAGCAATGACTAGCTACTGGTGCAATTTTGCGAAGACGGGAAACCCTAATGGCCAGGGGTTGCAGCCCTGGAGCACATTCGACGCAACGACCCCAACCTGGTTACGGCTTAACCATGCAATCAGTGAGTCCAATGTTGATAAAACCGGGGCTTACGATATCTTTTGCCGGCGACTTCTGAGAGCGGTAGGTGAACCAGGCTCTGTCGAGCAGGGCCCTGCGCATCAGTCACTGTGATTCTCTGATGGCAACGGCGTCGCGTTGATAAACTCGAGGATGTCCTTTGAGACTGCGGGATTCATGCCAGCACTGACGTGTCCCATACCAGGATAGAGCTTGAGAGCTGCGTGCGGAATGAGGGCCTGGGTTTCACGCAGCAACTCCAGAGGGAAGTAAAAATCGCTATCTCCAGCGAGCAGAAGAACGGGTTTGGTAATTTGGGGTAGGACATCTCGTGAATCAAACAAGCTTTCAGCTTCGCACTCGACAAGAATGTCACTTCTGAAGCTGGCATGCTCGGCTCCAGATAGCAATTGTATGATTCCGAAAAGGAGCTGAATCAGCTTTCGCGGTCGTGTGTACGGGAATAGCCCCGTGGCAATGATAGTCCCCGCTTTAAACCGTTTTCCTTTAGACATGGTTTTCGCATAAGCGCAGTCTATGGCCTTGCCGGAAGCAGCAATGTCGCAGGCGGCAATATGGATCACCAGATGTTGAAAGCAATCACCGTGATTTGCTGCCAGGAATTGTGCAATCAGGCCGCCGAACGACGTGCCCACGATCAGTTCCACGCGGCCGCCAAACTCGGTAAGGATAAGCTCAGCGTAGTCCCGAGCCATGCACGCTATCGTATGCCCCGCAGGCATGTTCATGCGGCGCGTTACAGTGACCAAACGATAATCAGCGTCCAGGAGATCTAGGAAGGGCTTAAACGCCTGCTTGGATAAAAGCCCGCGCCCGGGATGAGCGTTACCCGGGCCGCCTGGAATCAGTAAAGCAACCTTATTGCCGGTGCCTTTTGCTGCCCAGGCCATGCCATTGTCAAACACGCCTGTTTGTAAGCTCATGCGAATGCTTCTGTGCTATTCGTTATTCCGCCTGCCTGTCGCATGGAACAGCATTGCAGTCCAAAAATACCGCGTGATCAGCAACCAGAAGCACTAGCGAATAGTGAGCCCCGGGTCCTTAGGGTCTGCCATTTGTGGCGTGCCCTTCTGGTAGTTCACCTGCAGGCCGAAGGGTTCATCACTGCCCAGATAAAGCACGATGCCGCGCCGGCCGCTATCCAGGTCGTTGATCACTTCGTACTCAACCGGCATGGATATATCCGGTCCCGTGGGCCTTTGCCCCACTACCAACACCTCTTCAATGGCTTGCTGTATCTGCGGCATGGAGATTTCCACCCGGTAGCTACCGTCTTCGGGGTTGCGGGTAACGCTCTCGACGCGAGTATCAGTCGCCTCGTCAACCCAGCCCGCCTCCGCCGACATATAACGCGGCTTTGCGCCCTGTGCACTGCCTGGCGGTGAGGCCAAAAGCGTGAATGCAACCAATGCCAGCGTGATGAAAAGAACCGGTGCGGAAAAGGGTATGGCAGAGTCATGGCGATACATAGCGCAACCTCGTAATGCTCACCTCTAGGATAGGCGGAATCGGCAGGCACTGCCATGCTGCGACAAAATGCCGCTGTCTGCTGCCCTGAGGCGCCGGTAAA
>JBCDKJ010000004.1:0-101881 GCA_038746745.1 Pseudomonadota bacterium
ACGTGCAGCTCGCCGTTGGCGTAGGGCGGCCCATCGTGAAGAATAAATTTCTCACGCCCCGCCCGCGCCTCGCGGAGCTGACCGTACAAATCCTGCTCTTGCCACTGCTTGAGGCGCTGAGGTTCGCGCTGTGCAAGACTCGCTTTCATAGGAAAATCGGTCTGCGGCAGGTTCAGGGTGCTCTTGTAGTCACTCATAATCCAAAAAATCTACGCCCGTGGGCGATGTCCCTGTGTATCTGTTGCGACAGCGCGTCGATGCTATCGAATTTCTGCTCTTCGCGAATCTTTTCGCAAAACCGCACTGTGAGTCGTTTGCCGTACAGCTGTCCATCGAAATCCAGCAAGTGCGTTTCCAGGCTCGCGCGAAACTGATCGCCGATCGTGGGGCGAACGCCTACATTCGCCACTCCCGGTCGCCAGTCGTCCTCCCCTGCAATCGCTACCTCAACCACATAAACGCCTGAGAGCGGCGCCCGCAGCCGGTGTAACAGCAAATTCGCTGTAGGGGCGTCCAGCGTGCGGCCGCGCTGATCGCCATACACCACCTTGCCGGAAATACTGTACGGACTTCCCAGCAAAGCCCCCGCCAGCGCAAAGTCAGCCGCGGCCAGCGCCTCGCGAATTCGAGTGCTGCTGACGCGCTCGCCGGCCATATCCAGGGTCGGCGTCGGCGCGCAGGCAAAGCCGTGCTTCTCCCCCTCAGCTTTCATTAAGGCAAAGTCGCCTTCGCGATCGTGTCCAAAGCGCAGGTCATCGCCCAGCACCACGTAGCGAGCCCCCAGCCCATCGACGAAAATGCGCTGTATGAAGGCCAGTGCAGACATGGTGCGAAGGTCCTCATCAAAGCGCACACGCAGCGCGCGCTCTACACCCAGGTTCGACAGGGCTGCAAACTTCTCGCGGAAGCTCATCAATCGAGCGGGCGCTGCCGCCGGCGCCAGGTACTCCCGTGGCAGCGGCTCAAATAAAATCACTGTCGAGGGCAGGTCCAATTCCTCTGCCTTTGCCAGCAAATGCTCCAGGACGGCGCGGTGACCGTGATGCACGCCATCAAAGGCACCGATGGTGGCAACGCACCCACGGTGCCTTTCCCGCAGGTTATGCAGTCCGCGTATTAGCTCCATGGAATCCGGGATGGCGCCTCGTCAAGGCGCGCCATTATATAGCCAAATCCCCGCCGTGTTTAACCAGCCGCGGTTAACGCTCCCTGGAAAAATCACGCAGCCGTGTACCCATTGCAACCTGTGCGATCAGGTAGCTGGCGAGGCCAGCCAGCACCACCCCCGCTAATAGGGTGCTGCGATTCCACCAATCCTGAGCGTGCCAGGCGCTCGCGTCCGGACAGCTCCACCACAGGACCAGCGCCATCACAGCAGTGGAAGCGACGAGACGGCGTAAAAACGCGCGCCAACCCGGCTGCAGCACCAGCACCTCGATGCGGCGTAGGCCGGTAAACAGCAATCCGGCATTCAACCAGGCGGCCAGGCTGGTCGCCAGCGCCAGGCCCACGTGGCCCAGGTTAAAGTAAAGATAAAGCGGCGTGACCAGTGCCAGGTTGAGGAACATATTGGCCACCATAGCGCGGATGCCGATACGCACCGGCGTAGCCATATCCTGGCGCGCATAAAAGCCAGGCGCCAGTACTTTTACCAGCATGAAAGCCAGTAGGCCCAGACAGTAAGCACGCAGGCTCAGTGCAGCCATGCTGACGTCGCCGACCCCCAGTGCACCGTACTGAAACAAGGTGATGAGAATCGGCTCGGCCAACAGGCTCAGCGCGATGGCCGCAGGAAAGCCTATAAGCAAAACAGAGCGCAACGCCCAATCCAGGGTCTGGGCAAAGCGCGCAGGATCAGATTCCGCCTGCAGGCGCGACAATCTGGGCAGTATAACCGTGGCAATCGCTATGCCGAATACGCCCAGGGGTAGCTCTGTAAGCCGGTCTGAATAGTAGAGCCAGGACACGCTGCCAGTTGGCAGGAAAGAGGCCAGCACCGTATCCAGCAGCAGATTGATCTGGCTGACCGACACGCCGAACAGTGCAGGCACCATCAGCATGGCGATGCGGCGCACGCCCTCGTCTTTCGTGTCCCACTTCGGCTGAGGCAGCAACTCCAGCCGGTACAGAAAAGGCAGTTGGAACAAAAGCTGAATAATGCCTGCGAGGAAAACCCCCCATGCCAGGGCAAACACCGGCTGGTTAAACCATTGACCCGCCAGCAGAGCAGAGCCTATCAGAGCAAGATTCAGCCATACTGGCGTAAAGGCTGGCACCGCAAAGCGCCCGTAACTGTTCAATACAGCACCGCAGAACCCCGTCATTGAAATAAGAAACAGATAGGGAAAAGTAATACGGATCATGTCTGCAGTAAGCGCGTACTTCACAGGATCCGTCACAAACCCGGGCGCAAACACCGCGGTAACGACGGGCGCACCGATCACCATCACGGTGGTGAGAATCAGCAGTACGCCGCCCAGAACGCCGGCGACCCGGTCTACCAGCGCGCGCACTGCCTGCAGACTGCCCTGTTCCCGGTAATCGGCCAGAACGGGCACGAAGGCCTGTGAGAAGGCGCCTTCGGCGAACAGACGTCGCAAAAAATTGGGGACTCGAAATGCAATAAAGAACGCATCGGCGTACGCCGTCGCGCCCACGAAGCTCGCTATGACAACGTCCCGCAGCAATCCCAGGACGCGTGACAACATGGTCATGCTGCCCACCACGGCGCTGGACTTTAACAGGCCGGACTCAGCGACCTCCGTGTCCGGTACCGTGCTCATGCCAACCAGCGCTGGCGCAGTGCATCGCCGTACACACGCAGCCACAGCAGTGCCATGAGCGTATGGCCGTTATTGATGCGATTGGCGTCCACCAGCGCCATAACATCGCTGCGGCGCAAGCGATGCACTCGGATGTCCTCGCCCTCCTCAGCAACACCATGCAAGCCTATCGCAGCGGAGGCATCTATCTGGCCGGCAAACAGCCGCACATGTTCAGAACAGGCGCCGGGACTGGGAAAGAAACTCAGCATAGGCTCAAGCGCAATTAGTTCAAGGCCCGCTTCCTCCACTGTTTCCCGCTGGGCGACCTCTTCGTCACTCTCACCGGGCTCGACAATGCCCGCAACAATTTCCAGCATCCAGGGGCTGTCCGCATCGCGCAAGGCGCCGACCCGGAACTGCTCAATCAACACCAGCTCGTCTCGCTCTACATCCCAGGGCAGTACGCCAACGGCATCCCCACGCTCAAACAACTCTCGCGTCAAAGGGGCGGACCAGCCACCCGCAAACGCCCGGTGCTCGAGAGTGAGTCGACGCACACGGTAGTAGCCCTGGAAAACATCGCTGTCTTCCAGCAGTCGCACATCGTTGCTGCTGAACGCTCTTTGCATGCTGCGGCCTAGCGATCCTGAAAACGGCTGCCGGTATACCAGCTGACCGCACGAGATTCCTCGTCGACCCGATCGACCACATCCAGTACCAGCGCAAACAAGGCCATGCGCACCACCACCCCATTGTCTGCCTGCCGGAAGATCGCAAGATTCGGGTTATCGTTCAGATCATCATCCAGCTCGCGTGCCCCCGCCCGAGAGTCTCGCGGCAGGGGATGCATGATGACGGTGTTGGGTTCACAGTGCTCGGTATAGATGTTCTGATTCAGGCAAAAGCGTCCGCGATACACGTCAGCCTCTTCAGGACTGCCGAAACGCTCCTCCTGAATCCGCGTCGAATAGGCAATGTTTACGTGGGAAATGTGGTCTTCCAGGTCCTCCGTTTCGGTGACCTGATGGCCCGCGGCGCGCATCGCCTCAACAATGTCCCCTGGCATGCGCAGCTCTTCGGGTGATATCAGGTGAACCTCCACCGTCTTGAACAGGCACAGCAGTTTACATAGCGAGTGCACGGTGCGGCCGTAGCGCAAATCTCCGATCAACGCGATACGCAGGCCATCTACGCTGCCGCCCTTGGCCTGCATTTCGCTTTTTATCGTGTACAGATCCAGCAGTGCCTGAGTGGGGTGTTCGTTGGAGCCATCACCGCCGTTAAGCACCGGCACGCGGCTGGCGGCGGCGAACTCGGCTACGGAACCGGGTTGGGGATGACGCATGGCGATCACGTCGCTGTAACCACTGATTACCCGGGCTGTGTCATAGAGTGACTCGCCCTTGGCAATCGCGGAGTCTTCAAACCCGGTAGTCTCGCGCACTTCGCCGCCTAAAAGATTGAATGCGCAGCCGAAGCTGACTCGAGTGCGCGTGCTGGGCTCGAAGAACATATTGCCAAGGATCGCACCCTGCAGAACGCGGGTAATTCGCTGACGCCGCGCATAGGGCAGCATTTTGTCAGCAACGGCAAACACGCGATCAATGTCCGCGCGCTCAAACTGGTTCACCGAGAGGATATGCTGGCCAGCAAAATGCATGAATAGTCCCGAAGTCTCTCTGGCGGCGGCATTGCCTGCAAGCTTCTCGCCGCGTCGACGCGCCATTATAAACCGGCACCGGGTGTCAAAAACGGGAATAGTTACCCTCGACGCTAGTGCGCGAGCAGACCGTCCCCGTAGTCCAGAAGCGCATGCAGCACCGACTGCTGTTCAGCGCCAGCCTGCTGCATCAAGGCATCTACGCGTGCGTGCAATTCCTCCAGCGTAATAGACGCGCCCGCCTCTGGTTCGGTGAGGTACTGATAACGAAACTCTTCCCACTGCGCCTGCTCTTCGGGGCTCAGGCTATTGGGATAGTTGCGGGCTCTATACCGGAACAGCATTTCTGGCAGGCGCGCATCCTCAAACACGAAACTCTCTGACGCCAGCGTATCCGGTGAGGCTGCCCGCAGCCGGTCCATAACACGCCGATCTGCGTCGCTGAAGAATCCGCCGCTGTAGAGCATTCTGTCCGGATCGCTGATGACAGCCCGCTTGCGCTGTTGAAACATCGTTTGCAGCTTCTCCCGAAGCCCAGGCGCCGCCGCCAGTTGTTCTTGACGCGACAAACACGCCGCCACGTCTATGTTCAGTCGCGCTGCCGCAGCACCATCCAGCAGCTTCGGGGTCATGACCATGGGCGAGCGGTTGATGTGTACACTCTTGATTCCGGGCCGTTCAGCGCCCGGCGGCAAGTCCGCTGTCGATGTGAACAGGCGCTCAGCCAGCGATTCTGCGTCCAGCTCCAGCACCGGTGCCAGATCAACACCCAGATCAATACAAATAATCTCGTTGCGGTTCACGGGGTGTCTTGCTGCCGGAGCAATCAGCGCGGCGTTGTGTCGATCGGCGCCGAACATCCCTGAGATATGCAATAGCGGACGCATACTCTCTAGATCCAGCTGCGTCAGCACAAAATCCTTGCTGCGCATCTTAAGTGCGTAGTCGTAGAGCTGCGGTTGTCGCATACGTAACAAGCGCGCTATCGCGATAGTGGCTTCGACGTCTGATAAGGCATCGTGAGCCGCCTGATGATCGATTCCGTTTGCCGCGGTGAGCTTTTCCAGCCTGAAGCTTACTCGCCCATCTTCACCCTGCGGCCACTCGATCCCCTCAGGCCTGAGGGCATAGGCGAGGCGCACGACATCAATCAGGTCCCAGCGCGAGTTCCCCTGCTTGTACTCGCGGGCATAGGGATCGTAAAAGTTCCGATAAAGGGTGTAGCGGGTCACTTCATCGTCGAAGCGAATACTGTTGTAACCCACGCCACAGGTGCCGGGGCGCGCGAGCTCCTCGTGAATGTGTCGGATGAATTCCGACTCGGGAACGCCCTCGGCCAGGGCCTGCTGTGGCGTGATGCCGGTCACCAGACAGGCTTCCGGGTGTGGCAATACATCTCGGGCAGGAGCTGCGTACAGGACCAGGGGGTCGCCCAGCACGTTGAGCTCTTCATCGGTGCGAAGCCCGGCAAACTGCACCGGCCTATCGCGACTGGGGTCAACGCCGAAGGTCTCGTAATCGTGCCAGTAAAACGTCTTACTCATCCCGTGGGCACCCCAACCGAAACACGAGCTCCGTTCTCTATGCTGCGCGAGTGCTAAATCAGCTCCAGAACTTCTTCTTCGATCCTGGCTTTCCAGATGGCGGGGCCAGTCCGATGTACAGACTCCCCGTGAATGTCCACCGCTACCGTTACCGGCATGTCGCTGACCTCAAACTCGTAGATCGCCTCCATACCCAGCTCAGCGAAAGCTACCACTCGTGAATCGGTGATAGCTTTTGATACCAGATAGGCGGCGCCGCCCACGGCCATCAAATACGTCGCTTTATGTTTCCTGATAGCGTCAATACCCGCGGGGCCGCGCTCTGCCTTGCCGATCATGCCCATGAGCCCGGTGTGCTCAAGGACGAAGTCGGTGAACTTGTCCATGCGGGTGGAGGTGGTTGGCCCCGCCGGCCCCATGACTTCATCGCGTACCGGGTCGACGGGTCCTACGTAGTAGATAAACTTGTCCTTTAGATTCACTTCCGAGGGCAGGCCCTCCCCGGATTCGATCAGTTCCTTGATCTTTTTGTGTGCTGCGTCCCGCCCGGTCAGCATCTTCCCTGACAGTAACAGCGTATCGCCCGGCTTCCACTGGGCCATCTCGTCCCGTGTCACGGTATCCAAATTGACACGTCGCACACCATCACCCACCTCCCAGGTGATATCTGGCCAGTCTTCCAGGCTCGGCGGCGTCTGCAGTGCCGGACCCGACCCATCAAGGACAAAATGCGCATGTCGCGTTGCCGCACAGTTTGGAATCATCGCTACTGGTAGCGAGGCGGCGTGCGTGGGATGGTCCTTGATTTTCACATCCACAACCGTAGTCAATCCGCCCAGACCCTGGGCGCCGATGCCAAGTCGATTAACGGCATCCATGATTTCCAGACGTAGTTCTTCAATCCGGTTGGCGGGACCGCGTTTGCGTAAGTCCTGAATATCTACGGGATCCATCAGCGACTCCTTGGCCAGCACTGTCGCTTTTTCCGCGGTGCCACCAATACCAATCCCCAGCATACCGGGTGGACACCAACCAGCGCCCATTGTCGGTACCGTCTTCACAACCCAATCGACAATGCTGTCTGAAGGATTCAGCATTACCAGCTTGGACTTGTTCTCCGAGCCACCCCCTTTGGCCGCGACCTGCACGTCGACGGTATCCCCTGCTACCACCTCCATGTGCACAACGGCAGGCGTATTGTCCTTAGTATTTCGGCGAGCCCCGGCAGGATCTTCCAGAATAGAGGCGCGCAGCACGTTATCAGGGTTCAAATAAGCCCGCCGTACACCTTCATTAACCATGTCTGTCACTGACAGCTCTGCATCCCACTGCACCTTCATGCCAATTTTCAGGAACACGGTGACAATACCCGTATCCTGGCAGATAGGTCGGTGCCCTTGCGCGCACATGCGGGAATTAATCAGAATCTGCGCCATGGCGTCTTTGGCCGCAGGGTTCTGTTCCATCTCGTAGGCACGGTGCACCGCCTGAATGTAGTCCAGCGGGTGGTAATAAGAGATGAACTGCAGCGCATCCGCGACGCTGTCAATGAAATCGTCCTGACGGATAACGGTCATGACTTTCCTCTCTGTATTTGCCGGTAGTTATTGGTACTCAACGACCAGCTAGCCTCCGGAAGGCGCTGGTTGTGCCGTTGCAGGGCCCTGGCCCTGCCTCAGCTCCAGCAGAGCCTGGTTAACCTGACGGCGAAAAGCATCTACCGACGCCTGCCACTCTTCGCTGTCCTGCATGCGTTTTTGCAGGCGACTGTTGTCAAGCGCGGCGCGACTCACGTCATCGCCGAGCCGTTCCACCAGCGCCTGATTAGCATCCGCAGTAGTAATCAGCCGGTCCAGATCTCCAGCCACGGCGCGCAGTTTCTGCAGATCTCCGCCCAGTGTTTTCAACTGTCCGGAGTAGCTGGCGTCAGTCTTCTCCAGGGTCGCGACCTTGCTATTCAGGCTGTCCCTGGACTTCTCAAGATCGGCGATCTTGGCCTTGTTGCGGCGCCAGGCAGAGGCCCACAATTTATCGACCTCAGAGTACAGCTCTTTGATCTTTACCGACATTGCCGCAGACGACTCGTTCAGGCCCTCGTCAGTATCTGACAAGCGCGCCTCAAGGTCGGCAATACGCATCTCGTACTGCGTCAGCACACGCGTGCTTTTGTCCAGGCTTTGCTGCAGTTGCCAGGCCCAGGCGCAGGCCACGGCGGCAACAACCAGAGAAATACAGATGAACAGGCGAGCCAGCAGCCCTGCGCCGCCCGACTCCTGAGATACAGCGCGCTTGCCACGAGTGCTGCCACGCGCCTGACGGCTGGCCACTTCGTCCCGGGCAGGCGTCATGGAGGGAATGCTGTCGAGGTCTCCGGACTCTGCGCCGGGTCGCTGATTCGCCATGTCGGGCCTCTACAAACGCAGGGTCACAAATGGACTGGAAGGAACAAAGGGTGACAAAGGGAGGCGCCGGGGAGTGCCCGGCGCAACCATCGTTCTTATAAAAACGCGAGCATGCCCCAGATCACGGCAACCAGCGCAAAGCTGGAGTGAATTACACCGACAACAGAGGCCATAGGGCCCATCTTCCCGAAGATCGCATTAATCTCCAGCAACACAATGAGGCCCAATGCGGCGTAGACACTGGTACTGCTGATATCAGGCATGTACAGGTGACCACTGCCAATCATGCCGAACAGCATAGGACCAGAAAAAAGGGTGTTGGTGCGCGAGGCAAGGCCCGCTTTGGCCGCAGCGACAGGCCCCTCACCCTCTTTCATACCCAGAACGATCTGCTGGTTCGGCCAGATAATCAGCCATACGTTGAGGAACATGAACGTGCCCGCTGCCGCACCAATCCAGATAATGGGCTTAGCCATGAGGCTGGAATGCGCTCCGACGGCATACAGAAGGTACAGGCCCGTCAGGAACGTACCCATGGCGCCCCAGCGGAACCACCACAGCGCCCGGGGGGCGAGCTTTTTCATGGCGTCTGCCTTGGCCTCGGCTTCAGCTTCTTTAAAGTACTCGGTTTGAACGAAGTTGAAGTAATAAAGCATACCGATCCACGTGATTCCGAAGAGCACGTGAAACCAGCGATCGATGAACTCAACGACCATGAATTGACCTCCAGTGTAGTGTGTTTTGGCTGTGTATCTTGTTATCGCTCGGGCGAGATTATACACGCTGTCTATGCCAGTGAAATTAGCACGCCCAGGGATTGTTACATACGTCGCCTGCGTTCCGCTCTGTATAGCGCAAAACTGAGACTACGATGCTTCTTTCAGGGTACTGTAACGGTGCTACGGCAATCATCCAGCGTCGCGACCGCGCGGAAGAGTCGCAAAAAAAAGCCCCGCATGAGCGGGGCTTTTTTCGTGGCAAGTGGCGCCGCTTACATCATGCCGCCCATGCCACCCATGTCAGGCATTGCCGGCGCAGCGGCAGCCTTGTCTTCAGGTGCATCGGCGATCATCACTTCCGTCGTGATCATCAAACCGGCCACAGAGCCAGCAGCCTGCAGCGCGGTGCGCGTGACCTTGGCGGGATCGAGAATACCCAATTCAATCATGTCGCCGTACTCGCCGGTAGCCGCGTTGTAGCCGAAATTGCCTTCACCCTGGCGCACTTTGTCGAGCACCACAGAGGCCTCGTCACCGGCATTGCTGACGATCTGACGCAGCGGACCTTCCATAGCGCGCAGCGCAGCGGCGATACCGTGGTTCTGGTCTTCATTGTCGCCTTTCAGATCCTGGATTGAAGTCACGGCACGCACCAGCGCGACGCCACCACCTGCCACCACGCCTTCCTCGACGGCGGCACGCGTTGCGTGCAGCGCATCTTCAACGCGGGCTTTCTTTTCCTTCATTTCGATTTCAGTAGCAGCACCCACCTTGATCACCGCAACACCGCCAGCCAGTTTGGCAACGCGCTCTTGCAGTTTTTCACGGTCGTAGTCAGATGAGGTGTTTTCGATCTGTACGCGAATCTCGTTCACGCGAGCCTTGATGGCGTCGGCATCGCCAGCACCATCAATAATCGTGCTGTTGTCCTTGTCCATCGTCACACGCTTGGCCTGGCCCAGGTGCTCCAGAGTCGCGGCCTCCAGATCCAGACCGACTTCTTCAGAGATGACGGTGCCGCCACTCAGAATCGCGATATCCTGCAGCATGGCCTTGCGACGGTCACCAAAGCCTGGCGCCTTACAGGCCGCCACTTTGACGATGCCGCGCATGTTGTTCACCACCAGGGTCGCCAGGGCTTCGCCCTCGACGTCTTCAGCGATGATCACCAGCGGACGAGAGGCTTTAGCCACTTGCTCAAGCAGGGGCAGGAGCTCGCGAATGTTGGAGATCTTCTTGTCAACCAGCAGCAGGAAGGGGTCATCCACCTCTGCGTTCATGTTGTCCTGGTTGTTAATGAAGTATGGCGACAGGTAACCACGATCGAACTGCATGCCTTCTACTACGTCCAGTTCGTTTTCGAGGCCAGAGCCCTCTTCAACGGTAATGACGCCTTCTTTGCCCACCTTCTCCATGGCTTCAGCGATGATCTCGCCGACAGCGCTGTCGGAGTTTGCGGAAATCGTACCCACCTGCGCGATAGCTTTGCTGTCTTCACAGGGGGTGGACGCTTCCTGAACCTTCTCAACGGCAGCGGCAACCGCCTTGTCGATGCCACGCTTGAGGTCCATCGGGTTCATGCCTGCAGCCACAGACTTCAGGCCTTCGTTGAGGATGGACTGGGCCAATACGGTGGCCGTCGTGGTGCCGTCTCCGGCCTGGTCAGAGGCCTGGGAGGCCACTTCCTTGACCATTTGCGCGCCCATGTTCTCGAACTTCTCTTCCAGTTCGATCTCTTTGGCAACGGAAACGCCGTCCTTGGTTACTGTGGGAGCACCAAATGACTTATCGAGAATGACATTGCGACCCTTGGGTCCCAAAGTGGCTTTTACTGCGTCGGCGAGGACATTTACGCCCTTCAGCATGCGGCTGCGCGCGTCATCGCCAAAAAATACGTCTTTAGCTGACATAGTTTTAATCCTTTACGTTAGATAACAACTCAATACGTTAAAAAATAGCAGGGGCGGAATGCGTTCCGATTACTCGGCTTACTCGGCTCACTCGGCTTACTCGGCTCACTCTACAACCGCGTAAATTTCGCTCTCGCCCATGATGATCAGCTCTTCGCCCTCGGCCTCAATCGTGTTGCTGCCGGCGTACTGGCCAAACACCACTTTGTCACCGATCTTTACTGCCAGCGGGCGAGTTTCGCCGTTATCAAGCGCCTTGCCATCGCCTACTGCGACCACTTCACCCTGATTGGGCTTTTCCTTGGCGGAACCCGGCAAAACGATGCCGCCAGCCGTGGTTTCTTCCTCTTCGTTACGACGAATGACCACTCGGTCGTACAACGGACGGATATTCATTTGCGTCTAGTCTCCAATGTCGAAATGACTGTGTTTTCCTGCTGAGCATCTGGGTTAGCCACCAGATGCCCTCTCGGTGGCTGACTTGGGGTCGGAAACCTGCGTTTCAAGCCCTGGTTAGCACTTTTTCGTAAAGAGTGACAAAAAACTTGGCACTCTCATCTTGGGAGTGCCAATCATAGTGAGGAAAATCCGCAGGTCAAGGCCTCCAAAGCTCATGTCGCAGTGGAAGTCGCGGGCCGGTTTACTGATAGCAGCACCTGTGTGGGCGCCGGTCGCGGGATGGTCAATAACGTCAGCCTACTGGCGCTGGGCTTACAGCTTGCTAGTCATCGAGTCGACGGTAATCGCCTTCCAGGGTGACATTGTGGTCTCGAATGGACGCATCGCGCGCCCCCGGATCAGGCTGAGCACGCCCAGGACTCGAATCCTGCGCCCTGTAGGTATCGCTCACGGTTACGCGCTCGGTAGAGCCTATGCCTGCAAGACGTCGACGCAATGGGCCAATCAGCACCAGCGCTGCCATTATGTCTGTCACCAATCCTGGCACTATCAGCAGCAATCCGCTGGTCACGACCGCCAGGTCGTCGCCCAGCATTCGAGCGCTGATCAGACCGGTCTCAGCATCCTGTTGCAGCTGGCGGATCATGCTTAAGCCCTGTCGACGGATCATGCTCATACCCAGGAAAATGCCCAGCACGACCCATGCAATCGCGGTCAGGGCGCCGTAGGCACTCCCCAAAGCAATCAGTGTGTACAGCTCTAAAAGGGGAAAAAGCAGAAATATGAGCGACATCGACTTATAGTGGACCTAAACTTCAGATTTTCAAGGCGCAACTCGCTCACGACACACGTCTCTCGAGAGCTATGACGACACCCATCGATACACGCCAGGAGCGCCTGCAGCGACTCTGGCAGACCATCAGCGCTATCCCGAAGGGGCGTGTCTGCAGTTATGGCGAGGTCGCGCAACTGGCGGGCATCCCCAATGGTGCCCGCCAAACGGCCTGGGCGCTGCGGCAGTTGCCATCTGATACCGGCATTCCCTGGCATCGCGTTATCAATGCTCAGGGCAAAGTAGCCATGCCCGAGGGCTCACAAGGCTGGACGGAGCAGCGGCGAAGGCTGCGCGCAGAGGGTGTGACCTTCTCGCGCACCGGGCGTATTGCTGACCCGGCATTCTGGTGGCGAGCCTAGCCAGTGGCGTCGCCACCATCTCGAGGTACGCCCCTCCAAGGCGCGACCCAGTGCAGCAATATCATGCCAGGCAACGCTATCAGCGCGCACACTAGAAAGAACTCGGTCCAGCCGATAGTTTCCACCAGAAACCCCGTTGCTGCACTGGCAACGGTGCGCGGCACGGCGGTAATGGCGGAAAACAGCGCAAATTGTGTCGCGGCGTACTGCACAGAGGTCTCGCGAGCCATGAAGGCCACAAACGCTGCCGTTCCAAGCCCGACTCCGAGATACTCAAACCCAATCACCAGAGCCAGCAACCAGAGCTGAGCGCCCGCCTCAGCCAGCACCGCAAAGCCGAGGATGCTGGCAAGCTGAACCACACCGAACAGCCACAAAGCCCGGTTAATGCCCAGCCGAATCATCAGCAGGCCACCCAACAGCCCGCCCGCAATGCTCGGCCACAGGGCGGCATTTTTAGCCACCAATCCAATCTGTGTCTTGCTGAAGCCGAGATCAAGGTAGAAGGGCGTAGACAGCGCGGTCGCCATGCTGTCTCCCAGCTTGTACAGAAACAGGAAACCTAGCACCAGAAGCGCGCCGCGCCAGCCGCGTCTGGCAAGGTACTCCTTAAACGGTGCTACCACCGCTTGCCGCAGTCCGCCTGCTGCTGTTTCGGAGACAGCGGGTTCTGCGGCCAGCAGTGTCAGCAGCAGACCCGCCCCCATAAACGCGGCAGTCACCCAGAATACCGTCGACCAGGGCAGATGGTCAGCCAGTACCAGTGACAGCGAACCTGGAACCAGACCAGCAATCCGATAGGCCTGAACATGAATGGAATTGCCCAGGCCCAGTTCCCGATCCGGCAGGATTTCGCGCCGGTAGGCATCCAGCACGATGTCCTGGGTAGCACTGAAAAAAGCTACCGCCAGCGCAAGCATAGCAATGCCTCCCAGGCTACTCTTTGGCTCAAGTCCACCAAGCGCACTCATGCACACTATCAACGCCAGCTGGGTCAGCAACATCCAGCCACGGCGACGCCCGTACAACGGCAGAGCGTAACGATCCAGCAGCGGAGCCCAGAGAAACTTCCAGGTGTAGGGCATACCGACCAGCGCGAACAGACCGATGTCCGCCAGACTCACCCCCTGATCACGCAGCCATGCAGGCACCAGCTGTATCAGAACGTAAAAAGGCAGTCCTGAAGCAAATCCTGTGAAAATGCAGGCCAGCATCCTGCGATTGACAACGGACTCACGCCAGCCGGTAGCTGATTCAGTCAATCGGTTCGTCCAAGGCGCGGTATTTGAAGGGCCGCGGCATGTGCGCGGCCAGGGTTTCCTCGAACAGTGCCAGCGTTTCCTGCGCCGCTCGCTGCCAGGAAAATTCCGCTGCACGGGCTTTGGCCAACGCGGATAGCGTTGTGTGTAGCGGCTCCTCATGGGCCATGCGGCGCATGGCGTCGGCCAGCGCGTCCTCGGCGTAAGGACTGACCAGTAAGCCCGCGTCTCCCACTACCTCTGGCAGTGAGCTGGTTGACGACGCAATAGCCGGTACACCATGCTGCATCGCCTCCAGCACGGGCAGGCCGAAGCCCTCATACAGCGACGGCATCAGTAAACAGTGCGCGCCAGCATAAATCGTCTGCAGTTCAGCATCGGAAACGTAGCCATACAGCTTCACGCGGTCCGCAAGCTGTAATGCTTCAATCAGCCCCGGCAGGTCTTCATTACCCCACCCCTCGCCACCCACGATAACCAATGGCGGCACAACTGGGTCATCTCGCAGGGTGGCGTAAGCTTGGAGGAGCCTTGGCAGGTTTTTCCTGGGCTCCAGTGTTCCCACAAACAGAAAGTATTGCGGGGGCAGATTTGACACGCGATGGCTTACCGCCACGTCGGTTTCAGCGGCTTCATGTATTACCTGGCATTTACCTACCGCCGAGCCGTAGTAACGGGATACTTCACTGGCGGTAAATCGGGACACACAAATAACGCGATCGGCTCTGCGAATAGACGGTCCCATCAGCAGGCGTTCCAGCCACAGGTTCTTCGGCAACATGGTTTCCGGGAACTGTCGCCATACCAGGTCGTGGATTGTGACGACAGAGGTAATGCGCCTGTCCAGCATCAGAGGCAGGTGATGCCGGGGTGACCAGAACAGATCGACAATATCCTGTACGCACCAGCGAGGAAACTGCCACTGTGCCCAGCGCAAGCTGCCTGGGGTGCCGCCGATGGCGTCTCCATGTCGCACAGAGACTCGCGGGTTGTGCGGGAGGTGAATTTGAAGCGGTCGATCGCTATAGAGGAACCATTGATGGCCCTGCGCAATCATCATCTCCAATAAAGAGCGGGTGTAACGCCCGATTCCTGTCAATGGTGCAGCCAGCGGCCTGGCATCTACAGCGATCCGCACAGGCTAATCCGCCGACCGCAGCGTAACGCGGGCTCTGACGTCACTCTCCATGACAACGGCCTGATAAATTCTGCAATACCTGTCACCCATGGTCGCGCCTGTGAATAGCTCTTCATAGCGCGCCCGAGCCTGCAGCCCCATCTGAGCAGCCTGCTCCGGGTGGCCGTAGAGAAAGTCCATAGCGTCGCGCAGCGAGCGGGAACAGCCGGGTGTTACCACTAATCCGGTTTTCCGATCGATGTTGATATGACTGGTGCCCGAACCCACCTCGGCGGAAATCAGCGGTTTCGCGCACATGGCGCCTTCCAGAAGCGTTACGCCAAAGGCTTCCGCCCGGAGATACGAGGGGAAAACGACAGCACGACACAGCTGAAAGAGCGCCATTTTGACATCATCGGCGACGTAGCCGCCAAAGATCACGTTATCCAGCCGGAGTTGCTCGGCCTGGCGTCGCAGCTCTTGCTCCACGGGTCCGGAGCCAACAATAACTACTTTGTAGGCCGCATCCCGCATCGCATTGAGCAGTATATGCAGTCCCTTGTAGTAGCGCAGAACGCCAACAAACAGGAAGAAGCCCCGCCCAAACCTGTCTGCAACATGCTGCACAAACGGGTCGTCCTCAGCGAAAGGGTGGCGCTGGTCCGCATCGATACCAATGGGCACCACCTCCACTTTGTCGCTGAAGCGGCTTAGCACGTCGCTGGTCGCAAAGTAGTTTGGCGAGGTCGCAACAATTCTGGCCATGCTGCCAAGGAACCGGTTCATGAGTGGACGGTACAAGTGCGACAGCAGCTTCTGCCTGACGATGTCGGAGTGGTAGGTAACAATCGCTGGCCCTGGGTAGCCCGCCAGCGCATGCAAGGCATCGGCCCAGGGCCAGGGAAAGTGGTAGTGAATTACATCTGCCCAGGCGGCCTGACGCCTGAACTCTGAGATTCCGCCAAAGGTGAAGCCGCAGGAGGCAATCTCGAAATTCTGCTTTACCCGAACAATCTGACCTTCCGCGCAGTCCAATGTTGCAGGATGAGGTCTCCGGCTCAGTGTAAATACGCGGCTCTCCACAGCGCCTGCCCGCGTGCTGAGGCAAATTTGCCGAATCACCTCTTCCAGCCCCCCCTGGGAGTCAGGAAAATAAGTGCGGTAGACGTGTAGTACCTTCATAGCGTGCGTCAGGTGGGAATCCTCCGATTATCTCTTAGTTGGAAATAGCAACGCAAAATTCCCCGGCAATGAAGAAAGTTGAAGGCTGCTTAGCACCGGTAAAAGCGGCCACGCTAGAGCTGATATCGGTTATCGTTTACCATCCCGGCGCTGACGAGGCACCGCATGCCCACCTTAAACGCCTGAATGAATGTAACGCCTGAATGACGGATTCGTTGACTCAAAGTGAGCGGACAGCTTTGCTGGTATTGGGCATGCATCGCAGTGGCACCTCGCTGTTGAGCGGGTTGATAGCCAGCGCCGGTGTCAATCTTGGAAAAACCCTGATGGCGCCCGCGTCTGATAACCCCAAAGGGTTTTGGGAGAATCAGACCATCGTCGACTTTAACGAAACCCTGCTGAATCACTTCGGACAAACCTGGGCCAGTTGGCAAGCGCTACCCACAGACTGGCTTGGTGACGAACATCTTGTCGCCAGTGAACATACACTTAACGCGATCCTGGATGCGGAGTTTGGCGATGCAGACACAATCTGCATCAAAGATCCCCGCATGTGTCGCCTGCTGCCGTTTTGGCATAAGGCGCTGTCGGCGAAGGGTTTCCGCGTTCTGGTATTACTGATCAGCCGCCCGGCGGCGGAGGTCGCGGCGTCACTGGAGGCTCGCGATAGTATCGGCCCTAGGCAGGGCCGCGCGCTCTGGCTTCGCTATAGCCTGGATGCGGCTGACGCGAGCCGGGAACTAACGCGATTCTCGACATCTTATGCGGCGCTACTTGAGAAGCCTGCGGAATTTATCAGCACAGTTCAGCGTGAGGCATCTGTGTCTCTAGTCGCCAAGGATATGCAGTTGGCAGACGGCTCGCTGCGGCATCACTACCTGGAAGGCGACAGCGCAGACGCCTGGGCAACGCCGCTGCATGATTATCTGCGTGGAACGCTGGACGCATTGTCAGTGGACTATCAGACGATGATTGTGCCACTGGTTATGGCAGGGGCGGACTTAGAGCTTGCGCTGGCGCAGGCACGAGCTAACAGCTCGGAAACAGAGCCTTTGGCTACCGCATCTGACCGGGAACAGGTGTTGTTTGCGCAGATGCAGGAGGCGAAACAGTACGCCGGATCTATGGCAGACGAACTGTCTCGAGGCAGAGAGTACATCATCAACATGGAAGCCGAAGTCGCCCGGCAACGGGAAGCCGTCGTCGACAAGGACCAGCAAATCGCCGAGCTTTCCAAGACGATCGAAACCAAGAATCAAGATCTCAGTACACAACGCCTGTCGTTTGAGGAAGACATCGCACGCCGCGAGGAATACACCGCCTCGCTTCTTAGCCATATCGAGGCCAAAGAGGCGGAGCTGGCGGCGGCCCGCGAAGAGCTTGCCCGGTTGAAGCATCGATTCCGCCATCTGATCAGGGCAGCACAGCTACTTGGCAATCGTGAGTCAGGGTCGTAAGTCATGTCAGGTACCTGCATTTTCACAATCGTGTCACGCAACTATCTGCACTATGCGAGAACGCTGATGCACAGCGTGGAAGCATTTGCGCCAGGCGCGAGCCGAGTTGTGGGGCTGTGCGACGAACGCGGCAGTGTCGAATTCAGCGCGGAGAACTTCGACATACTGGATATGCGCTCCCTGGATATCCCTGAGATCGACAAGTTCATCTTTCGCTACACCATTCTTGAGCTGAACACCGCGATAAAGCCCTACGTCATCACGGCGCTTTTCCAGCAGGGTTTCGACAAGGTGATCTACTTCGACCCGGACATTCGCCTGTTTCGATCTCTGGACTCCATGATCGCGCTGCTGGACGAGCACCAGATGCTACTGACGCCACACCTCACCGGACCGCTGGATGACAACCGGCTACCCAGCGAACTCAATATCCTGGTAAGCGGTAGCTACAACCTGGGCTACATAGGCTTGCGCAACACGCCAGACATGCAGCGCTTTACGCGCTGGTGGGAGCAGAAGCTCTACACAGACTGTGTGGTGGACCTGGAGCGCGGCCTGTTCGTGGATCAAAAATGGATGGACCTCGCGCCCGGGATGTATCCGGGCGTACATATCGAGCGCAGCCCGGGCTGGAATGTGGCGTACTGGAATCTGAAACACAGAACGCTAACCGAAGACGCCACCGGTATTCAGGTCAACGGTGAGCCGCTGCTGTTTTTCCACTTCTCCGGGTTTTCAGGCACTGTCAAAACCCTGAGCAAGCACCAGGACCGTTACAGCAAGCAGTCGGCCGGGCCAGTGGTAGAAAAGCTCTGCGTGGACTACGCCAGGTGCCTGGAGGATAACGGGCAGACTGAGGCGCTTCGGCTGCCCTATCACTATGGGCGCTTCGCAGATGGCACACTTATACCAGACTTTGCCCGCTATATTTATAGAGATGATTACGACTGGGAGTCGAGCCAGGATAATCCCTACGAAGCTAAGGGCTGTGCTAACTATCTGGAGTATCTCAATGAGCCGATTGAGTTAGGAGGTCGCAGGATCCCCTGGATAACGCGTATTGCCTACAAACTTTATCGGGCACGTCCAGACTTGCAAGAGGCCTTCCCCGACCTTCGCGGCGCCTATGGCAAACGCTTTGCCGACTGGTATGTGCAAAGCGCCGCTGAACAGGCAGGGTTCGAAGACCACTTTATTGCGCCTGTGCGGGAGGCACTGCGTGCACTGGGTACTGCCGACACTGAAGGATCTCTGCCGCAGCGCGCCAGACGTCGATTCAACGGCTTGCTGTATCGCGCAGCGTGGCGCTACCGACATCTTGTGCGGCCCTTTATTCCGCCGTCATTGAGACATCGAGTTCACGTACGGTTGGTGGACAGCGTTGCGCGGCAGACTGCAGAGAGTGCAGAGACCGCAGAGAGTGCCGCGCGTAGCGGTGTAAACCCCGACCTGCCCTGGGGCATCAACCTTTACGGCTATCTCCAGGCTGAGAGCGGTATCGGACAGTCTGCTCGCGCCAGCATTCATTCGATTCTGGCTGCGGATATTCCCCTGTCCGCTATCGACTTCCGTGAGGGAAACGTCTCACGAATGGAAGCGGAGATTCCGTCCGGGCTGACGACGGAGCCGAGGTATAACACCAACCTCTTTCACATTAATGCGGACGAGACCGTCAATGCCCTACGGCACTTGGGGGAGGATGTCTTGCGGGGGCATTACAACATTGGCTACTGGGCCTGGGAACTCCCGGAGTTCCCAGACCGTTGGCTGCCCGCCATTGCACTGCTGGATGAAATCTGGGTGCCATCGGAATTCTGTCGGGATGCCATCGCTGCAAAGGCCGACATTCCGGTGACCTGTTTACCCCACAGCGTGATCGCCCCAGCCACCCCTGCTGTTGCAGATCGGAGCAAATTTGGTCTGCCACCGGAAGGCCTGTTGTTTCTTACCATGTACGACGCGCTCAGCGTACCCGAACGCAAAAACCCCGAAGGTGCGATTGAAGCCTTCCTGCGCAGCAAACGAGAGCGAGAACTTAACGCGCACCTGATTATCAAGGTTAGCAATCTGGATCAATCACCGGACCACGGGGACGCCTTGCGCGGTCTCGTGGACGCTGAACCCACGCTGCATTTACTGGAAGGCTATCTCACCCGCCGGGATATCGAGCAGTTGATTGCCACCGCAGACGTATTCCTGTCTCTGCATCGCTCAGAGGGCTTTGGCCTTGGTCTGGCAGAGGCCATGCTGCAGGGCAAAGTAGCAATCGCGACCGCCTGGTCAGGCAATCTGGAATTTATGACATCCGCCAACTCTATGCTGGTGCGCAGCGAGCCGACCAGCATACAGCGAAGCATTGGGCCTTACGACGCCGGGCAGCACTGGGCAGAGCCGGATCTCGATCACGCTGCAGAGCTTATCAACCGGCTCGATAGCGACACCAACCTGGCACACACTCTCGGGGAAGCCGCCAGCGTAACGCTACACCGCGACTTCTCCCCTGCCGCCATAGGCCAGCGTATTGCTGAGCGCCTGTCAGCCATCGAGGGTAACCAGAGGGCAGTGGGCTAAGCCAATTCCCGAACAGGTATACGCGCACTCAACGCTGACGTAGCCAGGTGCCAAACGGGATGTCGGTCAATTTCGACAAGCGCCAGAGGTCTGGTACAAAACTCAGGCGTAATAGCCATGCGACGGCGGCAGGCGGCAATGCTGGCATACCCTGGTTGACTCGATCCTGCTCTATCGAAGCGTCGGCAGCGAGGCCTAGAAAGTCAAACACCCTGCAAAGCGTCGCGTCATGGTTTTTTTCCAGGTGCTCAGACAGCACCACCAGTAATTGCTCCCTTGGGAAGTGTGCAAATACGCGTTCAAGCTGCCTCGCATACAAGCCTCGGCTGCGGTAGCTGTTCTCCCGCAATGCTGAGTGTCTGGCCAATGGCGCCGTGTTCAGCCATAGCCTGAGAGGCTCTACCAGTAATGCGAGCCAGAAAGGCAGGTGCTCGAGACCACTGGCTCTGGCCATGCGGTAGTGTGACCAGGCTCTCGCGACTGGGTCTCGCAAGATAACGATCAGCTTCAGTTTTGGCTGCCACTGTCGCAACTGCGCTGGGACATCGGCCAGATAGAGGTAGATCGGCGTCGCCTCCCCTAGCGTCGTTTCAGACTGGAGGTGGGAAAAATATCCCCCGTAGTACTCATCAAGCGAACTGTCTGTCCACTGCCCCGCGTAGTCTTCATGATCAAAAGCATGTGCCTCTTTCGGCCTGGCCATAGCCACATCGGGGTGCTGCTCGAGAAAGTGCGTCAACGCTGAGGTTCCGCACTTTTGAGCACCCAGGATCATAAAGTCCAGTTTTTTCACACTAGCCTCGCAACGCGTCAGCGCAGCTTTCAAGGTCGACCTCGGTGTACAGAGCCCGCCAACTGCCTTCCTGGTCAAGGAGCGCAGATAACAGAACACCAGCGTCAACGTCCCGGTAAAGATCACTGTCGTTGCGCGCGGAAAGCGTTGCATCGACAGTACCCTCAGCGCTGCAAGCCTGATACAGGGCCATACCACCGCTGTCGACAACGTCCTCATAGCGCACTACTTGCTCAGCCGGCAGCGCCTGAATATAGCGCGCAAAAAACCAGTCCAGAATATCCACTTGTTTCTGCAGTGTGCTGGTCTCGCCCTTCAGCGTTTCACGCAAATCCACATCAAACTGTTCAGCTACCGGAACACGTCCGCGATTTACCGGCAGATCCACCGTATGCCATGAGGCCAGAACCGCGAGCGGATTCCGAACAATAGCGACACAGCGGTAAAGCAGCGACAGTGGCTGTAACAGAGCAGTAAACAAGGCATTGTGTTTAACGAATAACTGAAAGGCTGGTGACAGCGACTTGTGTACGTGGATTTCACCCTGCTCTCCCTGTGGAGCGCGTAGCCCTGTGTCTGAGGCCGTCGCACTCACCCGAGCATCGCTAAGCTGTCCTGCAAAATGGGTACTGGGTGCTTTCTGATCTCTCAGAACACTGCGCCGTATGTCACTAATGCGTGTATCGACATAGCTGACCGCGTCATTCAAACAATCAAGCGACCGAATTTCATCGAGCCGCAGCGGCTCAGACAGCGCCAGTGCATCGTGGCCACCGTCCAACAGCCTGCAGGCGAGCGAGGTACCAGATCTCGGCACACCAGTAAGAAGCACCGTATTCGTCTTCACCAGACCGCGTCCAGATCTTCCAGAATGCCGTGAAACGTCTCACGCTCATGGGTCAAACCGTGCCGGGAAACCTGTGCCTCGGCATTGCTCAGGATGCGTTCACCAGCCTCCGTGTCCAATACAGCCTCAGCCTGTTCAAGCGCGGCCACTATGCTGGCAACGTCAGAAGAGGGCATCAGACAGGTATCCTCATGGCGGCAAAAACCGCGATTCCCCACGCAGTCGGGCACAACCACCAGACAACCCAGGGCCATAGCCTCCAGCGCAGGGAGGTAAAAGCCCTCGGTGCTATGGGGAAGCAATACAGCGATCTTTGCTAAGCCCATCGCTGACAACACCGTTGCTCTGGGTGTGTGCTTCGTGTGGCAAAGCGGTGTATGTCCGGACGCGCTTAAAGCATCACAGAGTGCTTGCGCCAGTTCCGGCTGTTTGTTGCCGAGAATGTAGACCGACTCTGTTTTGCGCGGTTGCAGATGACGCTTAACCGCGTCGATGTCTATGCCGTTGGGGATCACGAAGGTTGGACCATTAACACGTCCGGTATCGAGTATTGCGCTTTCGACCTCTGCACTGACACAGATACGGATAGCCCGCTGCGTCAGAAAAGGATAGACATCAGACGATGGCTCTGCATGACGTACGTGCTGGATCAGGTTAATCACCGGAATACCCTCAGTCCGAGACTCATCCAGGTACAGTCGCCAGTCGATTCCTGCAAGAAATATGAGATCCGCTTGCCCCGGAGCATAGCGCGCTGTGGCATGCGAAGCCCGGTCTCGCCAGATCGACTCGGTGATGTCGATTGAGCCGGGGTTCCAGAAGATCCGTGCGTCCCAGCCGCGAGCGGCTTGCAGGTGCATAAAGTAGTCAAGGACCTTCTGATGGCCACCTGAATACTCTTGATATCGCCTGCTAAAAAGCGCTGTACGTGTTGTCATGGCGCGATTATTCTACGCGATCTTTTCCGATGAGATATCCGAGGGCAAGCTGCGGGTGAAAACTTAGTGAGCATGCCACACGCTTAATCCCAAACAGCGACATCAGCGAAACTTCTCTTTGAGACAGGCCTTCTGTTGGGCGAGAAACAGTATGACAGCCTTCTTTACCATAAAAACGCAAACACAGGGTTTTACCGATCAGCTGATGCAATTCAGTGCGTTTTATAAGCTCGGGCGATCGCTAGGCTTTACGTTTATCTACTCTCCATTGATATCGCACCGTAGCAGGCCACTAGTAGGAAGAGCACAGAACAACACTCGGGATGTTGCGCACCATGATCATGAGGACATATTTACGTTCCTCGGCTTTAACGAACACTTCGAGAACCAGATGTACTCCGCTGATGATGAGCTCTTGCAAAGCATAGAGATAGAGTTAAGCGATAGCATCCTGCAAGCCGAGCATATCGAAGACTATTCGGGCTTAAAGTCTTACGTGAAACAGAAAGTACTAGACAGTTCGAGAGATCACGACAGATACCCTCTTGTCATTCTGCGGCTTGAACGTAAGGTCCCACCTCTCGGGAAAGGGAAGCGCGCCTTCTTTTCCATCATACATAATGCTGTCACCACCCTGCCAGACGAGCTAAATTTCCGCTCGCTCTACGACAGAAGACGGCAAGATCACCACGTCGATAGCGCTTTCCCTGATGATGGGCGCATAAAACTCCTGCTGCATATCAGGCAAGGGGACACGAGTTTCATTCAGACTCCGTGGGACACATACATACCGGTTGACGGTAGAAGACCAGACTATCTTATCGAGCAAAGTGACTATTCAGTGCTCAAGACAGCTTTTTCCAATAACTTTGTTGATTCAATTTTCGATCCTGAAGACTACGTGGAATTCGTGCAGAGGCTTTTAGCCCGCTTTGAGCACACTGCCTTTTCAGTTCGCACATTCTCGGATGGCTACCAACGCGCTTTTGCGATTCTTAAAGAGAACATTGCAAAGCTGCAAATCAGCTCTAAGGGAAAAGCTGAGCTTCTGGCGTGCGAGCACGAATATGATCGCAAAAAATTCATGATACTCGATGAAATAGCAGACAGCCGGAGCCAAATCGGCGAGTCGCTCACAAACCTACACTGCTTGATACAATCTGCGCTGGAGGCAGACATACTCTTGGTTGCTGCTCAGCAACGAATGTTGCCGAAGCTTGTGAGTCTGTACTGCAATGAAAAACACCCGGTCGTGATCGTACTGTACAGAATGCAGCCGCCAAACTATGGCGACCTCATAAAAAATCATACACAGCGCTTTGTTTACACCAATATCGATGATCCAGACTTTGAACGTATCGGCGAGGCACTCACTAGGCTAAAAAAGGCTTGATAGCATGGCCAAACTGGATCAAATACGTACCGGCATATCGTCAAGGGCAGCGTTAATCAGACCGATATTCTTTTCCCTGCGCGCCTTCAACGAGTCAAGCGCTCTTGCTAAGGTATCACCCTCGGCCCATTCAAGGCTGCCTCTAAAATCCAATCGCCTGGGAATGTAAGTGGCATACACCTGATACAAAATTGGTGACGTCATGTAGTGGCCTGGGTCAGTAACGTCAAACAGTGTGAAACCCTGACTCTCCATATAAGAAGTAAAGGCAGCAAAGGTGGTATCTGCGCTAAAAAGCTGCAGCTCAGCGACCACAACATTAGTGACTTTAAGGGTCTCCGTAGCGCCCTGCATAGCTTTAAGCTCATTTCCTTGCAGATCCAGGTGCACATATAAAGGCCCTTGCCAATTCCTTTCTTCGCGCAGGCTGTCCAGCATTCTGCAAGGCACTCTCCTTGTAACGTAGCCCTCCTGTTCTCCCTGCGCACCATCAACATGGGTATTGTAGGCGTTTGGATCAACATGGATATCAATCTCACCATCATGATCACTGATAGCAGCTACGGCGTAGTCTGCGTCAATACGTTCCACAAACCGCCGATACAACACCTCGTTTTCTTCCATACAGTCGAGAAACACCTGCTTCGTATTTGGGAACAGGCCATAGTGCTGCCGCGTCAGGCAAAGGATTCCTTCTGCGGCGCCAACATCTATGACAGAGTCAACACTTATGCCATGTTTCTGCAGAAGCACTAGGCTGGCTAAATAGGTATTCCGTGGAACTTCTTGCGCCATACTTTACCTCAAGCAATGCTCATAAGATTTTCAAACACTTTCAATGGTAAACCGTAATGAGAAGGACGCCCAAATTGCAGAGTCTCTTAGGTCAAGTGAATTCGTAAGGAGATTCACTAGAACTTTCTGGTGGGGAGAAAGCGCTGAACGCTTGCATCAATACATACTGCTTGGCCTTCAATATCGTGTCGCATCTATAAGGCTCCTACATTTAGCGGGAGGATGCTGTTACTATCCGCCGTACGAAAGTTCACCTGAAAGCTCTTCTACCGACACCACTCTCCAGGCGAAGAAAGCAAGAATCTTCTAAACAACAATATGGGTTTTTGGCAAGGAAAAAGGGTTGTCGTTACGGGGCATACTGGTTTCAAGGGCGCGTGGCTAACCCTTTGGCTGCGAGAGATGGAAGCGGATGTTCTCGGGATAGCGCTGGACCCGTTTGAAGAAGGGATATATACCAAGGCACGCATTGAGACAGGTATTTCTGACACCAGGCTGGACATAAGGCAAGGCGAACCGCTCAAAGATGCCATCGCGGCTTTCAGGCCTGACGTCGTTTTCCATCTCGCAGCGCAATCACTGGTTCGTGAGTCCTACAGAGATCCAGTAACTACCTACGAGACTAACGTACTTGGCACACTCAATGTGTTGGAAGCCGTCCGAGCCTGCTCCAGCATCCGCGCTTCGGTAATGGTCACCTCCGACAAATGTTATGAGAACACGGAGACGGGCGAACCGTTCACTGAGAAGGACCCCATGGGGGGCCACGACCCCTACAGCAGCAGCAAGGGGTGTATGGAACTTCTGGTGGCTTCTTACTTTAAGTCTTTTTTATCAGACCCAGGGAAAACCGCCGGGCTCGCAACGGCACGCGCCGGCAACGTGATTGGTGGTGGCGACGTTGCTGAAGACCGGCTTATTCCTGATCTAATTCGACAGAGCTCTGAAAGCGGTTCGGTACTGATTCGCAATCCAAAGGCAGTGCGCCCCTGGCAACATGTGCTTGAGCCACTCAGTGGATACCTACTGTTAGCAGAAAGACTTTGGGGTGCACCCGCTGAGTTCTCAGAGGCATGGAACTTTGGACCAGATGACGTAGATATGGTCCCCGTCCAACGCATCGTGGAGCGATTTACAGAGCTCTATCCTGGAGATATCAACTGGCGGCACCAGAAGGGTGACGAACCTCATGAGGCGGAACTGCTGAGGCTTGACTGCCTGAAGGCAAAGCAGCGGCTCGGATGGTACCCACGATGGGGAATAGACCAGGCGCTAGAAAAGATCGTCGAATGGTGGGTTGCTTGTGATGCTGGGAAAGACATGCGTACCCTTGCCACTCAACAGATACAGCAGTACGAAGACGCAAGGTGAAAATAGACGAAACACCATTGCAAGGATTACGCGTCGCCGAGTTATCTCCGATCTCTGATCACAGGGGAAGCTTCATGCGCGCCTTCTGTGATCAAACGCTTGAAGAATCTCTCGAAGGTCGGGTTATTCGCCAGATCAATCACTCTCGAACCTCGGCCGTCGGTGCGTTGCGCGGGCTGCACTATCAGATTCGACCGTATGCGGAGATGAAGATGATTCGTTGCATCCGCGGCGCAGTTTACGATGTAGCAGTCGATATTCGCGCCGACTCACAGACATTTTTGCAGCATTATGCGATGACGCTCTCAGCCAACAATCATTACATGATGATTATCCCGGAAGGTTTTGCTCATGGATTCCAGTCACTGGAAGCCAACAGTGAACTGCTCTATATACATACTGCGCCCTATGCTAAGGACTACGAGGAGGGATTGCGCTTCGACGACCCTGCGCTAGAGATAGAGTGGCCTCTGCCGGTTAGCGACATATCTGCACGTGACTTGGCGCATCCCGTTACCACACCGAACTTTTCCGGAATTGAGATCTAGACGATGACCTCACAATGCAGGCATTGCGGCGCACCTTTGGTGCGGCCTTTCGCCGATCTTGGTTTCGCGCCGCCCTCAAATGCTTACTTGAGCGCAGAAGACCTCAAAAGACCAGAGACTACGTACCCCTTGAGAACGTATGTCTGCACGACATGTTGGCTTGTACAAACCGAGGATTACGCTGATTCTGGTGAAATATTCAACGAAGACTATGCCTACTTCTCTTCGATATCCACCGGCTGGTTAAAGCACGCCGCCGAGTACTGTCAGATGATAACCCAACGGCTACGTCTCGATTCGGGAAGCCATGTTATAGAAGTCGCATCAAACGACGGTTATCTCCTTAAGAATTTTACCAGCGCAGGTGTCCCCTGCCTCGGTATTGAACCGACGGCGAGCACGGCGCAGGCGGCACGTGCACTTGGAATCGAAGTGCTGGAGGAGTTCTTTTCCTTCGAGCTTGCATGTAACCTGAAGCAAGCCGGGAAGTCCGCAGATCTTATTGTTGGCAACAATGTCTACGCTCATGTACCAGATATCAATGATTTCACGGCGGGGCTTGCCGCTGCGTTAAAACCTGAGGGCGTGATAACGCTCGAGTTCCCCCATCTCCTGCAGCTGCTCGAATTTGGTCAGTTCGACACAATTTATCATGAACATTTTTCTTATCTGTCGCTGGTGACGGTGCAGAGGATTTTTCGACGCGCTGGCCTCCGTATATTTGACGTGGAGGAGCTCACAACCCATGGCGGAAGCTTGCGGATTTACGGCTGCATGGAAGATAGCTCACATGTCAGTTCGCCCGCGGTAGATGCCATTCTCGACAGGGAAAGATCCGCAGGCCTTGAAAGGGAAGTGACGTACCGGTCATTTCAGGAACGTACTGAGCGCACGAAAGCGCGCTTCTTGGAGTTTCTCCTTTCGGCAAAGGGCCGCGGCGAAACTGTGGCTGCGTATGGCGCTGCAGCAAAAGGCAATACCTTGCTGAACTATGCCGGTATCCGCCCCGATTTGATTTCCGTAGCCTACGATGCAGCACCATCAAAACAGGGAAAGTACCTGCCAGGGTCTCACATACCCGTGCTTTCACCAGAAAAGATTCCGCAGGACAAACCAGACTGGTTGTTGATACTGCCCTGGAACATTGCTGATGAGATCATCCGGCAACATAACTATGTGCGTGATTGGGGCTGCAAGTTCGCTGTTGCCATCCCAGAATTCAAGGTGCTGCCTTGAGAATAATGGTTACTGGTTCCACCGGCTTCATAGGCCGCCACCTTGTTCCGAAGTTGTTAGCCGAGGGACATACCGTTGTTGCACTTGTTCGTGATAAAGGCGCGGCGCAGGGCCTTCCCTGGCTGGTCAACTGTCTAGTTGAGCGTTTTTCGCTGGAAACTGCCGATACAGCAGCATTGAGTTTTGACGGCATTGATGCAGTCGTCCATCTGGCCTGGACTGGACTGCCCAACTATCGATCCTCCATACACGAGACTCTAAATCTGCACGGCAGCCTGGCTTTTCTGGCGCGGGCGATGGAGAACGGTGTCAACCTCATACAGGTTGCAGGCACCTGCCTGGAGTATGGACTTGTACAGGGCGCCTTAACAGAGAGTCTAATACCTGCCCCGACACTGCCTTACCCTATTGCGAAGGATCGCCTCAGGGAAAAGCTAATGGAGCTCGCGACGGGGTACGGGACACAGATTCAATGGCTACGGCTCTTCTATATGCATGGAGCGGGACAGAACCCAAGCAGTCTGTTGCCCGCCCTAGAACGTGCTATCTGCGAAGGACATGAGTCCTTCGATATGTCGGGTGGCGAGCAGATTCGCGACTACGCATCAGCCGATTGCATCGCAGGTATAGCTAAAGCGATCTTAGAAACGCCCGACTGCACCGGTGTTGTTAACTGCTGCAGCGGTGTTGGCATCGCGGTAAAGGATTTAGTCAATGCGTACATACATCGACGTGGAGCAAAAATTGCGCTCAACCTAGGTCATTACCCCTATCCGGATTATGAGCCCATGGCGTTCTGGGGAGACACAAGCAAACTGGAAAGCCACTTGGGTTGGGAGAGAATTCCTGAGCCACTTCGCGGACTGGAGGCATCGTTTACCAATGCGTAATCTGATTTACAGTGCTTGTGGTATTCCTGTGTTCCAGAATGTTATTTACGAGACGTCTTCACAGGCGAGGAGCGCGACAATTGCCGATGTCCAGCTCGTCCAGTGCACTCAGACAGGACTGGTCTACAACCAGTGCTTCGATCCTGCGCTCGTTGAGTATAACGAGCACTATCAAAACGAACAGGCATACTCGCCTGCGTTTAAAGATCACCTGGAGAATGTGCTGCAGATCACCCAGTCTCATTTTCGTCTGCCAATGCAAGGGGTGGAGATAGGCTGTGGCAAAGGGCACTTCCTTGAACTGGCACGATCCGCCGGGTTGCGTATGACCGGTTATGACCCCGCTTACCAGGGTACCAGCGAAAATGTTGTTACGGAGTACTACAACTTCGGTGCCAGCCAGGTATCGGCCGACTATTTTGTAATGCGCCACGTCCTTGAGCATATACCCGAGCCCTGGCAATTTCTGGGGGAGCTGTCCATGTCTGCTAAGCAGGACGCATTAATATATATCGAGGTACCGGCGTTCGAATGGATCGTAGAACATCGCGCCTATTACGACATATTCTATGAGCACTGCAACTACTTCACACTGGAAGCCTTACGGAGTGTTTTTGGTTCAGTCATCGAATCCGGCTACTGCTTTGGTGATCAATACCTATACGTTGTCGCTCCCTTAAGCTCCTTCCAAAAAGACGCTCGCTTTGACGGCAGACTGTTTAAAGAACTGGACTTCTCATTAGATATCGAGAGCATGGTCTCCACACTGCGACGAACTGAGGACAACTATATCTGGGGCGCTGGTGCAAAAGGCGTAACGATGAGCAACTTGCTCGTAGAGCAGGGTGTTGAGATTCGTGCGCTTATCGACATAAACCCTTTTAAACAGGGCCGCTATACGGCAAAGTCAGCGATTCCTATTGTTTCCCCTGACGACGCCCTGCCGAATATTCAAAACGCAAATGTCTTAATTATGAACCCAAATTACGCGTCTGAAATCAGTGAGCAACTAAAAGATACTGACGCGAATAAACTGGTAGTAACCTGATGAACGAACATGAACATTTTTTGCTGGAGCGACGCGAGAGCGTAGCGACTTACCGTAGTAATGAGAGACTCAAGGAAGCCACAGGAGCATTTGCCGCCGCGAGTATAGGGGCGCGGTATTCCTATAACTTTGACTGGATGGGTCGCCCAATTATCCAGTATCCGCAAGACATCGTGGCCATGCAGGAGCTCGTCTGGTCCGTGCAACCAGATCTTATTATTGAGTGCGGCGTCGCTCATGGTGGGTCGCTCATTCTTAGCGCTTCCCTGCTTGCACTAAACGAACTTGGTGCAGCCGCCGTCTCCCAAGAGACAGTCAATCCAAAAAGCCCCAAAAGCAAAGTGATTGGAATCGATATTGATATCCGCAGTCACAATCGCAGCGCAATCGAACAACACCCACTCTCCAGCTATATTGAACTTATTCAGGGATCGTCCATTGATTCCTCAGTGGTCGAACAGGTTAAAGAAGCGGCAAAGGGATTTAAGCGCACTTTGGTCTGCCTTGATTCAAACCACACGCATGAACATGTTCTCGCAGAGCTAGAAGCCTATGCGCCGCTAACATCAAAAGGGAGTTATTGCGTGGTTTTTGACACCATCATCGAGGACCTGCCTGAAGAACTCTATCCAGACCGACCTTGGGCCGTAGGAGACAATCCAAAAACCGCAGTAGCTTCCTATCTGAGGAGACTCGAGGAGACCGCGATGGTTGCTGCTGATGGTGAACCTTTGCAACTGGCGGTTGACCAGTACATGGAGGACAAGCTGCAGGTGACGGTTGCGCCCGGAGGTTACCTGAAGCGTGTATAAAGCAACTGATGTAATCAGGCGAAAGCTCCCCTTATCCAAGTGAAATCCGGTCTAAAGAAAACACCATGAAAGCCGTTATTCTTGCGGGTGGACTCGGAACCCGAATCAGCGAAGAGTCTCACCTTAAGCCCAAGCCGATGATAGAGGTGGGCGACAAACCCATTATCTGGCACATAATGAAAATCTACTCCGCTCACGGCGTTAATGACTTTGTGATCTGCTGTGGCTACAAGGGGTATGTCATCAAAGAGTATTTTGCCAACTATTTTCTGCACACTTCTGATGTCACCATAGATATGACGTCAAATAGCATGCAAATCCACAGAAAAAGCGCGGAACCGTGGACGGTGACTCTGATAAATACTGGAGAAACCACGGCGACCGGTGGCAGGCTTAAACGTATTGCAGAACACGTTGTAGACGAGGATTTTTGTTTTACTTACGGAGATGGCGTTTCTGATATCAATTTATCTGCGGCGATTGCCTTTCATCGGGAACATAAGCGCTACGCTACAATGACCTCTGTTCAGCCGCCGGGACGATTTGGCTCTATCGCTATAGAGGGCGATAACGTAGTCACCTTTAAGGAGAAGCCTTTGGGTGACAAAAATTGGATAAATGGCGGGTTTTTTGTCCTATCTCCTGAGGTTTTTTCTTATATCGAGGGTGACGACACGGCGTGGGAAGAAGGCCCACTGGAACAGCTTGCGCGGGATGGTCAGCTTAAAACGTACAGACATCGCGGTTTCTGGCAACCCATGGATACGCTCAGAGACAAAAACCGCCTTGAAGCGCTATGGGCTGAAGGTTCACCACCCTGGAAGGTTTGGTAGTCAAAAACCTGATACGCCTCGCGAAGTAACACTACCGATAAAGTCAGCAGGATACAGACATGAGCAGCCCGAAGTTCTCGATACTTCTACCCACGAGAGACCGACCAGCCACGTTTAAATATGCTCTCGCGACAATAGCAGCTCAGGCTGGTGACGATTTTGAAATCGTCGTCGCGGACAATGCGAGCGGTCCCGCGATCAAGGAAGCTGTTGACCGTATCGACTCTTGCCCGGTGATTTACACACGGTCCGATGAGATTCTCACCATGGTCGACAACTGGGAACGTGGGCTGGCAATGTGCAATGGTGAGTACGTCACAGTTTTGGGTGATGACGACGGGTTAATGCCCTCATGCCTGTCCATAGCAAGACGTTTTATAGAGCAAACAAGTCAAAAACTCCTGAATTGGAGGTGTCACTCGTATTGGTGGCCCGACACCATTGTCGAGTTCCAACGCAACAAGCTGTACGTCAGCTACACACCTGATATCTCTGGCAACATTGTTAGCAGCCGCGACGTGCTAAAAGCCTTTTACAAGAATCAAGTGGGCTTTGGCGAACTCCCCATGATCTACAACAGCTTCATTCATAGAGATATTCTGGAAGAGACGAAGCTGCGTTGGGGACGTTTTCTGCCGTTACCACATGTACCCGATGTCGCCTCCGGGATTTTGAATCTTGCGCTTACTGAGAGCTACGCTGTATGTCAAAGACCTTTGGCTATTAGGGCCAACTCAGGCAAGAGCAATGGCACCAGCTTTTATGCCAGGAGTAAGGGTAAAGACGTGCGAGAAAATCACTTTGCTGAAGAGCGCGCCAAACTGGAAGAGATGCTGCACCCCTCTCTAATACCGTCTCCCAATCTCCACGTGTTACTCGCCAGCGTGAAGCTATTTTGTAAAGAGCTGGCTTTCCCAGAAGACCCTGAACTGCAGTGCGACCTCCAGCTTGTTGTAAACAGCATGATTGCCACATTAAACCAGGACGTGCCGTCATACGAAGAGAATCTAAGCGAAGCAAGAGAGCTCGCTACTAAGTATGGACTCATAATCAGTGAGGCGGAAATTCCGCCAAAGGCAGAGGAAAAAACACCAACCATTCGTTCAGGGATAGCAGACAATGCGGACGGAAAAACGAAAGTCCTAACGATTGATGGTGATGTGGCAGGCATTCGTGACGTTAACGCTGCCTGTATGCTTGCTGAATCGATACATCCTGTAGCTGTGTGAGCAATCCAAGCCGTAAAGATCGCAGCAGCGCCTTCCACATGAATCCTACTTGCTGTCTAAGCGGTTGCTATCGAGATGTTCTTTGCATTCCATTTATCCCAGACACCCTGAAAAGCGTTGTTTAAATCATCGGCAAAAGACGCCGCATCCATCAAAGGCGAACACAGCATGCGGTCTCTCAAACCAGAACGTATCTCCGCCAGCGCAGCTAAGTCAGATGCCAGGGCTACTGCGCGATGCACGTAGTCATCGCTAGAGTCCGATACACATTGCGGTAGCCCTACATTGTTCATAATGCTCTCGCCAGCATGAGAGAGAAACTTGTCACCACGCTTTGTCAGCACCGGGACGCCCATCCACAATGATTCAAAACTCGTGGTACACCCCGTGTAGGGGAAGGGGTCAAGACCGATGTCAACACGCCCATAGGATTCCAGAATATGCTCTCTCGAGCGGGAGGGTTCTGTAATGATGCGCGTGCTATCTACGCCATGGGACTCAAATTCATCATGAATCTTCTCTGCGAAAACCGGATCAGTCAGTACCTGGTTTTTGAGTAAAAGCTTTGAATCAGGGACTGCGCGAAGGACTTTGGACCATAGCTCGATCACAGGCCTGTTTAATTTCGAATAGTTGTTGAAGCTCCCAAACGTCAGATAACCATTATTTAAAGCGGGAAGTTCGGAAACATCTGGAGCTCCCTCGGGCTTACTCAAACACTGATAGGTGCGAGGCAAAACCAGGGGTGTCTCCGTAAAGTGATCGTTTTCAGCTTCCGGCGTCACCCATGGGTCACCAATGATGTAGTCCATTGTGTCCATTCCCGTCGTCGACAGATAGGCCAACCAGGTGATTTGCACAGGAGCAGGTTTTCTTGCAAAAACAGACAGCCTGTTGTGAGCAGTGTGCCCAGATACATCGACTAATATGCCGATGCCGTCATTGTGAATGCGCTTCGCGGACGCTTCAGGGCTTTCTCCAGAGACATTGATCCATGCAGTTGCTATAGCCTTAAGCTCTTCTGATGTCTCATCTTCAATAGGCACGGTAGGGTATAGATACACTTCGACGCCGCTAGCGACTAAGTGCTTCAGCACAGATAGCAAGAAATAACCTACTGGGTGTGATCGGAAATCTCCTGATACCATGCCTACGCGCACCGATCCATTTTCGGAGACATATGGAGACCACGACGTATAGGTATCTATATCCGAAAACCACCGCTTATACCAACCTTCTGTGATTTCCTTGACTGCTGGCGCACTGGATTCTGGATTGTAGAGATGAGCAAATACGCTATTGCTATGAAAGGCAGAAGTGAATTCGGGTGCGAGGCTCGCCTCTTCATAGAGCTCTCTGGATGCCTCCAATTGCCCGGTCTGCGAGTACGTTCCTGCGAGATTGACCTTTGGCGCGAAATAATCTGGTGTATCTTGCAGGATGTCTTTGTAAATCTCTATTGCATCTGCGTACTTCAGGTCTTTTGATGAACAAACCGCCAGTCGATTCTTCAGAGTTAAAGATGAGTTACGTCGGACACCGATTTTGCAGATATCCAGAGCCTCACCCGTCTTTGACTGGGCGATCAGAGTGTCGATAAGCACGTTATAACCATCTGCGTAATCACTCTGCGTAGCCACTAGCTTTCTACACTCGAGCTCTGCCTTTCTAAACTCTCCTTCCTTCATATAAATCTGAGCAAGGCTTGTCAGCGCGGCTGGAAAGCCTGGACTGAGCCTCAGCGCAGCGTGCAAAAGTCTTCTGGCCTCTTCAAATAAAAACTGGTCGGCTCTTACCCGGCCCAACAATGCTATCGCTTCGTGAAAGTCACCCTGAAGTGAAAGCGCTTCCTTGGCTTCCTTTTCTGCATTTATCGCGTCACCTAACTCGAAATACACTGTGCCCAGGTTGCAGTGATAGGCTGCAGAAGACGGATTGATTGCCAGCGCTTTTTGATGTGCTTTCATGCTCTGCAGGTTACGCTGCCCATGCATCAGCGAAACACCGAGGCGACTCCATGCATCGGCGTTCCGAGGCTCCGCCTGTACAACTACAGACAACGCACTTATGGACTCACCAATTTTTCCTAACTGCAAGCACGCCAACCCATAATAGTGGCGCGCTTCGACTGACTCAGGATTGCCCGCCAGAATGGTTTCGGTGAGCTGTAAAAGGCTTGTAAAGTTGCCTCGGGAAATAAGTTCCCGTGCAGCCGCCAGACTGCCTTCCAGGGTTACCTGATCACCTTTTGATAGGTTGAGCAGCGTTCTGTCATCTGGATTCATAGCGAGGCAGCGTTGGATAACTGCGTCTGCACCTTTGCCATCACCAGTAGTTACCAGGTACTTAGCGTAATCGACGCCAAACTCTACGCTCGACGGCTCTAACTTATGCGCCTCTGCATACAAGGGTGATGCGTAGGCTGCATTCCCCGTCGAAACCGCTACCTTTGCTAACAAGTAATAAGCCCTCGCGCAGGATCGGTTATGTTGAATCACAGTGCGCAAAATTTTCTCACACGATGCAAACTTACCTTGTAAAAGATGCTTCTGTGCGAGTTCGAGAGATGCCGCGTCGGTCATTGTAGAAAGACTGCCTTGTAGCTTTAAATGAAGGGTAAAGTTTTACGTCTAACGCATGGGCAAATCAACCGCGAGTTCGATAGCGACTTCCCGGACACAAAAAAGGGGCCTGACGGCCCCTTCTAAGTACATATGTCAGATCGCTTCAGCGATAGGACACTGTATCGGTACTGCCATCTGCCAGATTCACCTGAGTCGTGGCCACACTTACCGTACCGTCAGGCGCTACAATCACCACTGTTGCAGAGCAACGAGAAGAGCCGTCAAGGGACACGATATCTGATGCGCGAAGCGTCAGGTTCTGATTAGGCGCCAGGGTACCAGATGCCGCCGGCAATGCTGTTGCAACCGTACCATCTTCCGTCTGGAACGTTATGAAGTACTCAGCGGTAACACTGTTCCGGTTGTTCATGATCAAGCGCTGGTTGTACTCGCTGAACGTCGTTAGGTAAGCGACTTCAACGGTGGTACCGTTGCGGTTGATCTCACCCAAATCTGCGCCGAATGCCGTAGACGCAGGCGAGGAAGCAGTTTCAACGTGAGTCAGTGAACCGGCAGCTGTGTAATCCATTGTGTCAGGAATAATGTTTGTAGTCGTACCTGAAACAGTCACACACAGGGCGCGTGAGTCAACAACATCAACGGTGCTAGTAAAAGTTGAGAAGGATGCAGTATCAGGCGTTACAGCAGTCGCACCACCCGCAGTACAAACACCATCCGTCGTTCCAGAGATGAAGAACCCGCCCGTAGCAAAGGAGAAGTCACCCTCCAACGAAACAGGAGATGTCGTTAGCGTTGCAAGCTCAGTAACTGCTGTAATCGCATTTAGATCAGAATCTACGATCGTACCCGTCGTCACAATGCCCGTCACGAAACGCCCGAGCGTGCCAGTTAAAGTCGTGCCGCCGGTCGTCGAAGTGGGGTCAAGGAACTGCAAGAAGTTCGTTTCAACTTCAGCGGTTGCGTCTGCAGAGGTGAAATTGACCGTCAGTGCAGCGCTCAGTGTAACAGCATTTTGAACACCATCACTGAACAACTCTGTTCCAGGAGTCTCATTGATAGCGTTGGTTTGGTCTTCGTACACACGAACCGTAAAACTCGCAGCACTACCAGAAAGCGTTAAACCAGCATCGCTAATCGCGAGAGTCACAGAATCCGTCTGACTGAAGCCCGCCGTGCCAGCATTAACGCCGAAGACTGCACTGCTCTCACCGATCAGGCCACCGGAAACTGTGTCGGCGCCGGTCGTGTTAACGGTCAGAGCCGCTGCTGCGATGTTCGTGGAGAAGACAGCGCCGTCCCAGTCAAAGCGCAAGAAGACTTGGTCGTCTGCAGCGATACCAACGCCCAGATCACCGGTCAGATCAAGAACTGTAGCGCCTGAGGTTGACGGGCCGACCCCCAACCCTGAGGTCGTCGCGGCCACGGATTCGCTTGCAACTACTACAGGCGTCGGGGTCGTTGCCGACCAGTCGACCTGTCCCATTGCATTTAGAGAGAGGCCAGTTGTTGCCGCAGCAACTGCCAGACTCAAACCTTTCTTGTTGAACATGTTGTTACTCCTAACTTTCTTGTTCAAAAATCAACGTTGATTAGCCTAGTGACTGGAGTTTGAGTCCCCTGCCCCCTGTAGCTAGATTGGAATTATCCATGCACAAGCACAAGAATCAAGCGCTCTTGCGCTTCTTTACTGCACTTTGTCTGTCTCAAAATAGCACGAAATCAGCGCGTTACAACTAAAATCTTGCTGATTTCGAGGATTGTGACGAATTTCACAGTAAATAGGTGTCCGCTTGCACATAGTAGCCATATGTAAAGCAATCAGGGGGCAACCAGCCGCGCATCTGAATTTGCAACAAACGAATTAGTCAACTGCTCAGTAATATCTTCAGCATCCTGAGGCCTGTCCATCACGTAGGGGATAATCATTACGAGAAGCTCACTCCGTGTCTGCTGCTCCCCATCACCTCTGAACAACCGACCTACACCCGGAAGTGTTCCAAAAAAAGGAACACCTGTTTCGTTATCACTGGTCGTGCTCGAGATGAGACCGCCCAGCAAGATGGAGCCACCGTCCCGGAGCGTCACAATTGTCTGTAGGCTTCGGTTTCTTATGGTAGGGGAATCTATGCCACTAGTCTCATTAACCTCAGCTTCGCTAAGCTCCTGCGTCACTTCTATATCAACGAAGCCCGAGTTGTGGACAACGGGCTTGATACTGAGCTTCACCCCCGTACTCCGATATACCACCTCCTGAAGCAGCGGAGCATCAGGGTTTTGCGTGCTCTGAGACGAGGTCGTAAGAATTGGAATCTCGTCGCCAACATCAATTGTTGCTGTCTGACCGCTCTTCACCATAAGACGCGGTCTTGAGCGGATCTCAGCGCGCCGATTTTCATACAGCAAATTGAGAACGGCTCTAACATCGCCGGCTTTGTCCAGCGTTGCAGAGAACGCCGACGTTGCCGGGCTGATCAAATCCAGGGTGCCATAGGTCAGGTTGTACCGGTCGAGCGTCGTATTTGCGAGGAACTGAAAGCTGCTGTTCTCGGTATCGTTCAACGAAATCTCCGCCAGTAAAACTTCTACGAGTACCGAGGGGGCTAGCTCATCCATTTCCTTGATAACTGGAAGAAGCTCAGCCCACTTTTTCCCGGAACCGCGAAAAATTATGGCGTTCCGGTTGCTGTCTACAACAAATTGATTTGGCCTTCGCTGCAGGCCAGCGGTTGCCCCCATAGCCGCTGAGTCGTTCTGCCCGCCAGCAAGATTGCTTCGTAAAGCCTCTTGTGCAATCGCGTCGCCATTCATCAATTCATTCAGCAACTCAACGATATACGACGCTTGTGTGCTGTTTACTTCATAACTAAAAATGCCGTCTTCGACCGCCAGTTGTTGTCTTCGATCAATCTGTCGTGCCCAGTCTTCTACGTGGCTGATTGTTTCCTGGTCTGATGCAAAAGCAATAAGTTGGTTACTACTTTGCAGCGGAATTATGAGGATCGCGCCATCCGGAGGCCGAGTTGATACATCGTAGCCCTCTGAGCCCAGCACACTAACAAGGTCTTTTGCGAGGTCCTTCACCTGCGCATACGCGGGCTCAATGCTCACCGAAAACCGGCCACGCATATGCGGCTGATCCAGCACCTTAATCATCGCCAGCGCCTGTTCTACCACTGCGGACTTGCCTCGTAACAGAATAGAGTTTCTCGCCGGATCTTCTTGAATGGCGACTCCCTGGCCGCTCATACCGATGGTGAGCCAGTTACGTACCTTGTTTGGCTGTACTGCTTTGAGGGGAACAAACACAAACACAGGTCGTTGGCTGTCCGGCACTTCGGGCAGGGCACGGCCGGATATCAGAATTGGAACATCTGTGCTATCGACATTCCTATCAATATTGAAAACATAAACGCCTTGCTCAACGCGTAGCCGGACTCCGTAGTCAGTTAGCGTGCGCCTTGCGATCACGAACAGGTCCCGGGGGCTAACGGGCTCGGCCAGTCGCAGGGTGACTAGGTCCGATTGGCTGCGTATCGCACTATCCAGCGAGTAGGGGAGCCCCAGTTGCTCGCCAAACACGACGTCTATGAAAGCGGGCAGAGGAATGTTGTTGTAAGCGCCTGAAATGTTGTCACCCGTGAGTTCCGGCACAAAGTCCTGGCCCGCCGTGACGGCCATGGTGTTAAGGCCTGGGAGACTTGCGCCAGGCGTCACGACGGTAGTGTCCTCGACCGCCTCACTGGTTTCACTGCTTGTAGCCGCCTCTGCATCATCGCGATTTGTTGACTGTCGGCGCTGCGCTGCAGCTTGGCGCGCTGCAGCGTCACCATCGGCTTTATAGAGAGCAGGGGTATCAGTACGATTCACATCTCGCATGACGCCACAGCCAGCCAGAGAACCGGCGCACAACACTAACAATACAAGGCGGGCTTTAATGCCTACTTTGAGCCTGTGTCGAATGTGCACTACTTTAAACACGTCTATTGATCACCAGGCAAAGAGCCTGTACTCCACGGTTTCATCGCTGTTGTCGTTCGCTATCTCAAGGCGCGTATCCGCAATACCTGACACAAACCATTCCTCGGCAACAACGTCGCCCAAGTTCAATTGGTATAATCCAGCTTCGTTGGGCAAGGATACCATGTCACTCATCAGCGATTCGGGCATTTTTACGGGTTGCAAAACGGCAGCCAAACCTGGCGTACGCAAAATGGCAACCAGTTCTAGGTGCCGAAAAACGCCGGGGCGATCTACAAGTGCCACTGCGTCTTCCTCAGGTTCCTCGGGCGGCGCTTCTAATGGCACAGCCTCAGGCGCTTGACCCCAGACGTCACTGGAGATAAGCACCTGCATCAAGTCCTCGAAAGGCAGCTCTCGATCGGCCCAGGGCTCACCCAAACCCAATGCCGCTTGCTGCGACTTCTGGCTCCCAAACAGAAAAACGGCAAGCAATCCCAGCAGCAATCCAGCCGCCGACGACGACACCAGCCAGCGAATCTCTCGTCGCTGTCCCGCATTTTTTGCAATATCGACCAACATGAGGCGGCTACCGCTCGATTAGGAAGTGTGCTGCTAGCTGCACGTTCAACCGGTTGCCCCGCGGAGGCGAGAATGACAGCCGCTCAACCACCACGACACGCTGCGAGCTTGTTATTAGCCCAATCACGCGACGCGCGTTTTCCGGCGTTGCTATGCCAGTGAATTCAGCCTCCAGCCGCCACACGGGGCTGGTCACGCCAGGCACCGGCCGCAGGTCAGAGAGGTCAAGCCTCAGGCCCTCTATCTCCGCAATGCCCGCAACCCGGCGCAGCCAGGATTGAAATTCTGCGCCCGCTAGACCTTCACTGCTAGCAAGCCACATACGTTCACGAAGCTTCGCCTGTGTATCACGCTCCTGCGCAAGGTACCCTGCGAAGTCGGCGTCCTCGCTCTCAGCAAGCGCAGTTAGCTTCGCTTCGCGCAACGCAAGCCTCTCATAATCATCTAAAGCAGCAAGCCGCGTATCGTCCGCGGCGAGTATGAGGTACAGCAGAAACACCACGACCACCCCAAACAGCAGCCAACGCAGACGAGGGTTGGCCGCCCACTGCCTGCGAAACTCAGCCGCCGCCGGTATTTGATGGATAAGAGAGTTCGAACTGCTCACAGCACGCCTGCAATATTGATAGAAATGTCATATTCATTGGGCCTGAGGCCAGGTTCAATACGTGCGCCTGCGAACAGGTCCCCGGACTCCAGTCGCGTAACCACCTCTTTTGTATCGAGATCCGACTTGCTCAGGGTCACCTGCAGCCCTCCTCGCTGGTACTCCCATTCCACGAGATCATACTGCTGTCCCTCCATTAAGCGGGTGAATTCAGCAACGACCTCTAGATGTGTATACGCTGGACGTAAACCAGCCCATTCCTGATTAACGGTCCGCAAACGCTCGGCCTCCAGTCGATACTGGAGTCTCTCGCCCAGCGCTTCCTGCAGGGCTAAAACGTTGTCTCCAGCGAACTGCGTGCGAAGTCCATAGGCAATGGCCATCCCCATCTCAAGGCACAGCAGGAATACCGCCGCCGACGCTACCGCCGTCATAACAGCGATCTCATCCTCTATCCAGCGCCGCCAACTGAAAGGAGCTTCTGTCCAGGGACGCGGTTGCCAGTCTGGATCTGCAGCCGCATAGTCTATTGCCACACCCTGCCCAGACACGCGCTGGAACAGTGCAATCTCACTGTCATCCTCCAGCGTTAGCTGCCAGCGCGACTCTATGAGCGCCCCCCCCTGCCAGAGCTGGAAGTCATACCCCCTGGCGCAGCGACGGATCACGGCACCCTCTTTCGCCATTGACAGCAGGGCGGACTCAGGAAATATGCGCGCAGTTCGAACATCTGGCGGCAGTTTAGCGAGCGCAGTTTGCGCTGCACTGTCATCCCACATCCACACAGCCGCAGTGCCATCAGCGCCCGTAGTCAGGTAATACGATGCCGATGCCCAAGGGCTGCGCTTATTGACTTGCTGCCGCACATAGGGAATTCGCGCTGAGTTGGGGACGCTCTCCAAGTCCAGCACAAAAAACAGACAGTCATCGCGAGGCGCGATAACATATGAGTCATAAGCCGCCCACTGGATTTCTTGTGGCTGGCTATCCCTTAGCAGGTAGTGTGTCTTTAAAGAGATCGCCTGCGACACTAGCGGCAGCTTGAACATTGTCGGTTTGTTCTCTGGAACGAGGCCTAAGGTATACATAGTCGGTGAGCAAGGGCCCGAAGTAACCGTCTGGCGTAAGTTCTACGCTCTCAATGCGCACAAAATTACAGCCGTTACACCCGAGTGTGACACGCAACTGGTCGCTTGAGTAGAAGCGAAACCGGTTTTCCTCCCAGTTTGCAAAGGCATTTACCGCATCAGCCACGCTCTCCAGGCTCCGGAATGGGTAGTCATTGCGTGCACTGACAAGCTTTTGCACCTGATCCTCATCCAGGTTTAATAGCAGGCCCAGCAAAGGCGGCGGCGCAGTATTCACATTCAGTACGTTGGCATAGGTGGGCGCAACCAGCGAAGCAAAGCCGGTGTCCATGAGCCGCTCGCCCCACCCCAGCACGTCGGCGAGCTCCTGATCGGTGCGGAGAAACCAGTTGCTTGGGCCGGGAAGACTTGCCGCCTGGTACTGGGGACGCTCTGCGCCGTTAAAGCGACGTTTTGTATTTCCGTCGATGTAGTCTGCCAAGGCACCAGATAACTCTCTAGCGGTCTGAGAGCTGACCCGGTCTCGCAGCACCTCGAAAAAGAAGGTTTCAACGCCCGGACTATTCAAGCCCAAAAGGCCAGCCTGGTCCTGAATCTGGAACCATGCGTTGCCAATACCCGCATACAGCGAACCGTCCAGCTTTATTTCAAAGCCGACAGGAGAGATGTCTGCAACGCCCTCGTCCGTGATGACATTTAGCTGATGCTCCGGTAGCACCGTCAGGCCAGCCAGTGTCGCGCGTCTTGTGCCCAATAGATAGCGCACGGTAACAGCGGTAGCGTTCATGTCCAGATCCGCCTGCACCCGCAGTTTTATCGCCCGCGCACTGGCGACCTGGTCCTGGACGTAGCCATGGAATACGGCAGCGAGAATAGACAGTATGGCTATCATCCATACCGTGGTTGCCAGGATGAAACCCTGTTGCTTATTCGTGTCCATAGAGGATGACACTATTGGGAATATGTTGGTTGCGGCGTGCATGCACCTGCGCGGTAAGGGTTGCCACTTGATCGGCGGGCTCGCCGCGAAGCACGATTCTCACCGCCCTGGGGAGCTGTCGTACACCCTCGGTGGACCAAAACTCTGCCCATTCGTCGGCATCATTCAGGTATTGAAAAGATGCATCCGCAACGTTTTCCCAGGTTTTTATGGCAATAGGGCTGGCGGGTGGTTGCTCATACATCAGAGTTGCAGTACCGCGTGTATTTTCCAAAGACCAGCGCACTTCACGGGCACGCCCTGGATCGCTGAGCAGGGGCATGAAGCTGGCACCTCGCAGGCCGCGACGGTCTCCGGTAAAACGCAAGTCGTCCTCGTAGTACGCTACTAATGTGGCTATGGAACTGCGCCACCAGTGAGAGACCAGCGCAGTGCGTAGCTCAAGATTCTGTCGTTCACGGATGCGCTGATAGTTGCCCATCATGTATCCATAACCCTGAAACAGAACACCACTGATCAGGCTGATCAAGGTAAGCACTACAAGCACCTCGAGCAGGGTCAGGCCACCTTGCGCTCTGCTAGAGAAGGTCATCTTCGAACTTACGTACGCGTATATGCTGGGTGACACGTGTTATCCACGTCGCTTGTTCCTGTCCGGGTTCGCCAACGGCAAGGGCGACCTGGTACAAGCTGTGATCGTAGGCGCCAACGCCACCGCGGGGCGTTCTGCCTACAGAAACCGGCTCCAGGAGACGCGCCGACCAGCGCAACTGCACGCCTCCTATTCGCATAATGCCGTTGGCATCATCAGCCAACGGCAAAAGCTGTAGCTGTTCCAGTGCCTCCTGCATAATGTTCTGCGAGGAAACCACCGCCTCAGCCCGCCGCAGTGACCTTAAATCGGTGTTTATCAATCCGAAAAGCGAGGCCAGCGCAGAGGCCAGCACGACTAGCGCAACAATAGCCTCAAGCAGCGTGAACCCCTGCTCAGCTGTCGACTTGATCAACATCTGCTATCTGCACTGGCTCGCAGTAGGGGGCTGCGAGCCCGTAGCGCCAGACCGCGCCTGAGTCATGTAAAAGTAAGACGGCACCGCCTGTGCAAAAGCCATTAGCCTGATAGCGCAGCGACTCAGAAAACTCTACCGCCCAGTGCTCCGGCACATCAATTATGTGGCCCAGCGAAGACGCAGAATCATCGCTTGCGGCAACAACACTTCTACCTGCTGCGCGGGCCTGCAGCGGGAGGGCACGAATGTCACGAAGTAGTGCTTCACGCTCACTGCGCAACACGAGGTTGTCATAGATGACAGAAACACGAGGTACTACCACTGTCCCGGCCAGTCCCACAATCACCAGAACCAGCAGAATCTCCAGCAGCGTAAAGCCCTGCGTCGTATTACGAGGCGTCCGGGGTATAACCAACATCCGCATCCAGCCCTTCTCCGCCAGGCTTTCCGTCTGCACCCAGCGAATACAACGTAATATCCTGCAGGCCGCTGGGCTCACGTGCATACTCATAGGGACGCCCCCAGGGATCCATGGGAACCTCGTCGTCCAGATAGGGCCCCTGCCATTCCGCCGCCGCCCGTTCGCTGCGAGGCTTGCGAATCAGCGCCTCAAGACCATCTTCGGTCTCTGGATAATCACCAACGTCAAGCAGATAGGTTTCCAGGCTACCCTTGAGCATTTTGACCTGAGTCTGGGCGATCTTCACCTTGGAAGAATCCAGCTTGCCAAACAGCCGCGGGCCGACCAGCCCAGCCAGCATGCCCAGGATCACCAGCACCACCAACAGTTCAATCATCGAAAAGCCACGTTGATGCAGGCTTGCACACTTTGGCTGAAATCGTTCTTTCATCAGTCTATACACCTTAAAAAGCAACATCGTTGACGCTGGTAATGGCCAGGATAACCCCCAGGATCATCACGCCAATAACCGCACCAATAATCAGGATCGCCGCTGGCTCAATTAACGCCAGCAGCTGGGCTGTGCGCGTTTTGCGCGACTTTTCACAGATTGCCGACACCGAGCGCATCATCTGTGGCAAGCGTCCTGTTTTTTCGCCCACGCGCACCAGGTTGTAAGCCGTGGGAGACAAGACACGATTTTCACGCAATGCATCCGACAGGGAATCGCCGCTGCGCACAGATTGTTCCACGCGCTGTAGCCGCTGACGGCGCAAATCCAACTGCACGCTATTGCGAGCAAGCTCAAGCGCGGTGACCAGTTCGACGCGATTGTTGAGCAGTGCAGCCATGGAGCTGGACCAGTTGCCGATGTCGCGCTCCTCCAGCCAGCCACCGATCACCGGCAGCCTGGCTGCGCCGTTGGTCAGCTTGGCACGAAATTCCGCGCTGCGTAAGCGCACCACCAGCAGGGAGACGGCAGCAGCAAAGGCTGCCAGCAGATAAGGCCAGTGCTGGTTAAACCAGAGGCCGCCGTTAATGACAAAACTGGCCAACAGCGGCATGTCCTCATTACCTTCCACCAGGTTGGCAAACTTGGGCACCACGAAGGCGAAGATCAGCACGATGGCCCCAATACCGGAGAACACCAGCACTGCCGGATAAATCAGCGCACTGCGAAATTCATCACGCACACCGGCGTCGTACTGAAGCTGACTCACCGCCTCACGCAGCGACGCAGCCAATTCACCCGTTGCTTCACCGGTGGAGACCAGTTGCAGAACAACTGAAGGCAACGTGAGTTCACTGGTGCTGATGGCAGCAGACAGGCTCTCACCGCTCTGCAGGCGCGTGGAGACATGGGTAAAAAAGATGGTAATCGTCGGGTGATACTCACCCTGCTGCAGCGCCTCTACGGATTCCGCAATACCGACACCTGATTCCAGCAAAGTACAGAATTCATCCAGCGCCTGAATAATGTCGTCTTGCCGTAGCCGCCGCCGTCCCGCATTGGCGCGTTCACGGGCGGCGGAGAATTCAAAGGGCGACACGCCCTGAGCTTCCAGAACGCGCTGAGCCTCACGCTGGCTGGCGGCATCAATCAAACCACTGACCAGCTCCCCATCACGGGTGAAGGCCTGATAGCTGAACTTCATCAGGCCGCCTCGGCTTCAGTGCCGGTTACGCGATACACCTCTTCCATGGTGGTAACGCCCTGCGCCACTTTGAGCAGTCCATCCTGCCGCAGAGTCCGATTGCCCTGCGCAGCTGCTAGCGCACGCAACTCTTGAACTGGCCTGCCCTGCACCACAAGATCGTGCAGCTCAGGGGTCATCTGAACAAACTCGTAGATACCCGAGCGTCCCTTGTATCCCGTTCCCTGACAGCGGGCGCAACCCACCGCCCGTCGCGGCGTCAGTTCGATGTCGCCTGAGCCTGGAATACTCTGCAGCTCGTGGCGCAGGGCCTCGCTTGGCGCCTCGGGCTCTGCGCAGTGCTCGCAGAGTGTGCGCACCAGGCGCTGCGCCTGTACGCCCAGCATGGGCGCCGCCACCAGAAAGGGCTCAACGCCCATATCGATCAGGCGTGAAAACGCAGAAATAGCATCATTGGTATGCAGTGTAGACAACACCAGGTGGCCCGTCAGCGCCGATTGAATGGCAATTTCCGCTGTCTCCAGATCACGTATCTCACCGATCATGATGACGTCCGGGTCCTGACGCAGAATAGCTTTCAGGGCTCTGGCGAAGCTATAGCCGATTTCCGCATGGGCCTGGATCTGGGTGATGCCCTGTAGCTTGTATTCCACTGGGTCTTCGACGGTGATTATCTTTTTCTGGCCGTCATTGCTGGCGTCCAGCGCCGAATAGAGGGTGGTGGATTTGCCGGAGCCCGTCGGGCCGGTGACCAGTACAATCCCGTGCGCCTCCCTGACCCAGCGGTTGGTGAGCGCGAGATGGTCCTGTTCCATCCCCAGCTGTGTCAGTGACACCTCATCACGTTGCTTCGGCAGCAAGCGCATCACGATCGATTCACCCTGTACGTCAGGCGCGGTACTGACACGGATATCCATTTCTCGACCGCTGACTCTGGTGGTGAGAGAGCCATCCTGCGGCAGGCGCCGCTCGGCAATATCCAGGCCGGCAATCAATTTGATGCGTGACGCGATGGCGGGGAAGCGATCCTGCGGTTGTTGCAGTCGAGTATGCAATACGCCGTCGACCCGGAATCGCACGGTGAAATTCTGATCACCCGGCTCGACATGAATGTCCGATGCCCCGGCATCCAACGCCTGAGACATCATGTTATTCACAAACTCAATGATGGGGGCTTCTTCCGCCAGCTCCGCCAGGGCGCGAGCACTGTCACCGCCCTGAAACAAATCTTCTACCGCATGCTCGCGGCGGATGTAATCGGCGTAGCTTTCTACCTGCTGCTGGTTAGCCAGGAAGTAGGTGATATTGCCAGCGCCATAGAAGCGCTCCAGGGTCTCGCGAATAAAGCTGTCCAGAGGGTCCGGCGTCAGGCAACCCACAGCTACCGGGCTTGCATCGCTCTCTTCATCGCTCTTTGCATCGTTGAGCTCTTCGCCGCTCTCCTGCGCTTGCTCGCTGGCCTGCGCCAATGGCCACACCGCCACTTTATGGTCGATAAACCAGTCGAGTTGAATAGCGGCGTTCTGCACAAAGTCGAAGACCGCGCCATGCTCCGGCAGGTCATTCCCCTGCAATCGCGCCATACCAAGCTGCTCCGACAGTACCGGCAACAGCGCGTCTTCGGATATTGCCCCGGAGCGCACTAACAACACCCCCAGGCGATCCTTGGAGCTGGTCTGAAGTTGCAGCGCCTTGCGCAGGTCAGTCTCTTGAATAAGACCCTGTTCCAGCAGCAATTCACCAATTTTCTTAGTGGCATCAAGCATTTGCGGAGTATAAAGCGAACATCAGTCAGCTCCAACAGCCGCACTCGCTGCGATGCAGGGGTGTATTAGGCCCGCTGTGAGGAGCAGCTCACGATTTCGCCCGTCATATAGCCCGAGTATTCGGAGGCCAGGAACATCATCACGTTGGCGACTTCCCAGACTTCCGCAGCGCGACCGAACGCCTCACGACTGGCCAGTTCCTCCAGCAGCTCTTCGGGCGTGGTCTTCTTGAGAAATTCGTGGAATGCGATGGAGGGAGATACTGCATTGATTCGAACGCCGTAATCGGCGGCTTCCAGCGCGCTGCAACGTGTGAGCGCCATGACGCCTGCTTTGGCCGCAGCGTAATGACTTTGCTCTTTTTGTGCTCGCCAACCCAGTACCGAGGCGTTGTTCACTATGACGCCCGCGCCGCGCGGCTGCATGCGCTGCAACATCGCTCGCGTCATCCGCATGGTTCCGGTCAGGGTGACATCCAGTACGCGGTGCCATTCGTCATCCTCCATATCGACCAATAGCCGTGTACCGCCCAGTCCCGCGTTGTTGATCAAGATATCCACTCCGCCCAGCGCACTTTCGGCGTCGTCTACCAGCGCCTGTACGTCGGCCTCGTCGGTGACGTTGGCGAGACGCCCATGCACGTTGTCGAGCCCGCTGCTCTCCTTGAGCGCCGCCACCGCCTTTGCCAGGCGCCCCTCGTGAATATCACTGATAAATACGCCCCGCGCGCCCTCTTCCACTGCGCGGGTGGCTGACGCAAATCCGATACCTGCGCCAGCCGCCGCAGTGACCAGAACACTTTTCCCGGCCAGCAGATTGTGGCCCGCAACATAGGGTGGAGGTTCTTTCAGCGCCATGGCTTTATTCCTCGGTGGTGTGGGTGCTAGCCGCGAGGCTCGCGCGGCATACCCAGCGCGCGCTCGGCAATGATATTGCGCTGTATCTGATTGGTACCGCCATAGATAGTGTCGGCTCTTGTAAACAGAAACATGCTCTGCAAGCGGCTCAGCTCATAGGGCTCTGCCTCACAGATTTCAGCGGCCGGGCCCAGCACGTCCATCGCCAGCTTGCCCAGATTCCGATGCCAGGTGGACCAGTACAGCTTGTAAATCATGGCCTCGGGCTGTAATGCGCCGTCATCGCCACCACCGGAGAGCGTGCGCATGCTGTTATAACGCATGATCTTGAGTCCCACGTGAGCATCGGCGATGCGCTGACGAATACTCGGGTCACTGGCCGCGCCGTTGGCCTTGGCGACCCGGACAATTTCATCCAGCTCATTCTGAAACAACATCTGCTGGCCCAGCGTTGAAACGCCTCGCTCAAAACCCAGCAGACCCATGGCAACCTTCCAGCCGTCGCCCGGCGCACCAACGATATCCCTGGCACTGCAGCGCGCCTCGTCGAAGAACACCTCATTAAATTCGCTGGTGCCGGTCATCTGCTCAATCGGCCGCACCTCAATGCCTGGCTGATCCATGGTTACCAGGAAAAAGCCCAAACCCTTATGGCCTTTGCTATTGGCGTCGGTGCGCGCCAGCACAAAGCAGTACTCCGATTCGTGTGCCAGGGATGTCCACACCTTTTGTCCGCTGATCAGCCAGTCGCCCGATGCCTCATCCTGCCAGGCCTTGGTTTTCACATTGGCAAGGTCTGAGCCCGCCGAGGGCTCAGAATAGCCCTGACACCAGAACTCGGTGCCTGCAAGAATGCCCGGCAGGTAGCGCTGACGCTGCTCTTCAGAACCAAACGCTATCAGAGTGGGGCCGGTCAGACCCTCGCCGATATGCCCCATACGCCCAGGGCCGCCGGCGCGGGCATACTCTTCATGGAACACCACCTGCTGTTCGATAGACGCACCGCGGCCACCATGTTCTTCCGGCCAGCCAATACAGGTCCAGCCGCCCGCGGCCATCTCGCGCTCCCAGGCTTTACGCTCTTCCGCGTACATATGCTCGTCACCCGGACCGCCGCGGAAGCGGATGGCCTCGTACTCGCCACGCAGATGTTCCGCCAGCCAATCAGCGATTTCCTGCCGAAACAGCTCGTCTTCACGACTGAACGCCAGCTTCATGCCGCTTCCTCGTTACGTCCCAATGAGCTTTCATTCAACATGCCATCCAGCAAAAGCCCGGCGATGCGCTCTCGGTGCCAGGCACCATTGCCAAGGTAGGCCTCCGCTGCGCGAGCCCGCTTGAACAAAAGCTGGATGTCATACTCCCAAGTAAAGCCTACGCCGCCGTGCAGCTGTATGCCGCAACCTGCGTTGAAGAAACTGGCGTCAGAGCACCATGCCTTCGCCACGCTGGCGGCCTCAGCCAATTCCGACGCCATAGGGCCGCCGCTGAGGTATTCCTGTGCCACACAGGCGGCGTAATACACCGCAGAGCGCGCCGCTTCCGATTTCACCATCATGTCGGCCGCCTTGTGTTTGATCGCCTGATAACTTGCAATTCGACGACCGAATTGCTCCCGGTCTGCCATGTAGGCAAGAGTGGCATCCAGCGATTGCTGTGCCACACCTACCTGCTCGGCTGCCAGCGCAATCGTCGCCAAATCCAGAATATCGACCAGCTTCTGGGCGGCATCTTTATCTCCGCTCAGACGCCGCTCGGCGCTTACCGCAACCTGCTCAAAGTGCAAGGCGGCCTGTTTGCGGGTCTGATCAATCGTAGGCAGCCAGCGGCGGGACAATCCGGGGGCATCTGCTGTCAGCACAAACAGGCCGATGTCTGAAGCAGACTCACTGTTGCGCGCGGCCACAACAATCCAGTGCGCGGTGTGGCCATCTACCACATACTGAGCATCGCCGCTCAACACGTAGTCAGCGCCGTCACGACGGTAAGTCACATCAATCGCATCGGCGGTGCGCCCACCGGATGCGCCACAAAAAGCCAAGGTCGCTGTCTCGCCTTGAATCAACTTCGGCAGCCACTTAGCCTGCTGGGTTTCGGTGCCGGCCACGAGCAGCGCATTGCCGGCGAGGCCGACACTTGAGAAAAACGGTGCACAGAACAGGTGCCGACCCATCTGCTCCAGCGTTGCCGTCAGCTCGACATAACCCAGACCCATGCCGCCGTGATCCTCAGGGATCGTTATCGCAGGCCAGTACATTTCGCCGCATACACGCTGCCAAAGCTCCTGGTTAAATCCCGCTTCGGTGGCCATGGCCTCGCGCACCGCCGCGCTGGTAGACTCAGCGGCAAGAAACGCCTCCGCGGTGTCGCGGATCATCTGCTGCTCTTCTGTAAATCGAAATTCCATAGTGTGTTTGCTGCCTGCCGTATTCGCCGGGCTCAAGTGCCCCAGACTTTCTGTGCAGGCACTTCCTTCGCAAGAAGCTCATTCATAGCCTGCCCGATTTCCGCTGGCGCCCAATGATCACCGCGGTCCACGCCGTCGGTAGTGCGCCAGCCATCGCATATGCAGATGCGCCCGCCCTCTGCCTCAATGATGCGCCCGGTCACCTTGCCGCCTTCGGGTGACGCCAGCCAGGCGATCACTGAGGACACGTTCTCGGGCGCAAAATGATCAAAACTTCCGTCCTCAGGCCGCTTCATACGCTCTGCCATCTCAGGCACCGCAGTGGTCATACCGGTGCGTGCGACCGGACAAATGGAGTTAGCGGTAATGCCGTAGCGGGCCAACTCCGCCGCCTGATTCAGCGTCAGGACGGCAATACCCGCCTTTGCCGCCGCGTAGTTCGACTGTCCAATGGAACCCTGCAGCCCTGCATTGGAGGTCGTATTAATAATGCGAGCATCCACGGTTTTGCCTTCTTTCGACTGTCCGCGCCAGTAGTGCACGGCATGAGACGAGATACAGAAGTGCCCTTTGAGGTGCACGGCCATCACTGCATCCCAATCATCCTCTGTCATGGATGCAAACATGCGATCGCGATTGTTGCCGGCGTTGTTCACGACGATGTGTAAATCGCCAAATGCATCGATAGCCTGCTTCACCGCACTGAGGCTGTCGTCGTAGCTGGTAATGTCAGACTGATTGACTTCAGCACGACCACCGTTGTCGACAATCTCGTCTACCACCGACTGCGCCGCCTCGGCATTGATGTCATTCACAATCACTGCGCAACCTTCCGACGCCATCACCCGCGCGTGCGCAGCCCCAAGACCACCCCCGGCCCCGGTAACAATCGCCACACGCCCTTCCAGTATTCCTGTCATTTCCCTAGGTTTCCTTAGTCTCTACTCCACACGCTATACGCCATGACGACGGCCGCCTTGCATTGTCGTGCCACTAGTGCCGTCGCCGCATCGAGGTGGGCTTTTGGGGGACACGCCATAAACCCATCCATGGGGGCTCGACTGCGGCCGTCCATGGCCGCAGACGGTCCCCAAAAAGCCCACCTCGACACGTCGACTAGATCACCAGGTTTCAGCTTGCTTCCAACGAAGTGACGCTGTTGAGGGGCCTGCTGAGTCACGGCATAGCCTTTGCTAATCCGGGACCGTCGCCGGCCATGGAGAGCCTGCCCCGCTTTATCGGGTACGGCCGGCGCCGAGCCCCCATGGATGGGTTTATGGCGTGTCCCGGATTAGCAAAGGCTATGCCGGGACGGTATTTAACGAAGACTATTTGCATCTATAGCCTCTCAATAATAGTTACGTTGGCCTGGCCGCCGCCCTCACACATGGTCTGGAGGCCGTAGCGTCCGCCGGTGCGCTCCAACTCGTGCAGCAAAGTCGTCATCAACTTCGTGCCAGTGGCGCCCAGGGGATGTCCCAGCGCGATAGCGCCGCCATTCACGTTGGTTTTTTCGTGGGGGTAACCCGTTTCTTTCAGCCAGGCCATAGGCACAGAGGCAAAAGCCTCATTAATTTCCACCAGATCGATATCCGCCAGCGACATGCCTGTTTTCTTCATGGCGTGCTCGGTCGCGGGAATAGGCGCCGTAAGCATCCAGATCGGATCGTCGGCGCGCACGCTGATGTGATGGATGCGCGCACGGGGCGTAAGGTCATAGCGTTTGAGTGCCGCTTCCGACACCACCAGTATTGCTGAAGCGCCGTCGCAGGTCTGACTGGAGACTGCGGCGGTGATTGTGCCGCCCTCTGCGAGAGGCTCCAGATCAGCCATTTTTTCCATGGTGGTCTGGCGGGGCGTTTCGTCCATAGCGACTTCTTCCAGCGGCACTACTTCCCTATCGAAACGGCCTTCCTCTATTGCAGTGAGGGCACGCTGATGAGACGCGAGGGCAAAAGCCTCCATGGCTTCGCGACTGATATCCCATTTGTCGGCGATCATCTGAGCCGAGTTGAATTGAGACACCGGCACATCCCCATAGCGAGCTACCCAGCCCTGGGAGCCAGAGAAAGGGTCTTTGAAACCCAGCGGCTCCGCCGCCAGCATAGCTGAGGATATCGGGATGGAACTCATGGTCTGCACGCCACCGGCCAGCACCACATCGTTGGTGCCAGACATCACTGCCTGCGCTGCAAAATGCACCGCCTGTTGCGACGAGCCACACTGCCGATCGATGGTGGTACCGGGGACTTCCTGAGCGAGACCTGCGGCGAGCCAGCAGGTGCGGGCAATATCGCCAGCAAGGGGCCCTATCGTGTCCACGCAGCCAAACATGACGTCGTCGTAATCGATGCCGGGAATGCCATTGCGCTCGACAATCGCCTTGATGACATGGGCGCCCAGGTCCGCGGCATGCACGTGCGCGAGCCCACCGCGACGACGCCCGGTGGGTGTGCGTGCTGCATCTACAATATAAGCGTCTGTCATGTTTGCTCTCTCAAAAATTAACTAAGGATTGACCCGGTGGCTAAAAGGTCGCGCCGGCACCCAGCGCCATGTTTTGTTCGAACAGGGCCTCGCTAACGCGCTGCTTGTGCAGGCCGGTATCACCCCATGCGCCCGCCAGAGCCCAGGCACGCTTCATATAGATGTGCAGGTCAACCTCCCAGGTGTAGCCCATAGCACCATGACTTTGGATGCAGTGCCTGGCCGCCAGTGACGCCGCCTCGCAGGCAGCCAGTTTGGCGTGGCTGACAAATACATCGACGTTGTCGCTACCGGTCTGAAGCATCCAGGCCGCGCGGTACACCGGACCACGGGCATACTCCAGCTTCACTGCCACATCCGCCATGTGATGTTTTACCGCTTGAAAAGAACCCACCGGCTTGCCAAACTGCTGCCGGTCTGCGGTGTATGCCACGGTCATATCCACCATACGCTGCGCGAGCCCCAGGCTTTCTGCCGCGCATACCAGGGCACCCAGGTTCAGTGCCCGGGAAATCGATGCAGTTATGGGCACGCCATCGTTCGCCTCTACCTGAAACAACTGACGAGACGGATCGACCGAGTCACTCTTCTGTGCCGTGATCTCATCGCCGCGAGCGACAATAAGCTCCTCGGCTTGCTGCAAAATCAGCAAGTCAGCGCGATCGGCGTCTTCGACCAGCGCACCTTCCAACCCTACTGTCGCTATGGTCTGTCCCGCTGCGATACTCGATAGCCAATCCGCTACGGTTTCACTCTCCGTACCACGCTGCGCCTCAACCAGCAGCGGTACTGCCACCATGGCTGTCCGCGTTAGCGGTTCTGGCAGGGCGACATACCCGCACTCCTCAGCCAACAGTACGTAGTCGGTCAGGTTCATGCCGAGGCCACCGCAGGACTCGGGCACGGTAACCCCTGTCAGCCCCAGCTCAGCGAGCTGCGGCCACAGCGATGTTGCCTCGCCTTCCCAGCGCTGGCGGATGTAGTCGGGTGTCACTTCATTTCGCAGAAACTCGCGCACGGAATCGCGAAACAGCAACTGATCGTCGGAGAAATTAAAGTTCATTTGCGCGGCATTCCCAGCATGCGCTCAGCGATGATGTTGCGCTGAATTTCGTTAGTACCCGCATAGATCGGGCCAGACTGTGAAAACAGCCAACCGTCCAGCCAGGCTCCTACGCCCTGGGCGGCAGGTGCGTGAGGCAGCAATTCCGCTCGCGCTCCCAGAATGCTCATGGCCGTGCCATGCATCGCCTGGTCCAGCTCCGACCAGAACACTTTGTTGGTCGAGGCCTCCGCGCCGATTTTCCCACCCGCCATCATGCGACAGGCGGTTTGATACGTTGTCAGGCAGTAGGCCTCTGCGTCCATCCAGGCGCGCAACACGGCGTCTTTTATGGCGGGATCGCGATCCGCGCTGGCGCGATTCTCGTTGTACAGACTCACCAGACGCTTCGCCGTTTCCTGAAAGCGTGCGGGGGAGCGCAGCAATAAACCCCGCTCAAACCCTGCAGTAGCCATCGCCACCGCCCAGCCTTCGCCCTCACCGCCAAGCAGGCAGTCGGCGGGAACGCGAACGTTGTCAAAGAAGATTTCGGCAAACCCAGGCAATCCATCCAACTGCGGAATCGGCCGCACCGTTACGCCCTCGGCATCCAGTGGCACCAGAATAAAGCTTAGTCCCCGGTGTCTCGCTGACTCGGGATCGGTGCGAAACATTCCAAAACACCAGTCGGCCCACACGGCTCGAGTAGACCAGGTTTTCTGTCCATTGATCACATACTCATCACCGTCGCGTTCCGCGCGGGACCGAATGGCTGCCATATCCGACCCGGCATTGGGCTCAGACCAGCCCTGGCACCAGACTTCCTCGCCCGTTGCCATCTTGGGCAGAAACCGCGCTTTCTGCTCGTCAGTGCCATACTCCATCAGGGTCGGCCCCAGCAGAAAAATGCCGTTCTGATTCACGCGCAGCGGCGCGCCTGCGGCGTAGTACTCTTCTTCAAAAATCAGCCACTCGATAAGATCGCAGCCGCGTCCGCCCAACTCTTCGGGCCAGGTGACCATTCCCCAACGGCCTTCGTTGAGCCTGGCCTCCCACTCCCGATGCTGCTGGAAGCCCTCTTCGGTATCGAAGCTCTTCAGCGGCTCCGACGGCACATTGGCCGCAAGCCATGTCCGGGCTTCTTCTCGCAGTGCGTTCTGTTTTTCGGTGTAGCGTAAATCCATAATTTTACTTCTAGACTAATCGGCCAGCATGGGCGTTCTAAATACGCCGACTACGCATTTGATCTGAGGGTGCTGCCGGTGCGTGAGGTTTGTTTTTGAGACCGTGCGCGGCATGGAGAGCCTGCCCCGCTTCATCGGGCACGCCGCGCCCGAGCCCCCATGGAGAGCCTGCCCCGCTTTATCGGGTATGGGTTTACGGCGAGTCTCGAAAAAAACCTCACGTGGCGGTAGCGCCCGCCCGACGCGTCATTCATCAAACTTCGCATCACGCTTCTCAACAAAGGCATCTCGGGACTCCTGAGAGTCGCCGTGGGTATAGGCTTCGTAGGTGAAGCCTTGCTCCCAGCGGTACTTGTCTTCCAGGTTGCCGTCCTCGATGCCCGTCAGTGACTCCTTGGCGATCTTCACCATCACCGGCGACTTGTCGGCGATTTTAGCTGCGATCTCCCGGGCCGCGGACAGCAGTTCTTCCCGCGGCACAACGCGTTCGATTGCGCCGAGCCGATAGGCCTCGGCGGCGTCTATGAACTCACCGGTGAAGTACATATAGCGCACCTTCTGCACCGGGAATAAGCGCTGCAGATGGGCACCGCCGCCCATCGCGCCGCGATCAATTTCCGGCACCCCAAAGCGGGCACAGTCGGAGCAAATGACGATATCGGCGGCACCAGCCATGCCTATACCTCCGCCCAGGACAAAGCCGTGCAGCGCGATGATGACGGGTTTCGGATTGCGGTGAATCGCACGAAAGGTTTCGTAGTTGCCACGGTTCACATCCAGAATCTTGCTGGCATCGGCGGCCAGTTCTTTGATGTCTACGCCGGCGCAAAAGCCCTTGCCTGCGCCGCCGATCACGATCACACGCACCGTCTCGTCCTGACCGAGGCGATCAATCTCGTCGGCAATAGAGAACCATCCTGCGCTATCGAAGGCATTTACCGGCGGGTTGTCGAGAATCATCTCCGCCACACCCGCATCGACTGTGGTTTGGAATACTGCAGCCATCAGACGGCCTCCTGTTGCGGGGCAATCGAAGGTGCCTGGGTAAGCTGCGCCAGCCTTGTTTCAGAATCATCCACGATCTGCTCGATAAGCTCCGCGCAGGACAGCAGCTCATCAATGACACCGGCTACCTGACCACTGGGCAGCACGCCGTCCTTCGGCTGCCCGTCCACCATGGCACGCTGGATAATCATAGGGGCATTGGCAGACATGATGGCCTGCGCTGGTGTGAGTCCGTCCTCGCGCTGCATAGCAAGTGCCGCTTTCAACAGTCCAAAAAGGCTGGCGCCGGTGTACTTGCGAAACGCGAGACCGTTTAGCATCGCCAACCAGAGCTTCTTTAAAGGCCCGGCCCGCTCCAGTTCAGTCAGTACCTCATTCATAATCATGCGCTGCGGCAAACCGTCCATGGCGGTGGAGCGAATAATCGCGCCTGGGTCTTTACAGTCCAGATAAGCCTGCAGGGTGGCAGGAGGCACGGGGCTGTCGCTGGTCAGCAAAAAACGCGTACCCATGGCAATGCCATCTGCACCCCAAGCCATAGCGGCAATCAGACCTGCGCCATCCTTGAAGCCACCGGCTGCCACCACAGGCACTTTGTCGCCCACGGCTTTCACCACCTGCGGCAGCAGAATTGTGGTGGGAATCGCGCCAGTGTGTCCGCCGCCCTCTCCACCCTGCACCGTGACGGCATCGGCTCCCAGCTCAACCGCTTTGGTCGCGTGCTTTGGCAAGCCGACGGTAGGCATGCAAACTACACCAGCATCTTTAAGACGGCGGATAAAATCAGGGCCGGGCGATCGTGAATAGCTTACCGCCCGCACCTTGTGCTTGATCACCAGATCAACAGTCTCGGCCGCATTCGGCTGGTACATATGAAAGTTCACGCCAAAGGGCGCGTCAGTAAGCTCTTTTACTCTGAGGATATCGCGCTCTATTTCCTGCGGCGGAATGGTGGCACCTGCTAAAAAGCCGAACCCACCAGCGTTGCCCGTTGCGGCAACCAGCTTCGGATCAGCCACCCAGCCCATCGCCGTTTGCACGATCGGATAGCGGCACCCCAATAGTCTCGTTAGACGCGTTTCCAACATGTCCTTGCTCCGTTAACCCTGAGACGGGTCTCCCGGCGGGTTGTCTTTGATCTGCGCAGCGCGCTGATTGTGTGGATCCAGCGCTGCAATAATGTCGAGCTGCTCAGCCGTTGGGGCCGCAGTGATCGGCACATCACCGTCAATAGCCAGCGGGAATCCCGTGTGTTCCTGCACCTGATCTGCGGTCACGCCAGGGTGCACAGATACCAGCCGCGCCTGATGGGCAGGTCCGCCAAAATCAAACACACACAAATTGCTGACTACCAGTCGGATATCAACATCATCCAGTGTACGGCCCCGCGGCAGCCGCTCCGGGTTATAGCCAATTGAGGACACGAAATCACACTCGCCCTCTATAAAGACCCGTGTCGAGTGGGCAGGCACGAAAAAGCTGTTGGGGTGGCTTATCGAGTTGCCGGGGAAGCCTCGCGCACCGAGCATCATGACTTTGGGTTGTGCGTAACTTCCGCCCAGCGCCGACGTATTGCTCTGCCCGAACCGGTCAACCTGCGTCGGACCCAGCATGGCATGTCGCCTGCCGGACCAGACATTGTCGAAGATGCGGGAGAAACCCATCCACGTCTCATTCCGCTGCAAAAACCCCGCCTCGCGCGCGCCCAGCGGATTGGGCTCTGACAACATAAAGGCCTCCGAATCCGTCATCATCAGATCGGGATTGCTGGTCTTCATAGCGAGACTGGCGGCCAGGCGCGGAATCACACCAATGCCAGTCGCCAGCACTTCGCCATCGTTCTCAAACGCCTTTGAGGCAGCGCAAATACACAATTCAGCCAGGCTGTAGCTCACAATACGTTCCTCAGTAGATCGGCATAGGCAGTTGGCGGATGGCATCCAAACCGCCCACGGCGATTTGGTATTCGGCTTCATTGGCACCAAGGTACTGCGCCACATATCCGGCAAAGCCAGCCTCATCCTTGGCCGATGCCGCATAGGCTTTGAAGTGGGCGACATCGAAGCCATACAAGGGGCTGCAGGAGGACGGATGCGCACCCCCCGGTATCGGCACGACGCCCGTAGTAGCGGATCGCTCCCAAAACACTTTTCGAGTCTGCTCGGGGTCATTGAAATACGCCGTTTCCACCAACTCATCGCAGCTCACATAGGTGCTGCTGGCAGCGCGAGCGAACAAATCGTCCATATAGTGGTCAGGTCCGGCAATCTGGCACACGCCCCGGGCGTCTGCTCGGTCAACGTGAAGCAGCGCAGCATCCAGCTTGAGTGCGGGTACAGCGACCCATTCGCGGTCGTCATAGGGGCTGTCGACCAGTTTCAGGTCGGGATTGACCTTAACAATGTCGGTACCCAGGCCCACCTCGGTTGGGATGAAAGGCAGGCCCCAGGCCGCTGCGCGCAATCCCAGCAGCATCATGCCCTCGTCCATCTCAGAGACCTCGATTGCCCCTGATTGGCGCGCCTGACGGAAGTAGGGCTCCAGCGGAATAAAGTCCAGCGAAACGAAGGCGAACACCAGTTTTTTCACTTTGCCTGCGGCACAGAGCATGCCGACATCAGCGCCGCCATAGGCCACCAGCGTCAAATCTTTGAGATCGGAGCGCAGGATCTCCCGCACCAGAGCCATAGGCTTTCGGCGCGGGCCCCAGCCTCCAATGCCCAGGGTCATACCATCCTCTAAACGGCTGACGACCTCTGGCGCTGTCATTTGCTTGTCCATGCTTTAGTACCTAGGCAACGATCCGGCTCATCCGGTAGTCGTGTTTAACAAAATTCACGCTAAGCGTGCTCTCGGTGCGGCGCACGCCTTCCAGCGTACTGATGTGTCGATGCACAAAACGGGCGAGCTGTTCAGTGTTGCGCACCATCGTGATACCAAGAATATCGAAGCGCCCCATCATCAATCCGACGAACCCAAACTCTTTCATCGCCGCCATCTGCTGCGCCACGTCTGCCGCCTGTTCACTGCGCTCGACCTCCACCCAGACATAGGCGATGGCCGCATCGCTATAGCGGTCGATGTTGCTGACGGCGGTAATGCGAATTTGCTTGCTCTCCTCCATGCGTTTAATGCGCGCACGCACGGTGCCCTCCGTAACACCTACCTGCTCCGCAATCTGCTGATTGCTGGTGCGGGCATCTCGGCCCAAATGCGCAACGATCTGCCGATCAATAGCATCCAGCGTCGCAGTCACCCTAGTCCACCTCTGCCAGCGCAGCAGGCGCCGCCGCCGAGACCTGCGCATCAACCCGTGGGGCCAGCGGCACCCAGTCAGGCTGATTCTTCAGAACATTCATTGCCAGAGAGGGTTCAACCCGCTTGACGCCTGGCAAACGGGCAATCCGCTGGTATAGCAGCGCAGAGAGCGCTGCCTGGTCTGCAGCCACTGCCAGTACCTCGATATCGTAGGTACCAATCATCAGATTGATAGAGAACACTTCGGGGATATCGGCCAGGGCATCCGCCACGTCAGCGGGTGCGCGGTCGCTCACCTGAATACCCACGGCCAGCAGCAACTCGTACCCGGCTGCCTGAAAATCAGTAACCGCCACAACCCGCATGGTGTTGCTCTTTTCCAGTCGGCGCACTCGGGAGCGCACAGTGGACTCCGTTACACCCAGATCCAAGGCCATGGCGCGGTAAGACATGCGGCCATCGCTGCGCAGCAATTCGAGAATGCGCTCATCGGTGGCATCCAGTTCCAGCGTACTCATGCCGCCACCCGTTGGCGCAGCTCTGTCTTCAACACCTTGCCGGATGCGTTCACGGGCAGGCTATCCAGCAGATGCACGGCCCGCGGCACCTTGTAGTTCGCCATGGTGTCGCGACTCCAACGGATGAGTTCGTCGGCGGTCGCTTCGCCGCCAGGGCGCAGCACAACAAATGCGCAGGCCACCTCGCCCAACCGCTCGTCTGGCATACCGATCACCGCAGCCTGCGCGACGGACTGATGCGAGCAGAGCTGATTTTCAATCTCCGCCGGGTAACAGTTGAAACCACCGACGATAAACATATCCTTCAGGCGGTCTGTGATCTGGAGATAGCCGTCAGCATCCTGCACGCCGATATCGCCGGTGCGCAGCCAGCCCTCAGCCGTGATGGTCTCGGCGGTCGCCGTGGGATTGTCCAGGTACTCACGCATCACGTTGTAACCCCGTACCCAGACTTCGCCGGGTTCGCCTGCACCCACATCCTGTCCTGCGCTGTCCACGGTGCGCACCTCAACGCCGTCCATAGCGCGACCGGAGCTGCCTGAGATAGTTTCCGCCGCGTCATCCGGGCGGCAAATCGTCACAACGCCGCAGGTCTCGGTGAGGCCATAGGCGGTGACAACCACCTCGAAGGCAAGCTCACTACGCATCCGATTGACCAGTTCCACCGGCACCGGTGCTGCACCCGTTACGGCAAGGCGCAGACTGGAGAGGTCATACCGGTCACGGTCTGGGTGCGCCAGCAGGGATTGGTAGATGGTGGGCGCACCAGGAAGCATGGTGACCTGGTCGCGCTCAATTTGAGCCATTACCGCATCGAGATCGAAACTCAGCACCGGCAGTATGAGTGCGCCGCGCATAATGGCGGACAGCCAGCCCGCTTTGTAGCCAAAAGAATGGAAGAACGGATTGATGATCAGGTAGTGATCGCCCTCGCGCAGGCCGACAGTACCGCTCCAGGTCTCGAAAACCCGTAGATTCTGTTCATGGGTAGTCACCACGCCCTTGGGTGAGCCGGTGGTGCCGGAGGTAAAGCCGATATCGAGCGTATCTTCTGGACGCACCGCTGAAGCGGCTGCATCGACTTCGCTATCCGTAACGTGTGCGCCTGCGGCCAAAAAGCCCGCCCAGGTGTTCGCCGCTGGCGAATCGACGGTTTCATCTGAATGCTCTGCCAACTGCCTGAGCAGAATAACGCCCTGCAAGTTAGGAAGTGCTTGCTCACTTAGCATCTCCTGGTACTGCTGCCCCAGGAATTCACCCACGGTGAATAACAGCTTTGCGCCGCTCATGGTCAGGGCGTAGGCAGTCTCAGAACCTTTCCAGCGCGTGTTGATGGGCACCAGCACGATGCCCAGGCTCTGGGCACCAATAGCGGCGATAATCCACTCGTAAATGTTGGGCGCCCAAATCGCTACGCGATCTCCGTGACCCAGGCCAGAAGCTATGAAGGCTGCCGACGCGCGTCGTCGCTGGTCATCGAGCTCTGCATAGGTGAGCGCTGTATCCCCATCGCGAATCGCAGGGCGGTCGCCAAAGCGCGCGGCGGCCGCGCTGACCATAGCTGGCAGCGTTGCCTCACCCACGAATCTTCTCCGCCGCAGGAATTCTATTTACTGTTGAGGATGAAATGTCCCACATCACCCCTTCAGCTTAGGCAGAGTTCGTGTCGTCAGCAACCGATATTCGTAAAATATGGTTCAATTTTCTACGAATAGCGTCGCATATACCGTCGAAATAACGCGCCAACGGCTTAAAATGCCACCGTGTAAGGTGCTGGCCTAGTGCAATCGCTGCCGGACAAGCGCCGACCCAGACCGCGCAAAAAGTGGAGAGACTATTCCGGGAAGGCGAAGTCCTTAAAGCGCTCGCGCAATTCCACTTTCTGCACTTTACCTGTGGCCCCGTGGGGCAGTTCGTCTACGAACTCTACCGCCTCTGGTATCCACCACTTGGCAATGCGCCCGTCCAGATACCCCAGCACATCTTCCGCAGAAACCGCTTCTGTGCCCGGCGCGCGCACTACGACCAGCAAGGGGCGCTCGCTCCATTTGGGGTGGTAGCGCCCAATGACCGCAGCCTCGGCAACGCCCGGGTGGCCCATTGCCGCGTTTTCAACGTCGATAGAACTAATCCACTCGCCGCCGGATTTGATGACATCCTTGGTGCGATCTGTGATGGCCATATAGCCGTTGGGATCGATCGTGGCCACATCGCCGGTCTCAAACCAGCCTTCCTCCGCGTGGGAGTCTGTACCTTCCAGCTTAAAGTAGCCGGAGCAAATCCATGGACCGCGTACCTTCAGGGAACCAAAGGCCTCGCCGTCCCAGGGCAACTCCTTACCCTCTTCGTCCACTATCTTCATATCTACGCCGAACACGGGGCGGCCCGCCTTGAGGCGCTGCTTTTCCGCCGCTTCTCCGCTCAATGCGGCAACCGCAGGTGTTTTCGCATTGACGCTACCCAGGGGGCTCATCTCGGTCATACCCCAACCGACACGGGTCTCTACGCCGTGGCCGTCCATTTCTTCCATGATGGACAAGGGGCAGGCCGCGCCACCCACAATAATTCGCTTTAGGCTGTCGATAGTCTCGCCCGACTCCCGCAGATGCGCCAGCAAGTTTAGCCAGACGGTGGGAACGCCGGCTGACATGGTGATTTTCTCTTCATTAATCAGCTTGGTGAGTTCAGCACCGTCGCCCATTTTGGGACCAGGAAACACCAGCTTGGCGCCGACCATGGGACAGGCGTATGGCGTACCCCAGGCGTTCACGTGAAACATCGGCACGATTGGCAGCACAACCTCACTGGATGACAGGCCCATGACATCGGGCATAACCGAGGCGTAGGCATGCAGAATAGTAGAGCGATGCGAGTACAGAACACCCTTGGGGTTACCCGTGGTACCGGAGGTGTAACACAGTGCAGCCGCCGCATTTTCATCCAGCTCTGGCCAGTCAAATTCGGTGCTCTGCCCATCGAGGAGAGTTTCGTAGCAGTGCACGTTCTCCAGAGACGTCTCCGGCATATGGGCAGCATCGGTCAGCACGATCCAGCCCTTGACCTGTGGACAGTGCTCGGCAATGCCCTCGATTATGGGCATAAACATGGGATCGACGAAGAGGTACTGATCTTCGGCGTGGTTGACGATGTAGGCAATCTGCTCGGGAAACAGCCGCGGATTGATGGTGTGAGCCACGAAGCCTGAGCAGCTGATGCCGTAGTAGGCTTCAAAATGCCGGTAATCATTCCAGGCCAGTGTCGCCACGCGGTCGCCAATTTCCAGGCCCCAGCCAGCAAAGACATTGGCCAACTGGCGCGCGCGTTTGAAGGCGTCGCTGTAGGTATAACGATGGCGCGGATTGTCCGCTGTAAAGGATACGATTTCGATATCGGGGTTCACGCGGTCGGCAAATTCCACAATGGATTTAACCAACAGCGATTGGCTCATCATCAGGCCCTGCATCAGTTCAGTTACTCCGTGTTAGTAGTGGGGCAGCTTCGCCGCCCTGTTCTTATGGGTTTGTTTACGACGTTCCAGCGTGTTGATGACTTATCGGTTTTTCTTGGAATTTTCTGTACCGGGGCATGCGGACTCAGGCCGCTGTAAGCGACCATTCATCGTCAACGGTGCGACCCGCCCGATGCTCCTGTTCAAGCTTGATAAGGTGCGCCGTCAAGCTGAGCTTTGCCATGTGGTGAATACCGGGATCTACGTCGTCGTAAACCACCTGCACCAGTGAATCCAGTCCTGCGCTGCCCAGCTTCTCAAGACCGTCTACGACTTTCTGTTCCCGCTGCAGCCGGTGAGCAATCAGCCAGTCTACGGTCGCGTCGGGATCTTCGATCACCTCGCCGTGTCCGGGAGCCATACTGCGCAGCGGGTACTCACGCAGCAGTTCCAGTGACTCGATATAGAGCTTCATATCACCACTGGGTGGCACAATCACGACCGTCGAGCCGCTCATGATGTGATCACCTGTAAACAGCATGCCGTCGTTTTCGAGAAAAAAGCAGTAGTGATTGCCTACGTGCCCCGGCGTATGCACCGCCCGCAGGTTAAACTCCGGAGCATCCAGCAGATAGTCGTGCTGCACTTCAATATCCGGGGCAAAGCTGTCGTCCTGAAACATATCGTCCCAGGGTACTGCCCCAATAACCGTGGCGCCGGTTGCCTCCTTTAGAGGCAGCCATGCGGGTGAGTGATCAGGATGGGTATGCGTGGCGACGATCCAGCGAATCTTGCCATCACCGGCCTCGATCAACGCCTCAACGTGACTGTCGATGAGCGGGCCAGGGTCGAGCACTGCGACCTGTTCATCGCCCAGCAAATAGCTGTTGGTGCCCGGGCCCGTCATCACGCCGGGATTGGGCGCAGTGACACGGCGAACCCTGGGATTGAGCCGCACAGCACGACCCGGCGTGAAATCGTCACTCATATCCCACTCACTCCTGACATCGAAACACCCTGCGCGCGCAAGACGCTACACCAACCCGCTGATCGGCACCACGGGATTGACGTCCGCCTCGTAGTCGACACCATCCACTTCAAAACCGAATAGCTGCAGGAAGCCGCGCTTGTAAGCCGCGAAGTCTGATATATCGTAAAGGTTTTCTGTGGTCGTAGCGTCCCAGAGCTCGCCGACTCTGGCCTGCACCGCGGGCTGTAACTCCCAGGCATCCGCGCGCAGTCGCCCCTCTTCATCCAGTTCGGGCGCATCATTCAATAAGCCGTGTCTGAACAGTCTGTCGATCTGCTCGATGCAGCCCTGGAAAGCACCCTCGTCCTGCATGACCTGCAACAGCAGAGCGAGGTACAGCGGCATAGCAGGAATCGCTGAGCTGGCCTGCGTCACCACCGCTTGCAGCACCGAGACCCTGGCATCGCCGCCACTCTGTGCCAGGCGCTCGCGCAAACCCACCACGCGCTTATCCAGATCCTTTTTGGCAGCGCCAATAGTGCCGTGCCAATAAATATCCCAGGTGAGTTTGTCGCCGAGATAAGTGTATGCGGTGGTTTTAGCGCCGTCCGCCAGACAATCCGCCGCCGCAAGCGCTTCGATCCACATCTGCCAGTCTTCACCGCCCATCACCGCAACGGTGTTGTCGATCTCTTCCTGGCTGGCAGCCTCCACGGTCAACTCGCCAATCTCTTCCTTATCGGTATTGAGACTCTTGTACGTGACCGTCTGACCAATAGGCTTAAGCGTAGAGGTATGCAGCTCACCCGTATCGGGGTGTTGCCGGCGCGGCGAGGCCAGGGAATACACCACCAGGTCAACCTGACCAATATCCTGCTTTATCAGGTCGATGGTTTTCTGCTTGATCTCATGACTGAAGGCGTCGCCGTTGATGCTTTTCGCATAGAGTCCCGCTTCTTCCGCGCACTTGTGAAAAGCCGCTGAGTTGTACCAGCCTGCGGTACCCGGTTTCTTTTCGCTGCCTTCTTTTTCAAAGAAAACACCAATCGTTGAAGCGGCACCTGCAAAGGCGGCCGTGATACGGGATGCCAATCCATAGCCGGTAGACGCACCGATGACCAGAACGCGCTTGGGCGGATTTTCCAGAGCCCCCTGCGATTGAACGTAGTCGATTTGCTTGCGCACATTGGCTTCGCAGCCAGCAGGATGGGTGGTAATACACATAAAACCACGTACGCGAGGCTTAATAACCATAGCTGTCTTCCGAGGCAGGTAAGCGGGTTATAGTAGCAGTCGACGAATATCCGCCAACAGCTCACAGAGTTGTGTGGAGAACCGGCCGCCGTCCGCTCCATTCACGGCCCGATGATCATAGGACAGGCTCAGCGGCAGCATTTTTCTTGGCTGAAAGGCATCGCCATCCCAGACCGGCTTCACTTCGAGTTTAGACACGCCGAGAATTGCCACCTCCGGCGAATTGACGATCGGCGTAAAACCTGTCCCGCCAAGACCACCCAGACTTGAGATAGTGAAGCAGGCACCCTGCATATCCGCAGGCTTCAGCTTGCGCTCCTTGGCACGCGCTGCCAGGTCCGCGGTCTCCTCAGCCAGTTCCCATAGACCTTTGCGATCCACGTCGCGCAACACCGGCACTACCAAGCCGGCGGGTGTATCCACGGCCATGCCAATATGCACGTACTCACGATAAACAAAGCTCTCGCCGTCGGCGCTGATGGCGCGGTTCAGTCGCGGGTTGTCCTTCAAGGCCCGCGCGCAGGCGATGAGAAGGAATGGTAAGGGCGTCAGCTTTGTGGCACGTGAAGCCGCCTCGTCCTTGAGTGACTGACGAAAGTCTTCGAGAGCCGTCACGTCCGCCTCACTGAATTGGGTCACGTGAGGTACATTGAGCCAGCTGCGGTGCATATTGGCCGCGGTGACTTTGTCGATTTTTGTCATCGGCTGGGTATCGACCGCCCCGAAAGCCGCGTAGTCGACTGCCGGTACAGCAGGAATCCCGGCGCCACCGCTTACGGCTTTGTCACCACCCTGAAGGGCGCGCTTAACATGCGCATGCAGGTCTTCTTTTAGAATGCGTCCCTTGGGACCACTGCCACGCACATCGCCCAGATTTACACCCAGTTCTCGTGCCAGTCGACGAACCGCGGGGCCGGCATAGATATCCTTGCCGGAGCTCGCAGCGATTGGTTGCGGCGGCACGGGAGCGGAAGTGGGCGCGAGGGACAGTGCCGGGGCACTGGGCTCAGGCACAGGTGCCGCGTCTGACATCGCGCCTGACATCGCGTCTGGTATTGCGTCTGGTGTTGCCTCTGGTGTTGCCTCTGGTGTTGTCCCTGATGCTGTATCTGGCGCAGTTGCTGGTGCTGATTGCAATTCGCCAAGCATGGTACCGATCAGGTCACCCTGCCGGATTTCATCGCCTTCTTTTACTGCCAGGCTTCGCAACTCTCCGGAAAAAGGCGCAGGCAGCTCCATCGAAGCTTTATCAGACTCCAGCACGATAAGCGTGTCGCCTTCCTGCACGCTGTCGCCCACCGCCACATTGATCTCAATAACTTCAACTGCTTCATCGGTGCCGATATCTGGCACAAAAACGTCCTGCTCACTGGCGGCAGGGCCTGCATCAGGCGACGGGGCGGGCGTTTGTTGAGGGGTAGCTTCCGGTGCAGGCTTTTCAGCGGGTTCTGGCCGGGCTTCAGCCGTCGACGCTGCAGAGGCATTGTCTGTTTCTGCCTCCACTTCTGCCTCCACTTTCGCCTCTACTACGACAATGCCATCGCCCTCTTTCAGCGCGTCGCCCTCCTTGACCAGAACCTCAACCACGGTTCCAGCGACCTCTGCGGGCACTTCCATCGAGGCCTTATCAGATTCCAGCACGATAAGGCCCTGCTCCAGAGCAACAGCATCGCCGGCAGACACCATCACCTCGATCACCTCGGCATCTTCGGCGCCGCCAATATCAGGCACAGTCAGCGTATGGCGCGCCATAGGTGCTCCTTATCTGTAGCGCGCAGGACGACGGCTGTCGTATTCATTCCTACAACGATCACAGGGTGTAGGGGTCCGGCTTCTCAGGATCAATCCGCAGCGCTTTCATCGCCTGCGTAACGTCTTCAACCGGCACGGCGCCCTCGTCGGATAGCGCCTTGAGTGCGGCAACAACAATGTACTCTCGACTGACCTCAAAGAAGTGACGCAAATTGTGCCGGGTATCACTGCGCCCGAAACCATCGGTTCCCAGGGTCACGTAGCGACCGGGTATAAATTCACGAATTAGGTCCGTGTAGGCCTTCAGGTAGTCCGTTGCCGCAATCACCGGGCGGTTTTTATGCGGTAGACACTCTGTGACGTAGGCCACGCGGGGTTCAGCATCTGGGTGCAGCATATTCCAGCGATCAACGGCTTTGCCTTCACGCTGCAGCTCGTTGGCGCTGGTCATACTCCAGACGTTGGCGGCCACGCCGTAGTCTTTTTCGAGAATATCAGCGGCCAGCTCGACCTCGCGCAAAATGGTGCCGCTCCCCAACAGGTCGACCACTTTCTTGCCGCGCTTCTTGGTTTTGCGCAGTGGATACAGCCCCTTAATGATGCCCTCTTCTACGCCCACCGGCATTTCCGGCTGCACATAGTTCTCGTTCATTGTGGTGATGTAATAGAACTTGTTTTCTTTCTCGCCGTACATCCGGCGCAAACCGTCCTGGATGATCACCGTTAGCTCATAGGCGTACGTGGGATCATAAGAGACACAGTTGGGGATGGTTCCCGCCACCAGGTGACTGTGGCCGTCCTGATGCTGCAGTCCCTCGCCGTTAAGCGTAGTTCGGCCAGCGGTCGCCCCAATAAGAAAGCCGCGAGCCTGTGAATCGCCTGCCGCCCAGGCCAGATCGCCAATGCGCTGAAAGCCAAACATAGAATAGAAAATGTAAAACGGCACCATCGGATAATTGCTGGTGGAATAGGACGTAGCGTGCGCCAGCCAGGCAGCGAAAGCACCGGCTTCGCAGATGCCCTCCTCCATGATCTGACCTTTGATGTCCTCTTTGTAGTACATGATCTGACCCGCATCCTGCGGCGTGTACTTCTGACCCGCAGAGGAATAGATACCCAGCTGGCGGAACATGCCCTCCATACCGAAGGTACGCGCCTCATCGGGCACGATGGGAACCACGCGCTCGCCGATCTGCTTGTCCTTCACCAGCGTCGACAGCGTCCGCACAAAAGACATGGTGGTGGAAATCTCACGCTTGCCGCTGCCTTTCAACTGACCGCTGAGCTCTTCCAGGCTGGGTACCTCCAGCGCTTCAAACTGACTGCGCCGCCACGGTATCTGCCCACCCAGGGCGTCCCTGCGCTCGCGCATATAGCGTAATTCCTGGCTGTCGTGAGCCGGTCGGTAATAGGGAACGTTCTTTAACTCAGCATCGCTGATTGGTATGGCGAAGCGATCGCGGAACGCCTTGAGGCTTTCCAGATCGAGCTTCTTCAGGGAGTGGGTTTCGTTGTTGGCCTCTCCCGCCTCACCGGTACCGTAGCCCTTGACGGTCATAGCCAGAATAACCGTCGGTCGCCCTTTGGTCGCCACCGCCTCTGCGTAGGCGGCATACACTTTGTAGGGGTCGTGCCCGCCCCGATTCAGATACATAATCTCCTTATCGGAGAGGTGCTCGACCAGCTTCAGAGACTCAGGGTACTTCCCGAAAAAGTGCTCTCGCGTGTAAGCGCCACCGTTGAACTTATAGTTCTGTAGCTCGCCATCACAGACTTCATCCATACGCTGCTGCAACATGCCGGAGCTGTCGTTCTCCAGCAGTGGATCCCAATGGCGACCCCAGATGACTTTGAATACCTTCCAGCCAGCGCCGCGGAAAATCCCTTCCAGCTCCTGAATGATTTTTCCGTTGCCCCGCACCGGCCCATCCAGCCGTTGCAGATTGCAGTTCACAACAAACGTGAGGTTATCCAGATTCTCGCGACCCGCGAGCGCGATAGAGCCCAACGACTCCGGCTCGTCACATTCCCCATCGCCAAGGAAACACCAGACGCGACGGTCCTGGTGATCTACCAGACTGCGATTGTGCTGATAGCGCAGGACGTGTGCCTGATAAATCGCCTGAATCGGCCCCAACCCCATGGAGACCGTAGGAAACTGCCAGTAGTCAGGCATCAGCCAGGGATGCGGGTACGAAGACAGGCCGTTGCCACCCACCTCGCGCCGGAAGTTATCCAGCTGATCCTCGTTCAGACGGCCCTCAAGGTAAGAGCGCGCATACATGCCCGGCGCGCTGTGGCCCTGATAAAACACCAGGTCACCGGGATGGTCGCCGTCGGAGCCACGAAAGAAGTAGTTATATCCCACATCGTAGAGCGTGGCGCTGGAAGAGAAGCTCGAGATATGGCCACCCAGGCCCTCATTGTTATCGTTGGCACGCATCACCATGGCCAGTGCGTTCCAGCGCACCAACGAGCGGATGCGGCGCTCCATGAACAGGTCGCCCGGCATCGGTTTTTCTGCCGCGGGTGAAATCGTATTGCGAAAGGGCGTGGTGATGGCTGTGGGCAGGCGGGTTTCGCGCAACACCGCCTGCTCTGACAGACGACGCAGCAGGTAGGCGGCACGGTCAGGACCTTCGTGCTTGACGACATCATCCAGGGCGTCAAGCCACTCCTGGGTTTCGCCAGGATCCTTGTCCTCAATCATCGGGTGCTCCTGCCCTGGTCAGACCTGCTGCGGGCTCACGATTGTACCCGCGCAACAGCCCGATTCAAGCAAGGCCCCACGAACAACAGGGACTTGCAAGAGACCACGGTAATCTACGTTGCAGGCTGGTCCCGCCGCAGGCGTCGGTCATAAAAGGGCTGCTGCGCTTTGAAGACGTCGGGGTTACCAACGATCGTGCCCTGGTCTGGCACCTCGCCAAAACGTCCGGCAGATATCATGACCAATGATGCAGGCTGCTCCAGCACGTAGTTCTGGTACCAGGTCTTCCATTCATCGAAGGTGACAAAGCGCACCGCTTCGGCCAGGCGAATTTTGCTATCAAAGGCATTCGAGCCTCGATTAATCTCTCGCCAGTAATAGCCAGAGGCATCAAACAGGTTCTTCGGAGGTTCGAGAATCTGCTCCAGCAGTGCGGCTTTGTGGCGCAGGAACTGCGCCTCGGTCACCGCGTCGTCCTGGCTAAGCCGGCCCTTCAGGAAAGTCTCAGATGCCGACAACAAATAGGGCGCTGGTGCCTTTGGTGACTGCACCATCATCGCAAATCCAGGAATATCCAGCAGTGGCCAATTGAAGGCATTCACTACGTAGCCAAGCTGCTGATCGGTGCGCAGGTCCTCAAAATAGTCGGCACCAATCACCTGGGCGGTGAGCGCAGACTGGGCCCGGTTTTCCAGGTTGTCCTCCGGTGCCTGTATATACCAAATCAGTACGGCGTCGTTATGCTCCACCTCTGCGGCATACACGAACTGTTCGCCAGTGGTTAGCCGGGTAATGCGCGGTGCCGGTGCCGCCGCGTCATCCGCCTGTTGCAACAGCGGCGCCAGGGCGTCTCGAATATCGGCGACTTCACGCGAATCATAGTTGCCGTAGAGCAGAATGTCGGCAGCGCTGCTTTGCCACAGCGCCTTGCCGTGAGCGGCGACATCCTCCGGTGTCAGTGATTTAAGCGCTTCAACAAGCTCTGCCTCGCTGTAACGGCCATCGGTTAACAAGCGCCGACCCTGCCTTAGTACCTGTTGATAGGCTCGCGCTGTTTTGACGTTCTCCAGACTGCGGATCAAATCATCACGAACATTGATAAAGCGGGTTTCGTCGAACTTCGCCTGGTCGATATTGTCGACCACGCGCGCCAACAGCTCTGGCTGTTTGTCGTTGTAGCCACCCATGGACAAACTGACACCCCGATTGCTGACGCTGAGGCTGTAATTCAGGCCGGCCAGCAACGCGGGGTAGGTAAACTCATTCACCGCGTCTCGCAGCAGACTGACATACAGTTCTGATGCGGCCGCGTGCTCCACCGTACCGCTGACAAGGCCAGTGCGAAAGTTGCTGTACAGCGCGCCTTTGGGGACCCGGAACTGCGGGTCCTGTCGCTGCCAGATATTCAGGCGCGCCTCGGCGACAAGGTGACTAGGGACCTCTGGGTTATCTTCCGGCAGCGGACGCAACTCAACGTCCTCGGCGATAAATGTATTGGGCTCGGGCAGGAACAAGCGTGGGTCGAAGCCATCGCTGGCGACTTCTTGCCAACCATTCTGCGCGAGGTCTATAGATTCCACCGAATAGGGTGTCTGATAATACTCAGACTGATCCGTAACCGGTACACCGGGTGCTGTCAGCGTCAGCAGGACACGCTCTGGCACCAGATAGTTCTCGACAATGTCCTGGATCAAATCTGGCTGGTACTGCGTCATCAGGTAATTACCGGCCAGCACATCCTCGGGTTCGAATTGCTGCATGGCATTGGACAGCATGGTGGCATAGCGCGAAGGCGCAACGCTCTCCTGAAACCGAAACGCCAGCGCTGCAAGCTGTGATTGCTCGTCATACAGGCGTCGGCTGGGACCTTCAGCTTCCAACATGCGAATGTATTCAAACACGGCGGCGACCACCGCATCGCTCTCCTGCACGCCCCGCTCTGTCAGGTTGATGCTGATATCAAAGGATGCACCGCCCCGGTAGCTGATACCGGACCCACTGCCCAGCGCTTCTGCCCAGCCTTCAGCTTTCAGGAGAGACAGCAGACTGCCCTCGCCTTCGTGACCAATCAGGTTGCTAATGTAATTAAGCGGCTTGGTGCGGTAGTACTTGTTGAGATTCGGCAGCGCAAACGAGAGTGACAGCGTCCGAGACGTGGCGAGAGGCTGAATGTTCACCTGCAGCGGAAGCCGCTCTTCGACGATGAGCGGTGCGCTGATGTCATCGATGGCGACATTCCGATTGGGCACGGCACTGAAGATGTCTGTTACCAGCGTTTCCAGCGTGTCCAGATCTTCATTGCCGACCACGGCCAGTCGCATCAGGTTGGCAGAATAGAACTGCTCATAAAACGTCAGCAGGTCATCACGCACAGGATCATCGGGGCGGTCCGCCAGCGTGTCCCGCGTACCGACAGCCAGCAGATGGTAAGGGTGCTCCGGGTTGGCAATCTCACGCAGTACGTCCAGATTCCGCCGCGCGTCTGTGTTCAGACCCTGCTGGTACTCCGCGTGCACGGCATTGACTTCGCGATTCACGTACTCGGTATCAAACCGAGGCGCGATGAAGAATTGAGCAAAGCGATCCAGCGCCTCCGGCAGGTGGTCGCTGTCGATATCAAAGAAGTAATTGGTGTGCTCAAAGGCGGTATAAGCGTTCCGGCTGCCGCCGTGTTCTGCGATAAAACGCGCATATTCGCCGGAATCAGGATACTTCTCGGTTCCCAGAAACAGCATGTGCTCAAGGAAGTGCGCCAGACCGTCGCGTCCTTCCGGATTGCTGGCGCTGCCAACGAACACGTCCAAAGAGGCTGCGGCCTTGGTGCTTTTCGCATCTGAAATTAACAGCGCCTGCAGCCCGTTTTCGAGCGCGATGTAGCGATACGCCTTGCTATCGTTTGGACTCTGGCGCGGCGAGAGCGGAAGCGTCGGGCTGTTTTCTACTGTCTCCTGCGGAGAGCAGGCGGCCAGCAATGCGGCAAACAGCAGCAACAAAACGCGAAACACAGCGGTGGACATACACATCTCCAGATAAAAAAGCAGTGATTAGTGCTGAGGCTACATACGCCTGCGTCAGCGAGTCAGGCCAGTTGGACCATACAGAGGCCTGAATTCTCCCGGCTACCGCACTAGCGTTTCGAACGACTCGCGTCTGCGCTGGATGGCCCTAGGCCGCCTCAACCGCCGGGCTTTCAGGCGAAGGCCAGGCGCTGATAATGGCTTTCACCAGGGTCGCCAATGGAATGGCAAAGAACACACCCCAGATACCCCAGATGCCGCCGAAAAACAGCACTGCCAGAATAATAGCCACCGGGTGCAGGTTTACTGCCTCGGAAAATAGCAGAGGTACCAGCACGTTACCGTCCAACGCCTGAATCACCAGATACGCGAAGATTACGGTATAGAACTCGGAGCCGATTCCCCACTCAAACAGCGCTATCAACGCAACAGGAATAGTAACGACCATCGCACCGATATACGGGATGATCACAGACAGACCCACCAGCAGGCCCAGCAGCTCAGCGTAGTTGAGATTCAGCATGGTAAAGGTCACATAGCTGACCGCACCGACAATAAGAATCTCGATCAGCTTGCCGCGCGCGTAATTCGACATCTGCTCGTTCATTTCCTGCCAGATGCGCGACAGCAGGGGGCGCTCCTCTGGCAGAAATCCGCCCAGCCAGGACAGAATTTGGTCGCGATCCTTGAGGAAAAAGAACACCAGCAGCGGCACCAGAATGGCGTACACCAGAACCACCGCAAACAGCGGGATAGAGGCAAGTGACAGACTCAAGATGGACTGGCCCAGCTCTGCCGCGCGGCGCTGGACCAGCGCCACGATCTCGCTGACCTGCGCTTGGGATATAAGCTCCGGATACTCTTCCGGAAGCACAGACACCCATTTGCGCAACTCTTCAAACATGCGGGGCAGCTCACCCAGCAGGCTCACCGCCTGTTGCCACACCAGCGGCAGAAGCAAAAACAGAAACCCAAAAAACAGACCAACAAATACAAGAAACGACAGCGCTACGCCCATCCACTGAGGCAAGCCACGGTTGGTGCACCAGGCGCTCAGGCCCTGCATCAGGTAGGCCAGCACAATTGCGGCCAGCACCGGGGTGATGATGTCGCCGACTGTTGCCAGCAGCAGCAAACACACCGCCAGAATCACCAGCAGCAGAATGCTTTCTTCCTCGAACAGGAAGCGGTCGTACCATTTACGAAAGATTTCCAGCATGCCTTACGCGTCCTGCACCGCTGTAGCGGCAGGGACGGTCTTTTCGATCACATGCACATACATGCCGTCGACCTCTTCGCTGGAGAGCAGCGGAAAGCCAGACTGCCTCGAAAACACCTCGAAATCACGCACAGAGCCCTTGTCAGTTGCCAGCACACGTAGCCGTTCCCCTGCCTGCATAGCATTCAGTGCGCGCTTTGCTTTTAGCAAGGGCATAGGGCATTCCAGCCCGCGTGCATCCAGCTCTGTCAGGGTCGTATCGGTCACGTCGCCTACCGTCTTGAAAAGGGGCGCCAAGTATAGCTACTGGCGGCGGGCATGTGGAACTTTGGCCTGTGTTGCGACTCGAACAGCACTCCCCTACAGTAAGCCACCGACTCGCCGGAGCGCCCGTATTTTGGCCGTGATGCAACGCCTGTTTCAGCTGGTACTGGCAACGGCTCTATTTCACGCCAGCGCCGCCACCTCTGACGACCTCAAGCTGCCCAACCTCGGGGAAAGCAGTACCAGTCTGTTTTCCCCTGAGCAGGAATACCAGCTAGGTCGAGCATGGTTGCGCGTATTTCGCTCTCAGGCGCCCACGCTGGATGATCCCCTGCTGCAGGATTATCTGGAAGACCTGATCTACCGACTGGTGACCCACAGCGAACTGCAGGATCGGCGCATCGATATGGTGATTGTCGACAACCCGGTTATCAACGCGTTTGCAGTGCCCGGTGGCGTTATCGGTGTACACACCGGCCTGATGCTCTATGCCCAGAGTGAGGACGAATTGGCTACCGTGCTGGCGCATGAGATCGCACACCTCAGCCAGAGACACTTTTCGCGGGGCATCGAAAATGCCCAGGCGACACAGCCGATTACGCTCGCCGGACTGCTGGCGGGCGCCGTACTGATCGCCACCACTGGCGGCGCTGCCGGCATGGCTGCCCTGTCAGCCGCCCAGGCCGCCGCCATGGATGCACAGCTTCGCCACAGCCGCGCAGCAGAGCAGGAAGCGGATCGACTGGGCATGCAAACCATGATCAAGGCGGGGATGGACCCGCACGCCGCGCCATCCATGTTTGAGCGCATGCTGCAATCCAGCCGCTATTCCAGTGCCAATCGCATACCGGAATTTATGCGCACCCACCCCCTGTCAGAAAGCCGTATCGCAGACACGCGCAACCGGGCCCGCCAATACCCCAAACAGTTGCGCACACCCAGTTTGTCTTACCACCTTATGCGCGCACGGATGCAGGTTCATCACGCTGACACGCCACAGCGCGCGGTAGAGATGTTCAAGGACAGTCTGGAAGGTCGCCCGCTGTCCGAAGACGGGGCTCGCTACGGACTGGCGCTGTCGCTGATTGCAGCCGGTCGCCCGGCGGAGGCACAAAGAGAGCTGGATTTACTGGTTGCCGCAGACCCCGCGCGCGTGGAGTACGTCATTGCGCAGGCGGAGCTGGACATGAGCATTGGCGAGGCCCAGGCAGCGGCACGTGCATTGCGACGCGAACTGGCGCTGTACCCCGGCAACCATGCCTTAACGATGAGTTATGCCCGAGCGCTGCTGATGAATCAGCAAGCCCATATCGCCGAAGAGGTACTAATCGATCAGAGCCACCTCAAGCCCAAGGACCCCGGCCTCTGGTATTTGCTGGCCGAGGTACAGGGACTATCTGGCAACATCGCGGGACTGCACCGCGCCCGTGCCGAGTACTTTATTCTCAATGGCGTACTGGACGAAGCAGAACGACAGCTGAACTATGCGATGAAACTGTCGAAGAATGATTACCACAGCGCTGCACAAATCAGTCAGCGCCTGAGAGACGTGTCTGAGTTACGCAGTCGAATGGAAGATTTCAGCTAGCGCTGGATAGGCGCCTTGTCGGAGCAGAGTCTTACCTGAGAGATATGGCAGACGAGATGAACTGTCTATGCGCTTCTGGCAACCGCATAGTTCGCGGGGGTACTACCCACCACGCCGTTATTCAAATCCCGGGCAAAGTCCAACATGCGCTGCAGAGGCACCATGGCCTGTGCGCCGAGCGCGGGCTCGACAAAAATCTCGTTGTCTGTGCGGTCGAAGACCTGGGCGAGACTCTCCAGTTCATTCATCGCCATCCAGGGGCAATTGGCACAGCTCAGACAGGTTGCGCCCTTGCCCATGGTGGGTGCGATGATGAGTTCTTTATCCGGCACCGCCTGTTGCATCTTGTAAAAGATGCCCTGATCAGTGGCGACTATGAAGCGCTCGTGAGGCAACTCCTGGGCCGCCTTGATAATTTGTGTGGTCGAACCCACCCGATCAGCTAGATCAATCACATTGGCCGGTGACTCGGGGTGTACCAGTACTGCTGCATCGGGATAGACCCGCTTTAGATCCTGCAGGCCACGCGCCTTGAACTCTTCGTGAACGATGCAGGCGCCATCCCACATCAGTATGTCGGCACCCGTCTGGCGACGTACATAGTCACCCAGGTGACGGTCGGGGGCCCAGATAATCTTTTCACCTTGCGCCTTCAAATGCTCGGCCACATCCAGCGCAATGCTGGAGGTCACCACCCAATCAGCGCGCGCTTTAACCGCCGCCGAGGTGTTGGCGTACACCACCACCTTGCGGTCTGGATGGGCATCACAAAATGCAGAAAATTCGTCGGCAGGACAGCCAATATCCAGCGAGCAGGTGGCTTCCAGAGTCGGCATTAACACCCGTTTATTCGGCGTGAGAATCTTGGCGGTTTCGCCCATGAAGCGCACGCCCGCAACAATCAGCGTGCTGGCTGGATGATCTCGGCCGAAGCGGGCCATTTCCAGAGAGTCACTGACGCAGCCGCCAGATTCTTCTGCCAGCGCCTGGATCTCAGGTTCGGTGTAGTAGTGCGCCACCAGCACGGCATCTTCCGCCTTAAGGCGTGCCTTGATGCGATCACGCAGGACTATAGCCTCGGCCTCGCTTAGCCTGGCGTCTTCCGTCTTGTCTAAATGCGCCTCGACCTGTCGGCGGATCGTGATGAGGCGATCAGTAGCAATGCTCATAGAGGGCGCTATGCCAAATGGGCCGCGAAGCTTAGCACAATCGCACCGCGGCTCAATAATGTCTGAAACGCGTGTTAATACGTGCCAGGCACCGCACATGGCTCACTGCAAAAAATCGTTAGAAAACCGCAAATTGCCAAAATTTTCCTAGAAATTTTATAAATAGATGTATATAACCTACTGTAATTTATACAAATAAGATGGTGAGTCGCGTGATATGCGCATCCTCTGAGCTGCTGGTTCGTCGCTTCAAGGTGCAAAACGTCGCTAAAACCACAAAACAATGCTTTGCGATATTTCGGCCCAGGCAGGCACTGTCTGCTGAAGCATACAAAGCAACCATTGAGGGGTAGGTGTGGACCTGAACCTGGACCAAAGAGCGGGCCCGACAGCAGACCTGAAGAAAGTGCTGGTGATTTCGGAAGACCCCAGCGACCAGCTACTGCTGACGAGCGCGCTGGAGCGCGCCGTTCCGAGGCGCTTCGAGGCTGTCAGCATTTCTGCCCTGGACCGTCCCATCGATGCATTACTCGACGAGCAAGTCGATGCCGTGATTCTGGCGCAGGCGCCAGAAACCGATTATCTGCTGCGGCTGGCACAAAAACACGGCGTTACCGCACCGCTGATACTGCTATTGTCAGAGGCCAGCGAGGCCACCCGCCAGCGACTTAAGGGTCTGGGGGCCAGGGACTTTCTGCTGCGCGGCAACCTGCAGGATGACCTGCTGCATCGCATTCTCGATTACAGCATTGAGCTGGGCGAGGCCCAGGCGCAGATCCGGCAATTATCCAATCGTGACCCGCTCACCGGCGCACTCAATCGCACCGGCTTGCGTGCTCACGTTGAACGGGCCATTGAGCGCTCTCAGCGGTACCACTTCAAAACCGGCCTGCTCTACCTTGATATCGACAAGTTCACTCAGATCAATGATGAGCACGGGGAAGGTGCGGCAGATCAGGTCATCAAAGTTATCTTCAAGCGCATGTCAGCGCAGAAGCGCAACACGGATTCCATTGCCCGCCTCGGTGCAGACCAGTTCGCAGTCTGCCTGGAAGATGTCCGCGATGAGGACAACCTCACTCGTATCGCTGAGAAGTTCATGTCGGCGATTCGAGAGCCGATTGATGTGAATGGCACAGCGGTGGCAGTGGATGTATCTGCTGGTGGCTGCCTGTGCCCCGATCACGGCACCCAGTTTGAAGCGCTGGTTGAGGCGGCACGCAGCAGCATGCTGCAAGCCAAGTCTGTCTCCGGCAACAAGTTCTTCTTCTTTCGCGACCAACTTAGTTTCGGAGGGCATGAAGAGGCGACCGGTCTTGCCGCCGATATCCGTCAGGCCATGCGCAGGGATGAGTTTGAGCTACATTTCCAGCCTCGCATCGACCTGCCCTATGAGCAGGTGGTGGGCCTGGAAGCATTGATTCGCTGGAACCACCCGGATCGCGGCATGCTGAGCCCGGACGAATTCCTGCCTATCTGCGAAGACATGGGGCTGATGCGCAAGCTTGGGTACAAGGTTACCGAGAAAGCCTGTGAAGCCATCAAGTGGCTGGACGACCAGGGCCTGCACGCCATCGACATTGCGGTGAACGTCTCTTTCTCCCAGTTTCAGGACGAGCAGTTTGCCGAGATCGTGAAGTGCATTGTCAGCCGTTCAGGCATCGACCCGCGTCGGCTGGAGTTTGAGCTGACTGAGAGCACGGTTTTGAAGTGCCCCTCCGAAACCCGCCTGCGCATGAACGAGCTCAAGGCGCGCGGTCACTCTTTCTCGCTGGATGATTTCGGGACGGGTTTCTCGCAGCTTTCCCATATGACCAACCTGCCTATTTCTGCTCTGAAGATCGACCGCAGTTTCGTGCGCGAGGTCAGCGGTAATCGCCATCAGCAAGCGGTGTGCATGATGATTATCGACATGGCAAAGCGACTGGACTTGGATGTAATTGCTGAGGGTGCTGAGAACCGCGCCCAGGTCGATTTTCTCAATTCCGTCAGCTGTCAGCAGGTGCAGGGCTACTACTACAGCCCAGCGGTGCCACTGGACGAGATTCCAGGCTACGTAAAAGAACAATCCTGCCGGGTTGCCAGCGTACACTGACCGGGCGACGGGGTTGCCTCAGCCTGAGCAAAGCCGATTACGTCCTGATTTTTTGGCGCGATAGAGCTGCTTGTCTGCAGCTTTGATGACGTCTTCCGGTGTCGCCGCAGTTTCGCTGCGCTCCGCCAGCCCAATACTAATGGTGACGTTTACGGCACCACGGTTCAGTCGAGTGGCCATAGAGCCGCGTTTACGTTGCCCATCTATGGACTTGACGGGTCGGGCACCCGCGTCGCGGATGGTCATGCGATAGTTGGCAATCGCCTCACGCACTTCCTCCAGCACGTCTATACAGTCCTGCGCTGCACGGCGGGGAAACACGATGCAGAATTCTTCACCCCCGTACCGAAAGGCTGTGCCTCCACCTCCCACACGCGCCAGACGGCTGGCCACCATCTTCAACACCTCGTCGCCAACGTCGTGACCGTGGGTATCATTAAACTTCTTGAAGTGGTCCACATCCAGCATGGCCAGGCTGAACTTTGGCCCCAGGCCCTTGAGCTTCTCGTTCAGCGCACGCCGACCCAGCAGCCCGGTCAGCTCGTCGCGATATACCATCGTATGGGAGCTGCGCAGCACGCCGCCAACCTGCAGCAGACCCGCAGCAGACAGCATTACTGTGGAGATGTAGTCCAGATACAGCCCTGCAAACACGATGAAGCCTGCCACCAGTGTGCCGATAATCGCCACCTCAGCATCGTCGTGACGCCACATTAACAGCAGCACACCCAGTACCAATACACTGACAAATTCGATGGCCAAGGCCAGCGGCATCACAAAGCCATCCTGGGGACGTATCTGCAGCCAGTGGCTGGGCTCGTAAAAGAAGGTAGAAAGCAGCGTGAAGAGATCGGGCGCCAATAGCGCCATCAATCCGATCACCGCGGCATAGACAATGCCGTAGCGATTGGCGATACCACGCTCGGGAAACAGCAGCAGGAACAGCATCGCCAACGGCCAGCTTATGCATAGCGACAGGTAAACACGCAGCGTCACAGGATTGGACAGGGTGGCCTGCAACTGGTCCTGAATGACAAAGAACACCGTTCCCGTATACAGCGCCAGCAGCATGTACCGGCTGCGATTGAACTGGAACGCCAGCACGGTGCAAACCACGGTCAGGAGGTACGGCGTGTAGCCAACCAGCACGATTTGTTCTTGACTCAGCTCACCCATCAACGGCCGACTGAGCAGCGCCAGGCCCAAAAATAATCCCGGCAATGCCAGTCGCAGCAAGGCAAGCGGCTGCGGTCCCATGGTCATTTCCTCGCCGGGGTTATTTTGGTTTTTTGTACGCCATTCCCGGTGATGGTAGCCTTGTAGACTATACCAGTTACACGGACCGTGTAATGACTCCCGACGCTGACGCACAGCACAAACCCAAGGTGTTGGTATGCGACGACGACACCACCGTCCGCATGCTGACTCGCAGCTGTCTGGAAGCCGACAATATGGTTGTCATCGAAGCGGCTTCGGGCCCCGAGGCGGTTGAGGTATTCCTCGCAGAGCGCCCGGATCTGGTGTTCCTGGATGTGGAGATGCCCGGCATGGACGGCCTGGAAGTCTGCCGTCGCATTCGCGAACTGCCCCAGGGAGAAAATGTGCCCATCATGATTGTGACGGGGTCAGACGACCGCCGCTCAATTGACGAGGGCTTTGACGCAGGCGCCACACAGTACAAAACCAAGCCCGTTAACTGGTCGCTGCTGAGCCGCGATGTGCAGTACATGCTGCGCGCCAGCAATGCATTTAATGCACTTAAGCGCCAGGAAGACCGCCTGCGCTACCTTGCCTACTTTGATCCCCTCACCAACCTGCCGAATCGCCGCAGCTTCAGTGACCAACTGACCCGCATTCTCAAGCAGGCCCGCCGCCATGAGAAGAACGCGGCACTGCTGTTTATCGACCTGGATAACTTCAAGCGGATTAACGACAGCATCGGCCACGGCCGAGGCGACAAACTGCTGGTAGAGATTGCGCGCCGTCTCACCATGGAGCTTCGGCAGGAAGATGCCATTACCTACATGGCCGAAACTGAGGCAGGTCGGGCCGAGCCGGATGGCAACGCCGAAATCGCCCGCCTTGGCGGTGATGAGTTCACGGTGGTGCTATCCGACATCAGCAACGTGGCAGATGTGGAAATGGTGGCGCGACGTCTGTTGCGTGGGCTTTCCGAGCCGATACCGCTGCAAACCCACAAGCCGGTAGTGACCCCCAGTATCGGCATAGCGATTTTCCCGGTGGATGGCGCAGACCCTGACACACTAACGCGCAACGCTGACACGGCCATGTACGCGGCCAAAGCGCAGGGGCGCGCATGCTTTCGCTTCTACAATGAAAAAATGAATGCGATGGCAGTGGAGCACCTGAAGCTCGAAGAAGAGCTACGTGACGCTATTCATAATGACGGGCTGGTGCTGTTCTATCAGCCCCAGGTGAACTCCAGCTCGGGTCAGATTGTCAGCATGGAAGCCCTGGTACGTTGGCCGCACCCGACTCGCGGCATGGTCATGCCCGGTGAGTTTATCGAGGTGGCAGAGCGCACAGGACTAATTGCCGATATGGGCACCTGGGTGATGCACGAGGCGGCGCGACAGAGCGCCGAATGGGAAGCACAGGGCCTGGGTGACTTCAGAATCTCTGTAAACCTGTCCAGCCTGCAGTTCAATCAACCCAATTTCGTCGACTGGGTACAGCAGTTTTTGAGCGACACCGGGATGAATCCCCAACGCCTGGAACTCGAGCTGACCGAGTCAGCGATTATGACTGATGCCGAAGTCAACATTGAGCGTTTAACAGCCCTTAAAGAGATGGGCATCGAAATGGCAGTGGACGATTTCGGTACCGGCTACTCTTCCCTGTCGTATCTTAAGCAGTTCCCCATTGATACCTTGAAGATTGATCAGAGCTTTGTCTCCGACATGGCAAGCCCGGACAGTGGCGGCATTATCGACGCCATCATCGCATTAGCACATACATTGGGTATGCAGGTGATTGCGGAGGGCGTGGAAACAGAGGCTCAGGCGGATTATCTGATTGAGAGGGAATGCGACTTGCTGCAGGGCTACTTCTTCAGCCACCCGGTGCCGGGCAGCGATATACCCACGCTGATGGGCAAGACCTTTACCGGCCAGGGCGATTCAGCAGTGGCAGCTAATTAACAGGCTGTTCACTTGGCTGAAGGCTCTTAACCTAGCTGAAGGCTCTTAACCTAGCTGAAGGCTCTTAACCTGGCTGAAGGCTCTTAACCTAGCTGAAGGCTCTTAACCTAGCTGAAGGCTCTTAACCTGGCTGAAGGCTCTTAACCTGGCTGAAGGCTCTTACCCTAGCTGAAGGCTCTCCGAAGACAGCAACGACTCCAGCGCGTCTACCGCATCGTTGAAATGCTCTGCGAGGATTTCAGTGTCTCGGTCTGCGTTGGTGATATCTCCGAGTTTCCACTGATTTTCACAGCGTCGGCAGTGATCGCTTAGCGCCTTTGCACCCACATTCAAGCTCATGGACTTGATGGCGTGGGCTCCTGCACTCAAAGCATTGGCATCGCCCGCTGCCTCACGCAGTTCTTCCAGCTTGCGTTCACCATCAACGCGGAAGTTGCCCACCACTGTCTCCAACAGCGCATTTCCCGTACTGGTTTCGATACTGCGAATATTGTCCAGTGCCTTCGCATCCAGCAGGTCGCTTAGCTCACGCTTCACAGCGTTGTCTCCCTGCGGCGGCGCGACTTCACCAACAGGTTGGAAATAATTGCGAAGCAACGAGTTCAGCTCTTCCGTGGAATAAGGCTTGAATAAGATGCGATCCATACCCGAGGCGTAACACCGCTCTTTCTCGCTTTCCGTCTTGCCCGCTGTTAAGGCAACCACCGGTATACGTCGACCATCATTCTGCTGCGCCTCATAGCGGCGGATGTGACGGGTGGCTTCAAAACCATCCATCACTGGCATCTGGCAATCCATTAGCACTAAATCAAAAGACTCACGCTGGAACATCTCCACCGCCACCTCACCCTGATTGGCAATCACCACCTGGCAGCCAAAGGATTCGAGCATGGCTTTAGCGATCTCCTGATTAGCCACGATATCTTCTACCAGAAGTATGCGCTGCTCATACCGCATAAGGGTAGGCAGAAAACTCTGCTCGGACTCTTCTCCCTCTGAGCGCGCCGTCCGCAAATCACCAAGCAGCGTGTTCAGGCGCAACGGCTTCATGGTATGCGGGATGTGTACCAGCTCATCCGGTACTCCGACGCCGGACAGGGGCGTTACCAGCATCACGGTGGTGAGGGGGTCATCTGACAGATTTGCCACCTGAGTTATCTCTGCTGCGCCATATAAGCTGCCCACGTCGATCAGAATGACCCGCGCCTGCTCAGCTACCGCGGTAAGCTCCTCGACTGACGTGCAGTCACGCACCCGCAAGCCCAGCGCTTCAAGTTGACCGGCGAACATGGCGCGCGTCTCCGGTACGGGTGCGACCACTTCGGCATAACAACTTGCCAGGTCTCCGACTGCCAATTGCTCGGCGTAAATCGGCGACTCACTAAAACTCAGGGCCACGCTCATCGAGGTACCGATGCCAACACGAGAGGTCACGTCCAGTTCGCCGCCCATTAAGTCGATCAACTGCTTGGCAATGGACAGCCCCAGACCGGTGCCACCAAACTGACGGGTGGTAGAAGTGTCGGCCTGAGAAAACGCTTCAAACACCCGCTGCACAGTTTCCTCGCCCATGCCGATGCCAGTGTCCTCCACCTGAATCTCCAAATCCAAGTGGCGCTCCCAGTGCATTCTTTCACGCACGATCAGATTCACACTGCCTCGCTTGGTGAACTTGATGGCATTGCTCAACAGGTTCTGCAGTATCTGCCGCAAGCGCACCGGGTCGCCATATAGCTGCCGGTCAAGCCTGGGCTTAACGATCACGTTCAGTTCCAATCCCTTGGCCTGGGCAAGCTCCCCGTACAGGTAACAGAGATTTTCGACCATTTCTCGCAGATTGAAGGTGGTTTCTTCCAGCTCCAGTTTGCCTGCCTCGATTTTGGAGAAATCGAGAATGTTGTCGATCAGGCCCAGCAGTTCGTTAGCAGAGACATGCGCAGATTCAGCAAAGTTTTGCTGTCGCTCACTAAGCCCAGAGTGCAGCAGCAAGTCGGTCATGCCCAGCACGCCATGCATCGGCGTACGAATTTCATGGCTGAGCGCAGCAAGAAACTCACTTTTGGCCTGGTTGGCTTGTTCGGCTTCTTGTCGGGCTTTGCCCATTTCCTCTACGGCTTCCTGCAGCTTTTCATTCGAGCGGCGCAGATCCAGGGTGCGTGCGCGGACGTCGCCTTCCAACTGGGTTTGATACTGCAACTGCTCGCGCGCTTTCAGGCGCTGCCGGTATACCACCAGACCCAGCAGCAACAATGCCGCTGCAAAGTACGCGATAAACGCCCACAGGGTGAGATAAAAAGGCGGATTCACCTTTATGCGCAGCGCCAGGCCCTCAGGGCTCCACACCCCGTCCGGGTTTGATCCCTGAACACGCAACACAAATTGACCGGGTGGCAGCTTGGTGAAATCGATGCTGTTCCGATTGCCCAACTCTACCCAGTTTTTGTCCAAACCCACCATCTGGTAGCGATACTGGTTGCGCTCCGGCGCGCGAAAGTCCAGCGCCGCAAAGGACAGGCCAAACAAATAATCATCCGGCTGGAGTTCGATGTAATCCAAGTCGTTATAGGGCTTGTCGAAAAAAATCTGCTCGTTGCCAAGGGAAACTCGCGTTAACGCCATCTTCGGTGGGACCGCAGGCTTTCGCATTTCCTTCGGATCAAAGATGTTCAGCCCTGACGTACCACCAAAATACAGCAGTCCATTCTGGTCGCGGAATGATGCGCCAAAATTCAGATCATTGGATTGCAGACCATCGTCGGCCGTAAAGTGTTTTACGTCTTTGAGATCATGGTTGTAGCGCGTGAGTCCGCCCGAGGTGGCCAACCATATGTTGCCCTCGTCATCACCCTGAATCGCATACACGTTGTTACTGGGGAGGCCGATGTTCGACTGAAAGTGCCTGACTTTCACGCGCGACATTTTTCGATCGACGGGCTCCCACATATACAGGCCGCCGCCATTGGTGCCGATCCAAAGACGGGCTTTCTGATCCTCATAAATAGAGAAGACCGTTTTTTGTGGCAGCGTTCCTGGTAGGTTTTCCTCGTAGGCAAAGTTACGGAATGTCCGCGTGTCGTAGTCGAAACGGCTGAGCCCTTTGTTAGTGCCTAACCAAAGATCACCGCTGCGTTCCTGATAGATCGCCATGACAGAGTTATGCCCAAGCGTCGACGGATCATCGTCATTGTGCATAAAGCTCTGGAATTCAGACTGCCCTGCAAACAAAACGTTTACGCCGCCAGAGAAAGTACCTACCCAGATATTGCCGAAGCTGTCTTTGTAGATACTTGTGATTTGATCGTCGCTGATGGGGTGGTCGTAGCCTTCACCTTTTCCATAGCTCTCTGATCGCTCGGTTACCAAGTCGACGTAAGTAAGCCCCGACTGAAATGTTCCAACCCAGACACGACCATTAACAGGCAGCAAAGCGGTTATTGGTTTTTGCTCAAAGTCTCCAAAAGCATATGCTAGCTCATACGAATCACTGAAACTTACAAGTCCAGCAGAAGTTCCAACAAAGACGTGGCCATCAGCGCTCGAAGCAACACTTAAAATATTTGAGGACTTCAAGCCAGCAAATTTATCAATCCGAGATATCGCTGATTCCACGCCAAGGTACATTCCAGAATAACCTCCTGCCCACACTAACCCGGACTTATCCTGAGTGATGGAATTGATCTGCAGGTTTCTGGAATCGATACCTCTTATTGAGATTTGCGAAATAGATGAAAGACTTGAATCGACAAGAGCCACTCCTGATTGAGCGGCTATCAAAATATCGCCATCTGATGTTTCAACAATTGAGTTCACACCGATTAATGGCGTTTGTATCTCTGAGTCATCGGACCGGAAAAAGCCGAAATGAACGACTTTCCCGTTGCTAGATACCTTATAAAGACCTGAATCGAGAGTACCGATGAAGACGCTATCCTCAGCATCAACGTAAATCGACTTGATTCTGTCGGAACCTATTGTATGGAACGCTTCAGTGGTGCTCGCATACCTCTTATAGCTTCCCTGCTCTACATTTAGCGTTAAAACACCACCACCATATGTTGCTACGTAAGTTACGCCGTTGCGCCCAGTAACCACGGATGACACAGGAATATCTCTGGCAAGCTCACGATAGCCGCCAACATAGTGCTTAAATGTCTTTGATTTAGTATCAAAAAGACTGACGCCACCGTCCGTGTATCCCAACCAAAGAGCTGTGGGTGATGCTTTGCTTATCGTCCGAATGCTGTTCGAAAGTGGGGACCGAAGGAGATCCTCAGAAGCTAGAAGAGCAGTGAAAGAACTACTAGACCTATCAAAATAATTAAGACCACCTCCCTGCGTTGAAAACCAGAGCCCATTATCTTCGTCCTCTACCACACCGGTGAGGTGGTCATTTCTCAAAGAACGAGGGTCATTTACATCGGCACGAAATACTAGATTATTGTCTCCATCAAAACGATTTAAACCCTCCTGGGTAAGAATCCATAAGAAGCCATCTTTATCTTGGTAGACAGTGTTGACGCCAACTTGACTTAGTTCGCTCGTTAAATCGGATTGGGAAAATAAGTACTTGTGGGAATGGCTGCTAGCTAGCGCATCGGAGATCGCAGCGCAATAAAGAAAAAAAAGGCAAAAAAAATGGCGGCGTAGGTTTCCCATTCACCGCCATCTTACACTAGACAAACTGCCTTTACTGCTATGCGCAATTGAGCAATCTGGTAGAGCCTACATGTCAGTAGTGCTTAGTTAGCCCACCACCATCCCGCAACTTGCAGGCTGTCGGTTTCACTGATTGCTGTAACAGCGTCAGCAGCGCCGCTCTCTACCTCGGAAATGCGGCTTACGTCATCGCTGCGGCTGATCAGCTGCAGCTGATCTTCCGTCAACGTAGCCTCAACAACACCAAATGCAGTGGACTCACCGACTTGTCCGCCAACAGACGTTACAAGTTCCGTAACTGCGATTGCGTCAGTCACTGATAGAACATAAGGGGTAGCTTCTGTGGTCGCAATAGCGGCCTGCGAAGAGCGCAGCTCCGAAGAGCCAAAGAATGCCGCGCTTGCAATGCCTGCGATAGCAATAGATTTCACTGCTGACTTTTTGGAAATATTCATTACGTTCTCCTAACGGATAAAAATTTTCATAGGTTTACCACGCAAAAACGTGAACCCGTTCGCACATTTCGATAGTGTTTTTGACACTGCTACTCGTACATGACCCATATGGGGCAAACACTTCTTCGAGGCGCAAAAAAGCTGCATTTAAAGGGTTTTCGCGCGCTTCACACTCGCGACAACAAACTTTTAGGCAGGCGTAGTCGGACTAATACGTAGACATACGTACGCGGATTCGGGCAATTGCCGCCTCACTCGCTCACGACAGGGTTGGGACACGAAATACATCTCACGTTGCCAAACTCTTAGCGTGAAGTTCTTGCCTGCATACAAAACACGAGTTGCCGAAACGTCGCTATCTCATGAAGAATCTGGCGCTTTAGTAAGCAACGTATATTTTCGATAACACTCACACTGCATCGACTTGAGACATGCTTACCTTTGCCCGGGCTTTAACTACTTTTACGCTTTGGTCTGCTGCCCTAAATTGTTGGGCCGGCACCATCAACACAGGCCAGTCTGCACCGCTATTTCAGTTACCAGTTCTAGCGAAAGCCAAGCAGGAGCTTGCGCTCGCTGAGTATCGCGGCAAGATCGTGTATGTAGACTTCTGGGCGTCCTGGTGTGGGCCATGCCGAAAATCGTTTCCTGCGCTGGATGTATTGCGCAAGGACTACAACGCGCAGGGCTTTGAAGTGGTCGCCATTAGTGTTGATGACTATAAAGACGATGCGCTGGGATTTATGGAAGAACTGCCAGTGAGCTACCCGCTGGTCTGGGACCCGACTGGCACGGTTATGACAGCCTTTGGGGTGCTGGGTATGCCTACTGGTTTCTTGCTCGACAAGAACGGCGTTGTGCAGGCAGTGCATCCGGGTTTTCGCGACGGTGACGCAGAGAAACTGCGCGCAGAGATTCTAAAGCTGCTGGAAAGCTAGACGGTCTATTTATACCGGCAGGTATACTCTGCCGCCATGCGACTACTGCTGTTACAAATTCGTCACCTCCCCTCGGTTCGCGAAGAGGAGTACCAGAGCTTTTTGCGCTACTGCCGACTGGCACCAGAAGAGCTGGACGTACTGAATGTTTTCGATACACCCAGCTTCGGGCCGGAAGCGGTTGAGGGCTATGATGCATTACTGGTCGGTGGCGCCAGCGAAGCCAGTGTACTGGAGCCGGAAACCTATCCTGCGGTGCCTTACTGCGTTCGCTTGCTGCAGCACTGCGCTGACATCGATCTACCTGTGTTTGCTTCCTGCTTTGGTTTTCAATTGGCGGTGCTGGCCCTGGACGGCGACATTGTGCGCGACCAGCGCGATTTTGAGATGGGCACTATCCCCATTCACCTGCGCCCTGCCGCTGCAGACGATCTGTTGTTGCAGGATGTGACAGACGGTTTCCATGCAGTGGCGGTACATCGGGAACGTGCGCCGGCTTGCCCGGAGGGGGCAATTGAGCTCGCTTACACCGCCAACTGTTGTCACGCCTTTAAGGTTGAGGGCAAGCGCTTCTGGGCCTTTCAATTTCATCCCGAGGTGGATCGAAGCACCCTTGTAGACAGGTTGACCACCTATGCTGCTGCCTACACCGAAAATGCGACGCAGCTTAAACGCGTATTGGATGATGCTGTCGAAACACCGGAGTCTAATGCCCTCATGGGCAAGTTCGTCGACCGGGTACTCAGGACCCCGTAAACCGCGGCGGGCGCTTGTCCCGCTGAGCCGCGAAACCCTCCTGCAAATCATTCGACTCGGCACACTGCCGTGACAGTGCCATCGCAGTACTCATATCGATTTCACCGGCAGCGGCCTGCTGCAAAATGGCCTTCATGGCCTGCACCGCCAGCGGCGCCAGGCCGGCAATACGCTCTGTGGTCTCAGCGACCGCCGCTTCCAGGCGCTCAGGCGCTACCAGTTGGTCGAGAAAACCAATATCCAGCATGGCGTTGGCATCAAATTCTTCAGCCCCCACCAACAGGCGCTTCGCGAGGTTCACTCCCAATCGCTCTACAAAGCGATTGATCCCACTGATTGGGTAACACAGGCCAATACGGGCCGCTGGAACCCGCAAGCGGCTGCCGTGAATTCCGATTCTGAAGTCGCAGCTCAAGGCCAGCTCTACGCCACCCCCAAACACGCTGCCATTGAGCGCACACACTGATGGAATGCGCACAGACGCCAACCGATCTGTTGTCTCCTGAAAAAAATCGCCGCTGATCTGTCCGCTTCCCAACTGGTGTAGTGCCGCGCCAGCGCAAAAGGTCTTATCGCCACGGCCCGTTACCACCAGTACGCGCAGGTCAGGATCGGATTCGATGGCATCCAGATGCTGTTGCAACCCCGACAGCTCAGCTTCCCCAAGGGCATTGTGTTTATCGGGGTTGTTGAGCACCAGGCGCGCAATATTGTCGTTGCGCTCAAACAGGATGTTGTCAGTCATGGCGGCGAAGCATACAGCCTAGGCCGCTTGTGTCTAGCTGGCTCTGTGGCACCATGACGCCGTTGCCAGAGACAACCGAGGCCATGACAACACGCTGCGACTGGTGCGGTACCGACCCCCTGTATGTTCAATACCACGATACGGAGTGGGGCGTGCCGCTATACGACCAGCAGAGATTGTTCGAATTTCTGTTGTTGGAGGGCGCCCAGGCGGGCCTCGCCTGGATTACCGTGCTGCGCAAGCGGGAGGGTTATCGGGCGGTATTTGATGGCTTCGACCCCGAAAAGATCGCCCGCTACAGTGACGCAAAACTTGAAAAGATCCTGACCGACGAGCGCATCATCCGCAATCGGTTGAAGGTTTACAGCGCACGCCAGAATGCGCGCGCCTTTCTCAAGGTGCAGGACACCGTGGGCAGCTTTTCGGATTATTTATGGCAGTTTGTCGATGGCACGCCCATTCAAAATCATTGGCGCAGCATGGCCGAAGTGCCCGCCACTACCCCACTGTCAGACGCCATCAGCAAAGACCTGAAAAAGCGTGGCTTTAACTTCGTCGGCAGCACGATTATTTACGCTCATATGCAAGCGACAGGAATGGTGAATGACCACCTCGTGAGCTGCCACCGCTACGAAGCCTGTAAAGCGCTGGCCCGCTAGTGCGGCGCGGGGTATTATTCGCGAGTAGAAAAAAATACTCAAAAGTAGAACCCTAGAACTCAAGGTACTTGCTCGAGGCAATAGGGCCGGCCATGCCAGCCCTGCGGCTCACCAATAAAGCGGCGACAGTGTCTAAAGACCGAACTCCCACGGGGCAATCTGGCAACTCCCCTTTTAATCGCACAGCGCAGCATGATGCAAAGCGCGCGGCTATTCTGTCGCAGGCTGCACGGCTGTTTAATGGCAGGGGCTCTCGCTCCACCACGCTGCTGGACATTGCCCAGGGGTTGGGGCTGACCAAAACCAGCCTTTACTACTACGTAAAAACCAAGGAAGAGCTGATCTATCAGTGCTACATCGCCGCACTGGACCACATCATGCGCGGATACGACCGCATTGAGGCGGAAAACATCGACCCGCTAGCTCGCGTGCAGGCCGCCGTAAGAGCACATTTTGAAGACTGGCGAGCAGCCCAGGAAGGCAAACGCGACCATACCGCCGCACTGCTGGAGATCGCCTCCCTGAAAGATCAGCATCGCGCCGATGTGGAGCAGCGCTACATCGTAATGTTCAAACGGCTACGGCAGTTCCTGCGCGATGGGGTTGCCAACGGCAGCATCCGCGACATCGAGCCCACAGCGGCCACGCTGAGCCTGATCGGCTCAATGCAGTGGTCCTTCAACTGGCTGCGCACGGTACCGATGGAAGAATTCGATACGGTTGTAGACGCCGCCGTCGACATCGTCACCTACGGTGTCGCAGCGCAGCCCTTTGCTTTCGAAGATTTTGATTTTTCCGCGTCCGCATTAGGTAACGGCCAGAGCTTTGACCGCGACCAACAGAACCGCCTGAAGCAGGAGGCATTCTTTAAAGCGGGCACCTGGTTCTTTAACAAGCAGGGTTTTGTGGGAACCTCACTGGATGAAATTGCGGAAACGCTGGATGTTACCAAGGGCGCTTTCTACTACCACATCCGAAATAAAGAAGACCTGCTGTATAGCTGCTATACGCGCTCGCTGGACATCTCGCGGGCCATTTATGACATGGCGGACGACAAGGCCAACGGCATGAGCAAAGTGGATTACACCCTGCGCCGAACCTTTCACGTTCAAAATTCCGACGAGGGACCGTTGATCCGCTACAACTCCATCACGGCCCTGCCGGTGCCGCGCCGAAAAGAAATCCTCGCATTAACGGATCAGGGCCGTGACCGCTTCGGTCAGTTTTTGCGCGACGGCATGGCTGACGGCAGTGTGCGACCCATCAATATTGAAGTGGCCCAGGAATTGTTCGGCGGCGCCAGCAACGCCAGTATGGACCTGCCCCTGTGGCGCAAAGTTGAAGACATTACGGCCGCTTCGCGGGACTACTACCAGCTGTTTTTTAACGGATTGGCACCGCGGTGAGTGATTTAGTGCGCTTGCTTGAAAATCTTCGCGTCGAGCGACTGGATAAGTATCTGTTTGCCGGTAAAAGCCCTGCCAGCCCGCGTCGCGTGTTTGGTGGCCAGGTGCTGGCGCAGGCACTGAATGCTGCTATTCGCACGGTGGACGAGGCCGACCGACAGGCGCACTCGATGCACGCCTACTTTTTGAGGCCCGGCGATCCGCAGAAGCAGATCATTTACGAGGTCGATCCAATTCGCGACGGCCGCAGCTTCACGACTCGTCGCGTTGTCGCAAAGCAGGAAGGTCGCGCGATCTTCAATACCTCTATTTCCTTCCATGTGAGTGAGCCTGGCTTCAGCCATCAGTTCGATGCTCCGGAGGCGCCAGACCCAGAGAGCCTGGAGAGCGACAAGGATTTCTGGGCGCGCATGGCGAAGGCATACCCCGATCGCTTCGAGCCGCTGAATTCCTGGGCCATCGACAGGCGGCACGTCTACCGCCGCGATCCAATCGATCCAGGTAGCGACCTGCGAGAACCCAGGCACCAGGTTTGGATGCGCGCGCTGGGAGAGCTGGAAAATGACCCGATTCTGCACCAGACCCTGCTGGCCTATATGTCCGACATGACTTTGCTGGGTGTGTCACTGAACCCGCATTCGATTACCACCCGTAGCGACGAGCTCATGTTTGCCAGCCTGGACCATGCGCTGTGGTTTCATCAGCCGTTTGCGGCAGACCGCTGGCTGCTCTATGACCAGGACAGTCCACTGGCACTATCCGCGCGTGGCTTCATGCGCGGCAGTTTCTACAGTGATGATGGGAAGCTGGTGGCCTCGGTCGCCCAGGAAGCCCTGGTTCGCCCGCTGTAACCAACAGCAAAGCAACACACAGGGTTAACGGAAAGTCGCCCGGATAGGGTCGCCCGGACAGGGTCGCCTAAACCACCTTGGTTTGGTGCTGACGGCCTACTTCCACGAGCTGCAGCGACTTGCTGTCCAGCCCCAGCCGGGTGACCGAGCCATTATCAGGCACGCAGCACACGGTTTCCGGCGCTTCCAGCAATCGGGAACAGATCGCGTTGATTATCATGAAGTGGGTGAAAATGGCGGTATGTCGCTGTAACTCAAACAGCGCATTCCAGGCGCGCTCGCGCCACTCGAGAATTTCTGGCCCCTGCTCCTGCCAGGTTTGACGCATAAAGCCCGACAGCCAGGCCTTGCGGTCGTCAATGCCCACCGGAGAGGGAATTTCACGAAACGCGTCATCGATGGTGACTTTCTTGCGCAGTGCCGTGGCCAGCGGCTGCGAGGTTTCCAGTGCCCGCTCCATGGGACTGGAGACCAGATCCAGATCGACATAGCGCTCCAGTTCGTCGCGCGCCTGCCGCGCCTGCTGACGACCTAAATGGCTTAAGCCCGGATTGGTGTCTTCGCCCCAGGACGCCGAAGCCTCGCCGTGGCGTACCAGAAAAATATCAATCATTAGCGGTAGCTGATCAGCGCTTCACCCGATTCACGTCCAAGCAGATCGAGGAAGGAGTGATCGTTGTAGTAAGACATGGAAATTTTGCGCGCATTGTAAAGCAACTCGGTCACGGAGCAATTAATGACCGGCTCGTAAAATTGGTAAACCCCGGCACCCGCCACACCCAGCACTTGCGCAACCATCGTGGCTATCGTTCCACCAGAGGTAACAATAGCGGTGGTTGTGCCAGACCCCTGCGCCTGCATCACATCAGCCAGTGCATCACGCACGCCATCGCGGTAGTCAGGCCAGGTCTGCAGACCGTCAATGTCGCGGTCACCCGCCTCCACCCAGTAGGAAAATACCCGCTCCAAGAGCTTCTGATAATCCTTGCTGGAACTCTGTGCCGCGTCAGACCAGGCTCGCAGCTCCGGACTCTGCTCCAGCAGGATTGGCGTAATGGCGTTGAGCTGGCCCTCGTTATCAATCTCGTTAAACCGCGGGTCCACACTATGCGCGTCAGCAGGAATTTGACGCCCCAGCGCCAGCGCTGCCGTCTTGCGCTGACGCTCCAACGACCCGGTATAGACCGCATCAAAGCGAATGTCCCGGCGCTGAAAGTAGTCGCCCAGCCTTTCCGCCTGACGACATCCCAGCTCAGACAGGCGGTCGTAATTCGCCTCGCCAAAAGAGGCCTGACCGTGTCGAATCAGGTAGATGCTAGCCATTGTAGGCTCGCAAGAGCGGTTCTTCCTGGCGTTCGAAGCGCAGTTTGCGGCGGTAGGGGAAGAAGTCTGCTACGCCGCCATCATTAATCGTTTGCTGTAGGCCCTGCCAGAAGCTGGCCTCATAAACATCGCTGTGTAGCTCGTCAAATACCTTGCGCGCCCGTTGGTTGCCGCTGAAAAACATGCGGAACTCCTCTGGGAAGATGTCGTTGGGCGCCACTGAGTACCAGGGCGTGTCTGACATCTCATCTTCTTCGTTGCGCGGCGGCGGTATCACCCGGAAGTTGCAGTCCGTCAGCGGGCAAATCTCGTCGTAGTCATAGAACACCACGCGCCCGTGGCGGGTCACGCCAAAGTTCTTGAGCAGCATATCGCCAGGGAAAATATTGGCCGCGGCCAGTTCCTTGATGGCGTTGCCATACTCATCCATTACCTCCCAAAGCTGCTCTTCAGTCGCGTCCTGCAGGTACAGGTTCAGCGGCACCATGCGCCGCTCCACGTACACGTGCCGAATAATGAGTGCGCGGCCATGCTCTTCAATCATGGACGGCGCCACCTCTCGCAGTTCGTCCATGAGTTCATCGGGAAAACGCTCGCGGGCAAAGGCGAGGTTTCTGAACTCCTGAGTGTCCGCCATGCGCCCCGCCCTGTCAGCCCGCTTGACCAGGCTGTACTTTTCCATCACCTGCTCGCGGGTCATATCCTTGGGTGGCGTGAACCGATCCTTGATGATTTTGAAAACAAAATCGTAGCTCGGCAGCGTAAACACACTCATCACCATGCCCTTAATGCCGGGCGCGGCAATAAACTGGTCCGTCGTGCTGGTCATGTGGCGGTAAGCACAGCGGTAGAAGTAGGTTTTGCCGTGCTTGTTGTAGCCCATGCAGCTATAGACTTCCGAGATCGGTTTGGCGGGCATGAGGCTTTGCAGAAACAACACATACTGCGAGGGGATCGCGGCATCTACCATAAAGTAGCTGCGAGTGAAGCTGAAAATAATGCTGACTTTGTTCGACCCGAACAAGACCGAGTCGACAAACACGCTATTGTTCTCGGTGTGCAAGACGGGCAACACAAAGGGCATGGACTCGCGCCCGGAAACCAGCTTGCCAACGATGTAGGCGCCCTTGTTACGGAAAAACACCGATTCCAGCGTCAGCGCCTGTAGCTGATGCTCGGTAACCGGGAACTCAGGGAATAGCTTCTCGCGCAGCGCCTCAGCAATGAGCGCGGCATCCCGTGTCTTGTCTTCCCAGGGGGTGGTGAACGCGTACTCGTCCAGCATGCGGGAAAACATCGCTTCAAGCCCGTCCCAGGCCCGGTAGTTACGCAGAATTTTGGCTTCGCCCACCGGTGGCATATCGCCCTGGGAGGAGAAGACAAAGGCGTGTTCATTGCGAATTTTGCGGTGCTCAAAGGCCGAGCAGTACACCGAGTTGAAAAACGTCTCGGCCATTTCAAAATTGTGGTGGCCGCGAATCAGGCGGGCGTAATGGGTGCGCGCATCACCCCAGAAGTCGAGCTCGCGCAGCCGGTCGCCCGCAATCAGGCGCACGTAATCCATTACCTTCAGCACTTTGACTTTGTATAGATCGATGCGTTCGCGCGAGGCCGCGTGAACGCCCTGCCAGTCAGCGTTTTCAAAGCGCGGTTTGGCCGCCAGAGTGATGTTCTGGAAGTCGGCGAAGTAGGACTCAAAACCATTCAGAATGGTTTGAGCGAAGCGTTCAGAGGTCTCCACGGCGCGGAGTATACAGTAGCCGCCTCAGGCGGCGTAGCGGCCCTGAGGGGTGCAAAAGCTATCTCATCAGAGCCCGTGAGATATGAGACTGCCGCTGTCGATCACCAGGGTCTGCCCGGTCATACAGGCTCCCGCATCAGACACCATCAGCAGGGTCGCGCCAACCATGTCGATGGGCTGAGCCGCCTTGCGCAGTGGCAAATGTTTCACCACATCGGCGTAGCCTTCCTGCTCCATGAATACGGTGGTGAATTTGGTCTCGGTCAGGCCGGGGCACAGTGCGTTGACGCGCACACCGTACTGGCCATTTTCCACCGCGAAAGCCTGCGTCATGCTGATCATGGCAGCCTTGGTAGTGCTGTAAACACCCTGCAGGTTGCCTGCGCTGATGCCATCGATGGAGGCAACGTTCACAATCGCGCCGCCGTCACGCTCGCGCATCATCGCCACCGCTTTCTCGCTCATGTAGAACGGGCCCCGGAAATTCACCTCTATGGTCTTATCAAATGCCGCCATGGGCGTTTCAGCCACCGGCCCGAAATAGGGGTTAGTACCACCGTTGTTAATGAGAATATCGATACCACCAAACTGTTCCTGCAGCGCTGCAAACAGCGCATCGATGGCTTCCAGATCACCAGCATGGCAGGCCATCGCAGTCGCTTTGCCGCCATTGGCGCGTATTGCCTCGGCGACGACTTCGCAGCCCTCCAGCTTACGGCTGGAGACAATGACATGAGCCCCCTGCTCCGCGAGCCCGTGCGCAATGGCTTCGCCGATCCCGCGGCTACCACCGCTGACCAGGGCGACTTTATTATCCAGACGAAACAAATCAATTGCGGGCATGACAATACCTTTAGGAGTGAATGCGACAGCGAACAGTCTTACAGCTGAGGATGGGCAAAAGACCGACGTAATTTTCGCATGCCGCCGATCCAGCGACCGTAATCGCTGGCCTTATTCTGGCGATACGTTTCCACCTCGGGGTGCGGAAGGATCATAAAACGACCCTCTGCCAGTCCCTCAATCACAGCATCCGCCACCTGCGCCGGACTCAGCACGCCGTCGACCCCCGCGGAGCCGCCGCCTTCGACGCTGCCGATCATGCGTGTTGCCACCGCCTGCGGACAGATCATGGAAACACCAATGCCGTCATCGCCGTGGGTAATGGCCAGAGCCTCGGCAAAGCCAACTGCCGCATGCTTGGTGGTGGAGTAGGCGGCATCACCTATCTGGTTGAGCAGACCGGCCGCCGATACCGTGTTGAGAAAATAGCCCTCACCGCATTCCAGCATGGAAGGCAGGCAGGCGCGAGCGGCATATACATGAGACATCACGTGGATTTCCCACATCGCCTGCCAGGTCTCATTCGGTGCAGATACCGCCCACCAGGGTTCGCCATCGGTGGCGATAATTCCTGCATTGCTGCAGAACAGGTCAACCGGGCCGTGGTCGCGCTCGATCGTTTGCACCATGTCGGTGATCTGTTGCTCGTCGCGCACATTAACGCCAAAGGCAATGCCGCCAATCGCGTCAGCAACCGTAGCCGCGTTGTCTGCTTCCAGGTCTGCCACGGCGACCATCCGGGCACCCTCCGCCGCGAAGCGCTCACACAGGGCTTTGCCAATGCCGTTAGCGCCACCCGTGACGACAACGACCTTGTCACGCAGGTGCATCAGAGCATCTCTTCTGCCAGCAGCTCCAATACCGCCGGGTCTTGCGCACCCACCAACATACTGCCAACTTCACCGCGCGCGCCCGCCTCTTTCCAGCGCGACAGACGCTCGCGAATGCGGTCTTTCGGACCTACCAGCGCCACTTCATCCAGCAACTCGTTCGGTACCTTGGACTCGGCTTCCATTTTGTTGCCCGCCAGGTACAGGTCCTGGATCTCAACCGCCGCGCCTTCATAACCCAGACGCGTTGCGTAATCGTTGTAGAAGTTTTTGTTTTTGGCGCCCATGCCACCGATGTAGAGTGCCAGCCAGGGGCGCAGAGAGTCATAGGCCGCGTCGAGATCATCGTTCATAGCCACGGAAACAAACGGCGCCACGTCGAAATCCTTCAGGCTTTTTCCATCGCCCGCCTTCTCAAAGCCTGTGTTGAAGTCATCTTCAAACAAGCTGTACTTGTCGGGGTCCATCCACACCGGGAAAACGCCGTCGGCAACCTGCGCAGCACAGCGCAGCCCCGCCGGGGTGATTGATGCGGTATAGATGGGAATGTCGGTGTCAGCCGAAAGGATAGACTTCAGTGGCTTGCCCAGACCGGTGGTACCTTCGCCCTTGTTGGGCATCTGGTACATATCACCGTCAAACTCCACCGGGCCTTCCCGCGCCATAATCTTGCGCATGATCTGGATGTACTCGCGAGTGCGGGTGATCGGCTTGCCGTAGGGGACACCGTGCCAACCCTCCACCACCTGCGGTCCGGAGGCACCGAGACCGACAATGAAGCGATTGCCTGACATTTGCGACAGGCTCATGGCTGTCATCGCTGCCATGGCGGGCGTACGCGCCGGCATCTGCATGATCGCGGTACCCACACGGATCTTTTCCGTCTGCGCCAGCACCCAGGTCGCCGTGGTCACTGCATCAGAGCCATAGGCCTCGGCGGTCCACACCGAGTCGTATCCCAAACCCTCCGCATGCTTGATCAGGTCGATGGGAATATGGATCTGCTTTCCGGAATACCCCATCAAAAAGCCTAGTTTCATGGTTTTTCTCCTGTGCGGATGAGCATAGCGACCGCGCGGGGCCGCTCAAAAAAGGGATTTGAACTTACAGTATGTTGCCAGGTGCTTCAAGCGGATACGAAGATCAAACAGGGTTTGATGGCCTACCGGACTTGTGAGAGCACTGCGCGATCAAGCTGCAAACGCCCGGCAAAAAAATACCCGTGACGATTGCTCGTCGCGGGTATCTCGTAAGTGATCTGTCAGCCCTAAGCGGCGTTGGCCGCCTCTGCTACCGGCGCGGGCTTGGCTTCTGCCGCATCCGCACTGTACGACAGCGCGCTAAACAGCTGCTGGTGGTAATCACCGTTACCAAAGGTGGTGTTAATCATCATCAGACGACGCACGTAATGGCCTACCGCCATCTCCTCGGTCAGACCCATACCGCCATGTAACTGTATCGATTCTCCACCGATGTGCTTGCCGGCGCGATCTACCAGTGTTTTAAGGGCGTGCAGGCTGCGCGTTGCATCCTCCTTACCCTCAGCGCGGTCGCAGAGTGCGCGGTAAAGCAGCGACTTGACCTGCTCGTACGACATGAACGTGTCCACCATCCGGTGCTGCAGCGCCTGGAAGCTGCCGATCGCAACGCCAAACTGCTCGCGGGTGCGAGTGTATTCCACAGTGACTTCGTTGAGCTTGCCCATAATGCCGACGGCCTCGCCACACAGCGCCAGTGTGACAGTGTCCACGACCTGCTGGATATGCGGCATGGCGTCGCCCGCCTCACCTAGCCGTTCCGCGGCTGCATTACTGAAGCTGATGTTAGCAACCACCTGACCGTCCATCAGGCGATAAGCATTGCGGCTCACGCCTGCGTCTGTAGCGTCAACCAGGAACAGCCCAACGCCCTGCTCCGTCTGCGCAGATACGATCAACTTGTCGGCTGCGGCACCATTGAAAACAACGGTCTTCTCACCACTGATGGTGAAGCCGTCGCCCGCTGCCGTGGCAAGGGTCTCAATGGCGCTAAGGTCAAAGCGGCTTTTCGCTTCCAGGTAGGCAAACGCGCCCTGCAACTCACCGCCAATCACGGCGGCCAGCAGCGCTTCGCGCTGCGCCTGCGTGCCCGCTGCCTGTATCAGACCGCCAAACAGCAGCACGGTGGCCACATACGGCTCCGCCACGAGACCGCGGCCCAGTTGTTCCATAATCAACATAGTGTCGACATCGCTGCCGCCAAAGCCGCCGTTTTCCTCGGTAAAGGGGATAGACAGCCATCCCAGCTCGGCAAAGGTTTGCCAGTTTTCGCGGCTGAAGCCGTCATCGCTGGCAACGACCTTGTTGCGCGTGTCGAAGTCGTAGTCGTCCTGGATAAAGCGGGCCACGCTGTCGCGCAGCATGATTTGCTCTTCGCTAAAGTCGAAATTCATAGCTCGGTTCCTCTCCCTTAACCCAGACCCAGGACGGCCTTGGCAATAATATTTTTCTGCACTTCATTGGATCCGCCGTAAATGGTGCTGGCGCGTCCATACATGTACAGGCCACGGGCGGTGTTGCCAAATTCATGACCGCTGGAGTCTGTACCGCCCTCGGGCACAAAAACACCCTGGTAATACCCGGCAACTTCCATGCGCAGCTCTTGTACGGCCTGCTGTATTTCGGTGCCCTTGATTTTCAGTAGAGAAGATTCGGGGCCGGGTGCAGAGCCCGTCGACAGCGCCGCCAGTACGCGCAGCTCGGTGTATTCCAACGCCATCAGATCGATCTCGATATCCGAGAGCCGGCGCTGAAAGGCCGGGTCTTCGATGAGAGGGCGACCACCCTGAATTTCCCGGCGGGCAAACTCTTTCACCTGCTCAAGATTACGCTTGGAATCTGCCACGTCAGCAATCGCCGTGCGCTCGTGGGCCAGCAGCGACTTGGCAACGTTCCAGCCCGCGTTCTCTTCGCCAATGATGTTTGATTTGGGCACGCGAACGTCCGCAAATTCGGTTTCATTGAGAGTGTGGTGGCCATCAATCGTGTGAATGGGGTTCACCTTGATGCCGGGTGTTTTCATGTCGATCAACAGGAAACTGATGCCAGCCTGCTTCTTGCCCTCGCTGCTGGTGCGCACCAGGCAGAAAATCCAGTCGGCGTATTGAGCGTAGCTGGTCCAGATTTTGGCGCCGTTAACGATGTAATCGTCACCATCAGATTCTGCTTTGGTTTTCAGGGAGGCCAGATCGGAGCCCGCGCCGGGCTCGGAGTAGCCCTGGCACCACCACTCATCACCTGACAGGATTACTGGAAGAAAGCGCTGCTTTTGCTCTTCCGTTCCGAAGGTGTAAATCACAGGACCCACCATGGAGATGCCAAAGGGCATCAGTGCCTGAGCACCAGCCATAGCGCGTTCAGTTTCGAAGATGAACTTCTGGGTGCTGGTCCAGCCAGTACCACCGTATTCCGCGGGCCAGTTGGGCGCTGCCCAACCCTTTGCGTGCAGCTTCTTGTGCCACGCCGTCATGTACTCACGGAACGTATCCGGATTGCGGAGGCCATCTCGAATCGAATCGTGCCACTCTGTTGCAAAAAATTCACGAACCTCCGCCTGAAAGGCGAGATCTTCGGCAGAAAAACTTGTGTCCATAAGGTCCTCCTATAGGGGCGTTTGAACCTACAGTATGTTTTTAACGCATTCAAGTATTGACGCCGTAAACATACGCTGAAGTTTAGCTCACTGCTCAGCTCTGTACCCATTTTGTGCAGGCTTTTACCCCTCAGCTATTCT
>JBCDKJ010000005.1:0-100881 GCA_038746745.1 Pseudomonadota bacterium
CGCGTGCTGTGCTGCCAGGTAGGCAAAGGTCATGGCCGATCCAATAGTGGCCCCTGCACCGGGGTAGGTATCTCCCATCACGGCTGCGCTGGTATTGCCTGCCGCGTAAAGACCAGGGATGACATGTCCGGACTCATCCAGGACACGGCCATGCTCATCCGCCAGCAGCCCGCCTTTAGTATCGAGATCGCCCGCCTCTACACGTAGCGCGTAAAAAGGCGGCGTTTCCACCGGACCCAGACAGGGGTTGGGCTCTACCTTGGGGTCGGCATAGTAACGGTCGTGATGGGTGGCGCCGCGCCCGAAGTCAGGATCTTCGCCGCGACGGGCATGCTCATTAAACCGTTGTAGTGTAGCGTTGAGCTGCGCTGCGTCGATGCCCGTCTTCTGCGCCAATTCCTCAGTGGTGTCAGCGCGAGTCAGCAACCCACTCTCCCAGAAAGACTTAGGCAGCAGCGTATCTGCTTCCAGCTTGCCGGGGCGGATGTTGCCCGCCGGGTATTTGCAACGGAAGGTGGCGTCGAATACCAGAAAAGCCGGCACGGCACCCTCGCCACGTGTTTCGCTGGCGAGCTGGTCTTTCACGACATCTTCGTAAGGTGCAGCTTCATTGGTAAACCTTTTGCCTGCCCGGTTCACCATGATAGATCCGGGGTAGGCTTTGCCTGCAATCAGCGCGAGTCGGGCATCGTCGTCCGGCAGAACCACAGTAGGCGACCACCAGGCGCTGCCCATAAAGCCCAGGGCAGCACCCAGCTTGCGGCCCATTGTGATTCCATCACCGGTCGCACCGGGTGCAGAAGCACTCCAGGCATTGCCCACGGCGGGATGCTGATATTGCTGGCGCAGGGCCGCATTGCGGGAGAATCCTCCGGTCGCCAACAATACGCCCTGCCGTGCGCGCACGGTAACCGTCCGTCCTTCGCGCTCGATCTGCGCGCCAACAACCCGGCCGTTCTCCTGTATCAGTTCCCGTACCGGCGCGCCCAGCCATACCGGTACGTCGCGCTCTTTAAGACTCAGCCTGAGCTTTGCCACCAGCGCCTGCCCCAGCGCCAGGCGCTGGTCGCGCTTGCCCTTGAGCCGTGCGCGTACGTCCAGCAAATAGCGCAGACCCAAGCGGGCGGCCAGCAGATAGCCGCCGAAATCCAGTTCGCCAATGCGCCGACCTTCCTGCACCGTCACGCTAAAAGGCAGCGGCCCGGCGTAGTCGTCACGGATAGTGTAGCCCTCCGCACCGAGCTCGCTTAAATGAATGGTGCCCGGGTCCATCGACCGACCGCCAGGCTTATAGCCCGGCACCTGCTCGTAGTAATCCATGTAGGACGGCAGGGGTGTGAAGTCCACATGGGTACGCGCCATCATGAACTCCAGCATCTCTGGCGCACGCTCGGCATAGGCGCGCAGCCGAGGCTCGCTGACGCTGTCACCAATCAGACCTTTGAGGTATTGGAAGCCATCATCCACGCTGTCAGACACGCCGTGCGCCGCTTGACGGTGGTTGCCAGGAATCCAGGCAACACCCCCTGACTTGCACGTGGTCCCGCCCCACATGGGCTCTTTTTCAACCAGCAGCACTTCGCCGCCCAACTCATGGGCAACGACAGCGCCGGTCATGCCGGCAGCGCCGCTGCCCGCGACCAGCCAATCGGCTTCAATGTATTTATCCATATCACTCAGCGTAGAGCTTTCGGTGAAAGGGCGACAACGAGTGCCAGGCTATTTGCGGGCGTTGGTATGAACTAACTAACTTTGTAGCCGAGACCTGACGCCGCGGCGCCTTGCTGCGGGATCTCCTCAAAGAAGCAGGATGCTCCCTGCCGTTAGATAAAACTGGCGATCTGATCCAGTGGCTTTTTGACCGTTGCCGCTCGCGGGATCATGGCATCGTCGGCGGCGTAGCCAACCACAAGCAGGATGTACGGGCGCTCGTTCTCAGGTCGCTTGAGAATCCTGTTCAGAAACTTCATAGGGTTGGGTGTGTGGGTCAAGGTGGCGAGGCCGGCCTCGTGCAGCGCGTTGATTAGAAAACCTGTCGCGATGCCCACAGATTCGGCGGTGTAGTAGTTCTTGCGCTTGTTGCCCTGCTCGTCGACGCCGTAGCGCTCGGCAAAAATCCCGATCAGCCAGGGCGCGGTCTCGAGGAAAGGTTTATCAGCATCCGTGCCTAAGGACTTCAGGTCATCCAACCACTCATCGCTGGCTTTACCGCCGTAAAACGCGCGCTCTTCCGCCTCCGCGGCTTCACGAATAGCGCGCTTGGTGTCAGCATCACTGACGCAGGCAAAGTGCCACGGTTGATGGTTGGCACCGCTGGGCGCAGTACCCGCTGCGCGAATGCAGGTTTCAATCACTGCCCTATCCACCGGCGCATCTGAAAAATGGCGTACAGAATGCCTTGAGCGTATCGCTTCATAGAAGTCCTGCGCCCTTCCCAGCGACGCTTCAGCATCCAGTCGGGGCCTGGTAGGCAAAGCAATGGGATCGTAGTTGTAGTCCATCTAGAATGTCTGCGGGCCAGTAAAATGTTCGCCTCGCATCATAACAGCTAGGGCTTGCCCCTCACGCGCATCTGCTATGCGACAATGCCTGCCCGCGCGTTCCGGAATCCCTGCGTTGTATCTCGAAACACTGTCCACCACTGTGCTAGTTACCGGCCCAATCTTCTTGATTGTGCTGCTGGGGCTGGTGCTGCGGCGCCTTGGCTTTATTGACGATCGCTTCAATGACGTGGCGGCGCGGCTGGTGTTTTCAATCTGCCTACCCGCTTTGCTGTTCTCTGCCATCTCACGCATCGACATTCAGGAAACAGTGCGGCCAGGCCTCTTTTACTACAGCCTCGCGGCAACGCTACTGGCCTTTTCCGTGGCCTGGCTGATGGTGCTGCCGCTGCAACCCAGGGCCGATCGGGGTGTATATGTGCAGGGCGCCTTTCGCGGCAACCTTGGCGTTGTCGGCATTGCATTATGTGCCGCCGCGTACGGGCCTGAGGGGCTGGCAGTTGCGTCCGTGCTGATGGCAGGGATGACAGTGCTTTACAACGTGCTGGGTGTTTTCATTCTTAGCGTCTACGCAAACCGCACCCTCGATCTGCGCGGCGTGATTGTGAAAACACTTCAGAACCCCTTGATTATCGCCATCGCTATCGCCGTAACGCTTTCTGCCCTGGACGTACATATACCCAGCGTGCTGCTGGCTACCGGAGACTACCTGGGCAGCATGGCGCTTCCACTGGCGCTTTTAGGTACGGGGGCGAGTATGAGCCTGAGCGGTCTCAGGCGCGCAGGCGTCGCAACGCTGTCTGTTGTCACCATGAAGGCCGCTGTGTTGCCGGGGCTCTGCACGGTGCTTGCTGCAATGCTGGGCTTTAAGGGAATGGAGCTGGGCGTTCTCTTTTTGATGTTCGTGAGCCCAACTGCAACAGCGTCCTACCCGATGGTGCGAGCCATGGGCGCTAACGCTGCGCTGGCCGCCAATATCATTATGTTGTCGACCCTCACCTGCCTGTTCACCTGCAGCCTGGGCATCTTCGTGCTTTCTGCAACGGACTGGGGTTAGGCGGCGGTGGCATAAATCAAGCCGGTCTAGGAGATTGTCCTGTACCCGGCAGCCTGCCCTGGCAGCTGAGCTACCATCTGTGCATGTAATGAACACCTGAGGTGAGGGCATGGGATCACTGGAAAAACGGGTTGCGATTGTCACCGGCGCGGGCGCGGGCATCGGCGCTGCAATTGCGCGAAAGCTGGCAACAGAGGGCGCGAAAGTCCTGCTGGCGGAACTCAACGAGGAGTCAGCCGCTTCCGTACTTACGCAGATTCAGGCGGATGGCGGAGAGGGATTTGTACTGGCCACCGACGTCAGCCAGCGTGATCAGGTTGAGCGCATGGTTACAGCGGCGGTAGAGCAATGGGGGCGTATCGATATTCTGGTCAATAACGCCTGGGGTTCCAGCGCGGGACTCAAACCCATCGAGCAAATGACAGATGATGACTTGCTCCACGCCTTTAACGTTGGGACGCTGGGCTGCCACTGGGCCATGATGGCCGCCCTCCCGCACATGAAGGCTGCGGGCTATGGGCGCATCATCAATATGGCATCCCTGAATGGCATCAATGCGCACATGTACACGGCGCACTACAACATGGCCAAGGAAGCACTGCGGGCACTGACGCGAACGGCAGCGCGGGAGTGGGCGGCGCTGGGCATCACCTGCAATATTGTCTGCCCCTCTGCAGAAACCGCTGCGCTGCAGGCGCTGCGTTCATATAAACCCGAAATGTTTGCACAGATTGAGGTGGGCTTGCCCATGCAACGATTCGGCGACCCCGACACCGACGTTGCACCCGTAGTGGCGTTTCTCGCATCGGAGGAATCCCGCTTCGTCACCGGCAATACACTTCATGCCGACGGCGGTGGTCATATTAACGGTGTGGCCTGGGACCCCAGCAGTCTGTTCGAGGAGGCGTGATTGTCCGCTTTTCTATCCACTTGCAGGTGTCTTTGATAAGGTAAAACGCTTGCCAGAGCATTGAAAATCTTTCCAGCAATAAAGCTTGCGGCGACACGTCACCCTGGTTAGCGGCGCCAGTCGCAGTCGCTATCTGGAAAGCTCCATAGCGCCGCACGCCAAAGGGAAGTAAACGAGAAATCACCATGCGCGTCATAACATCCCTGTTCATTTTGCTACTTGTCGCCTGTGCGAAAGACGCACCGACGCCAGGAGCCACTGTGTCGCCAAATTTGGAGGAGACGACTGTGCCAACCCTTCCCTATGGCAGCTGGCCATCACCGATCAGCGCTGAATCACTCGTCGAAGGCGCGCGGGGCATCGGGGGCCTGCGCAAGGAGGGAGACTTCTTTTACTGGCTGGAGTCTCGGCCCGAACAGGGCGGTCGCACAACCATCATGCGCTGGCGTGAGGGTGAGGAAGGGCCAACAGAGCTGTTGCCTGAGCCCTGGAACGTGCGTACCCGTGTTCACGAGTACGGTGGGGGTGCTTTGCTGGTGGCAGGAGATACGCTCTGGTTCTCGAACTTCGCAGACCAGCGCCTGTATCGCTTCCGTGCCGGCGAGGAACCTGTGGCCATCACCCCAAAGGACAAGCTGCGCTTTGCAGGGTGCACGCTTGATGCTGCACGGAATCGATTGATTTGCATACGCGAGGATCATCGCGGACTCGAGGAGCCGGTCAATAATCTGGTGAGTCTTGCCCTTGAGGAAGAATCCGAAGGCGACGTCCTGTTCTCCGGCACCGACTTCGTTTCTGCGCCAAGACTGTCGGCAGACGGCCAGCGCATTGCGTTTACGAGCTGGATGCATCCCAACATGCCCTGGGATACGACTCGCCTTCATACTGCAGCGTTCGACGATCAGGGGCAGCTCGTCACGCTTCGCACCCACAATCCCGACAGGGATGAGTCGGTCATTGACCCGCAATGGGCTGACGATGGCAGGCTCTTTGTCGTGTCTGATCGTGACAATTGGTGGCGACCCTATGTCGTAAACGGAGACGATTTCGTCCCTGTCGAGACCGGCCTTAAAGATGTCGAGATTGGCGGGTCGAACTGGGGGATCGGTGCTCACTACTACCACCTGCTGCCCGGTGGCGAGTTACTGGTTGCAGCGCGACGCGGCAGTGTTGAGCAGCTCTACAGAATCGACGCAAAGGGCAATGCCCGCCTACTCGATACCGGTGCTGTGGATTACGGCAGCGTGGTCGTCGACAAGGACAAACTGTACCTTGCCGCGGCCTTTGCGGCCGGGCCTGACGCGCTTGTGCGCGTCGATTCTCAAGGGGCTATCGAGAAGACGATTAGAACGTCCAGAGATTCCGCCCTCGAAGCGGCGTGGATTCCTCCTGTACAACAAGTCACCTTCCCTCTTCCCGGAGGAGACGAGGCCCACGGCGTGTATCTAGCGCCGACTAACCCTACTGTGACAGGGCCAGACGATGCGGCACCGCCACTGATCGTGAGCGTCCACGGCGGCCCGACGTCGGTGGCAAGGGCCAGCTATCAGCCGAGTCACTACTTCTGGACTAGCCGCGGATTTGCGGTGCTCGACCTCAACTATCGCGGCAGCACGGGCTTTGGTCGTGCCTATCGCCGAGCCCTCTACGGACAATGGGGCATCCGGGATATTGAAGACGCCGCTGCAGGTGCTACCTGGCTGGCTGCTCAGGGTATGGCGGACCTGCAACGCCTGATCATTCGGGGTGGCAGCGCAGGCGGCTACACGACCCTGGCGGCGCATGCGCAAACGGATACCTTTGCGGCCGGCGCCTCGTACTACGGCATATCGGATATTGAAGCGCTGGCAAAAGAGACACACAAGTTCGAGTCGCGCTACCTTGATCAACTCATCGGCCCCTACCCGGAGCGTCGCGATCTCTACCTTGATCGGTCGCCCATCCAGCATCTGGACGGATTCAAGGCACCGCTGATTCTGCTGCAGGGGCTCGACGACCCGGTGGTGCCGCCCAACCAGTCAGAAATGATCTATGAGGCACTGAAAGGTCGTGGCATACCCACGGCCTACATAGCGTTCGAGGGAGAGTCGCATGGATTTCGAAAGGCAGAAAACCAGGTGACCGCGCTACAGGCAGAACTCTACTTTTACTCTCAGGTTCTGGGCTTTCCGACTGCAGATTCTTTGCCGGAAATTTCCATCGATAATCTGGCGCCGTAACCAGATGTGATGTGACAGCGCTGCAAACAAGCCACTGAATAGCCTCCGGTTTTTAAGTGGCCACAGGCCGCCGTTTCAACAGTGAGGCTGCTTTCAAAACAGATAACGCAGCCGGGCAACGATGGTGCGTTCATCACCCACAAAGCAGTCACCGCGGGCAATACAGGTTGCCAGATACTCTTTATCTGTGACGTTGCGAACGTTCAGCGTGGCATCCCACTTGTCGCGACCGTAGCCCAGCAGCAAATCGCCCAGGGTGTAGGAAGGCGTTTCAATCTGGTCAACACCGTCGAGGCTGTCTCCGACGTAGCGCACGCCCACGCCGAGGCGAAGGCCGGGAATTTGTGATGGCTCATAGCCCAACCAGGCGGAGGCTTGCGTCTCGGGCACACTGGGAAACTGAAACCCGTCCGGGCTTTCGGTCTCCAGGTAGCTGGCGTTGGCCTCCAGACTGAAATCACCCCAACTGACCTGCGCCTCCAGCTCTACGCCCTGCACTTCTGCTACGCCACGCTGCTGTTCAAAGGTGCCAGGGGCCGCCAGTGGGTCAGGCAAGTTGGTCTGCTCGATATCGAACACTGCCAGCGTGACGAAGGCGGGTATACCGCTGGGTTGGTATTTGATGCCCGCTTCCCACTGCTCGCCTCTCTGGGGTTCCAGAGGCTGGCCATTGCCGTTGTCACCCACCACCGGCTGAAAGGAATCCGAGTAGCTTATGTAGGGCGCAAAGCCGTTATCAAACTGATACAGCACGCCCACCGCCGCGGAAAGCTCGTCGTCTTTCTGCGTAGCGAGGGCAGCCTGCGTCTCTGATTCGTCGTAGCGCAATCCAAGCGTCACGCGCCAGTTGCCGGCGCTGATCTCATTGTTCAGGTAGAGCCCAATATCTTCGAAGTCTGTGCTGGGGCTGCTGACGCGCAGCGACTCTAAAAACGCTGCGTCGGGGAACTGCCCGTAGACGGGATCGAACAGATTGATCCAGAACTGGTCCCCGAGTGGCGGATTAGGCCCTGCAGTCAGGAAGTTGTAACCCAGCGCAAAGGCAAAGAAGCGGTCGTCATCGGTGGTGACATCCTGGTATTGCAAGCCCATGAGCATGCGATGGTCGAAGTCTCCCGTTGAGAAGTTGGCTCGCAGGCGCAGATCAACAGCAGATTGCTCAGAGCTGGCGTTGCTGCCAAAAAAGCTGCGCGGCACCGTGCCATCTTCATACAGACTGCCATCGGGGTTCCGCACATAGCGGTCGCCGCCAATAAAGGAAGGCCAGGTCTGCTGATAGTCCGCTTCACCGTCAGTGCGGCGGGCGGTCACTTCCGCCGTGAACACATCATTGAATTGGTAGCTGCTTAAAAGGGTAAAGGACGTGGTGGTAGCGTCGTAGAAATTGAAGTCAGGGTCGCCGTAATAGGCGCTGAAGTCTATTCGTTGTCCATTGGGCGCAGGGTCCAGGGTGCCGGCGATGGGCAGGAACTGCGCCGCAGTATCGCTCTCGGTATCCCGATAGTTGAACAGCACGGTGATTTCGCTGCGATCATTGGGTCGCCAGGTCAGTGAGGGCGCGAACACAACAGTTTCGTCGTCGACCTCATTGATCTGCGTGCCGGTGTCGCGATAGAGCGCGACTACTCGGTACAGCCAGTCGTTGTTTGCATCCAAGGCGCCGGTGGAGTCCAGAGATAGCTGGGCGCGATCAAAGTTGCCGCCCTCCAGGATAATCTCATGACGCGACTCATCCCGCGGGCGCTTGCTCACCACGTTGACCAGCCCGCCCGGTGAGCCCTGACCAAACAGCACCGACGCCGGACCTTTTAGTATCTCCACCTGCTCCAGGGTGTAGATATCCGGGCGCGTGTTATTAAAGTTACCAAACAGTGACTGCAGGCTGTCCTGAAACTGCGCCACGTCCAGGCCTCTGACTCTGAGGAAGTCCCCGCGGGTGGCGAAGCCAAAGGTCTCGCCAGTCACCCCCGCGGTGTAGGTATAGATGTCATCCAGTACCAGTGCGCCCTTGTCGATAAACTGCTGTTCGGTCTCGATAGAGACCGACCGGGCTGACTCCAGTATGGGTATATCTGACTTCAGCGCCGAGTACCTCGACAGCGAGCCATACACAAGGACTTCCTCAATGGCAGCGTCATCCGCCACCTGCTGTGCCAGCACGGCCGAGGCCGCAATCGTCGCGACCGCAGCCGCAACTACCCTGAATGCTGTGTTCCACATAGATCGTTTTCTCTTCGCTTGCTCACCTGCATCGGGTGGGCTGGGTTATCAATTCAATGAAGGCTGCTACGCTGCGAGGTCTCAGTGCCGTGCTACCAGGATTTGGAGACCTCGACGAAGTAGCCGCGGGGTGACCCGGGGAAATTAAATGCACCAAGTGTTGGGCCAAAGACTGCCGGGATCTGATTGGTGGTATCGAAAAAACCGGACGTGGTGAATTCGTCGTCCAGCAGGTTGTCGACCCGCAACATCACGCTGAACGGACCTGGCTCCCAGAACAGCGAGGCATCGAAGACTTCATAGCTGGGCACTAACTGTCCGCCGAAGCCAACGCGGTCATCCACAGCATCCATGCCCAGAGCAACCGCCATGTTCCAGCGCGGTAACTGGTAGCGCGTCCAGATGCCTAGCTGGTTTTCCGGCGCATTAATAAACTGCCCGTCGATTTCGTTTGGGATGCCATCACCCTCGCCGGTCACATCCTCTTTGATGCTGGTGTCGTTGTAGGCATACGCCACGGTAATGACCCAGTTATCTGTGATGTCAGCCGTGACGTCGAACTCAAATCCCTGGCTTTCAATCTCGCCAATCGGCACCTGCCGGTTCACGCGAGGGTCGAATACATCGGGGTCGGGTTGTAGCAGGTTTTCCCTTACGATCTGGTAGGCCACCAGGCTGGACTGCAAACGACCGCCGAACAGTGCGGTCTTGATACCCACTTCATACATCTCACCTACCGTAGGGTCGAACGGCCCGCCGGTCTCTTCGTTCTGCACGCCGGCGTTCTGCGGCTCAAAACTTTCTGACCACTGCGCGTAGACGGAGACTTCATCACTGATCTGATATACCAGCCCCACCCGCAGTGAGGTATCACTGTCGTCAAATGTATCCACCGAGGTCAGGCCGGAGAGATTGGTAAAGTCGGATTCATCCTCAAATTCGTCGTAGCGCACGCCAACGGTTGCTATCCACTGCTCCCAACTAAACTCACCCAGCAGGTAGGCCCCAGCCCGATACTGCTCCGTGTCGGTAAAGGTGTTGCTGATGTCGTAAGTGCTGGGGTCTGCAAGGCCGTACTGAGGATTACTGATACTGAGGGCCGGGACCGCACCGAACAAAAATGCCGGGTTAGCACCGCCATTGCGGAAGTTGAGTGTCTCTTCGTAGACATCAAAGCCCGCCAGCACCCGCGTCTCAACGGCCCCCAGATCAAACTGCCAGATCAGATTGGCCCCCGCGCTGAGAATCTCGCGGTCGCGGTTCTGGTCGACGTAGCTGCGCTCAATGAGATCGGGGTCTCGATCCTCAAACACCACAATGGGACCATGCCACTGCTGGGTCTCCTCACCATCTATATAACGTAGGGAGCTGTTCCAGGATAGGTGTGTTCCGACACTGCCTTCCAATCTCAAGTTGAAGTAGTCCGTATCGAGCATCATGCCGTCAGAGGGCTCATTGTGGTTCCACTCGATATCGGAGATAAAGTCGCCGTTTTCCTCCACCAGCACACCGCGTAAGCGGCTACCGGGAAGCTCCTGGTCATAGCGCGTGAACTGCAGCGTTGCCAGCGTGCTGCCAAACGCCTGCGAAAGTGCAAAATCGTAGATGCCGGTCTCGTTTCCCGTGTTCTCCTGAAACAGGTCGCGCTCTTCGTGAAACAGTCCAATGCGGCCTGCCAAACCCTTTACTGGCAGTTCGCCCGAGACCTCACCGGACAGACCGCGTCGATCAAAGTTGCCCAGAATCGCTCGCACGTTGGCTTCGAAGGCTTCGGTGGGCCGTTTGGTCACGTAGTTGAAAAGCCCCCCTGGTGCACCCACGCCATACAGCATGCCTGCAGGGCCCTTCAAGAAATCGACTTGCTCAATATTAAAAAGCTGAGGGACAGCAAAACCCACCAAAGGATCTCCACGAAGGCCGTCGTAAAAGATGTCTTGCTGACGGAAACCGCGCGCCGTTACGCCGGCATAGCTAAACGTCGTGACGCCGGAAATATTTCTGTACAAGTCACCCGCTTCACGGGCGCCCTGATCTCTTATCAGCGCCTCGGGGATACTCGTAATTGACTGCGACGCCTCCAGCGGCGCCAGCGGCAGCTTTCCCGTTTGCGTCTCACCGATGCGATAGAGCTTGCTGGCGCGCCCGGTAACAATGACAGTCTCAATGGGGTTCTGCGGGGCAGCCTCTCCAACCTCAGAAGACTTCTCATTTTGCTGGGACAGCGCGGCGCTGGCTAATAGCAACAAAAACGTTATCGAGAAAATTCTGGTCATGGGATACCTCGGGAAAAACGGCGGAGCGTGTACCGCGTAAAAGCGCAAGCATAATAACGGGAATGAGACTCAATCGCATCTGTAAAATGCACATCGACAGGAGCTGTGTGGGCGCTGGGGAGTCGGGAGCTGAAACGATTAACCGCTGAGCGAGGACAGCGGGGTTACGCAGCGACGAGTGCTAGTAAATAGCCTTCATCAGCGTTTGCAGGTTGCGCCGGTCTCGCTCGCCCTTCATCAGTTGCTTCAGGCGCGGCTTGAGATCGGGATTGGCCTCTGCCTGATTGGCCAGGGTCTCAATGGCGGCACGGCGAATGTTGTCGTCCTGACCGCGGTCAGCGTAGTTGAACACCGTGTTCACGGCCTGACTTTCGAGTTCCTGCTTGCCGAGTGCCTTCAGCGTGTTCACCTTCACACGGTCATTGCTCTCAGCATCCAGGTGTTTGCGCAGCATTTCCTGCGATTCTGCCGATGGCAGATTACCCAGTGCATCCGCTGCGCGGGCGCGAAGCTTAGGATCATCACGATCCAGGTAGTCCCCCACCCCCTCTACATGATCAAGGTCGCCGCTGTTACCTACCGCTGTGAGCAAGGCGGCAGCGCGATCATCGCTGGTGGTGGCGTAGAGTTGCGCCATCAAACGGTCTGACAGCGCCTGCCCAAAGTCGCAGTCCGCCTGGGTGCGCGATATGATGCCCAGCACCATCATGGCACTGTTGGCGATTTCGGCATCGTCGCCACTGAGGTCTGCATTTTCTGCATACCCGAACAGCATCTCCAGATCGCTCTCAGCGATGGGGTTTTCTGAATATCGCAGGGCCATCAGGCTGCGGAATCGCGCGTTGTCATCCAGTGCGGTATCCACCGCCAGATCAGCAAGTAGCGCGTGCGCATTGGGCGTATCGGCCTTGCCAATCATCAACAGCAATCGCTTCTCAAAATCATCAGACAACGCATCGCCACGAATCTGATCGCCGATGGCAGACAGATAAATATCGTTGTCGTAGAGGAAATCCTTGAGTGCCTGCCGCGATGCCCCATCCAGTGTTGCGAGTCGCTGGAGAAAGTCATCTACACTGGCCAGCGGGTTGCGCGGTTCGGGCGGGTAGATCTCAGCCAGCGGAATCTGTGGCCAATCCAGCGGGTTCATTGGCAGTTTCGGCAGGCGCGCATCCGCAGGAATGACTGTGGACAGGCGCTCTACATTCAGCCGCTGCCGAACGCGGATATTCAGATCGTTGCCACCACTCAGCTCGATATCGCTGCGCCCGGTGACCTTCGTATGCCAGCAGTTATCGCTGCGAAAAGTGAACTCGTCTGAATGCACAATCGCCTCCGACAAGTTAAAGGCGCTGCCCCCACTGGGCCGCAGTCGGGTATACTGCTGCCGAGAGCGAGTACGGGTTCCGTCGGGCAGGCGCAGGTAGCGGGCTTCATACTGCCCTAACGTATCGGCTTCATTAACGGTGTAACTCGCCGGATTAGCGCCGGCTGGCGCCGGGTTCAGGTGTAGTGTTTCGTATATGCCATTGAGCTTTTCGCGATCCTCGGGCTTGAGGTCTGCGTTGTAATGCCAAGTACTCACCCGACCGGTGCTGCGCTTGATTTTCGCAGCGAAAGGCACCGAATAGGCCGGCGACGATCCCGACTCTGCGTCGACGCGGACGCTGGGTTGGTAAAGCTCAAACCCCAGCCAATAGAACTCCTCTGCAGCCAGCAGTTCGCGATACAGCAGGGTACCTGTGAGCTCGAGTCGGCTCACTGAGCTGCCATCGGGCAGAGAAAACTGGGTCGCCGAAACGGACTTAAAGTCCTGTGCGGTTAAACAAGACTCCGCTGCGGCCTGGCTAACCCAGGCCGCCAGCAGGGATACAACAAGGCGTTTCACGTTTAGAAATTGAGGGTCTGCGAGCTACTGAACAAGGTCCAGGTGCGGTCGTAGAGAGAACCTGTATTGTAGATAGTCTTACGACCCTCTTTGCGTTTGACCTTGCAACAAAACTTGTAAACCGGATAGCGCACGAACAGATAGATCTCACCTTCAATCGCTTTCAGCTCGTTGGTGATATCCATCCCCAGAGTAATCCTGCTGTCTGTGAAGGCCTCGGTGAGGTCAGCCGTTCCGGTGATGGAGAAGTTCTCCGAGATGATCAGGAACGAGCCGCCCACGCCACCCGACGCGATCGCAAGATCAATCGATGCCTCTGCGAAGGCGGCGATTTCCGCACTGAAAACGTCACCGGTAGCTGAGACCACCAGATTGTCGAAACCCACGCCGGCGCCGAAGCCAACGCTACCGGCGATCCCGGCATTGACCCTGACCGGCACGATAAGAATGACAAAGCGCGCATCAAACAGGGCCTGCTCCTCTTCCCAGGTACGATCCCAGGAGCGCTGCAGTCGTTCTGAGACACTGTCGCTCTCATCAAACACCGATAGACCAAGAATGCTGACGCCCACGTTATAGCCGGCACCCAGGGTATCGCCAAAAGCGAATACGCCAGCTTCGGCGCCCAGCAGGGTGGCACTGTTGTCGAATATATAAATGTTGAAGTTTCCGAAGGACTCAAAAGAGGCCTCGGCGCGATTCTGTTTCACGAAGGCATCTGCGCCCAGGTTAAAGCCGATCGCAAATTTGCTGCGGTCGCCATAGGTGTTGCCAAAGCTTCTGTTGAAATTCAGCTCTGCATTATTCTGGGCACTGATGTTATCGCTACCCGATACCTGACGCGTGTCACCACCCGTCGATGCAACCAGCGGGCTGATCTCCGTGATCTCGCTGGGCGAATACAAGGCGTATGGGACCTGGATTTCCAAGACATTGTTATCGTCGCGGTGCTCTACGTCTTCGCTGATATCAATTAACGTAAAGCGCAAGGTGACAATGTTTTCCTCAGCGTCAGGATTAAAGGCGTCCTGCAACGCGTGGGCGAGTTCGCCGTTCACGGTAATGTCCCAGGGGAAATAGTGCTCCTCAAAATCATTGGGGAAAGTGATGTCCATCGTGTCCACGTAGGCGACATCTTCCTCAGTCCACAGGTGCGCGGTATAGGTCACGCCGCCGATGATCATTTCCGCAGCGACGCGCGCCTTCACAATGCCGGCTCCAAGCTTGGTGGCATCGATATGCCCGATGATGTGAGACTCCACTTCATCCGGTGGGGTTGTCTCGTCGCGATCTTCGGGCGGCGGCTCGGGAATCAGAATAAAGCCCTCCGCCACCACGATCTCATGCAGGATAAAGTCGTGATGCTGCTCGGAGTCGATAAGGATATCGCCATAGGTGGTCTCGTCGCCTTCACTGAAGCCACGCGACCGGTTGTCGGTGATATCGATATCTTCCGCCACGATGCCCGGCGCATCGATGTAGCCGACGATGAAATAGTCGCCAGCTTCAGTGACATCGCTTGGAATAATGAACTGTGCGGTATACGTGGTTTCGCCTTCGACCACCTGTTCAATCATGAAGTCTCCCAGATCAAACGTCTCGGCTTCTTCGTTGTCTTCAAGCTGGGCGACCTTGCTGCGCTCGATCAGGTAGAAGTGCACCGGCACCAACTCGGCTTCAACGCCGACAGCGCGCACAGTGAAGGTGAATTCGATAAATTCACCGGGAGACGCCACATCGCTGGCCGTGGGCTGAACCACTGAAGCGCTGCCCACCGAACCTCCGGTGCCACCCTCAAGCGTCCCATCGCTATTGACGCCCACAGCGTCAGAGATATTGAGAAGCGTCAGGTTGGGACCAGGCAGTGGTGGCACATAGCTGTCGTTGCCATCGCTACATGCGACGATGAATGCGAACAAGCACAGCGCTGCGCCGTGCTTAAGGAAACGTGTCATGGGAGCCCCCCGGCTTGAATACTGCTTTTTTGTATTTTGTTGAATGTATAGGAATTTTCTCGCTTGTCCAGCACCCGCCGAGCACCGTTTGTATGAGGCTACTCCTGGTCTGGCGCAGCCGCGCGGCCGTCGGCACTTGAAACAGGCTGCTCTTCGGCCACAAAGCGGTCATAAAAGTCCGCAAACTGCTGATAGGTAAAGTCGATTGCCTGCTGGCTGATCGCTGCCTTTCCACCTATGAAATCGAAGCCGTGGTAACACCCTTCATACTCTCGATAGGCAACCTCTACACCGGCGTCGCGCAGCGACTGCACATAGTCTGAGGTTTCCCAGTAAAAGGGCTCTAAGGTACCCACAAAGGTAATGGTAGGTGGAAGGCCGCGATTATCGGCTCCCCTCGCCGGTGCAGCGTAAGCGGGGACTGCCGCTTTCTGGCTGTGAATGTCGGCAAGGTAAGCACCCCAGCCGATACGATTCGTTTTGGTATTCCAGACGGGCGCTGCAATATCTCGCGCGGGATCCTTGGGCTGAGTGTCATCGATCATAGGATAAATCGGCATTTGAAAGGCAATATCAGCCTCACCGGTATCCCTGGCTTTCAGGCTGACGGCAGCGGTTAAGCCACCACCAGCGCTGTGGCCGGCAACCATGAATTTCTCTCCTGCGATACCCAGCTCAGACGCGTGCTGTTTTGCCCACACCAGCGTGTCGTAGCAATCGTCGAACCCTGCAGGAAATGGGCTGCTGAAGGCTTTTCGATAGTCTGGTGCAATCACGACACAGGGACGCTGGCGCAGAAACCGCGCTATCAGCACAACGGCCTGTTCAGGGTTACCCATGATGTAGCCGCCGCCATGCAGATAAAGCAGCGCAGGCAGATCGTTTTCAGCCTGCTGTGGCCGATAAATCACCACGCGAAACTCGCCGCTGCCATCACTGCACGGTATCAGCCGTTCTTCGAGGTGAAAGCCCTCGATTGTCTTAGGTTTGTGAAAGCGCCGCCCCAGATAGTTGACGAGGCGAACGAGCCAACTAAGGCTAAACAGAGTGGGCAGCCACATCGTTAGCCGATACGTGCTCTTTAAGTCTGGATGCAGCATGTCTTTGGTAACGCGCATTGCCGGTCTCCTGCGGTATTGAACGTAGGTCGGTTTAGCTACAAGAAAAACAGAAAAAAGGCGCCGTTACGACCCCAGGCAGGGCACCAGCGCGCTGCATCGGCTCATCACCAGGATACGAATTCTTGGCAGACCCCGTACTGGCCAGCGCCTGGGAATCCCGCTCAGACAAGTGCGACCTCCAGGCGCATTGACATGCGACCACCTGTGTTGAGCATCTGGATTCTGTAAGCGAGCAATTTCTTGTCAGAGCATTTATGACCTCGCGCACAAAAACCTCGATAATCGAACATTCCCGATAATTTGTAAGCAAACTAACCTCGACGCAACAAAGCAGCCTATGACAGAAATGCATCACGACTCACCGACGCGCTACCACGGGCTCGACTTTTTAAGGGCCCTGATGATGAGCCTTGGGGTCGTATTGCACACAGCGCAGATTTATCTGACGGTAAACGCAGTAGACTACTACTGGGACAGCGCGCGCTCGCCGTCGATGGATGTTCTTCTGTTTTTTATCAATACGTTCCGCATGCCGGTGTTCTTTCTGCTGTCCGGATTTTTCACCGCCCTGCTGCTGGAGCGGCGCGGTGAGTCGGCCATGCTAACAAACCGCTGGCAGCGCATTGGTCTGCCATTTCTGATTTTCCTGCCGCCTCTGGCGCTGATCATGACAGGCTTGAGAGTCATCGCGCGACACGTGATGCAAACCGGAGAATTTGGATTCGACCCCGCTCTGCTCGACGCTGCTCACCCGGTTTGGGACAACACGCACAACCTCTGGTTTCTCTATTATCTGAGCATGCACCTCGTCACCCTGTGGCTGGTGTTAGCGGCATGGCGCCGACTTGGCAGCAGAACGCAGGCAGGCCTGTCTACCTTACTCGCGGAACGCGCCATTTATACACGCTCGCTGCTCGTTGCGATGTCACTGCTGCTTGCTGCGCTAGGCGCAACCGAGTGGTCCGGTCGCGTCACAGCAAAGCTGAGCTTTGTGCCATCGCTGTGGGTGTATCTCAACTTTGGACTGTGTTTCGGCTTCGGCTGGCTGCTGTACTGGCGGCGGCAAGACCTTGAGGTATTGGCATCGCGCTGGCGCAAGGATCTGATCATTGCAAGCGTTCTATTCTTGATGGCCACCGCGCTGGTGCTTACCAAGGCGCCTGTGGAGGCAGCGAGCTACCCACTGCAGCATACTCTGCTTTGCCTGGTGACAGGTTTTTCAATCGTTCACTACATGCTGGGGTTTGTTGGTCTGTTTTGTCGATTTAGCCAGCGGCACAACCCCTGGGTGCGTTACTTCTCCGACAGTGCATACTGGATATTCATCTTTCACTCGATACCCCTGGTCGCCGTGGCCCTGCTACTGCACGACCTGGCTGCCCCGGCAGAAATCAAATTCCTGGTCGTTTGTATCTCTACACTGGCACTGTGCCTGGTGAGCTATCAGGGTTTTGTGCGCAATAGCGCTATCGGTCAACTGCTGAACGGTCGCAGAATCAACTCGACTCCCTGGCACGATTAGCAGCCGCTGCGCCCTCGTCTACAAGGGCTGTGCGTGGGCATGAAAGGCGCGACGCCTCTTTGAAATTTTTCAATCACTTTTGACGTAGAACAGGCTCCGGAAGCAATGCTAGTAGCTGCAAAGAGGCCATAAGTCGCGATTATCGCGGCTTGCGCTAGCATTGCAGAAATTATTTCTCCAATAAAATCAACACCTTATATCGCAGTCGCAAACAGACACACCCGCAGGCAACCGCTACCGCCTCGTACATTCATGAGTGTCCACTTTTATTGACACTTTCCTAGCGCAGCACGATCATGGGTGTTAAACCTTGCTGTTTTAAGGACTGTGGTATGACCTCTCAATACAACAAAAACCTCACGCACATAGTTTCACTCTCTGCACTCACGCTCGCTACCAGCTTTGCTCTTTCCTCATCAACTGCAACAGCGGAGCCTGCCATCACTGGCAGCACCGCGGTAGTAGCTGCTTCACGTATTGAGGAGGTTCTGGTATTCGCGCGCCGGCGTCAGGAATCCTCTCAGGATGTTCCCATCGCACTGGATGTGCTGGATAAGGAAGTGTTTTTTCAGCGCGGTCTTTACCAGCTCAACGATGTTGTCGATCAGAGTGCCAGCGTCTACCTGGAGCAGGGCTCTGTGCCGCAGGATCTGAATCTTAGCATTCGCGGACTCACCCCCACCCGAGGCAGACCCAATATGGCTATCCTGCTGGACGGCATCGACATTACCACCGAGTCGATGATTACCTCCGGGGGTTCGCTGCTGGTAGATCCCGCTCTGTTTGATATCGAACAGATTGAGATCGTCAAAGGTCCTCAGCATGCGCTATACGGCCGCTCGGCTTTTGCCGGCGCCATAAGCTACAAAACGCGTATGCCGGGTGACGAATTTGCCGCCGCTATCGAAACCGATATCGGCGACTACGGTCAACAAATGCTGCGCGGAAGAATCGCAGGCCCAGTGGCTGACACCCTCAGCCTGGGCCTCAGCGCAGCCACCTGGAGCCACGATGGGTTTTACGATAGTCCGGTGACCGGCGACGACCTGGGTGATCGCAGCGGCAACAGCGTTGCGGGCACATTTGTCTGGACGCCCAACGCGCTGTGGTCCATCAGTGGTCGACTTTCCTATGAGGATTCAGAGTTCGGCGTTCAGCCGCAGGCACACCTGGCGCCGACTGAAGTATTTCAAATGCCTGCCAGTGCCCTTGGCACGGTGGTAGACCCAACAGCGACCACCGTGCCGGGTATCCGGGGGACCGCCCCCGACGCAGGTGATCTCACGATTAGCAATAGTGACAACCCGCGTACGCCCGGGCGCGACTACCCCGGCAGTGAACAGGAGGTCTTGCGAGGCACGCTGAATATCACGCGCCAATTCGATGACCTTTTCGGTTTGGGTCCTGCGCAGGTCATTTCGCTCACTCACATTGCGGAGTCCGACTCCTTTCAGTATCAGGACTTCAACGCTTTTGGCCGCGCCGATGACTTCCCGGCCTATGGCGAGATCTGGATAGACAATGACACGCAGCTATTCAGTCAGGAGATTCGGATTCAATCCATCGGTGACGGTCCCTTAACCTGGACCCTGGGTGCAGAATACTGGGAGGAGAACCGAGACGTCTTGAACGGCGGTGTGACCTGTCTGACCTTTGCACCCCCGTTTGTAACTGAGGACTTTGCGCCGGCCTGCGGGCCGTTTGTTGCCGATGTGGGAACAAGCTTTCCACGCAACGCTGACTTATGGACCCGCGATATCCAGCACTGGGCGGCTTTCGGCCTTATCGGCTGGGAGATCAATGAGCAATGGGAAGTCACCCTTGAGGGCCGCTATGTCGATGAAAACCTGGATGTCAGCGGCCCCAACCTCGATAACTCAATTATTGATCCTTTGAATCTTTTTGGCGGCGGCGCTGTGCTGTTTCCAACGCCGGCGGGACAAGTAGAGGCGTCAACAGCGGATAGCTATATCGCGCCTAAAATTACGCTCCAGTATCGACCCGCAGACAATGTGATGACCTACCTGTCGGTGGCGGAGGGCATTAAGCCCGCAGGTATCAGCACCGTGAACGGCGGCGGCGGAACCTTTCAGCCAGATCAGGGCCGATTTGATCAAGAGCAGGTAGTGGTCTACGAGCTGGGTTGGAAATCCGACCTCGCTGATCAGCGACTACGGCTGAACGGCGCGCTGTTTTTCCAGGACTTTACCGACAAACAGGTGACTAGTCAGGTGCCGGATGACAATGGCTTCCTGATAAACCGTATCGTAAATGCAGACGCTGAGGTCTACGGTGCTGAGCTTGACGTCACGTGGTTTGCAACCGACAAGCTGCGCCTGCAGGCGGGTTACACATTCCTTGAGTCTGAGTTCACCGACTTTACTCAGCTCACCAGCAGCGCTGGCGCAATTGCCTATACCGGTGGCTGTGAAGTGGTTACAACGGCCGCAGGGCTCAATACCTGCCGCGTGGATTTTACCGGCAATGAACTGGAGCGGGCGCCTCGACACTCTTTTGTGGGCATTGCCAGCTATCGCCGTGAACTAACCGCCAGTACAGACTGGTTTGTAGAGCTGCAATCCAGCTTCCGCGACGAGCGTTACTCGAACCAGAGCAATCTGCTGGAGTTTGACAGCTACTGGCTCACTGACCTGCGCCTGGGCGTCGCAGGTCGCAACTGGGAGGTGATCGCCTACGCTGACAACCTGTTTGACGATGACACCATCCGAGATGGTTTTAACACCGGTGGCTACATCCGAGACTTCTTTATTGCGGGTCCAACCTTTGTGCTGCCTGACAGTGCGCAGTTCTATCTGCCGCCCCCGCGAATGGTGGGTGTGCGCGCCTCCTATCGCTTTGGCCAGTGAAGCCGCTAACCGCCGATCCAAGCGCGGCAGCCTTGCCCGCCGCTAATGCGTCACCGTCGTCATCGGTGGCCGTAATACGTGGCGCCGGACAAGGCTCACCCTGGATCAATATGACGGCGCTGATTCTGGTGCTCGCCGGTATATCGCTGGCAAACGCCACGCTGGTGATTCAAAACGCTCTTGTCACGCCGCCAGCGCCGGTTTACACGTCCATATCCATGACCCTGGGTACTTTGGGGTTGATTCTCATCTGGTATGGCCTCAAAGCTGGCGATGTACTGGGCAGCATGCTGGGTTACATGGGCGGCACACTTGTCTGGGTCGGCTTCTTTGAGTGGACCTGGTGGAGCTGCTCGCATTGGCTGGGGATTGAAACGCTTGTTATAGACGGACGCGCTGTTTTGCCACCCTCCATGTTACTGGTGCAGGCAAGCAGTATGATCTTTCTGCCGCTATTGCTACTGGCCGGCACAAACAAAGATACGCGCTGCCGCATGATGCTCTGGTGTCGGCGCAGACTGGGGCTGCACATACCACGCGACGCCGGCCATCAGCATCACGCGGCTCGCGTAAGCGCCACTGAGACTGTTTTCATTATCTGGTTCGTCTACCTGCTAAACATCACATTGTATGATCCTCGACTGGTCGGCCCGGGCCCCGGTGCTCACCATGTTGTATCTGTACTGATCGGAGTCTGGGCGCTGTATTTATGTACAAAGCTGATTCGCATAGCACAGATAGGCGCCGCTATTCGTTACGCTATTCCCACGGCGTATTTTCTATCGATTCCACTGGACTCTATGACGCTGGCTGGGTGGTTCCCTGCGATGTGGGTACAACCTCTAAGCTATCCAGGCTATGCCGCCGGGGCGGTTCTGGCGTTTGTTGCCGCGGCACTGCTGTTGTACCGCGCCGACGCAGAGGAAACTGCCGGAGCCTAAGGCTACACTCGCCATTCACTGACCAGGTCAGCACTGAGAACACATGACGACTGCAAGACGCCTTCTCGCGGGTGTGCTTATTTTGGCGCTCATCGCCGGTATCCTGCTATGGACGCCCGACCGTGACAGAGCAGAGCTGGAAGCGCTCTACCTGAATAAGGACGCTGACATGGTCGCTCTGCTAGGAACGCCGGTGCATCTGCGCGACGACGGACCACGTGAGCAGCACGCGGTGGTTATGCTGCATGGACTTGGGGCCAGCCTGCATACCTGGGAACCCTGGGCACAATCGCTGGCGCAGGACGTTCGCATTATTCGCTTCGACATGCCCGGTGCGGGCCTGTCGCCGCCGGACACCAGCAACATTTACAGCGATGAGCGGATGATCGACCTGCTATTGGCGCTGATGGAAGAGAAGGGGCTGACCACGATCGATCTGGTCGGACATTCCATGGGCGGGCGCATCGCCTGGCGGTTCGCTGCGGCGCAGCCCGACCGACTGCGACGTCTGGTGTTGATCGCACCGGATGGTTTTGCCAGTCCGGGCTTTGAGTACGACCGGGCGCCGGAAGTACCGCTGCTGATGGAAGCGATGCGGTTCTTCCTGCCGGCATTTCTGTTTGAGGCTAACCTTGAAGCGAGCTACGCCAACCCGGGGCGTCTCACCGACCAGACCGTACAACGCTATTACGATCTGGTGCTGGCACCGGGCAACCGCGCTGCGCTGCTTGAGCGCACGCGACAAACGCGACTGCGACCGCCGCCGCCCATTCTTAAAACCATCTCTGCTTACACGCTTCTGATCTGGGGCGAGATGGATGCAATGATTCCTTTCAGTAATGCAGAAGACTACCTGGCGCATCTTCCCAACGCGGGCTTGGTGAGCTTTCCTGGACTGGGCCACGTGCCTCACGAGGAGGCGCCAGACAAGGTTCTGGCGGCTGTCGCTGCCTTTCTGAAGGCGCCTGTTGCCAATGACGAACCAGCGACTCTCCGCCTACAGGCCCGGTAGACGCTCCAGCACGCCGGGCGGACTATCAACTAGACTGTAACGATACCCGCACGCCAGCTTGCGCGGGCAGGAGACTGGCCATGAATGACACACAGCAGACGCAAACCGCGGCATTTACAGTGCCGGGCTGTGCCGAGGCGGCACGCATATTCCTCGCACTAACGGTGCTCTTTGGGGCTGCCAGCAGTCGTGCCGATAACGATCCTGAAGCCTGGTATACAAAAGAGTACGCCGCTCTATGGGCCGGCACTCCCTATGAAGATGTCGACAAAATTCTTAGCCACTACGCCAACATGGTCACCACCCACAATGAGGATGGAAGCATCGACATTGAGCCAAGAGAAAGCTGGCTCAAGGAACCGATGGCCAGTTGGAAAGAAGACGGCTGGCTGACGGCAACCCTGCAAACCGTTAAAACCGATACACTCAACGAAGGTACAGCGGTGTTTAAAGCAAAGTGGCTGGATGCCTATGAAGATGGGTCTGAAGAGATCTCCTGTGGCTGGTATCTGGCCAATTATATGGGCGGACGCTGGCAATTCACGGGCTACACCGATATCGACTGTGACAGCCATGAGCTTTGATAAACAGCCATGAGTTATAAAACCCGGGAGCTTTGATTCGCAACACACAACGCGATGACGCAACGAGGCCAACAATGAAGTCTGACAAACAGCTCGGCATGGACCGACCGATTACGCGACGCGACTTGCTGCATGACGCCACGGTCGCAGCGCTGGGCCTGGGACTACCTCTGAGTGGCAGCGCCGATACAGCGTCTCCCGCTGTGGACCCAACTGTCTACCCGCCGACGCGCACCGGACTGCGGGGTTCGCATCCCGGCTCTTTTGAGGCTGCACACAAATATGCTCGCGATGGCGCACCGCTGCCGTCGGCCAAACCACTGAATGAACACTACGATCTTATCGTTGTTGGCGCCGGCATCTCCGGCCTGGCAGCAGCACAGTTCTATCAGAAAAAGTACGGCAAGAACGCTCGCATCCTGCTGCTGGAAAACCATGATGATTTTGGCGGCCATGCACGCCGCAACGAATTCCACCAGGGCGGCACCATGCGCCTTGCTCTCGGCGGAACGCACAACCTGGAGTACTGGAACTTCAGCAAAACCGTGCAGCGCTACCTGAAGGATCTCGGTGTCAACGTCAAAGCCATGCGTTCCACCCAGGAATTTGCCTACGGCGAGAGTGGCGATAGCACGCCTGCGATCTGGTTTGATGAAGAGACCTACGGTGAGAACAAGCTCGTCAGAGGCCTTGATGTAGCGCGCGTCAGCAGCAAGAAAGACCTTGAACTGATCGACAGCTTTCCCCTCAGTGCAGAGGCGCGCGAACAACTGAAGCGCTTCTACACCATGCGCAAAAACATCTTCGACGATATGAGCGAAGCTGAAACCGAGGAATATCTGTGGTCACAGCGCTATGTGGATTTCCTGCGGGACTATGGCGGTCTGGGCGATGAAGCGCTGCAGCTATTCGCCAAGTCCACCCACGGGGGCTGGGGTACGGAGCTGCGCAATCTCGCGGTAGCGGAAGGTATTGATGCCGGCATGCCGGGCAAACATTTGATGGGCGGCAAAGTCACTGCGGATGACTGGGAGTATCCTGCGGCCCACTTCCCCGACGGCAACGCCAGCGTCGCACGCTTGCAGGTGCACGCCTTGATACCCGACGTGGCGCCGGGCACGACTGCCGACAACGTTGCAGTACAGACCTTTGATTACAGCAAGCTGGATCGCGAAACCTCCGCCGTGAGGCTGCGGCTCAGCGCCACCGTCATGCACGCCGAGAACACCGCCGATGGCGTCGCCGTGGACTATCTTAAGGGGGGAGAGCTGCTGCGCGTGACTGCACGGCACTGCGTCATGGCGTGCTACCACTGCATCATTCCGCACCTGTGCCCGGACATGCCCGCGGCCCAGCGCGAGGCGCAGAAGTATCAGGTAAAAGTTCCGCTGGTGTTGACCAATGTACTGCTGCGGTCCAGCGAAGCCATGGATAAACTGGGTATTGCCGGTGTCGATTGCCCGGGCAGAACCTTCGCCAGCGTTTTCCTGTATCGCGGCTTCGAAACTGGCGGTTACCAGCACAAGCTCGACGACGATGGTCCGGTGGCTCTGACCTTCTGGGGCATGATTTCACCACCGGAAGATATCAATGACCCCAAAGAGCAAAATCGCGCCTCACGGATGCAGATGCTGGCAATGAGCTTTGATGACTACGAGCGCGAAGTTCGCACAGTGCTGGATGGCATGCTTGGACCGGTGGGCTTTGATGTGCAGAAAGACATCCTCGCCATCACCGTCAACCGCTGGCCCCACGGTTACTCTCATGAATACCTCGGCCTGTGGGACCCGGACTTTGAGCCTGGCAAAGCGCCGCATAACATCGCCAGCAAGCCCTTTGGCAACATCACTATCGCTAACTCTGATGCCGGCGCCTACGCTTATACTCATGGTGCTATCGACGAGGCCTACCGGGCCGTACAGGAGCTTGGTTAGGCAGTAAACCCTTAAGGCGTGCCGTCCCGCTATGGCTGAAACTGCAGACGTTGTAATTGTGGGCGCCGGCCTCGCCGGCATAGCAGCGGCACATCGCTTGCGCGCTGCGGAGTTGCAGGTTGTCCTTTTAGAAGCCCGCAGTGCACCAGGCGGCCGCACTCGCGCCAGTCAGGCACTCAGCCAGCCGGTGGACCTGGGCGCTAGCTGGCTGCATGGCATTAAAGACCACCCGCTCTACGACATGGCGTTGGCACTGGGCTTGCCTCATGTCCGCACTGATTATCACAGCCTGCAAATTCACCGCCGCGACGGCAGCCCTGAGACGGCCGATCTGGCAGCGATGGATGACTTTGAAGATGCCCTTTATAAGCTGGGGAGAAAGGCACGCTGCTACGACTCAGTGGCGGATCGTCTGCCGCTGATACCTAAAAAACACGCCGGACGTCTGCCCCAGGCACTGCAGGATTTCCTGATAAGCGCTGCCCTGGAAGAAGAGTACGCAGCCAGCGTTGCCGAGCTGGCCGCAGCTGCGCTGGAAGAAGGCCGGGACATGCGCGGCGCTGACGCTATCCTCAAGGAGGGCTATGCAGGTCTGCTGAAAACCCTGCTCCGAGAGCTGGATATTCGACTGAACTGTGCGGTCCAGTCGATCAATTACCGCGGCGACAGTGTTACCGTGAGCACGGAAACCCAGGACTACTTGTGTGATCAGGTGATTGTTACCGTTCCTCTGGGTGTGCTGCAGGCCGATGACATTCGCTTCTTGCCGCCGTTGGCGCCGTCCCACCAGCAGGCCATTGATGCACTGGGAATGGGGCTGGTGAACAAGCTCTACCTTGAGTTCCCCCGGGTATTCTGGGATGCCAGCATTCAGGTGGTGGGGTATGACAGTCCCCGGCGCGGTCGCTGGATGTCCTGGTACGACTACAGCGCGGTCACCGGTGCTGCAATTCTGCTGGGCTTCTGCGCGCCACCGGCGGCTGCAGAGCTTGAACAGCTGGATGACGAGGCTCTGGTGGCCGATGCCATGCAAACCCTGCGAGTGATCTACGGTGAAGACATTCCAGAACCCACAGCCTGGGCCGCCACGCGCTGGGGGCAGGATCCCTTCGCTCGCGGCGCCTACTCCTATCTCAAGGTCGGTGCGAAGTCCTCCCAGCGTAAAACTCTGGCAAAGCCTATCGATGGCAGGCTTTTACTGGCTGGGGAACACACAGACCGTCGCTATCCCTCAACAACCCACGGCGCCTGGCGCTCGGGCGCCAAGGCAGCTCGGCAGGTGCTGAAAATTCGGAAGTCTCTGCTCTGAGCTGATGATAAGAAAGCTGGTGTGCGGAAAGCCGGTGGGAACGACTCGCGCTTGCCTGACCTCTGTGCATCGGTAAGCTGTGCGGATGGATGCCTCACAGTTCTTTCTGCAGCTTGCCCTGATTTTAGTAGCGGCGCGCGTTGCCGCCGAAGTCGCCGCGAAGTTGGGGGCACCCAGCGTGATTGGCGAGCTGATCGCAGGCGTCATTCTAGGACCCAGTCTGCTGGGTTGGCTGGAACCCACCGAGTTGATTCGCCTGCTGGCAGAAATCGGCATTATCCTGCTGCTGTTTGAAGCCGGACTAGACTCCGACCTGTCCAGGCTGGCCCAGTCGGGTGGTCGTTCCGTGGCTGTGGCGCTGGGCGGTTTTGTACTGCCCTTTGTGCTGGGCTTTGCCACCAGCCGTTATCTGTTCGGGCAGGATCTGCTGCTGGCGCTATTTATCGGCGGCACGCTGACGGCCACCAGTATCGGCGTTACCGTGCGCGTGCTGCGCGATGTGGGCCGTCAGAACAGCCGTGAAGGTCAGATTGTGCTCGGCGCCGCCGTCATTGACGACGTGCTGGGCGTGCTGCTGCTGGCGTTTCTTTACGAGTTTTCCCGTACCGGCGACCCCAGCCTGATTAACGTCGGCAAGCTGACGCTGTTCGTGGTTCTCTTTTTCCTGTTGGCACCGGTGGCGGCAAAAATGCTGTCAATTCTCATCAGCCGCTACTACCGCCATAGCGCAGGCCACCCGCTGGTAAGTACCCTGATCGTCTCCCTGGTGCTGCTGTTTGCCTGGAGCGCTCACGAAGTGGGCGCACCTGAACTGCTGGGCGGATTTGCTGCTGGCCTGGCGCTGTCGCGACGCTTCTTTTTGCCCTTCGGCGCAGCGCTAGGTCGCGACCCCGAGTTTGCCGAGGAAGTACAGCGCGAGATGCGCCCGGTCGTGCAATTGTTTACACCTATCTTTTTCGTCACCGTGGGGCTATCACTCGACTTAAGAGAAGTAGACTGGGGGTCCGCGTTTATCTGGCTGTTCTCCCTGTCCCTCGCCTTCGTTGCCATTGTCGGAAAGATCGCCGGCGGCTATTTGCTGGTGCGGGAGCATTGGCTTATGAAAACCGCCACAGGGATGGCGATGGTACCGCGAGGAGAAGTCGGTCTGATCTTTGCGGAACTGGGCAGAGTAGCGGGCATCTTCGACGGTGCCACCTACGCCGGTATCGTGCTGGTCATCGCCTATACCACCCTGTTCTCACCCTTCTGGATAAAGCTTTTCTACAGACTGTATGGCGACCACCCAGCACTGGTCGAAGACAGTGAAGAGGAGCAGGATTCCGCAGCAGCAACTCCAGAACGCTCTATCTGAAGAGCTCGCGCTATGAGGGCGCCGTGGAGTTGCGCTCGTCGCGAAGCCGCGTGCGCACGTCCATCAGGACCTGACCGTACGTGTTAAGACCACGACGATCACGGCCGCAGCCCCAGAAGTAGTCGTAGGCGTTGGTCTCTATCACCGGCGCATCAGCCGTCGCTAACAGTCGTTCCGCCACCTCGTCGTGGGTGCGGCATTTGATGTAGACCGCTCGGGTCATCACCACGCGTCTGACCTGCTTCCAATCGTTGCGCAGGTGCAGCCGTCGAGAGCGGCCCAGCCGCCTGGCCTGTCGTGGGTGCGCTGCCGCACGGATACGCTCCCGCCAGACGGGGTCGTCACTCTTCAGCGCCTGAAAGTAATGCTCAACCGAAGGCCACTCTGCATCGTCGAGAAAAAAGCCGTATCGCGCAAAGCCGGACAGAGGCTCGTTGACGTCGGTTCTCGACAAGTAGAAAGCACTGCGATCCGCGGAGAGGTCAAACACCATTGTAAGCGTTTAAAAGCACGGGATTAGCAGTAGACAGGTACAAAGTGCAGGCAGGTCAGCAAAATACAGTGGCAGTGCCTGCAGTGTCGTGATCTGGCTGTGGTTTGGCAAGGCGCCAGGAGCGCGCTCAGCAACTCGAGTCTAAATTGCGCTAGTGACGCGCTGGATCAGATCCCGGAGATGACGAATCTGTATCAGCTGACGCTGAAGACTCTTCGCCGCCAGACGACCTCAGATATGCAGTAAGCGCATCGGATATTTCCGTGGTCTGACTATGCTGCGAGGGAGTGACTTCTACCTCGGGATACAAGTCGAGAAACGCCGCTGCCAACTCGGTGGGCGTGCCCACCTTGCTGTCCAGGCGCAGCGTGGCGATTGCGTTCGGCATGGCGGGCTCGGTGGCACTGTGAACATCCTGCGCCCATATGGGACAGCCAATACCGTGCAGGGCCTGCGCACCCAGCAGGCCATCGCTGCTGGCTCCACTGAAGACGATAGCGCCGCTAAGCCGGGGATTCAGACCGGCGAGACTCATCATCAGAGCATCTATATGGGGATCGTAGCGTCCACCCCAGGCATCGCGCAGGCTGAAGACTTCTCCCTGATGGCCAAACTGCAGGCGACAGCTCGCCGGCACGACCAGCAACTGACAGGGATTAAACCAGTGACGGCCCACCGCCAGCGTGCACCGCAAGTGCCTGTTGGATTTGGCAAGGCGGTTCACCAGGCCTAGTTGATCGGCCGGGTCTATATGTTGTGCGTATACGAAGGTGACAGGCGGTACCCAGGTGAGCGCCTCCAAAAACTCGCGTACGGCAGATTCCGCGCCAGCGGCGCCTGCCAGCAGCCAGACGCCATCCACTGCTGCGAAGTGATCTGCTGTCGAGTTCGCCGCATCGGGTCGGCCCTGCCAGGCATCGGCAGTCCAGCGGTTCAGTGTGGCAATGATTCGGCTGGCCCAGGCGCGATAGGCCTCGACATCACCCACGTCCGGACGATTGCTCAGCGCTACCACTGGCGCATCCAGCTCTGAGATGACGTCGGCAACTGCGTCTGAGTCGTCACAGTCGACCACCCAGATATCGACAGAAGGACGCCTGCCTGCAATAAGCATCATCGGTGAAATGCGCGCGATGCGGTAACCCGCCTGCTTGATGCGCGCCGCGAGCACGCTATAACTCGCATCGCAAACGACGCCAATGAAGGGCTGGGTATCTTTCGTGTAAGCCGCCATGGCAGAGGATAATTTCACGGCCACCGGCACCGGAGAAGCAAAAATACTAGTGCACACTAGATTTTGTGATCGGCGTCTGAAAAAGCGGCTGTAGTGGTTCGATTCTGGCCCTCACGCACTGCGCTCGCAGCATTGTTGAACTAAGGCAGCGGTGCGCGTACAAAGAGTGCACTGACTGCAAGGACTGCACATGCGCCCTCTACTTCGCCCGACACCATTTCTGTTTTGTCTGACAGGGCTGCTAATGGTTCTGGCCCTCCCAGCCAGGGCCCAACACCCTTGCTCGACAAATGGCATTGCCGTCGGCGGCTACGACCTGGTGTCCTACTACAGCGACGACGGACCCGTCATGGGCTCTCAACAACTTACTGCATACCACGAAGGTCTGGTCTACCAATTCTCAAGCGAAGCCAATCTTCGACAATTCAGCAGTGAACCCTCACGGTACCTGCCCCGCTACAGCGGGTTCTGCGCAACGACATTGGCCATGGGAAGACTGCTGTGCCCCGACTACAACAATTTTAAGATTGAGGATGGGGATCTGCTGCTATTCGAGATGACCGGGTTCACGAATGGCAGAACCGTGTGGAACTCAGACCCATTGGGATTCCGCGTGCGCGCGGACGCCTTCGCTAAAAAGCTGCTAGGTCCTTAAAGACATGCCCTTTAAGAAAATCGCGCTGGCCCTGACACTGGTATCTGCGCCAGCAGTGCAGGCTACTGTGCTGCTCGGGATTCATGCCGAGGAACCCGCGCCGTCCATTGGCGAGATGCTGTCGACAATGAACCTCGATGGCGAGCCCATCAAACTGCAGGCCTTCGACAGCAGCGCCGAAGTGGTAAGCGCGCTGGCCGCTGGCGGCATTGATTTCGGCATTATCGAAGACAGCGGGATATCAGGCACTGATATCGCGCTGGTCGGCGAGCTGTACCCCAGTGTTTTGCATGTGCTGATTCCCAGTGAGTTTGAGCCGCCCGCCACACTGGGCGAGTTGTTATCGCTGGGGAATATCTGGGCAGGACCGCCCGGTTCGCTGGGACATAGCCTGGCCAGGAATCTTGCCGCAGATTTTGGTATCAACGAAAACGCTATCACATTGCTGCCTGACCCCTGGTCGGCGACACCCCAGGTCTATTTCATCTTTGGTGGGCTGCTGGCGCGTGAGGCCCTGGATCGACTGCAGGGATTTTCGCTGTATAGCCTCGACGGCCCAGAACAATTGATGCACGGCAGCGTTGCCGAAGGTGTGGCGCTGCGCTATCCACAGCTAAGGCCCTTTGTATTGCCCGCGCAGCTCTATCCTTCGCTTAGTGGCGATGCGGCACTGACGCTGGCAGTTACGAATATGCTGGCGGTTCGCAGCGGCATTGAGCCGGAGCTCAGCTATGCGATGGCGGAAGTCCTGGAAACCTATGCACCACAGATAGCGCAGCAATATCCACTGGCGCGCTTACCGGACCCTAGAGCCGCAGCAGGTTTGCCCGCCCCTATGGCCCTGCACCCAGGCGCCAAACGGTATCGCGACCGGGACCTGCCCGGTTTTCTGGAGCGCTATGCGGAAGTGCTGGCGCTCGCAACCAGTGTGGTTATTGCCCTGGGCAGCGTGCTGGTAGCCTGGCAGCGTTATCGCCGCCAGTCGCGGAAGGACCGACTGGATACTTATTATCAGCAGCTGCTGGACCAGCGTCAGAGCTTGCAGGAGGGTAGCAGCACTGCCTCGCAGGTAATGCAAAAGGCGCGCGCCATTCAGAGTGAAGTCATGGCCCTGGTGATCGAGGAGCGCATCGATGCCGACAGCTCGCTCATAGCCTTTCTCACCCTTTCCAACAGACTCCTCGACGAAGCGGCTGCACTGACTGCGTGAAGCATTACAGCCAGCGCAGCCTGCACAGCATACTCAGGCATGGCGCTCCAGCGCTGCATCAAGCACGGAGCGAGACTGAACACCGGTAAGGGTTTCCACAGGCTCGCCATCTTTGAATACCATCAAGGTAGGAATGGAGCGAATACCGTAGCGCGCCGCCAGATCCTGGTTGGCGTCGACATCGACTTTTCGAATTGCGGCGCGACCGTCGTAGTCTTCCGCCAGTTGATCCAGCACCGGCGCAATCACGCGGCAGGGACCGCACCACTCCGCCCAGAAATCCACCAGCACAGGTTGCTGTGAGGCAAGCACGCTCTGATCAAAGGTATTTGAGGTAACGCTTTGGGGGCTGGCATGTGACATACGTATTCTCCTGTTTTTGTAGGTCGTGACCCTGTGACTCGTTAATGAGTCCGCAGTTGCATATTCCAAGCGGTAGGCCTAGACCGTGTACTTCTATGGTTAGCGCGCACAGCGATAAGCATTTAGCCTGTGAATAGTAAATATCCCGATCATTGATTTCATTTATGGGAGTCCAATCACTATTCTTGTGCCCACAATCCGGGACGCTCCCGCTTCATCACCAACACAGGTAGATCATCATGCCTACGTATCAGGAACTCGTTGATAAGTACGCCGCGCTCTGCAGCAAAGAAGGCGCTACTTGGAACGCCATCAACCCCGACTACGCCGCTCGCATGGAGCTGCAAAACCAGTTCAAAACCGGTCTGGACATCGCCCGCTACACCGCTGGCATCATGCGCCGGGACATGGCCGAATATGACGCCGACAGCAGTCAATACACGCAGTCTCTGGGCTGCTGGCATGGGTTCATCGGTCAGCAGAAGCTGATCGCAATCAAGAAGCATCACGGCAGCACCAATAAGCGTTACCTGTACCTGTCGGGCTGGATGATCGCAGCCCTTCGCAGCGAGTTCGGCCCCCTGCCAGATCAGTCCATGCACGAGAAAACCTCCGTGCCGGCGCTGATTGAAGAGCTCTACACCTTCCTGCGTCAGGCGGATGCCCGCGAACTAAACCATTTGTTTAAGGATCTGGATGCGGCGCGTGAATCTGGCGATCAGGTGGCAGAGCAAGCTGCTCTGAACGCTATCAATAGCTTTGAAACACACGTCGTGCCCATCATCGCGGACATCGATGCCGGTTTCGGCAATGAGGAAGCAACCTACCTGCTGGCCAAGAAAATGATCGAAGCCGGCGCAGCGGCGATCCAGATCGAGAACCAGGTGTCCGATGCCAAGCAGTGCGGCCACCAGGATGGCAAGGTCACCGTGCCCCACGAGGACTTCCTCTCCAAGATCAACGCCGTGCGCTATGCCTTCCTTGAGCTGGGTGTGGACGATGGCGTCATTGTCGCCCGTACTGACTCTCTCGGCGCCGGTCTGACTCAGAAAATCCCGGTCTCTACTGACGCGGGCGATCTGGCGCACAAGTACAACGCCTTCCTCGAAACCGAAGTCATTACGGGTGCTGACGATGCCAACGAAGGCGACGTGATCATCAAGCAGGATGGCAATCTGGTGCGCCCGGTGCGTCTCCCTAATGGCCTGTACCGCTTCAAGCCAGGCACCGGCGAGGACCGCTGCGTTCTGGACTGCATCACCAGCCTACAGAACGGCGCCGACCTGCTGTGGATCGAAACTGAAAAGCCACACGTGGGCCAGATCGGCGCCATGGTCGATCGCATCCGCGAAACCATTCCTAACGCCAAGCTGGTCTACAACAACAGCCCCTCCTTTAACTGGACGCTGAATTTCCGCCAGCAGGTGTTTGACGCCTGGAGCGAGGAAGGCAAGGACGTATCCGCCTATGACCGCGACAAGCTGATGAGCGTGGAATATGACGACACGGAGCTGAGTGCAGAAGCCGACAAGCGCATTCAGTCATTCCAGGCTGATGGTTCTCGTGAAGCAGGTATTTTCCACCACCTGATCACGCTGCCGACCTATCACACCGCTGCCCTGTCCACGGACAATCTGGCCAAGGGTTACTTTGGCGAAGAGGGCATGCTGGCCTACGTTAAGGGTGTACAACGTCAGGAGATCCGTCAGGGCATCGCCTGCGTCAAGCATCAGGATATGGCAGGCTCGAACATCGGCGACGATCACAAGGAGTATTTCTCCGGCGATCAGGCGCTGAAGGCCTCCGGCAAAGACAACACCATGAACCAGTTTGGTTGAGCCTTTGACTAGCCTCCCCACGAGGCGTTTTTTAAAAGGGGCCGCTAGCGGTCCCTTTTTTTATGCACTTTATCCAGATCAAAGCCCACGACCTTTTTGGCGTAATGGAAACTGAATGCGCCAGAGCACCATACGATTTGACGGTATAATCTCGCCGCGAGTTACGGGGGAGTAGATGAGCGAAAAGATCAAGGTTGAGGCGCCGTTGGTGGTACTACACGGTGACGAGATGGCGCAGGTGGCGTTTGAGCGCATTCTCGAGATGTTCGTGGCGCAGCGCCTGGAGATACCACTGGTAGAGATCGATCTGTCCGCTGAGAAGCGCCTGGTTACCAACGGCGCTGTGGTAAATGAAGCGATTGAGGCGCTCAAGCAGTACGGCGTTGGGGTCAAGAACGCGGGCATGACCGTAAACCGCGATCAGCTTAACGACCTGCTCGAGACCTATCCCGACATCGACGAGGCCAGGCTCGACAAGCTCGCCACCAAATCTCCCAACGGGGCTATCCGCAAAGGCATTGGCGGCAACATCACCCGGGAAGACATTCAGTTTCGAAATATCAGGAATACGCCACCGGATTGGGTTGGCCGCGATATCGTGGTCGACACCATGGACTCTGGCGGCATCCGCGACAGTTACAGCGCGCTGAACGAGCGCACGGGCATCGCCAAGCTGGTATTTGTCGGTGCCAGTGGAGAGCCGCAAGAGCTGCACCGCCGTCGGCTCAACCGCGGCGACCCGTTTATGCTGAAGACCAACAGCTACGCAAATGTAGAAGCCTGGGCGCGGCGCTTTTTCCAACGCGGCCTGGAGGAGAAGCGGGATGTGTACGTGGGCCTCAAGGACACGGTGATCCCTGGCTACGACGGCGTTATGAAAGAAGCGGTAGAGCGAATCTACCGCAGCGAGTTTAAAGACGCCTACGACGCCGAAGGCCTGTCCTACCACTACGAGCTGATTGACGCACAGGCAGCACGCATCGTGGCCAACCCGCCAGAACGAGCGCTGTGGGGAATACCCGATAACAACACGGGCCGTCGCATGGTCAAGCTGATTGAAGCACTGCGCCAGTATGGAATCCCTGATCGCAAGTTCCATGTGTCAATTTCGCGCATGAGCGCGGGTGGCGGTGATCAGTACGGCAGCTTCAATACGCCTGCGCCGGAAGACGGCATTGTTAAGGTGATTGTGGACGGCGAAGAACAGGTTGCCAGAGACGTTAGCGCCAATGATCCTATTTTGTTTATGTCAAATGATCGCGACGCGATTCGCGACTGGGTACTGCAGGTTTACCGGGATGCCTCTCTCAAGGAAAAAGAGGTCTATTTCGGTCTGAAGCGCGAGTACATTCCCTACGACGATGTGTTCTCCACGGTGATAAATGAAGTGCGCAGCGCACTGGTGGAAGACAACGTTGAGCCTCCGTCTTTTATGATCATGCGCCCATCCAGCCAGCTCAAAAAAATGATTGCCGACCCCCCGCGCAATGCGCTTTACCCGGCGCAGAACCTCGATGGCGATATCTTTTCAGACATCGCAGCGGCACTTGGCGGCAGTCTGGCCACCGCCAGCTCAATTATTGAGAGCAAGGACGGCACCATGCTCTACGAAGCGCCGCATGGCACCGCCCACGATCTGTACCTGAAGTATCACGAGACCAACGGCAAGGTCGCCATCTTCAATTCTTCGGCGCTGATTTTTGCGCTGGCAAACGCGCTGGAAACGCTGGCCAAGCGCGAGCATAACGAAGCCCTGCTGGCCTACTCCGCCAACCTCAAAACAGCGCTGATCGATACCGTGGATCAAGGCATTATCACTGGCGATATCAAGGGCAAGACCACCAACCCGGAGCAGGAGACAGTGGTGGATATGCAGGGTTTTCTCGACGCCATCGAAAAGAACCTGCCCGCCTGATCGTGCGCACTCGCGGTTTGGCACTGACGCTCTTGTTGGTCGCTGCACAGGCTGCGGCTGATGATTTTCAGGCCTGTCTGACGGATTTGCAGGTGCAAGCGCGGCAACAAGGGCTTGCGCCAGCGATCACCGAGCAACTCATACCCGGCCTGACCGAGCAGCGGCGTGTTGTTGAACTGGACCGCCAGCAGCCAGAATTTGTCCAGACCTTTGAGCGCTACCTGTCAACGCGAGTCACAGAACAGCGCGTGGCACGTGGCCGTGCCCTGTATGAGGAAAACCGCGAATTCCTCGATGAGCTTACGGTGTCCTACGGCATACCCGGTCACTACCTGGTGGCCTTCTGGGGTCTGGAGACCAACTTTGGCAGCTACCTGGGCAAAGTCCCCATCCTGGACGCATTGGCAACCCTGGCCTGCGATCAGCGACGCAGCGGTTTTTTTACCACGGAGTTTCTTACCGCCTTAACGCTGGTAGAACGGGATGGGCTGGATCCGGAAACGATGCGTGGTTCCTGGGCAGGCGCCATGGGGCACACGCAGTTTATGCCCTCGACCTATGCCAGAGCGGCCATTGATGGAGATGGTGACCAGCGCATTGACCTCTGGGGCAGCCATCGCGACGCGCTGGCTTCGGGTGCGCGCTTCCTGGCCCAGCTAGGCTGGCAGCGCGGTTTGCGCTGGGGGCGCGAAGTACGTTTACCTCAGGCGTTCCCCTATCAGCGCGCGGGTCTGGATCAGGCGGCGACTCTGCGAGACTGGGCGAATGCAGGGCTGCGGCGAGCTGACGGCGCAGCCCTGCCGGTTGCCGATATTGACGCCGCCCTCCTGGTCCCCGCCGGACATCAGGGACCCGCGTTTCTGGTTTATCAAAACTTCGAGGTGATCATGGGCTGGAACCGGTCTGAATTCTACGCTCTGTCGGTGGGCTATCTGGCGGATCGCATCGCCGGTGCGGGCACGCTGCTTCAGCCGCCCTCTAACCAGACAGCCCTCACGCGGGATGATCTGGCACAAATGCAAGCGCAGCTTAATCAGGTTATCGGCAGCCAGTTGGAAACAGACGGCATCATGGGTCCTGCGACCCGACGCGTACTCAGTCAATTTCAGGAGCAGACCGGGCGCATTGCAGATGGCTTTCCAGACGCCGAGAGCCTGGCGGTGCTGCGCAACGTTGCCACAACGCCTGAGGGGAATCGCTAGTGGATGCCTGGCTATCGGAGTGGGGGGTCACCCTCGGAGTAGGCGGCCTGATTGTGTTTATGTTGTTCATCGTCTGGGATCTGGCGAGACGAAGCGACGCCGGCAAATTCGGCACCGCCATACTTTATCTGGGGCTTGGGCTCGGCATTTTTGGATTTGTGATGAAATTCGTCATCAGCTATCTGATGAAACAATCAGGGGTCTAAGCCAAGTCGACCTGTACCGCGGCCACCACCGCCTGCGCTTTCTCCCTGGCCAGTTGCGTGGTTGCGCCACGGGCCAGCGCCACCCCCATGCGGCGCACGCCGACAACCTCAGGTTTCCCAAACAAACGCAGATCGGTATCGCTTTCGGAGAGGGCCGCATCGAGGTTTGAAAAGCTGGTCTGTGTGGAGTCGCCTTCCACCAGAATCACCGCAGATGCAGACGGCCCATGCTGCCGGATGTCCGGTACCGGCAGTCCAAGAATCGCTCTGGCATGCAGAGCGAACTCCGACAGATCCTGAGAAATCAGCGTGACCATGCCCGTATCATGGGGCCGGGGTGACACTTCGCTAAAGAACACCTCGTGGCCGCGTATGAACAGCTCGACGCCGAACAGGCCGCGCCCGCCCAGCGCTGCGGTAACTTGCTCCGCCACCTCTCGCGAACGCAACATGGCTTCGCTGGACATCGCCTGCGGCTGCCAGGATTCACGGTAATCGCCATCTACCTGACGGTGACCAATCGGGTCGCAGAAACTGGTGCCATCCCGATGGCAGACGGTCAGCAGCGTGATCTCATAGTCGAACTCAACGAAGCCCTCGACAATGACTTTGCCACCCCCGGCACGTCCGCCTTCCTGAGCATAGCGCCAGGCACTGTCCAGATCGGCTGCGTTGTGCACTGTACTCTGGCCTTTGCCAGAAGAGCTCATTACCGGCTTGATCACACAGGGCAGCCCGATCTGCTCTATCGCGGCATCGAACTCCTCCCGCGTCTCGGCGAAGCGATAGGGAGAGGTCGGGAGGCCTAGTTCCTCCGCCGCCAGTCGACGAATGCCTTCTCTGTCCATGGTGAGGGACGCTGCACGCGCCGAGGGCACCACGTTGTAACCTTCCTCTTCCAGCTCCACTAATACAGCAGTCGCAATGGCTTCGATTTCCGGGACGATGTAGTGCGGTTTCTCCTTGGCAATCACGCGCCGCAGCTCGTCTCCATCAAGCATGTTGAAAACGTGGGCTCTATCAGCCACCTGCATGGCGGGCGCATTCGAATAGCGGTCGCAGGCAATGACTTCAACGCCGAACCGCTGCAGCTCAAGAACCACTTCTTTTCCAAGCTCGCCGGAGCCCAGCATCAATACGCGAGTTGCGGTAGGGCTGAACGGGGTTCCGATAGTGGTCATGACATGCTCCAGCGATGCCTGCGGGCAACTTGCGGCAGCATGATAAACAGTGGCGCCATGCTTGTCCCCTCGATTCTCTGACTTGCTTGAAAAAAGACGCTGCATAAAAGCTGCCGTACAAAAGTTGCTGCCGTAAATCTGAGTCGATAGCATCCGGAATCGCTCTGGGAGTTCCACCTGCGCTTACCCATTGCGTGCGCCTGTCACTGACAGTTGGGCCGCACTCGGGTCTGAATGCCGCTGAGGTGAACTCGGAATCCCTCAAACCCTTGAAAATGCTGGCTTTGACCCGAACTTATAGCCCTGGCGCTGATCTATAGCGGGGTCTGCCCGGCTGGCAGGAACCTGACAGCTCACTAGCGCAGGGCAGCTTGCCTCGACAGAATACAGATGGAGGACCTATCCCAGTGACACACAGGGAACATATCGTCGCCCTTGAGCAGTGGCTGACGCAGCAAATCATCGGCCAGTCTGCGCTGGTCAAGCGTCTGCTCATCGCCCTGCTTGCCGACGGCCACTTGCTGGTAGAAGGCGCCCCGGGGCTGGCCAAGACTCGCGCTATAAAGTCACTGGCGGACGGCATAGAAGGCAGCTTTCATCGCATTCAGTTTACGCCCGACCTGCTGCCTGGCGACGTCACCGGCACCGAAATCTACCGCCCCCAGGAAGCGGCTTTTCACTTTCAGCAGGGGCCTGTTTTCAACAATCTCATTCTCGCCGACGAAATCAATCGTGCGCCAGCGAAGGTGCAGTCCGCCCTGCTTGAAGCCATGGCCGAGCGGCAGGTTAGCGTGGGCAGCGAAACCTATCCTCTGCCTCCGCTGTTTCTGGTGATGGCGACCCAAAACCCGATTGAACAGGAAGGTACCTATCCCCTGCCGGAAGCTCAGCTGGACCGCTTCCTGCTACACGTTTTTGTCGACTACCCAGACCGCGAGGCCGAGGCTGGCATTCTGCGGCTGGCCCGCAACGAGGCCAGCGCCAGTAGCGACATCCCGCCACCACAGCTACCGCAGGATGCGGTGTTTGCTGCACGTCAGGCGGTGTTGGCGCTGCATATGGCAGAACCCGTTGAGCAGTACATCGTCGAACTGATCATTGCGACCCGAGATCCGAGCCCCTACTCGGAAGAGCTCGCTGGCTGGCTGGACTACGGTGCCAGCCCCCGCGCTACCATCGCTCTAGATCGCTGCGCGCGCGCCCATGCGTGGCTACGCGGTAGCGATTTCGTCACACCGGACGATGTCCAGGCGGTAGTGCATGACGTGCTGCGACACCGACTCATTTTAAGCTTCGAAGCTGAGGCCAATGGCATTACCGCCAACCGTGCCATCGACGAACTGGTGGCGAGAGTGCCCGCTGCCTGAGATGGCCGCTGCTCCGGACAAAGCGCCTGCCTCGGGTGCCTATAGCAACCTGGCTGAGTTGATCGAGCAGCGCTACGCCGCCAGCAGCATCGACCTGGGCCAGCGCAAACGCGCGCTAAGCCTGTTGTCTGGCCCTAACAAAACCAACTTTCGCGGTCGCGGGATCGACTTTGAGGAAGTGCGTGCCTACCAACCCGGCGACGATATTCGCACGATCGATTGGCGCATCACAGCGCGCACTGGCGAAGCCCACACCAAGCTGTTCCGGGAGGAGCGCGAGCGGCAGGTTCTGATTTGCGTAGACCAACGCAACTCCATGTTCTTTGGCAGTCAGCACTGCTGCAAGTCGGTACTAGCGGCACGTCTGGCTGCACTGCTGGCGTGGTCGGCACTCAACCGCGGAGATCGTCTTGGCGGTCTGGTATTTTCTGAAACCCGTCATGAGGACATTCGACCACGCCGTTCCCGACGCGCGGTCCTGGGCCTGTTAAGCGCACTGGCCGAAATGAATCAGGCGCTGCCGCTAGACATCAATGAGCCCGCCCTTAGCTTCGCCGATACGCTGACGGAACTGCGACGTATTGCCCGCCCCGGAAGCTCACTCTATATCGTCAGCGATTTCCATGGTGCGCTGGACGAAGCCGCGACCGAGCAGTTGGATCGACTGGCGCGACATCTGGAAATTACGGCGCTGCACTGCTCTGATCCGCTGGAGCGTCGTCTGCCTGACAGCGGCCGCTATGCGGTCACGGACGGTCAGCGCCGGGCGCAGCTATTCACCGGCGACCGGCAGTTGCAGAGCCAATTCGCCAGCCGCTTTCAGCAACAGCTGGACAGCTTGCAGCAAGCCCTGGGGCGGCTGGGCATACCATTGATTGAAGCCTCCACCGACGAATCTCCCCTGGCACAGCTACAGGCCTACTATGCCGGCACGGGGGCACGCCGCTGATGCAGCCGCAGGACCCCCTGGCGCAATTGCGCGACATCCACCTGCCGGAGTCAGTGAGCGCCTGGCCGCCCGGCCCGGGCTGGTGGGTGCTGGCGCTACTCCTGCTTCTGCTCATTGCAGCCATCACACTGTGGCTATGGCGGCGCCATCGCAGCAATGCCTGGCGCAGGGAGGCGCTGGCAGCGCTGGACGCTGCCTTTCAGGAGTGGCAGTCGGAGGGAGATAGCGCTCAATTTTTACAGGCTAGTCAGGTGGTATTGAAACGCGCTGCCCTGCGCCAGTTCCCCAACTACGATGTTGCAAGACTGTCGGGGACCGATTGGGACGCCTTTCTGGATCGGCAGTGGCGCAAACCCCCGGAGACCGGGTTTGCCAGTCTGGGGCTGGCGGAGTGTTCCTACCAGTCGCAACCTGAATTGGCTGAGCCCGCACAGTATTCTGATCTGTGCCGCCGCTGGCTTAAGCAATTGGCAGCGATCCCATGCTAGCGCTGCAATGGCCTATGAGCTTTCTGTTATTGCCGCTGCCCTGGCTGATTTGGCGCTTCTGGCCAATAGCGGGCTCCGAAGATGCGGCACTGCGGGCACCCTTTTTCGATAGCTGGCAGGCGCTGCAGGGTGGCAGTAGCACCGGTCGCACAGGCAGCTGGTTTGCTGGTCTTTTACTCATCTTTATCTGGTTCGCCCTGCTGCTGGCCGTCGCAAGACCTACCTGGATAGGTGAGCCCATCACACTGCCGGCCAGCGGTCGCGACCTATTGCTGGCGGTAGATTTATCTGGCTCCATGCAGGTTGAGGACATGCAGGTAGGGCAACAGACCGTGACCCGTATTGCGGCTGTTAAGCAGGTGGTCGGCGATTTTATTGAACGTCGCAAGGGTGACCGCTTGGGCCTGATACTGTTTGGCAGCAATGCCTATGTCCAGGCGCCACTGACCTTTGATCGCGCTACCGTCCGCCGCTTTCTGCGCGAAGCCCAGCTCGGTTTCGCAGGGCGGGAAACGGCAATTGGTGATGCCATTGGCCTCGCCGTCAAGCGATTACGCGAGCGCCCTGCCGCCAGTCGCGTGCTCATTCTGCTCACCGACGGCGCGCATAACGCAGGTCAGGTACAGCCCTTTGACGCGGCGCGACTGGCGGCAGATAACGGCGTCAAAATTCACACCATTGGCATCGGTGCAGACCAAATGGTGCGACCAGGTATTTTTGGTTCCAGCTTCGGCTCACAGGTGGTCAACCCCTCGCGCGATCTGGATGAACGCACGCTGCGCCAGATTGCCAACATGACCGGCGGCAATTATTTCCGCGCTCGGGACCCGGCTGAACTGGTCAACATTTACGAGTTGCTGGATCAACTGGAGCCTGTAGAACAGGAAAACCAGAGTTATAGACCCCAGAAAAGCCTGTTTCACCTGCCTCTGGCACTGGCCTTCGCGCTTAGTCTTCTATTGGGGCTGACACGGGGGCTAAGATTTTGAACGATCTTCTCAGCCAGTTTCATTTCATCCGCCCACTGTGGCTGTGGGGAATACTGCCTGCCCTGCTGGTTGCGCTGTTGCTTTGGCGACAGTTGCGCGCTGGACGTGCCTGGTCCGCCGTGATTTCGGCAGAACTACTACCCCACCTGTTAAGCGACGGTCACACCGGCGGGCCCACTAAACTGCCCCTGTGGGTACTACTGTGCGGCTGGCTGCTGGCCGTTGTGGCACTGGCTGGCCCCAGTTGGGAGCGACTACCCCAACCTGTGGAGCGGCGCGAAAACGCCCTGGTGGTCCTGTTTGACCTCAGCCTGTCCATGAACGTTGAGGACATTTCTCCGTCACGCCTGGTGCGCAGCCGTCAGAAACTACTGGACCTGCTCGCCATGAAAACCGAGGGCACCACTGGGCTGGTCGCCTACGCCGGCGACGCCCATGTGGTGAGCCCTCTCACTGACGACCTGCGCACCGTGGCCAACCTGCTGCCTGCGCTATCTCCAGAGATCATGCCCGTCAAAGGCAGCCGACCGGCGCGCGCCCTGGAACAGGCGGTTCGGCTGCTGCGAGACAGTGGCCTGGAGCACGGTCAGATATTGCTGGTGACCGATGGCATCCACAGGGGTGACGAGGAAGATATCGCTGAGCTGCTGGAAGGAACACGCTATCGTCTCTCTGTACTGGGCGTGGGCACCGATGACGGCGGACCCATACCCACTGCGACCGGCTTCCTGCGAGATAACAGCAATAATATTGTTATCGCGAGCCTTGATCGCGAGCCGCTGCGCGAGCTCGCAGCACAGTTTGGTGGCAGCTACAGTGACCTTGAACTGAGTGATCGAGATATCAACCAAATTCTCAACACGCGGCTGTGGGATGACCTGGAGTCAGAACAGATTCTGGATCGCAGCGTCGACACCTGGGCTGATCGCGGCTATTGGCTGGCGCTGCTACTGATCCCCATGGCGCTGGGTGCGTTCAGGCGCGGCTGGCTTTTGTGCCTGTTGTTATTACCCATGGCCGAACCTGGCCAGGCGCAGGACTGGCAGCAACTCTTCCAAAACCGGGATCAGCGAGGCCAGCAGCTATTGGAAGCGGGGGATGCAGCCGCCGCTGCTGAAACCTTCAAACGACAGGATTGGGCCGCCGCCGCCCGCTACCAGGCCGGTGACTATGAGTCGGCGCTGGACTATTACCAGCAACGGGATACTGCCGACGACTGGTACAACCGGGGTAACAGCCTGGCGAAGGCAGGGGAACTCGAAGCTGCTATCAATGCCTATGACGAAGCGCTGCAGCGCTCGGCGGATATGGAGGATGCACAGTTTAACAAGGCACTGGTTGAGCAACTGCTTCAACAGCAGCAACAGCAGCAGCAGAACTCCGAGCAAAATCAGCAGCAGGATGATCAGGGCGAGCAACAGCAACAGGAGAATAGCGATCAGTCCTCTGGTCAAAACAGCGACACAGGAGAATCTGACAGCAACGAAGAGCAGGCACAGAACTCATCGGGAGATGAGAGAGAACCGCAGGACAGTGAGCAGCAATCACAGTCGCAATCCGGCAAGCAGGAGGATTCCGAGCAGGGCGAGACACCGCAGCAGGCAGAGAGTGCGGACAGTGATGAGGAGCAGAACAAGGAAACGCAACAGGCCAACGCCAGCGAGGCGCAGGACGACGGCGAACGGGAGCGCGATATGGCGAATGAGCAATGGCTGCGCCGCATACCCGATGACCCCTCGGGGCTGCTGCGACGCAAATTTCAGTACCAATCCAGGTTGCGTCAGCGCGAAGGAGCGCTGGACAGCAACGGCTACCCGATAGAGGACGACGATGCGACACGTTGGTAAGAGCTGCCTGTTGCTTGCTTTGTTCATGCAGGCGTCAATGCTGCAGGCCGCAGTCACCGCCACCACAGACCGAAGCGTGATGACCATGGCCGACACTCTGGTTCTGACCTTGCAGGCAGATGCCGGGGAGGATATCAGCAGCGCAGACCTGAGCCCGCTGTTGCGAAACTTCTCGATAGAGAGTGAGCGCAGCTCGCGCAGTATGTCCATTATTAACGGCCGCAGTCAAAGCAGCGTTAAACGTATCATCGAGTTGCTTCCTCAACGGGTGGGCAGCCTGCGCATACCCGCGCTGGACGTTGACGGCGTACGCACGCACCCTCTGGTGATAGAAGTGCTGCCAGCCCCTCAGGGTATTGATAGCAGTCAGGATGTATTCGTCGAATCTGAGGTGGATAAAGACTGGGTCTACGTGCAGTCGCAGCTGATTCACACCTTCCGCATCTACCAGGCCATCGAACTCACAGACCGGGGACGCTCTCAGCTGGAGGTAGCGGACGCTGTGGTAGAGGAACTGGATCCGGTAGTGTTCCAACGCGTTATAAATGGACGACCCTACCGGGTGATCGAGGTGAAGCACGCTGTCTTCCCGCAGGCCAGCGGCGAGATCACGCTCCCCGCCATGTCATTCAATGGCCGCAGAGAACTCAATCGCAGCACCCTGTTCAGCTTTGGCAGCGGCGAAATGCTGCGTCGTCGCAGTGCGCCGATTACTGTTGAAGTGAGACCTGTTCCTGCAGGCTACCCCGACTCAGCCTGGCTACCCGCCTCGTCATTGCGATTGGAGGAAAGCTGGTCATCTGAGCCCGACAGTCTGACTGTCGGTGACTCTGTCACACGCAGCTTTACGCTTATCGCAGAGGGCATTGATGCGAGTCTGTTGCCTCAGATTGAGCAAGCGGACGTGCCGGGAGTGCGCGTTTATCCGGACCAACCTCAAACCGAAAACCGGCCCAGTGAACGGGGCGTTACCGGCACCGCCACCAGCACGGCAGCGCTGCTCATTACAGAGCCGGGCCAGTTTACGCTGCCGCCGGTCAGACTGCCCTGGTGGGATACCACCAAGGACACGCTGCGCTATGCAGAGTTACCCGCACGCACCATCACGGTAAAAGGCGCCCCTGCAAGCGCTGGCGACACGCCCGCCGGCGCCGTGGCATTTGAGGCCGCACCGAAGCAAACAGGGCTTGTCATGCCGTCAACGCCAACATCCAGTGTTGCGAACCCCTGGATGTGGAGCACCCTTGCGGCAATGTTTGGCTGGCTGCTCACCCTGCTGTGGCTACTGATTCGAAAGGGCGCGGCAGACACAAAGCCAGACACGGCCCGCAGCGACATCACTGCTAACGAGTCCACTCTGTTTACCGCTTTCGCAAAAAGCTGTAAATCGAATCACGCCACTGAAGCGCGTGGCCATCTGCGGTCCTGGGCCAGACTCAAGATGGGCTGGCAGCGGAGGCCCACGCTGGCTGAGATTGCGGCGGCCTTTGATTCAGATAGTCTTTCGACAGAGCTGACGACCCTGGACAGTGCGCTGTATAGCAATGCGGCCGCTACCGAGTGGCGAGGCAGTGCTTTACTGGCCGCAGTGACAGCGCTGCGCAAAACCTCATTGCAGGGCAAGGGCGCGAGACCAGCTCTACCGCCCCTGTATAGCAGCCACGCCTAGCGCAGTCGCTTGCCAGGGTCAGGCGCGCTCAACATCCACCCAGCCGACAAGGCGCGTACACTAGGCCTATGGAACTTGTGATCTTTGATCTCGACGGCACTCTGCTGAATCGCCACAGTGAGATATCACCCTATACCAGCGCCACCCTGCGTGCCCTGTCAGAACGCAGCATCGCCTATACCGTGGCGACAGGTCGCACCCTGCACGCGGCGCGAGACCTGCTGGAAGGACATGGCTTTTTGCTGCCACAGGCCTACAAAAATGGCGTCATGATCTGGCAACCGGCTGAGTCGGACTACAGCCATCGCAATGTGCTGACCATGGACGAGATTGAGCACGTGCTGGACGCGGTTTTAGCCCAGCAGGTAACACCCTTTATTTTCACGCTGGAACCTGGCAACCGGCACGCGATCTATCACACGCCCCTGCACAATGAAATCGAGCGACAGCTTGCCAGGGAGTTTGCACTGCGCAATGAAGTCGAGGTACTGCCTGCCAGTCGACTGCCCGCGCAGGCGGATATCACCAATATCAGTGCGCTGGGGGTCCCCGATGCCATTGGTGCCATCGCTGACATGGTAGATGCGGAGCCCGGATTGGTGGCCTACAGCGGCACGGCGCTGGAGTCCGCCGCGCTGCAGTGGATCGATATTCACCACAGTGACGCCAGCAAGGGCGGTGCCGTGGATATTCTGCGCAAGCAACTGGGTGCAGATCGCGTGGTCTGTTTCGGAGACGGCGAGAATGACCTGAGCATGTTTGCGCGCGCGGATGAGTGCTATGCGCCAGCCAATGCTGACGCGTCAGTAAAACAGGTCGCGGATGCCGTCATCGGACATCATGATGAAGACGGTATCGCACGCTTCCTCAGGGAGCGCTTCGATTTAGGTCCGCTGGACAGCGTGGCCTAGAGGTATGGAGGAAGGCAGTCCCGAACAGGCGCAGCGACGCATGGGGGTTGGTATGCTGGCGTTGGCCTGGCTGACTTGCGGTGCCCTGGCCGTGTACGGCTTCGATCAATTACTCGAACGCCAGCGCAACCCCAATCGCACTCTCACCAGCATGGAAGCCGATGGCACCCGAGAAGTGGTGCTGAAAAGAAACCGGGCCGGCCACTATATAACCCCAGGCGTGATCAACGGCGAGGACGTCGTCTTCATGATCGATACCGGTGCCACCACCATCGCTATACCGGCGCGCCTGGCGCAGGAACTGTCTCTTCCCAAGGGGCGAAAGATTGCCACGCAGACAGCCAACGGCATGGCAACGGGCTACGCCACGCGTCTTGATCAGGTCAGCATTGGTCCTATCGCCATGCGCGATATATCAGCCGGCGTCAGCCCCGGACTGCGTACGCAGGAAATATTGCTGGGCATGTCGTTTCTCAAGCACATTGAATTCACCCAGCGCGGCGACACCTTGATTCTGCGGCAGTATGTGCAATAGCAGCGGATGTCCTCAAACATCACCCATAAAAAAAGGCTCCGCGAGGAGCCTTTTCTGGTTTAGCTGAAAATCGATCTTAGATACGGCGACACACCGTGTACTCCGCGCCTTCGTTGTAGGCGACGGGAGGGTTGGCGTTGGTCGGTGCCGTATTGGTTCCGCTGGTTCCCGCGTTAGCACGCACATCGCCGGTGCGTGGGGCGCCATCGTCAAGCTGCAGGTCCAGAGCGGCTGCGGCTTTACCCGGTACCTGGCTCATGCAGATTTTATTACCGGTCAGGCCATTGTGAGAGGTCGCAGAGGTCACACCCATCAGTCCACCGAACGCGTTGCGCGGCATAGCCGCCGTGCCGGTTTGTGTAGGTGCACCAGAAATGTAGCCAGCAGCGCGTAGATGCTGGAAGAACTCCTGGCCTTCACCACCGCCCGTAAAAGTCTGACCGAGTGAGATATCCAGATCACCGTCGTTATTTCCGCCCGTTACGCCGGTCCAGTCGCCACCGCGACCCTGCACCGCTGCAGTGTTGCCGTCGTCGCCCGGGATGCGCTGATAGCGGTCCTGATAGGCAACGAATGCTGTAGACATAGCCTGAAAGTCAGTCTGTGCGCGCTTGATGCGTGAGTTGTCGATCATTTCAGTGCCCTGCAGGATACCGCCTATCAACAGGCCGATAATGACCAGCACTACCGCGATCTCTACCAGCGAGAAACCCGCCTGGCGTGTGTTCAAGTTTTTTCCCCGATTCTTCATTGTTTAACCTCGGTCCTTACCTTGTCTGTGCCTAGTCAGTGCTTAGTCAATAACTGTTTCAACTCACCCGCTAATGGCGTGGGAAGTTGCTTACTGCTGAGCACCAGTTTAATGAATCTTGTGAACGCCGTCACACTTTGTTAGTGACAGCTACTTTTCAATGTTGCGCACTCTAATCAAAGCGGATTCGGCTTTCCAGACGAATTGCCCCAGATGCCAACCAGTTCTCAATTCACGCGACCAGCGCGTACCAGTTGGTAAACCAATGTGTTCGGTGAAATCCAGCGCAGGGTGTCATCAAATTCAGCCCCCGCCGCTTCAGATTCTGTGCGCGATACGTACAGCGTATCGCCATCCGTATTTTCCGTTTGGTCAGGAGAGTTAGCGATATTCTCACCCTGACTAAAGACGACGGCGACCACTTGGTCAGCGATAGGCGTGGCACAGCTATTATCCGGGCAGATTACCAGGTCAGGCGTCGGGTTCAGCGGCACAGCGCTGGCGTAGATGCCGCCCTCTGCCGAGCTCAAGCTGTAGCGAATCGGCCGCAGCCAGCGATCTACCAACAGATTGTTGCCATCCGTAGGACCGGCCACGCCGAGCGTGCGGGCTGGGACGAAGCCACTCCAGGTTGTGCAACCCGTCGTCGCGGTATTGGGTGCCGCCTGTCCAGCGGAACCCGTAGTCGCAGGGCATGGCAGCCGACCATTGGCCGCCGCATAGCCCAGCAGCGCAGCCTCAATATCATCCAGGAGTTGTCCAGTCTCCCGGCGCTTGCTGGCATCCTGTTGGCTGGCCAGTGGCAGGATCAGACCGCCCAGAAGTGCGCCGATCACCATCAGCACCACGGCAATTTCGATCAGACTGAAGCCTGCCTGGCCTCGTCGCTTGCTGGGGCCGCTAGGGAGAAAGAAACAGCGTGACATCGTTATAGCTGGCATTGTGCTCGATCAGATTCAAATCGCTGAACAGGGTATCAGGTACTGCCACATTTTGACCCTCGAAATAATTCGACTCGAGACTGGATGGGCGAACCTGTCCAGCCAGCGGCGCGCCGGGCGACAGCAGCACAACACTGGACGCGGGGCCTGTCACGGGTGGCAGTCCGTTATCCTGCGTACTGAGGCAACTGCCCTCGGCTGACTGACACATACGGTAGAAGATCTGGTCGCTCCAGTGCGTTACCAGCCAGGCTACCGGCAGCGGCGCGGTGCCGCCGGGGCAGGGGTCACCCCAGTCAAAGGGTTCAGCGGTGGCCATCGGGATGCTTCCGATTTGCAGGCCGTTCACGCTGGTGTAGGGGCCACCGAACACGGATGCCCAGGGATACTCCCCGCACAACAGCCGATAGTTTTGCAGGGTTCTGCCGGCCTCCGCGAGAGCGATACGCGCCATGTCGGTCCAGAAGGGCCCCGTGCGTAATCCTAAAACCTGATCATTCCCGACGTCGGAGGTCAGCGAGGCATAGCTTGCGAGGGAGGCGTCGGCGTTCTCACCCTCGAGAAAATCGGAAGCATTGAGAACGGCGCGGCCCTGCCCTTCAAAGGGTGCATTGGGCGCGATCACGACCGCCGCCACAGGCTGCCCGTCTAGTTGCAAGGTGGGCACCCGAGACGGGTTGCGCGTACCTGCAGCAGTGCCGACATAGGCCAACTCCACCGCATACCACAGGCTGGCACCACTCCGATCCCGCAAGGCGTCGGTTCCCAGCGTGCGGGCTGGCAGAAGGCCACGCTGTGATTGACATCCGTTACCCTGCGGGTCTGCGAGTCCATCCCCGTTCACATCCGGACAGGGCAAAGTGCCGGGTGGCTGTTGGCGAACGGCGTACCCTACCAGCGCCGCTGTCGCCTCCGCCAGAACCCCCGCGTTGCTGACTTGGCGACGCGCGTCCTGCTCGTTCACTGAAACCCTGGCAATCAGTACGGTGGTGAGCGCCAGTACAAAAATGGTGAGCAGGGCGAGCAATGCAAAGCCCTTCTGGCCTCTGCCAGAGGCGCGCATCGGATAATCAACAGGCAGCAGACTAGTCCTCAAATGCTGACGGCAAGTCCAGATCCGCTGGCGCTTCATAGCCCTCTACCACCTCATTGCGATTCAGCAACCACACCTGCCCTGGCTTCAGGCGACGGCTGTTCTCACGGGCGCGAAACTCCATGCTGCCCTCACCTGGCCGAACCCTACCGTGTTCAGCCCCGGCCGCACTGACGCTTTCTTCACTGATGTTGCTTTTGCCATCAATCCAGACGTTCTGACTGCCATCGGAGCGCAGCACGTAGCCAGAGAAACGCACTTTATCCGTTTCCGGCGCCACTTCTACGGCTCGATCTGTAGGCATATCGAGAACCTCGCCACGCCGCTGGGCGTCGAGCAGACGACGTTCTTCCGGCGTCGTGAAAACGCGGTCAAAGGGGTACGGCTCCTGCGCCTGTAGCACAGGCGTGAGGCCAAGCAGGCAGGTAGCCAATGCCAGAGTCAGACGTATCATGCGTCTTTGCCCCAGGTGTCTGTGATATCGAACAGTGTGTACCAACTCAGATCGCATACGCCTCTGAAACGGGTTAATCCGCTGAGAGCACGCTCCGGCGGCAGCCAGCTGACCTTGCAGGTTTCGACGCTGAATATTCCAGGCGCCTGATCACGCAGCTCACTGAGCAAACGGTGAAAATCTCCCTCGTGGGTGAGCTGCATATCAATGCGCATGGGCGTCACGCGCATCGCAACGCCTGGCTGTGCGTTGGGGTCATCCCCCTGCTGCACGGTACGGCTCTCTTCCAGGGTGAATTTAACGTTTGGCAGATTGAGCTCACCGGCGATGGCACGCAGTGTTTCTACCCATTCGAGGCGCTGTACGTCGCCGATAGCGCCATCGCTGCGGTGGCTCAAATAGGCATCTATATTCTCGTTGAGCAGTTCGCGTGCTGACACTGCCTGTGCGATCTGGTCCTGCTGCACCCAGTTATTCGCCTTCACCACGCCTAACTCACTGCGGACGTGCAGGTTGTAACCCAGCGAGACCAGCAGCAACAGCAGCGTTGCAATCAGGCGAAGCAGCCCTGGCAGATGGTCCCGCCAGACAACGCCTCTGAACAACTCAAGCACGGAAGTCGTCCTCCATCAGCACCAGTAGCTCAAAGGCATCCGCGCCCGCCAGCACAGCCTCAGCGCTGACGTCACTGCCAAGCTGATCTGTGAAGCGCGCGCGGTCACGGATGTCTACGGGCATCTTTAACACCAGAACATCGCGCACGCCTGCAAGATCGCGCAAGCTCTCCGTCATCGCGTGCATGCGCGACACGGTAGTCGCATAACTCACCCCACTGCGATTAATGTTGCCGTGCAGGTGCAATACCGCGCGACGACCCTCGCGCTCTTCATCGACGTACTCTTCGTAATCGTCTCCGCTGCCATACTGCTGTCGGTAGGGATTTTCAGCCGCATTCATCGGGTCTCTGGCGTTTTGCAGTAGCTGTTGCGCCTCTTCTGCGCTGTACTTTTGCCATTCCAGGCGGTCCAGCTGCAGGCTCGCGAATTGCGGGTCTCCGATAACGTTACCCAACGGTGCAAAGACGTCCTGCGGCGCATGTTTAGCCTCTTTCTCCAATTCCGCTACTGCGCGAACGCTGTCACGTACCGTGCCCGCGGTATTCAGGCGAGGCTCAAGATCTGCAAATTCTCCCGCGTAACGCTGCTGGATTCTGGCGTTGTCTGCGGTAAAGGCATTAACCTCTTGCCGCATCTGCATGCTGTTCAATGCCAAAAGCACCGCGGTAGTAACAAACAGCAGAGTGCCGAGCTCCGCCGCCTGGGTGATCAAGGAATCGAGAAAATAGTGATTGAATGACTGCTTCTGCTCGGGTTTTCCATAGTGATCGCGCAACGGCGGCGCGGTGCTGCAGATAAAAGAAAACAGCGTATCCATGCGCGTATGATCGAGATTCTCACCGCGTAGCTTGAACGCCTTATGTAATTGCTCGATTGACGAGAACCGATAGTTTATAGCGTCAGTATCGGAGACCAGCTGCTGCACCTGCGGCAGCTGATCCTCCGGCAGCAGGCAATGCACCTGTAGCTGGTCACCGGGTTCCAGCATGCGCTGACTGACAAGGAACCCGTCGATGTCGAAGGCGCCGCGCTCAATGTGATCTGCAACAAGCTCGGCACTGTCGTCGCTCCAGACCTCCTCGTCAAAGCTCACCTGCCGAGACAACAGCAACTTTCCCTTCTTGAAGTAGGTCGTCCGCAGAGACGAGTGAATCTGCCTCGTGATCAAAAGTGTATGGTCACTTTTAAGGCGCAGCGGGCGCAGCAATCGATGGGTTATCAGGGGCAGTGACCAGATGCCCGCCAGGCGGGCATCCGCTTTGTCGAGGCGCTCCAGCCAGGGTTTCAGGACATCGGTACTGGTAAGCGCAGAAATTAATATCTGATCGTCGCGTCGTCCGCTGCTGCTTCGACCGATGACTCTCGCGTGCACGTACTCCCGCTCGCGGTAGTGTCTCTCAAGGAGCCTGTCAATAATCCTGCGACGATCGCGCACGTTAACGTGCGGGATATTCTCGCGACGAAAGTCCTCCTTCATCAGATCCACAAGCAGACGCGCAGGAAGGGGAATGGCGTCCTGCAGGTACTGCTCGAAGCTGGCGAATCCGTCCTCATCGGGCTCGAAGCTGCAGGCGCCCATCAGCTCTTCGCCGTTCCACTCGAAGACCTTCATCCTGTAGCCGGAAAAATAGAAGACGCGCTCCACAGCGGTTCAGCCTATCTGCGCAATCGTGTCCCAGACGGGACCCAGGACTGACAACATAATCCAGCCCAGCAACACGCCCATGACAACCGTTAGCATGGGGCTAATCGCTGGCTCGATCGTTTCTATGGCTTCTCTTACCTCTCTATCGTAAAAATAGCTCACATTAAGCAGCGCCTGATCCAGCTCACCTGTGCCCTCGCCAACCTTGAGCATGCGTATGACGAGGGGGGGAAACATCTCCGTGGCGGAAAAACTGTCGCTGATCGTTTTCCCCTCAGAAATCAGCTCGCGCGCCTGTCCCAGAGATCGGCTCATATAACTGTTATCGACAACGTCTTCGCAAATCTCAAGAGATCGCAACACAGTAATGCCAGACGAGTAGAGCAGCGCCATATAGGTCGCAAGTCGGGCCAGCTTGATGCGAAACATAATAGAACCGACCAGAGGTACTCGCAGACGCAACCTGTCCACAAGTAATTGCGTCTCCGGCCGCGCACGTTCCAGAACCCTGATAAAAACGATAAAGGCGGCGGGCACCAGAAAGAGCGCAGCCCAGTAGTTGACGAAGAAGTCTGACACTGCAATCAGGGCTCGGGTATGGCCAGGAATGGTGCCGCCCAACTCTTCAACAAAAGGAATGATCTGCGGCACAAGATAAATCATCAGGAAAGCGGTTACGCCTAAAATCACCGTGCCTACGATAGCCGGGTACATCAGAATTCGCTTGGTATTCGCTGCCAGCTCATCAGCCCAGCGCAGATTCTCACCTACCTGCTTGAGTACTCTGGGAAGCTCGCCCGATTCCTCGCCGACACTCACCAATGAGATAAATACTGGATCGAAGTCCTTGGAAAAAGCCGCCAGCGACTGGGAGAAAGTTTTGCCGCCTTCAATTTCATCTACCAGGCCGGCGAGTACATCCCGGAAATAGCCCGGAGAGACACTGTCACGAAGATCCTGAAGACCTTCCAGCAGCGGTACGCCAGACCGCGTGAGCTGCTCAAGATGGAACACCATGTTGATAAGATCACGTCGGGTAATGCTGGTCGAGACGACGCGGCCACCACGGCGCTGCCGTGCATTACAAACAATCAGGTCCAGGCCCTGATTTTCCAGGCGAAATGCGACATCCATTTCGTTTTTTGCCTGTAGCCAACCGCGCTGCACCTTGCCGTAAGGGTCCATCGCCTTGTAACGATAATCCGTCACCGCTAGCGCAGCCTCTTGGTCAGGTCGACAACGCGGCTGAGCTCTTCAACCGTGGTGATGCCATCGAGTATCAGCCTAACGCCGTCGTCCGCCATGTTTCTAAAGCCACTGGCACGGGCGTGAGCCTCCAACTGCCCCAGGGTCGCACCCTCGCCAATTAGCTCATTGAACCCTTCATCAACAGAAAGCACTTCAATAACGAGTCGACGGCCGCGATAGCCCAGCCCGTTACAATGCTCGCAGCCAACGGCATCGTAGACTGTCGCAGGCTCTGAAATGCCCAGAATCACCTGCTCATACTCTTCAGTCTGGCGCGGGGATTTGCAATGCGGACACAGCGCACGCACCAGTCGCTGCCCGATAACGCCAATGATATTGCCCGACATGATGTCGGGTTTAACGCCGATATCGCTAAGGCGCGGAATCGCGCCCAGAGCTGAATTCGTGTGCAGCGTAGTAAACACCTGGTGACCCGTCATGGCCGCGCGAAAGGCCATTTCGGCGGTTTCAGCGTCACGCACCTCACCCACCAGAATAATGTCGGGGTCTTGTCGCATCAGTGAGCGTATGCCGCTTGCAAACGTCATCTTTGAGGCCTCGCCAATGGAGGTTTGGCGGACTAAGTCCATCGGGTACTCCACCGGATCTTCCAGAGTCATGATGTTGACCTCGATGGAGCGCCGGAAGGCGAGCATGGAATACAGGGTGGTGGTTTTACCGCTGCCTGTAGGTCCGGTCACCAGAATGATGCCCTCGGGTCGGCTCATCAGGAGCTTAAGCTGGGCCAGCGTGTCATCGTGAAGCTTGTAGTCTTCCAGGGGAACGATGCCGCGTGCACGATCAAGCACCCGCAACACTACGTTTTCGCCATAGGTAGTGGGCTGTACTGACACCCTGAAGTCCACCAAACGCCCCGCGACTTTCAGGCTAATGCGACCGTCCTGCGGAGATCTGGATTCAGCGATGTTCAGATTCGCCATGACTTTCAGCCGCACCGCCATCGCGGCCCAATAGTCTTTATGCAAGCTTCGAATCTGCTGCATGACACCATCGATGCGATAGCGCAATCGCAGGAAGCCAGACTCCGGCTCAAAGTGGATATCGGACGCATCGCGTTTGACCGCGTCGGTAAGAATAGAATCTACCAGGCGCACCATGGGCTGGCTGTATTCACTGTCGCCGCCCTCAAGACTCTGATAGTCGACCTCACCGGTCTCTATCTCACGCAGAATGCCATCAACAGACATCTCGTAGCCGTAGAAGCTATCGATGCTTTGCTCAATCTCAGCTTCGGTAGCAAGCATGGGCTCAACGTCAACACCCTGAGGCACGCCGGCACGTACGCGATCCAGCAGCATCACGTCGCTGGTGTCTGTCATGGCAAGCAGCAACAGACCCTCGTTGGGATCATAGGACACCGGCAGCACGCTGTATCTTTGCGCAGTCGCTTTGCTGATCATGGCGAGGGCGTCGGAGTCTGGTAGCACCGTTGAAAGGTCGACGCTGCTGCCGCCGGTAATCTCACTGATCATGTCGCGCATGATCGCTTCGGAGACAAAGCCCAGCTCCACCAGCGACTGGCCAAGCAGCTTGCCGGTCTTCTTCTGCTCCGTCAGCGCGATCATGACCTGATCTTCGGTGATCAGGCCTTTTTCAACCAGGCGTTCGCCGAGTCGCTTCTTGGGAGGATTTCCACTCACTGTGCGTTGGCCTCAAGTTGTCCGATGCGGCGGCGCGCCCTTCCCAGGTCAAACTGCACTGGCGCCGATGCGGCCAGGGCCACAGCGTCCCGATACTGCAACAGCGCCTGGTCAGGCTTGCGAATGTGTTCAAGGGCAACCGCAAGGTTGTAGGCGTAATCCGGGTTATCGCGCTCGCGTGCTCGCGCATCAAAAAACGCCTGTTGCGCCGCGGGCCAGTCCTGTTCTGCTGCATACATGGAGCCCAGCAGAAAATGCAGGTAGGCCTGCTCAGGGTTTGCTTCGAGCAACAGTTTCAGCTCGCTTTTCAGCTCGGGATCAGCAGCGCCCTGACCCGCCAGCGACAACAGCCCGGCGCGCGCGTAGCTATCCTGGCTGTCATCCGCCAGTCGGCGTCGGTAGAGGGTTAACGCGTCCTGTAACCGGCCTTGCTGCACAGCAATCGAGGCAGCACCCAGCAGTGCGTCACGCTGACGAGGCTCCCTCGCCAGGACTGCCATATAGAGTTCGTCGGCGCGCTGTAAATTTCCAGCGCGGTAGGCGCGAAACGCCTGGTTTATCTGCTGCGCCAGAGCCTGTGGCGTTTGGCGTCGCTCGATCAGCAGGCGCGGCGTGGTAACTTCTGCCGTCAGCGCTTGCGCGTTACCCCGCATTTCTAGTGTCTCTGCCTGGTCTTCGGGCGCGGCTCCTGACACATCGCCAGCCCGCATCATCTCACTGGCAGTAGAGGGGACGGTGGCACTGGCGTCTGCAGTGCTGATGCCTGTTCCGCTAGTGACTGCAGCAGCACCCGAACCCGGTTCTTTTGCCGCGATATTCTCCGAGACGTTCGTCGTGACATTCGCCGGCACAACCTGCTCAATACTTCGCTCTGTCGACTCCGCAGCATCCACGGCGTCGGCTGCGAGCTGCGCCGCTGGTAGCGCCGCCAGAGGAGAATCATCGTTACGGGACAATACATAGTAGTAGAGTCCGATAGCGCTAACTGCGGTCAGCGTCAGCGCTGCATACATTAAAGCGCCGCGCCGATGATTTTCCTTGTCGACCTGGCGGGTTCGCTGCATGAGCTGCAGCAATGCCTGGCGCTGCGCCTCGCGTTTGGCGATGGCCTCCGCCTCCGCTTCAAGTCGAGCACGCGGGCTGCGGACCTGTAACAGTCCATCGTCATCAACGTCGGCCTCGATATCGTCTTCATCATCAAGGCCTGGCGCTGCGCTATCAGCGGACTCCGAATGCAGATCAAGATCAAGGTCTTCATCCGGCACGGGGTCAGAGGCGGCTGAATCTGCCGCGCCATCCGGCAGTGACAGATCGTCAAAGGCCGGCACCACCGCGGACTCGGTAGTTGCGGTGACTCGCTCGGTAAATGCCGGCGGATCATCATAGGCCGATGTGGTATCGGAGACTTTGGGTTCGGTAGCGTCTGCTGCAGCGCCCCCGGCGTCCAATGAGGGCTTTTCAGATTGAGCTGAAGGCTCTTTAGGTTGAGCTGAAGGCTCTTCTCCTGTAGCTGAAGGTTCTTTAGGGCTAACTGAAGGCTCTTTGCCTTGCGCTGAGGGCTCTTCCCCAGACTGTGGATCAGGTGTTGCCGGCGCCGGTTCTGGGTGATCCAGCTCATCGGGAAGCTCGATACGGCCGGCGGTGCTTTTCGCCGCCTGCTGCCTGGAAAGGTATTCCGCTGCCGCAGTGGACGCTGCCGCAGTGGGAGCTGCCGCAGTGGAAGCTGCCGCAGTGGGAGCCGCCCCAGTGGGCTCTTCTGGGGCAGACGTATCCTCTGACGCCTCCTCTCCACGGCTGCGCTTCTCCAGCGCGGCTTTTTTCAGGGCTTCCAACAACAGGCTCATTTTCGCGTACTCAGCGCTGGGCGGATTCCGGCAGGTAACGGCGGAAATCTTCAAAATCGCCTTCCAGAGAGGGCGATGTAATCACTCTGGGCTGGATGAAAATCACCAGCTCTGTTTTCTCTGTTCTATCATCATCGAAACGAAAGGCTGGGCCAATCAGAGGCAGCGACCCCAACAGCGGGACGCCCTGAGAATTGCGCTGAATCTCATCCTGCATGAGACCACCAATAACCGCGATACTGCCACTGGGCACCTTCAACACGGATTCCACTTCGCGCACCTGAATCACAGGGATCTCGCTCACCACGTCCTCTTCAGCGAGGGCGGGGTTCGGGTCCTGGGCAAAGTCAATCACGCGGGAAATTGTGGGCCGAACGTTCAGCGTTACCTGATCCAGGTCATCCACAAAAGGCGTGACTGACATCACAAAGCCCACGGGTACGGTAAACACCTCTGTTTCAAAGGTGGTGAGCCGGCCCTGACCGACGGTATTCGCCGTGTTATCAATATTGACCTCGATCGTGAAGTAAACGATGTTGTCGACCACTTTCAAAATCGCGGTCTGGTTATTCATCGCCATCACCTTAGGGCTTGAAACAACGCTGACATCGCCAAACGTTTCCAGTGCAGTAAGCGTCGCCGACAGCGTGTCGTTGGGATTGATATTAGTCACGTTAAACACAAAGCTGGGAGGGCTTTGCAACGCCTCACTGACCAGCGTTTGATTCACCCCAATCCCACTATTGCCCTCGTCTTGCAGCAGCGTCCAGTCGATGCCCGCCTGATAGCTGTCGGACAACACCACCTCGGCAACGGTAGCTTCAATCAATACTTGCTTGCCAACGCTGGCCTGTACGGCGTCAACAAACCGCTGGATAGTTGCATGCTGACGCTGGGTTGCTCGCACGGCCAATATTCCGCTTTCGCGATTCACAACAATATTGGGGTTAACAAAGTCGGGGGACTGCTGCTCTTCTGTAAGCGTCCCTTCCATGAGGATCGCGTTGATGTTCTGCGTCAATGATGTCCAGAAGTCATAGTCAGAGTTGATGCGCACCATGGTGTTGGAGCTGTTGCCCGCCGCCGCCTCGTCCATGGCCATCATGCCCGCGCCACCTGAATTGCCGATTTCGTTAGCGCCGGCGGACTGAATTTGGGTGGCGACCGCTACCGAGCCCGAGCTGGACCGCCGCATGTTCAGCACGTCGAGTTTATAGCTGCGCAAATAAGGTGCATCTTTTTGCACGCGCAGGGTATTGCCCGACAGGTCGTAAACCAGATCAGCCGACTCCGCAATGCGATCAAGCACGGCGGTCAGGGGCTGATCTACAGCATTCATTGTGATAGTGGCATCGATGTCGCCATCTACGTCCAGATTGAGTTCGGAGTCCCGCGCCAGCGAGAACAGCAGCTCGGTGACCGGCACGTCGTATACCACGACGGTATGCACCGTTTCCTCTTCCGCCAGGTCAGGCACCGGTACGGCGGGAGCTACCGACACCGGCGGCGGGATATCCTCCGCCGGGCTCACCAACTCGGTAGCTGGCTGCACGTGGCCGCTGGAAAGCTCGGGTTTATCCCGCAGACTTTCGCAGGCTGGCAGCAGCGCCAGCACTATGAGGCAGGCAAGAAGTCGGGTCATGTTTGGCTCTCCATTGGCGGCACAGTGTGGGCGTTTATCGACAGCCCCACATCGGTATATTGCTGCACTGCGAAGTCTGTGTACGATTTTTCAAAGCCATCGCTAACACCTCCCAGCAGCGCCAGATATAGCGCCACCGCAGGCCAGGGCAACCAGCTCCAGCGTGAGCGGCGGTATTGACTGTCGCGAGCGGCGCTGCGCACGTCTCTGGGATTAAGCGTGTGGCGTCCATGGGTAAAGGCTGCCAACAGCGCTTTGTCGGCCAGAATATTAATACGCCTGGCCAGGCCGTGGGAGTAATCAGCAATCACCTTTGCGACCTGCCGCGAGAACAGATCCGGACCGGTATAGCCACAGCTACGCATACGATAATTAAGGTAAGCCTGAATGTCGTCGAGCTTGAGAGGGTCGAGATACAGGCTGTGGGTGATGCGCTCACGTAGCTGACGAATGCGCGGCTCCGCCAGCTTACCGTCTAATTCCGGCTGACCGAACAGCACTAGCTGCAACAGCTTGTGTTCGTCTGTTTCGAGATTGGTAAGAAGACGTATCTCTTCCAGCGTATCCAGCGGCATCTCTTGCGCTTCTTCGACCAGAACGACCACCTGCCTGCCGCGACCGTGGCGATTCAGCAGGTGCTCGTGCAGTCGTCGCATCACGATAAGCTTGTCGGTCTTCGCTGGCACCGCCAGACCCAGCTCGCGGGAAATTTCGTGCAAGGTCTGTGCGGGTGACAGACTCGGGTGAGCCAGGTACACCCAATCGACCGCATCACCCAGCCGAACTGGCAGCATGCGACACAGCATTGTTTTGCCGCTGCCGACCTCTCCCACCACCTTGATAATGCCTTCGCCCTGAGCAATGGCGTAACAGAGCGCGTGCAGAGTGGCACCCCGGTCGTTACCTTCAAAGAAAACATTGGTGTCCGGCGTAATGCGGAAGGGAGGCTTTTCGAGGCCGAAATATTCGAGATACATCGCGTTTTCAGGATGCCCGGCACATCGTATTTTCTATCCGCCTGTGTTGCCACGGCGCTCTTTCTGGTTCATTGAAGTGTATGGAAGTTACCCATAAATTGCACCCGTAAAAGCCTGCATCCCGGACCGCAAAAGATACGCTTGAACCTGCACCCTGAGCGGGTGACGAAACGCTACCTGTCACAGTATGCTGCCAGCATGAATTCCGCGTACAACGGCGAGACGAGCGGCAGTGAGTGAACTCGATTGGTGGGTAATAGGGGCTTACCTGGCCGGCATGCTGTTGCTCGCCATCTATCTTGGGCGCAGCCAGCAGTCACGCAAGGACTACTATCTTGGCGCCAACCAGTTACCCGGCTGGGCTTTGGCAACATCAATCATTGCTACGCAGTGTTCAACCAACAGCCTGCTTGGCGCTCCTGCTTTTGTCGGTTTTGTCCTCGGCGGTGGTCTGCTATGGCTGCAGTACGAGCTGGCAGTGCCTCTCGCTATGCTGGCCCTGTGCGTGCTGTTTATCCCCATACGCCATAGCGGCGTGATATCCATCTACGCCTTCCTGGAGCAACGCCTGGGCGTATCCAGTCGGCTGCTGGCAAGCGCCTGCTTTCTGTTTTTCCGTGGCGTAGCCACCGGCGTTACCGTCTATGGCGTGGCGTCTGTGATCGGGCTGGTTACCGGCATCAGCTATACGGCAGCAGTTCTCATTCTGATGGGTATCACCGTGGCCTACGATGCGTTGGGGGGCATGCGCGCCGTCGTTATTTCAGATGTGGTGCAGATGCTTCTTCTCACTGCAGCCGTCACTTTCACACTGATCAGTCTGGCAGACCCACTGGCGGCGCAATACGAAATGCTGGCCACACGCCGCGATACGCTGGTAAACGACTGGGGCATAACGGGCAGCGACTATGGTTTTTGGCCCATGTTGATAGGCGGCTTTTTCCTCTACGTTGCCTACTATGGCTGCGACCAGAGTCAGGCACAGCGCTTGCTGTCGGCCGGAAGCACGCAAGCAACCCGGCAGATTCTGGTGCTCAATGGAGTACTGCGTTTTCCGCTGGTGCTCGCCTACTGCATGCTTGGCCTGGGGCTGGCAGCGTACGCAACACAGCATGCGGACTTTATCGACGCACTGCCGCGCACCGCCGCCGATGAGCCCAACTACAACCTGGTATTTCCATCATTTGTTGCCAGGGAGTTCGCGCCGGGGCTGGCCGGCCTCGCGATCGTCGGCCTGTTTGCGGCAGCCATGTCATCTATCGACTCTGCTCTTAACAGCCTCTCTGCAAGCACCATCGAAGACTTCTTTGCGCGCTTCCGGCAGCCCAGCGAACGACAATTGTTTATCGGGTCAAAGCTGGCCACTGTTTTCTGGGGACTGTTTGCTGTGATGTTTTCCTATGCCGTGGAGCACATCGCACCCACGGTGCTGGAAGCCATTAATAAAGTTGGCTCTATGGCCAACGGACCGCTGCTGGCCCTGTTTGTTTGCGCAGTTTTCCGGCCTCGGGTAGGTGCGCTGGCCATTAATATCGGGTTTTGTCTTGGCATCACCACTAACCTGCTCGCCTGGTTGCTGCTGCCAGAACTAAGCTGGTTGTGGTGGAATCCGCTGGGGTTTGTCGTCGCGCTGGGGACGGCGGCGCTGGCTGGCGGCCTGTTGAGATCAGCAATTGCCGAGCCACAGCCAGACCCTGATCGCATGTCTCTACCTCAGCCTGCGGGCTTGCAGCTCATCGGCATGGCAGGCCTGATACTGGTCATCTGCTTCTTTATGGATATCGATGCCAGCTGAGCCCGTGCTTGTGGGTCAAGGACGTCACTGGACCGTGTACTTCTTCTCTATTCCCAGTAAGCGCGCCAGGGCAGGCAGGAACAGCAACGCGCCCAGCATGTTCCAGAAGAACATAAAAGTCAGCATCAGGCCCATATCACCCTGAAACTTGATCGGGCTGTAAATCCAGGTACCGACGCCCACTGCCAGGGTCAGGCCGGTGAAAGCCACTGCTGTCCCGGTAGACTTGAGCGCTTCGAAATAAGCATCAACCAGATTGCCGCGCTCTTTCAATGCCCGCTCCAACGCGCTGAATATATAGATGCCGTAGTCGACGCCAATGCCAACGCCCAGGGCGATCACTGGCAGCGTCGCTACCTTCACGCCGATCCCAAGCAGCGACATCAGCGCCTGAGCCAGCACCGAGGTCAGCATCAAAGGAATGATGATGCAGGCCGTCGCTGTGACTGAACGGAAGGTGATTAAACACAGTACGACCACCACACCGTAAACCCAAAGCAGCATCTCCCACTGCGCCTGTGCAATCACGATATTAGTGGCGGCTTCGATGCCGGCATTGCCCGCTGCCAGCATGAAGCGAATCTTCTCCGTGTTATTTTCGGCCGCGAAGGCTTCTACCGCATCAACGACCCTGGCAAGGGTGTCAGCCTTGTGATCCTCGAGAAACAGAATCACCGGCACCATTGAACAATCGGTATTCAGCAAATTGCTGGGCACACGGCTGAGGGAGTTATTGAGGATGTACTTGTTACGACTAATGGCGTGCCACTTGGGACTGCCCTCGTTCATTCCCATGATCACCAGCTTTGAGACATCGACCAGAGACACAATAGACTGCACCCCCGGCACCGTGCCCATCATCCCCTGAAAATAGTCGATCGCTGAGATGTTGCGATAGCTGCCGCACTGCTGGGACTCGGTGCGCACCATCACTACAAACACATCCGTGCTGGTGGAGTAGTTTTCGGTAAGGAACGCGTTGTCGAGGTTATAGCGCGACTCTGGTCGCAACTCCGGCGCGCCGGGATCGAGATCGCCGATTTTCTGGTTCTGCCCCAGATAGCCACCGGTGATAAACAGCACGGTGCAGATCACCAGAATCGTCGTGGCGGGGCCTCGCTCAGTGACCGAAGCCAGCAGCCGCCAGTGTCGAAACCCACTGCTGGCCTTGATGACCTGATGACCCAAACAGCCACCGCTAATGCCTGTGTAAGACAGCACAATAGGCAGTAGAACCAAGTTAGTGACGATAAGGATGGCAATCCCGGTACTGGCTACCAGCGCCAATTCCTGAATCACCGGTATATCGATGACGCGCAACGTCAGGAAACCTACGCCGTCACTGATAAGAGCTACGAAGCCGGGCTTGCACAGCCGCACAAAGGCCTGACGTGCCGCGCTCACGTTATCGGCACCATCGCTGATGTAATGCGCGAAGCGATTTATGATTTGTACGGAGTGACTGATACCTACGGCAAATACAAGAAACGGTACCAACATACTGTAAGGATCGATTCCTAGCCCAAGGGTATGCAGCAGACCGAGCTGCCAGACCACCGCCACCGTCGAACACAAGAGTGTGCCCAGCGTGAGCCACTGACAGCGGCAGTAGAGGTACAACATGATGGCAGTGATGACGAACGCAATACCGAAAAAGGCGCCGACCAGCGCCGCGCCGTCAATCAGGTCTCCTACCAGTTTGGCGAATCCCGTTATATGGACCTTGATAGCATCGCTCTCGTACTTCTCGCGTACCAGGCTTTCAAGGTCAGCGGACAGCGTTTGGTAGTTAAGCCTTTCGCCGGTTTTGGGATCGATCTCGACCAGCGGAGCCAGAATGGTCGCCGACTTGAAATTGTTCGCGACCAGCCGTCCGATCTGTCCGGACTTCAGTGTATTTGCGCGCAACTTGCTCAGGGTGCGCGGGCTTGCATCATAGTCATCCGGAATTACCGAGCCGCCGACAAAACCCTCCTCTGTAACTTCCTGCCAGCGCACGTTCGGCGTCCACAGACTCTGCAGGCCGGCTCGATCGACACCGTTGATGTAGAAGACTTCGTCGGTCACCGCCTGCAGCGTGCGCTGAAAATCAGGGGTAAAGATATCGCCATCCTGTGCCTCTACAGTGATGCGTACTGAGTTACCGAGTCCGGATAGATCAGACCGGTTTTCCAGGAAGTTCACGATGTAGGAGTGCGAGATGGGAATCATCTTTTCGAAGCTGGCATCAGGACGCAGCTTGCTGGCCTGATAGCCAAACAAACCTGTCAGCACGACAAAGCTCAACAGCAGGACGATACGGGACTTGATCAGCAGAGCGCCGAGCAAAGAGGGAATGCTGTCGTTTGTCGCTGCTGCTATTGACTGGCTGGCGTCGCTCACGGGCCGGAATTCCCGCTCGCCGCAACACGGATCAGGCCGCCCATACCGACCAGCAACAGATCGTCGCCTTCGGTGAGCACAGAAGAGAACGTCTTGCGATCACTGTGCACACTGTGTCGGTAGTTGAAGCCGTCTGCGCTGCTAGCCATAACGCCACCGGCGCCCACCAACACGACTCTGCTACCCGGCAGTAAGCTGCCACCGTAATAGCTGAGACCGGGGCTCTTCTCGTCAGCAACCTCCTGCCAACTCTCGCCGCGATCATCACTGTAAAAAATGTTTCCGCGCAGCCCAAATACCACCACCCGCTGCGGGTCCAGTGCAATCACCCCAAACAGACTGCCGTCATAGTTGAGGCCGAGACGGCGCCAGTGTTGGCCTGCATCATCGCTGCGGTAGAGCAACCCTGCCTCACCCGACAGGTACAGCGTCTGTTGATCTGCTGCATCCAGAGCGTAATAGTGATAACCCTCGAGATTCTCAATACTGCCAGCGGCGATACGCCATTGCAGGCCGCCATCATCAGTGCGGTAGATCATGCCGTAGGCGCCTACCGCCCAGCCATGTTGAGCATCGGCAAACCAGACATCGAGGAATGGGTCAGCCGGGCCGGTCTCCAGTGCGAGTTCGGCGTCCTCTACGGCGTATTCCGCTTCCTCCAGTTGATAGGCCAGGTCCGGATCAGCGTCTGCCTCAACCTGTTCCAGAGAGCGCCGCAGAGTCATGACGCGGTCAGTGACGAAATCCAGACGCTGGCGATTGGCGTCGTTACCATCGAACTGGGTTTGCCAGGTCTCACCGCCGTCGCCGCTATGCAGAATGACACCGCCGTGCCCGACAGCCCAGCCATGTTCAGCCGTGGGAAAGCTCAATGCAGTCAGAGTTTCGCTGACGGGAACACGCGCCTGTTGCCAGTGCTGCCCGTGGTCATCGGAATACACAATCAGGCCGCGTTCGCCAATGGCGACCAGACGCTGCCCTGCCCTGGCCAGATCCAGTAGTTGTTCCGATGCAGGCGTAGCTACCGGGACTGCTGGCTGCAACGCATAGTCCACGGCCGCAGCCATACTGGCACAAGTCAGCAGGCCCAGCAGGATTATCCGCACTTAGCGACGTCCTGCCCTGCGCAAAGCCTGAGGAGTAAAGTTTTCAAAGCCGGTTTTGAAGTCGAAATCGTAGGTGTAGCCGCGCTCCTCATTGTCGAGACCAATTACCAGATAACGACCCGAGTTAAGATCATGCAGACTTTCCGCCGCCAGCCAGGGAATCTTCACCTGGTAGTGAACGATGGGGTGACCTTCTTTCACTTTCCACAGCTCGCCGCGGCCGTCGTAATGATCAATCACCGATATCTGCCAGCTATCTTCATCGACATAGAAGGTACGTCGCGCGTAAAGATGACGCGCCCCTTCCTTCAGCGTCGAATCTACTACCCAGACGCGATGCTTCTCATAGCGCAGCAGTTCAGGGGCCATATGACCCTGCTGAATGATGTCTTTGTACTTGAGATCACCGTCCCACAGTTTGTAGCTGTTGTAGGGGATAATCATTTCCCGCTTGCCCACCAGCTTCCAGTCGTACCGATCCGGCGCGCCGTTAAACATATCCAGGTCATCGGCGGTGCGCAGACCATCGGAGGCCGTGCCCGGTCCGTCATAGGCAATGTTAGGGGCGCGCCTCACGCGACGCTGACCCGCGTTATACAGCCAAGCCGAGCGCGGCTCCTTAATCTGGTCAATGTTCTCGTGCACCAGCAGAACGTCACCCTCCAGACGTGCCGGCGCCAGGATGCGCTGCAGAAACACAAACAGTCGATTTTCATAGGGGTTATCTTCCACCCGGTTGGCAAAGATCGCCTCCTCCTCAAACAACACCGGTGCAAAGTTGCCGTTAGACTGCACTGGAATCTGGGTGTAACGGCGCTGGAAAGCCAGAGCGGTGCGGTAGCGCACGACGTGATTCCAAATGACCTCCAGTCCGTTGGCGGGGATCGGGAAGGGCACGTTGGCATCAAAATCAATCAGGCCGTTGCCACCCTCTACCATCTCGGTCACTGAGGCACCCGACTGTATGCGCTTGTATTCTGCATCCGGCAACAGCGCACTGCGACGGGTCGGATACACCGGCATGCTGAAGGTATCCGGGTAGCGCTTTAGAAGGGCAATCTGCCCAGGCGAAAGATAATCCGCATAAGCTTCATGATTTGCGGCGGTAATCGTGAACAGTTGCTGGTCGTCGGGAAATGGATCGACCAATCGGTCGCCAGGCGAATAACCCGCAGGAAACTCCTGTATGCCGCCCGTCCACTCCGGAATGCTGCCGTCTTCATTGCCGGCCCGCTCTGCACCGACGGGTGTGAGTTCCGTGCCGCCAAGTCGCGCGGCCTCCTCAGGGCTGATCTTTGCCTGGGCAAAGCCCACCAGGGTAAACAGCGCCAGTGCTGTGATGATCTTGTACATGAGGTGCTCCTTGGCGTGATCAGAAAACGGCTGTAAAGCTTATTGAAATGAAATCGCGGTCCTGAAGATCATTGTAGTCCGCGCCAAAAAAAGTGGTGAAGGACAGCTCGCTGCTGTACTTGTTCAGATAGTCACCACGGACAGCCAGACTCAGCGCCTGCCGGCCTTCATTAAAGTTCGGTGCCGGTGAATTGCCATTCACATCGTGTGACCAGGCGATGCTGGGGATGATATTTATCCCGGCAATAGCATCGTTGTATTCCAGACTGGCGCGTACGCGGTAGCCCCAGGAGAAGTCGTCTGTGAATCCATCGTTGGTGCAGTTACTGGCCTCAGCGTTTGGCACCACGCCCAATGGCTCTAGTGCGGGATGGGAGTTGCAGCTTACCGGAACGCCAAAGCGCTCACTGACGAAGGGATCAAAGTCGCCGATGCCGAAGGTCGCAGAGCGTCCATAGTTAATATCATCATCCATACCATCGATCCAGACACCGCCGACCTCCGCTGCAAAGTTGAGGCGATCCGCGCCCGCGACCTGCTCAAAGAATCGAATCAGAGTGAACTGTGCCTGGGTGTACTCCACCTCATCAAAGCCGCGCAGGATTCCACCCGCGCCGGCGGCGCGGGCGCGCTCTCCAACCCGCGACCACTCGGCAAAATCTCCCAGTGCCAATGCCTGTGATATTTCGACCGTGTTGATTTGCAGGGGAAAGTCAGGCCGGTAGCTGACTTCGCCCGATAAGGCCCAGAAGCCGACGTTGGTGGCAAAGCTCACCGCGAACGTCTCAATATCCTCCGGGAACTCGAAAAAATACTGCGGGTTAGCGCCAAAAATAAACGGCTGGCCAAAATTCTCTGTGGCGTTAATGCCGCTGAAGATGGGCGTGCGGCTGTGCGTGTTGATGTAGTACAGACCAAACTCGGTGCCGTTGAGCTGCTCCACAAAGTAACGCGCGGAGATACCCCATTGCCCGCCGGACTCCGGATTATCGTTAGGGCCGCGCGGGATGATTTCACCAGACTCCAACTGCTGTCTGTCCGACTGCGTAGTGCGTGGAGTCAGCGCATTACAGCCGCCACCGAAGACATCGCCCGCACTCCAGTAGGTGCCGCAGGGATCGACAATAGTGGGGTCCCATTCGTATTGATAGAACGCTTCCACAGAGAGGTCGGCAGTCACGCCTAGGTTGGTATAGACAAGCCCCGTGGGCAGCAGGGCTTCGCGAACTTCCGAGCCAGGGCGACGCAGTGCCGTTACGTCAAAGGGATTAATGACGTTGATACCATTCTGAATGAAGGTATTTTCTCCCCAGCTCAGCACCAGATTGCCAGCGCGAAATTCAACCGGCATGTCTGCGACATAGGTGTTCCAGAACAGGTAGTAGTCTAACGGCACTACGCCGGAACCCTGCGCCAGATCCTGGAAATCGCCAGTATTTAGAGTGCCATCGTCGTACCCATTGGGAACGTGCCCGTGATCCAGGTTTTGCTCTTCCAGCACGTAGTCATACCACCACTTCACCCGGGTGAAAAAACCAAAGTCCCCGTAGGTAAGCTCCAGATCGTGCAAACCGCGAATCTGCATGGAGTACAAATCGCCCTGATCAAAGTTCAGATTGCCATCGTCGGTCGTACTGACCGAGGCGCGACCCTCGCCATTAGTGTTGCCAGGGCTCAGAAAGTCGTTATCCGGGTCCTCTGCTCGCCAACTGGCGCCAACCGCGATATTGGATATGAAGGAGCCATCCAGCTCGCCCCAACGGAATTTCACTGCCTGAGCGGGCACGCTGCTCAGGGTCAATGCAGCGGCAGTAGCCGCCGCGGCGATAGAGTTAAGGTGACGCACGAAGATGCCCCCCTGTTCGCTGTGAAGGAATCGGCGCGGACACATTTCGCCCGCCCGGTGTTTATGAATGACTGACTGACTCATGCCACCTGTTCCGTGGCTTGCAGCGCTTTCAGCAATAGCTGCTGATAGAGTTTTTCTTTCAGCGATTGCGGCTCCTCCAGACCCATCCGTTGAAGATGTGGGTGAAAATGCTGTCGGGTCTGCTCGTCCGCGGGGCCGCTGCGGGCCATCTCCAACAGCCCGCTGGGTTTTACGTTGGCCTTTAGCCATACCAGGGCACGCAGCAACATCTCTTCGGTATAGGTGAAATCGCTGCCCAGCGGGAACTCGGGAAAGCAATCACGGTTGGCTTCGTAAACGGCACGCAAACGCTCAGGCGTGTTGTGGGTGTACGCCCGCGGCAGTCGATATTCGGTGGGGAGCTTGCCCTCAGACTTGGCACGCTCCATCAGCTCTCCCTGGAAGCGTGAATCGGCGACGCCTAGCATGGCGGCAATCACTTCTGCATCGGTCTTGCCACGTAAATCAGCCGCGCCATACTCCGTAATCACGATGTCTCGCAAATGCCGCGGAATAGTGGTGTGACCGTAATTCCAAACAAGATTAGATGTTGTTTCACCCCCTTTGCTGCGGGTGGCCCGCACCAGCAGGATAGACCGGGCACCTTCCAGCTCGTGTGCCTGAGCAACGAAGTTGTACTGACCGCCAACGCCTGACAGGATACGACCGTCCGCCAGCTGATCGGCGACCGCCGCACCCATCATCGTGACGGTGAATGCGGTATTGATGAAACGGCCATGGAGACGCTGTTCTCGCTTGAGGTCCTCTTGACCGTAGAGACCGTTCACAAAGCTGATGTTGGTCATTTCAATGAGCGAGCGCTGCTCTGGCGCAAGATCTCTGAGAGCCTGATAGAAAGCCTGTGGGCCAAGAAAAAAACCGCCGTGCATGCTGACGGGCTGGCCACGGCTGCCAGCCACCGAGCGCTTGATCACGCCCGCTTCAAACAATCGGTACAGGCCGTAGGTAAACATCTCGCTACAGCCGTAAAGACCCTGTTCAAAGCTGTCGCGACCGCCCTCTTCAAAGCCATCAAACAGGCCGTCATTAAGCTCTGCAGCATCCATCAGCTGCTGCCAGCGCTGGTTGTCCTGATGGCGCAGCAACAGTGCGCTGGCCACGGCATCCCCCAGGGCACCGATACCGATCTGCAGCGTGCCGCCATCGCGCACCAGCCCACTGGCGGCGAGCCCAATAAAGTGTTCCGGCATATCGACAGGCAGATTGGGTGTACTGATGAGCGTGCTGTGGCTGGCGGCATCGTCGATAAGCAGATCAAAGTGCTCTGTCGACACTTCGGCGCTGTTCGTCATGTAAGGCAGATCAGGATGCAGCTGCCCCACCGTGATGAGGGTTTCTCCACGGGCTTTGCGATCCGCAATCGCCGGTAACATGTCCAGCGTCATCTCGGGATTACAGCTCAGGCTGACCAGTGACTGATTGCCCTCGGGATGAGGCGCCACAGTCTGCGCCAGTACATTGATACCGCGACGCATCATGTCGCGAGCGATATGGGTGTAGTTGGCGCTGATATAGTTTTGTTGGGCGTAGCTATTGCTAAGCTCTGCCGCGGGCTGTACGAAAAACTCGATCACCTGCACGTTGTCGGGCAGGGTCTTGCCACGTGAGGCGTGCAGATACTCAAGCTCTTCGTAATCGCCATAGACGCGTTCGACAAAAGGCTTCAGGAATCGCTGCTGCAGACCTGGTGGCGCTTTGGGCCGGGTCAGCGAAAGTGCGGTAGCGATGGTCAACGATAAACGCGGGTCGTCAACGGCGCGACGATACAGGACATTGGCAAGCCGATTGGGCTTACCCAGACCCAGCGGCATACCCAGCAAAATGCTGCCTCCGGTGGCGGCAATTATGGCATCTGCCGCGGCCTCCACGCTGTCAAGGCGCTCCGTCATCCAGCCGCCTCCGCCAGCGCGCGATAGCTATCCCGCAGGTGTTTCCCCAGGGCTTCAATGCCTGGCTGCTCGGTGGGGCAGCTAGTCACCGCAACGCACAGCTTGCTCAAATAGCTCACCACCGTAATGTTGATACCCAATCCATCTGTAACCACAGACAGCGGATAGATCGCCTCCAGCCGAGCACCGTCAAGATACAGTCGCTGCCGCGAGCCAGGCACGTTGGACACGATGACGTTTAGAGCGGGTTTTACCTGGCTGGCTCGTCCTGACAGCGTCAGCAGAATCGACGGCATCATCAGCATATTGGTGAAGTCCTGGGCCGCCGTGCGAGACATGCTGTGCATGTTGCTCTTGGCTTTATTCATCACCCGCACAATGCGCTTGAGCCGCGTGAGTGGGCGCGACTCATTGGTGTAGAGAGGGCAGATAATGAAGCTCACCTGATTGCCCGCGGACTGGCCCGCCTTTATCGACATGGGCACTCCCGCCTCCAGACTATCTGCAGGCAGCGCATTCTGGGTCTGCAAATAGCTGCGCAGCGCACCACCGCATACCGCAAGCAGAACATCGTTCACCGTGGCGCCGTAGCGCTCGCCGAGGCGATGCATGCCGTTCACCGGCAATTCGCCGATGACAATTCTGCGTCGCTTGTCGACATCAGTATTGAACAGCGTGCGCGGCGCAGTAAAAGGCAAAGGTGGTACGTCACGCTTACCCATAATGGCATCGAGACTCATGCCGGTAAGCAGACCGGACATCTGCGGCAGCGCGGCATAGTGTTTTTTCAGCTCGCCGCGAATGGCGCCAAGCTGGCGCAGTGCTCCGTGACGCGCGTGGTGTTTCTTGGCGCGGGGCCTGGCCTGACGAAAGTCTATTCCCGCGTCTGGTGAGGGGCTGAACAGTGCATCGAGCATGCGCAGCGCACCCACGCCGTCGACCAGCGCGTGATGCACCTTGCAGTACAGGGCGAAGCGATTCCCAGGCAGCCCCTCCACCAGATGGATTTCCCAGAGCGGGCGATGCCGGTCCAGCATCCGCTCGTGGACTCTGGAGATCATTCCCAGTAAATCATCCATACGACCCGGTGAGGGCAGCGCATAATGGTGGACATGGTCGGCTGGGTCATAGTCCAGCGCTGGCACCCAGCAGGGGCTGCGCAGGCTGTCCGGGTTGCGCAGTTTCTTGTTGAATATCGGCCAGAGCTCATTGAGGCGGCCACAGTGCCGCGCCAGCTTGCGATAAAAGCCTTTAGGCAACAATTCAGGCTGGGTCAACAGCATCAAGCCACCCACGTGGAAGGGGCGCGCCTCAGATTCCATGCGCAGAAACGCCGCATCCTGGAAACTCAGCTTCTCCACAGCAACATTCATACTGGCATCAGCGCGCGCTCATCGCTCGCACTCGAAATGACTGCAATAGAACAGGGTAGAAACGGTGTATTGCCTGTCGCTCTTATCGTTTTCATGCGTTTGGCTGGCAACAACGGAGGGCCATTGTGTCGCGAATGCAGGCGAAGTGAACATGATCAGTGTCAATTGCTGTTTACATACTGTTCACCCTGCACCCTGCCGATGTGAGAGCCGCAGATCGGACGCGGCGGAGAGGATGTGGTGAAATACAGGCACGCCCACCTGGCTCACGCGCAACCATGACTGCCGCCGCACCGGAAGAGATCAACCCGCAGCACCTCGCCGACAGTAAACCCGGAGACATTGCCCGGGTGCTGCGGGACATGGAGCCTGAGGACGTCTGGTCCTGCCTGGCACAGCTTCCCTCCGAAAAGGCTGCCCTGGCGCTGCACCGACTGGACGAGGAGTTCCGCAGTCGCGTGCTGGCCGCAGGCCAGGACCCGGTGTTTCTGAAGTACTTGCTGGAACTGCTGGACACTGATGAAGCTGCGGACCTGATCGCACAACTGCCCGGGTCAGACGCCGCTGTGCTGCTGGATAGCCTCACCCGCGCTGACGAGGTAGAACAGCTACTCGCCTACGCCGCCGATAGCGCAGGCGGCATTATGGATACCCACCTGCTGGTGGCAAAACTCAGTGACAGCGTGGCGGAGGCCACCGCCTATCTGCGCCGACACGCGGCGGATATCGATCAAAATCACGATCTATGGGTGGTCGATGATGCAGGCCATCTGGCAGGCTTCGTGGGGCTGCCGCAGTTGCTTATCAGCCCTGATACCGCCCTGTTGTCAGAGTTAGCAGATCGGGATTTCGCCAGCGTCAGTCCAGAGACGGATCAGGAACAGGCTGCCCACATGGTCGAGCGTTATGACCTGTCGCAGCTTGCGGTCGTGGACGAAGCAGGACAGCTACTGGGTCAGATTACCAGCGAGGACGCGATCAGTGTTCTGAAGCGAGAATCCAGCGAAGACTTGCAGCGCATGAGTGGCCTGTCTGCGGAGGTGGGTCGCCGCGATTCAACGCTGCGCATGGTGCGTAGCCGACTGCCCTGGCTCGCGGTGGGAATGATTGGTTCGGTGCTGGGGGCTGCCGTCATTATGCGCTTTGAAGGCGCCCTTGAGCAGGCTGCCATTCTCGCTGCATTTATCCCTCTGATCGCCGCCACCGCTGGCAGCGCAGGAATACAGAGCTCAACCGTTACGGTACAGGGCCTCGCTACGGGAGAACTCGACGGCTCTGTGCTCCCCAGAGTGCTGCGGGAGTTTCGAGTCGCTGTACTCAATGGTGTATCTATCTCAGCTCTGTTGGGCCTGTTTATCGCCGCCGTGCATATACTGGCACCCGGCCGCCTGGACGCTGCGGGCTTGCTATTTATCACGCTGGGCTTGTCGCTACTGGGGGTACTGGCGATTGCCACGCTGATTGGTGCCACTATGCCACTGCTGCTGCACCGCATGAAAATTGATCCGGCGGTATCGACAGGGCCGTTCATTACCGTCAGCGCTGATGTCATCGGCATCCTGTTCTACTTCGTCGTGGCGGACCTCATTTACCTGTAAACGTAAACTGGAACACAGCGCCGATATCACCGATGGCAACACGCACTGGCGGCCCATGCTATCGGCTACAATACATGCAGCAACGTATGAGGAAACCAATATGCTGAGCCGAATTCCTGTAGCGAACGCCATCATGGCGCCGTCCGTAACAGTTAAGATTTTCTTTGCCACTTTGGGCACGCTGCTTGTCAGCGCCTGCACAAGTTCGCCGCCGCAGCCTACGTTCGACTACAAAAGTGATTACGATTTTCGTGGAGTGAACACCATTGCGTTTATGCCGCAATCGGGCACCGCCTCTGGCGACAGTCCGCGTGCATTTATTAGTGACATGGTGGCAGATCGCATAGATCAGGGCATCACCAATGCACTGCAGAGCAAAGGGCTCAAGGTTATCGACGATACCAGTAAGGCCGATGCGCTTATCACCTGGCATCTGGTAGCCAACGAAAAGACCGATGTCAGAACCTACAACACTGGACCCAGTACGGGTGTGTATTACGGCGGCTATCGCGGCTATAACCGTGCTGCGTTCTACAACTGCTGGAACTGCAACAATACTGACGTCAGCGTACGCCAGTACACGCAGGGTACCTTTATCGTCGACATTATTGACCCGGAGTTAAAGCGCTCGGTATGGCGCTCCACCATCGAGTCCAAGCTGAGGGGGAAAGAGCCCAGCCGCGACCAGGCAGACTATGATCAGGCGGCGTCGCGCATAATGGGAGGCTTCCCTCCCTACTAACGTATAGCCGCTGTCACGCGGTGTCGGGCAGGCCCGGCTCCGCGGTCGCAGAGAGCTGTAAGACATCCTCGCCGGAGGGCTGCTGGTACAACACCAGACCGAACTCCGGCACAATCGCCAGCAGATGGTCGAAGACGTCTCCCTGTATTCCTTCGAACTCGCTCCAGGCAGTGGTGCGCGTAAAGCAGTAAATCTCCAGGGGCACACCCGTAGATCCGGGTGCCAGCTGGCGCACCAGTAGCGTCATGTCCGCGTGAATATCGGGTCGCGATCGTAAATAGTTATAAACGTATGCGCGGAAGGTTCCGATGTTGGTTAGCCGGCGCTGATTGACGGCATCGACGATACTGTCGCTGTCAGAGGTATCAGCGTTATCGTGGGTGAGATCCTGCTGCTTGCCATCCACATAGTCCCGCAGCAAGTCAAAGCGCTTGAACTTATCGACCTCGGCTGCGGACAGAAAGCGAACGCTGCTCGCATCCAGAAACAGACTGCGCTTGATACGACGACCGCCGGCGTCGGACATGCCGCGCCAGTTTTTGAAGCTGTCACTGATCAGGCGATGGGTTGGAATTGTCGTGATGGTCTTGTCCCAGTTCTGGACTTTGATGGTATGCAGTTGCACATCAATCACATCGCCATCCGCGCCAAACTGCGGCATCTCTATCCAATCACCCACCCGCACCAGGTCCTGCGCCGTCAATTGCACACTGGCGACCAGCGACAGGATGGTGTCTTTGAACACCAGCAGCAGAACGGCGGTCATGGCGCCAAAGCCACTCAATAGCACCCAGGGTTCGCGGTCCATAAGCGTGCTGACCACAAGGATCAGGCCAAATAGAATCACCACCAATTGCAGCAACTGAACAAAACCCTTCAGCGGACGCTGCCGGGCCACCGCGTAGGTTTCATAGATCGTATTGGCTGCACTTAATGCGGCGGTCACAGTGAAGGTGACCACCAGCAACATGTAGATGCTGGTGGCTTTCATCAGCAGCAATTCCGCAGAGCCCTCAATGCGGGGCAACAAATCCACGCCCGCGTAGATAATGAACACTGGCAGCAATTGCGCAAGACGCGATGGCACCCTATGTTCGATCAGCGCGTCGTCCCAGGTGTGCTCGGTCGCTTGCGCGACCCGATGCGCCACGCGCACCAGAACCACCCGGGCAAACCAGTAAACCGCCAGCGCCGACAGTATCAGCCCTGCCAGGGAAACCAGATCTGGCCTGATCAAATAAAGATCTTGCAACGTGTCCATAGGTCAATCACTGCCCGCAAACTCAGGGCGCAGCCTAACCGATTAAGAGGGACCGGAGAACGCAGGTAGCAACCGGTCGCCCGCCGTATCCAGTAGTACAAATACACCCACTGCAATCATCACTACGGGTAATAGCCAGCGCTCCTGCGCCGCAATTGCCCTGGCAACGCCACCATGGCGCATCAGACTTCGCGCCAGCGCCAACCACAGTGCTGCTGTAATAAGGGTGGCAACAACAATCCCAGGCACATGCCGCAGCTCTGTATCAGCGACCAGCGGAAGCAAAATCGCCAGCGTGTCGCCGCTGTTGCTCAGCAGAATCAAAAAAATGCCATAGCCACTAACAGTGTCATTATGCGCTGTATGGCCAGGATTCCACTTGCCGCTATAGGCACGCCAGCCTCGATATATGCCCAGGCCCAAAGGCAGAGACCCCAGGTAACCGAGCCAGTGCGGGTTCGCGGCAACACCGATAAGCACACCAACAAGGGCTAGCAGCAAGATCGCGCCCGCTGACAAGAGGAAGGCAGCGCCGACTCGCGTGAAGGGCAGCAGCGCTGAAAATGTTACCAGCAACAACAAATTGTCGACGTTTGTCGCGGCAAACGCCGCCGCGGCCAGCAACATCGGGGACAGTTCCACAGCCCTAAAACACCGCAGGAATCAGCCGCAAAACGCCGCCAACTGCCTGATTTTTCAGGAAAACGCGGAACCAGTTCACAAAACAACTCACTGCGTTAGCGCCTCCGCGACCTGATCTCTATATTGGATTGCATGAACATTATCAAACGCAAGAATCTGCATCTGCTCGCCGGCGCCATTTTAGCGACTGGTCTCGCCGTCAGCACGACGTTGTCTGCTGATAGCAGCTACAGCCCAATCATGCCGCAGGCCGCGCTGATCAGTGCTACAGCACCGGTCTCCGCCATAGCGAAGGAAGAGTCTGCACATGCTGAACAGGCAGACGTCCTGATGAAGTCTGCATGGCGCTCGGCGGACCCTGCCATTTTTTCTCGCATTGCCACTGCTTTTGAGACCGACGCCCTGGACGGCGCGGACCTGGTTGCAGTCGAGTGTCGCGCAAGCCTGTGCAAGATTCGCTTTGAGACAGAAGCGGACCTCGCGGTTGCAAAGCTGCTGCCCATGCAGCTTGCTACAACTTTTCACGCGATCGTGACCGTGCACGACACGGGTTCCAACAACGTCGTTTATATGGACGTTCCCGTCACGCGCTGAGTCATATCAAGAGTTTCCCTGTAATCTTTCCAGGCTGCGCATGCAGCCTTTTTTTTTGTTGGTGTTCGTCTACACTCAGCGTTTTCTGACAGTCAGGCATTTCACTATGAAATACGATGCCAATCTACATTCTCTGCAGTGTCCGAAATGCCACCACGGCATGGAAGAGGTAAGCTATGGAAGCCTGGTCATAGACCGCTGCACCAACTGCCATGGGCTCTGGTTTGACACCGGCGAAGCTGAAGCGCTGAAGGATCGCTGGATGGGCGAAGCGCTGGACGCCGGCGACCCCGAGGTTGGAAAACGCTGGAACGAAGTGGAAGACATCGACTGCCCGCGTTGCGGCAAACGCATGGGCAAAACCTCAGACCCTTCCCAGCGTCATATCTGGTACGAATTCTGCCCGGAGCACGGCATGTTTCTGGATGCCGGTGAGTTCACCGACTTCAAGTATGAAACACTGCTCGACAAGTTTCGCGGCCTGATCTCCGGAGAGCGCGCCGTCAGCTAATCAACCGTGTTGCGAATTGGTATGAACCCCCGCGTCTGGGCTCAGGCCCTGCAAACCATGCCCAAGCTGACACAGGATGAATGGGGGCAGCTTGATCTCATCGCACGATGGCTGATTGCCACACGCGCCTCCGTTCTTTTTATGACCTTTATGTCGGCTGCTCTGGGGGGGCTGTTGGCGGCTGCTGATGGCAGTTTTGACTGGAGCCTCTGGTTGATCTGCTGTCTGGGTCTGGTATTTGCCCATGCCACCAACAACTTGCTGAATGACTACACAGATTCCCGTCGCGGTATCGACAAGAACAATTATTATCGCAATCAGTACGGGGTACACGTGCTTGAGGACGGTCTGCTATCGCCCGCCCGCTTCTGGGGCTATGTCGGCTTTACTGGTGGCGTAGCGCTGGCGCTGGGCCTATGGCTGGTCAGCGCACGCAGCGGCCTGACTCTCAATCTGATGCTGGCCGGTGCGTTCTTCGTGCTGTTTTACACGTGGCCGTTGAAGTATTACGGACTGGGGGAGCCGGCTGTGTTACTGGTGTGGGGGCCGCTGATGGTGGGTGGCACCTACTATGTCATCACCGGTCACTGGAACTGGGATGTGACCTGGTTCAGCCTGCTCTATGCGCTGGGGCCCACCACGGTTTTGTTTGGAAAGCACATCGACAAACTGGTGCTGGACGAAGGCAAAGGCGTGCAGACCCTGCCGGTCATTCTTGGCTCGCGTCAGGCCAGATGGTGGGTCATCGGTATGCTCATTCTTCAGTATGTCGGCAGCCTGCTGCTGGTCGCAAGCGGCGCCGCGCACTGGCTCCTGCTGGTTGTGATCGCCAATGTTCCGACCCTGTGGAAAGTGGCCCAAGCGTTTCGCGAGGAAAAACCTGAACGGCGTCCAGCGGACTTCCCTGAGCAGGTCTGGCCGCTCTGGTTCTCCGCCTTTGCGTTTGATCACACCCGTAAGTTTACGACCTTGTTTGTGCTTGCATTGCTGGTAGGCCAGCTCATGAGCTAGATCGCCGTCTAGGCGAAACGTTTTGCTCCGTGGCTAATCACCAGCGTTTACAGGTGGAAGCGCAGCCCGAATAAGAGGTACTGGTGGCCATTGTGCTCGAAGTTAAGCCGCCCGTTATCCGGCGTTTCTATGTTGGTATTAAACTCCTGATCGAAAACCTGGTACATCAGGCTGATGGACCAATGCCGTGCCAGGTCGTAATTGAGACCGAGCTGTAAGCCAATCAAATCTTCATCTGCGTCCAGATCATCACGAATCGCATCGGCGAAATCAGGTTGGTCATTCCAGTCGAGACTGCCCTCTCCCACTACCAGCCCAACAAAGCCCCGCATACCTGGAATAAACAGCGGTCGCTGATAATTGAGTGACAAGAGTCCTTGCTGTATTTCTACATCGGAGGCGTCTGTGTAGGTGTAATCAAGCTGGATAAACCAGTTGTCGTTGATCTCGTAACCCAGGCCCACCCCAAGGGTGTCTCCGTCTTCTTCTGGTTCGAAGCCCAGTTCGCCGCCGAACTCAAACTCGACGTCAAACATACTACCGCCGCCGTAGAGACTGCCGTAGACGGGCCGACGATCCTGTGCCGTCGCAGGAGCCGCAGCGATTGCAGCGACCAGTGCCAAAGCGGCGAGTGTCATGCTTTTCATGGTGTGCAAGCTTCCCTAAATTTTCACCGTACAGCAAAAAGTATTGCATATGCTCTTCCTGGCAGCAGGAAGCGGTTCACGCTTTACTAGCTTTAACTCGCCAGTTCTGGCAAATCTGTGAACAGCTTCAAAGCTTCCGGGTTCGCCAGCGCGTCGGTGTTCTTGACCGCTTGCCCATGGACAACATTGCGAACTGCCAGTTCGACAATTTTCCCGCTTAAAGTTCTGGGAATATCTGCAACGGCGACAATCTTAGCTGGTACGTGCCGCGGCGTAGTGTGCTCCCGAATCGTCTCGCGAATATGCGCTGCCAGATCGTCATCCAGGGATACGCCTGCTGCCAACACAACAAAAAGAACCACGCGAACATCGTCCTTCCAGTTCTGACCAATCACCAGGCTCTCGGCAATTTCGGGAAGCTTCTCGACCTGTCTGTAGATCTCTGCCGTGCCGATGCGAACCCCGCCGGGGTTTAACACTGCATCGGAGCGTCCGTGGATAATCACGCCGCCGTGGGGCGTGATCTCTCCATAATCACCCTGCGCCCAGATATTCGGCCAGGCAGCAAAGTAGGCCTCCCGGTAGCGAGCCTTATCGGGATCATTCCAGAAGCCGATGGGCGCGCAGGGAAAGGGCTGCGTGCACACCAGCTCGCCCTTTTCACCACATACCGAGGCGCCCTCCTCGTTAAGTATGTCAACGGCCATGCCCAGGCCCCGGCACTGAATTTCACCCTGGTAGACCGGCAGGGTCGGGCAGCCACCAACAAAACACGACAAAATGTCAGTACCCCCGCTGATACTGGACAGGCACAGGTCCGCTTTAAACGCCTTATAAACGTATGCGAAGCTCTCGTGTGAGAGAGGCGAACCCGTCGACAGGACCGTGCGCAAGCGTTCCAGGGAATAGCGCTCGCCGGGGACGATTTCGGCCTTCTCCAGCGCGGCGAAATACTTAGCGCTGGCACCAAACACTGAAATGCCCTCTGTATCAATGGCGTCCAGAAGAACCTTGCCACTGCGTGCCAGGGGAGACCCGTCGTACAGCACCAGCGTGGCGCCGGATGCGAGCCCCGACACCAACCAGTTCCACATCATCCAGCCGCAGGTGGTGAAGTAAAAAAACACATCGCTACGCCGCACATCGACCTGAAGCTGATGTTCCTTCAGATGCTGCAGCAGCGTGCCGCCTGCTCCGTGCACTATGCACTTGGGTAATCCTGTCGTGCCTGACGAGTACATGATGTAAAGCGGGTGATCAAAGGGAAAGCGCTGGAACTCAATATCGCTGGCCCAGCTGTCCAGATACTCCGAAAGCAGGCAGGCTTTGGGAATACCTTCAATTAAGGGCTTTTCGTCCACTACCGGAATAACCACGACCTGCTCGATGGCTGGAATTTTTTCGGCAATCTCCTTGACCCGCTCCAGGCTGTCGCAGGTCTTGCCGCTATAAAAGTACCCATCCGCACAGAACAGAACCCTGGGCTCAATCTGCCCAAAGCGATCCATCACACCATTGATGCCAAAGTCGGGAGAGCAGGATGACCAGGTCGCGCCCAGACTGGCGGTCGCCAGCATTGCGATCACGGCCTCCGGGATATTGGGTAGAAAACCTGCCACTCTGTCACCAGGGCCTACTCCCTGCGCCTTAAGGCTGGCGGCGAGCTGCGCCACTTTCCGATACAGCTCACCGTAGGTCAGGTCGCGGCGTCGCCCGGTTTCAAGGATCGAGACGATGGCAATCTGATCATCGCGGTATCGCAGCAGATTTTCGGCGAAGTTGATGGAAGCCTGCGGGAACCATTGTGGCCCAGGCGGATTATCTGTCGAGAAACTGTCACCTGTCAGCACCGTTGCCCCCGCATCGCCGATGACGCGACAGAAACCCCAAACGGCGCGCCAAAAGTCTTCCGCATGGGTAAGCGACCATTGGTGCAGACTGTCGTAGTCGGATAGAGATAGCTGGTGGCGCTCGTTTACGTAACCGGTAAAGCGAGTGATATTGGCCTCGGCAATACGTGCTGCGGAGGGTCGCCACAGTGGCGGCGGCGCTGGTACAGGATCTGCCATAGTCAGTCTTGGGGTTTGGGTTGAGATAAGGGTTGAGGTTGGTGTCGGCCTCAGCACCGACGAGGGCCGCAAGCATGCATAATACGTTTGCAGCATTCAAGCGCTTCCAAGAGCAGCATGTTAAAGTTCACGACTTCTCCACCTCGACAGCCACGGCCCGCGACTCTGTGAGCGACTACAGCCCCCGCGCACTGTTCATCTACGATACCGAGAGTGCAGCGCTTGTTGAGACCTGCCAGCAAAACCCGGTAGGCACAGACATTCAACCCCTGCCGCTGGATGACTTCGCTGCCAACCCGGATGCCGCCTTCGCTGACGGCATCAACCACGTAGTAGTCTCTGCGTCCCTGCAAAACATCAAGCGAGTCCTATCGATGCCGAGGGCGCAGGACACCGTCTTCGGCATCTTGCCGCGCAAAGGACAGGACAGGCTACGCCGATATCTGGATCTGCCACGCAGCGATCAGGAGGCGCTGCGGGTTGCACTGCGGAGCGACCCCAAACCGACTGATCTCGTGACCTGTAACGGGGAGATGGTCCTGTTTGGCGCGGTGGTGGGCTGGCTGCCGCTATTGGATGGTTCCGATCAGCTCAACCGCTGGGACTTGTTAAAACGGGTGTTTCGTCAGTGGGGTCGGCTTAATCTGTACAACTACCGGATAACGACGGCCAATGACAAGGAGGTCAGAACGGCTGCCACAGGGTGCATGGTGTTTGATCGTCACCAGGGCGACATCATTTCAAGGTTAATCGGCGAGCAACACTCCGTTCGTGACGGGCAGGTAGGCATGGTGGTCGCATCGCCCACATCGCGCATGGGGTATCTGCGGTTCCTTTATCAGGTGTTTTCACAGCTTAAGAAACGCTCCGGGCTGCCAGCGTCTGTGGGCTACATCAAAAGCCGCGGCTTTCGGATCGAGTCCGACAAGCCCAGGGCCGTCCTGCTGGATGGCGAGACTGAGATAGAGACACCTCTCGAGGTGGCGGTGCAGCCCGGTGCGCTCAAGATGAACCTCGGTGACAGCCTGATGCAGGCGGACAAAACCGCCGACGACAAGGAAACGGTTCGCACCGGCAATCTGCCCGATGAGGAAGAGGCAGCTCGCGCCGTCGGCACGCGGGTGCCATTTTTTTCTTACGCGTCTGAAGAGCATTTCAAAGAGTTATTCGTCACGCTGAACAAAGACGCCGAAATAGATACAACCTATGTGATCTTCGTGCTGGTGAGCACCTGCATAGCGACGCTGGGCCTCTATCTGGACAGTGTCGCCGTCATTATTGGCGCGATGATAATTGCACCATTAATGGCGCCCCTGGGCTCCGCTGGCATGGCACTGCTGCGTGGGTACGAAAGACTTCTGTTTCGCTCTGCAGAAAAACTCGCCCTGGGTATCGGGCTTACCCTGGCCGCCGCGGCGTCCATTTCTCTGCTGTTCCCCTACAACCCTGTCACACAACAAATGGCTGCGCGGGTGGAGCCAAGCCTGCCGGATTTATTCGTTGCCATCTTCTCAGGAGTCGCGGCGGCCTACGCTCGCGCCTACAAGGAGATCTCCCAGACACTGGCTGGCGTGGCAATCTCCGTTGCATTGGTGCCACCGCTGGCGGTTGCCGGAATCGGTTTGGGCCGTGGAGAAATCGGCTTTTTCCTGCAAGCCTTTTTGCTGTTCTTCACCAATTTCGTAGGCATCATTCTGGCCGCAACGCTCGCTTTTCGCGTGCTGGGGTTTTCCTCGGCGGTGCTCGCGCGTCGCCAGATCGGCGTAATGCTGCTTTTCCTGATCATTATCTCTGTGCCACTGGCGCTGACGTCGGCGCAAATCGCTGACCGATGGGCGGCCGAGCAACGCCTGGAATCACTCGAGTTAATAGTGAATGGGCGCCCTGTAGAGGTTATTAGCGTGGAGCGTGAGCCAGGCGATGGAGGGGCTAGACTGCTGATTACGCTGGGTATCACACAGCCCCTGGCTTCCGCGGATTATCCCGAGTTGCAACGGCAGATAGAAGAACACTTGCACAGGGATTACCACATATCGCTCAGCTTTCATTATGTGCTGGGGCGCACGCCGAGTGATTTGAAACAACAGTAAAAATGGAGAAAACACCGTGGATAAGACCGCTATTGAGGTAGAGCAACAGACCAAAGACACGCGACGCGCGATGGAAATTGCGGTGCGCATCGGCTTAGTGCTTTGCCTCGTGGTCTGGTGCTTTCAGATCATTCGTCCTTTCATCTCCACGCTGGTGTGGGCAATGATCATCGCGTCAGCACTCTTGCCCCTGTACGGCTCCTTGCGAGAAAAGATGGGGCTGAGCCACAAGCTTGGCGCCACTTTGTTCACCCTTCTGCTCCTTGCACTGGTGCTGACGCCATCCATTCTGCTGTCGGAGACGATGCTGATTACTGCGCGTGAATACGCCAATGAGCTGCAGGACGGCACCCTGGCCATACCCGCTGCGCCAGAACGTGTGCGGGACATACCGGTAGTGGGTGAGCGATTTTTTACCATTTGGCAGGAAGCCAATGAAAACCTGGAGTCCGTTCTGCAGCAATTCCAACCACAGATTCGCGACGCCACACGCTGGCTGGTGAACACCGCGGCTGGCGCCGGCCTTGGCGTATTGCAATTCGCTCTTGCCGTGGCGGTCTCGGGCATATTCCTCGCCTACAACGAGAGCGGCGCAGACTTTGCCCGTCGCCTGGGCAGGCGGCTTGCAGGTGAGGACGGCGAAACCTTTGCAGCACTGGCCTCGAACACCGTTCGCAGTGTGGCACAGGGCGTGCTGGGAGTCGCAGTTATACAGGCCATCCTGGCGGGCGTGGGTTTTTTGGTCGCTGGCGTTCCAGGCGCTGGACTATGGACCTTGCTGGTGCTTATTTTGGCCACGGTACAGCTACCTACCATTGTGGTACTGCTGCCCGTTGTTATCTGGTACGCCTCCAGCGCAGGTGGTCTTGCCACCACGCTATTCGGCGTCTACATGATCGCGGTGGCCTTGTCCGACAATGTGCTCAAGCCGATCCTGTTGGGTCGCGGCAGCAGCCAGCCAATGGCCGTGATCTTCCTTGGCGCTATCGGTGGCTTCCTGCTATCGGGTATCGTTGGCCTGTTTATCGGTGCCGTGGTGCTGGCCCTGGGCTACGAAGTCTTCATGCTCTGGCTTCTGCAGGACGTGCACGCACTGGAGGAGGGAGTCAACGCAAATGACTGAGGCAACGGTAGAGGTAACGGCAGAGGCAGCTCAGGAAAATAGTGGCATTCAAAAGCTCACGCTGGGAGTGCTTGGACTGTGCGCTTTCATGCTGCTGTGCTACCTGATAGGCGATCGCTACACACCCTACACGGACCAGGCACGCGTCACCGGCCACATTATTCCCGTTGTGCCGCAAGTGTCTGGCAACGTGGTGGAAGTACCCGTCGGTGTTAACGCGATTGTGGCAGCCAGCGACTTGCTGCTGCGCATAGACCCGACGGATTATGCGCTAGCCCTTGAGCAAGCCGAGGCCAAGCTCGAGCAGGTTACGCAAAAACTGGGGGGCGGGGTTGAAGAACTTACCGTTGCCCAGGCCAGCCTGTCCCAGGCCATTACACAGCGCGACTACGTTATCGCCCAGTCCAGGCGCGTGTTTGAATTGGAAAAGCGTGGCGTTCTCCCGGTGACCGATGGCGACAAAGCCAGAGCCGAAGTCGAGAAGTCTAAAGCCGATGTAGAAAGCGCCCGCGCCCGCTTGCAACAGGTGCAACAGCAACTGGGCACCCAGGATGAAGACAACGCCTACCTACGCGAGGCGCTGGCGGCAATGGAAAACGCAAAGCTGAACCTGTCCAGGACCGAGATTCGGGCACCCAGCCGCGGCGGCGTGACCAGCGTTAACATCTCCGTTGGCAATTACGCCAAGGCGGGGCAAGCCATAATGACCTTTGTCTCTGCCGATACGATCTGGATAGAGGCGTATATGCGCGAGAACAGCCTCGGCAATATTGAAGCGGGCAATCCTGTGGACATCGCACTGGACATGGCACCGGGCCAGATTTTTGCAGGCGAAGTCGTCAGCACCGGTTTCGCAGTGAACTGGAAGAATTCGGCCCAGGCAGGGAAGCTGCAAAGCGTGAGTACACAGAATAGCTGGCTGCGCGATGCGCAGCGCTTTCCTGTGGTCATTCGATTCAAGGATGAAAGCGCAAGAGGGCTGCTTCGCGCTGGCGGTCAGGCAGACGTGATTGTGTACACCAGTGGCAACGTCGTCACCAATAGCCTGGCCTGGCTATGGATTCGGTTTATCAGCCTGCTCTCCTACGCGTACTAGGAGCACCGCGGTGAGCGCTTCAACGGTTGATCGCTATGCAGTGCGCTATGCCATCGGTATAACGCTGGCGGCGGCCATCGCCTACGGCGTCGCCTGGGAGATGTCCTGGGTCGCAACGTTGCTCGCAGCCGCGTTCCTGGGAAACCGCGGGCCCAGGCCCAACCTCAAGCAGTCGATTGTCATTCTCGCTGCCATGGCGGTCATTTTCACAGTCGTTATGGGTATGGTCTTGGTGTTTTATCGCTATCCCGTGGTGCTATCAGTGTTAGTGGCGGCAGCGATGTATCTGGTGTTTTATGTGGCTGCGCGAGGAGCACCGCAACTTATTGTTTTCCTTTGCGTACTGGCGATTGTAGTGTTTCCACTGCTGGCGGGAACCTCCACTGCGCTGGTGCCGCTCATTGCGGGCAGCATGCTGATTTCGACGTTAGTGGCGCTGCTCTGCGCACAGATCGCACACACGCTGGTACCCAGTGCACCGCTCATTGCAGTTTCACCGGAAGCCCAGGGTATCGAGAGCGCGCATGCTATGCGCTCCGCCTGGCTTAGCAGTGCGGTCATTCTGCCCATTGCACTGACCAGCCTCTGGATGAACGCCAGCAGCGCCATCCTTCCTCTGATACAGGTGGCCATCCTGTCAATGCGACCAGATTTTTCGACCAGCGCTGCAGGTGGCAAAGCCCTGGTGGCTGCCAACCTGGGTGGGGGTATTGTGGCATTGTTGTTCTACCAGCTATTGCTGATTGCGCCCATCTACCCATTCGTACTGGCGGGGCTTTTCGCCATTGCGCTGATGTTTGCGCGAGGCCTGTTTTCATCACGCACCATCGCACCACTGTTTGGTACCGCCATGAACACTGTGCTGATTCTGATCGGCAGCGGAACGGGAGAGTGGGGCGTCGAGGCGGACGCCAAATTTTACGAGCGCCTGCTACTGATCAGCTTTGCTGCCTGCTACGTGGTGGGCATGTTCTCACTGCTGCAGATGCCCGGCATCCGTGAACGCTGGATGCGTGTCGGCGGCTGGCTCAGTGTTAAACTGGCGCCCTCTTGATGCCCAAAGGAAACCCGCGTGGCAGGCTTCATTCCGCACGTCGACGAACGCAATAACTTCATAGTTCTGCTTACAGCGCTGGTGTTCTTTTTGGCGGGAGACGCAATTGCCGTCCAATTCCAACTGCAAAACGCGCATAGCGTGGTCAACACTCTACTGCTTATTACGCTGGTGGTTAATGTCTGGGCGGTACACAACCCGCGCACGGATCTTATCAGCTGGAAGCTCGGCGCCAGCATGGTCATTGTGATGATAATGGTGGGAGACCTGTTTGTGCAGAGCCTTACTCTTACCCGCTTCCAATTACTGATCGCGTTCCTGTTCATCTGCCTCACGATCTGGCAGGCCTGGAGCCAGGTTATGTTTACTGGCGTGGTTGACCGTAACAAGATTGTGGGCGCTATCTGCATTTACCTATTGCTGGGGGTCGCCTGGGCTTTTGCCTACCTGATCGCGGACAGCTTTATTCCAGGTTCGATGACAGGACTCGATAGCGGCATCTGGCAGGAAAAGGTGCACAGCCTGGTGTACTACAGCATGGTAACCCTCACGACTCTCGGTTATGGAGAGATCACACCTGCGCAGCCCCTCACGCGCTTTCTGGCGTTTATGGAGGCGATTACCGGCATCTTCTACACCACCGTATTGGTCGCCAGTCTTATTGGCATACGTCTGTCAGGCGTAGATCGGACACGACGGATTGAAGAGCTGGGGCAGGAGTCTCGGTCAGCGCAGGCCAGTGATGAGGCGTCGTGAGCGAACAACCCGCGGAGTTGCCGCCACTGGACTCCTTTACGCATAAACGTCGGTAGCATGCCCGGCGTGGAGAACGACGCTGGCTTTTGGATCGTTGCCGGACTATGTATGGGAATTACGCTAACGCTTGCTGTGCTGTTCCGCTGGCGTAAGTGGGTGTAGCTTAACGCCGAAGCCTGCCCACCAGGTTTACAACAAGCACTAATACCGCGCCTGCAAGAATGCCCACCAAAGCTGCAGATACAGGGTGCACCAGCGCACCGGTAAAGGTTCCCAGGGCGGGCAACTCGTGCCCCCAGGCGGCAACGCCGTCAACCCATTGGTCCACCGGGTGTAATCCGTGAACGAGGATACCGCCGCCGACCAGGAACATGGCGGCGGTGCCCAATACCGCCAGCGCTTTCATCAGCCAGGGTGCAAAATCAAGAAGACGCAGCCCAAACCAGCGTCGCAAGCCTGACCAGCCGCCTTCACCCGAACGCTGCGCCAGGTAAAGTCCGGCGTCGTCCAGTTTAACGATACCTGCTACCAGCCCATACACACCCACAGTCATCAGCAGCGCAATTGCGGACACCGTGACAATGCGCACCGTGGGATCAGCACCGACCACGGTGCCCATGGTAATGACCACTATCTCCGCAGACAGAATAAAATCGGTACGGATAGCACCTCGAATCTTTTCCTTCTCATGCTGAAGGCGGGCCTCAGGATTCGCTGGCGGAGGCTTGTGCTGACTCTGCTGTGCCGCTTCTTCAGCCCGGTGCAGAAATCGATGGGCGATCTTCTCAAAACCTTCGTAGCACAGGAACAAACCACCCAGCATCAGTAGCAGAGTCACCAGCGGCGGGTACACTGCCGCAATGATTAGCGCTGATGGCACCAGGATCAGCTTGTTAATAAAGCTGCCTTTAGCGACCGCCCAGACCACCGGCAGCTCACGGTCGGCGCGTACCCCTGATACCTGCTGTGCATTGAGGGCAAGATCATCGCCCAGGACACCTGCGGTTTTTTTGGCAGCGACTTTCGTCATCAGAGACACGTCGTCGAGAATCGCGGCAATATCGTCAAGCAGGACGAGCAGGCTGCCTCCGGCCATTAACAAATCTCCAGCGGGGAAACATTGATTAAAGCATGCGGGCTGGACTGTGTGTCCAGCCGCGGGGGTGCATTTAGCTAGATACGGTCCAGATCGATGCGCGTGCTGAGCATCAGCCCGCGAGAACCCTCGACCATCTGGTCGCCGTAGCTGAGGGTAAATTCCATGTTGCGCTGCGGGAACCAGGACAGAGAGCCGCTGCCAAACAGCGCGTCCTGTTGCTGCAAGCGGGATTCATCCAGCTTGTTAACTTTGAATGCTAGCGAGTAGAAACGCGACGGGGCCCAGGCCAGACCGGCGCCATACCGCGTTTCAGTATACAGGGCGTTTTCAAGACCACCCTCAAACCGCACCTCGTCCCGACTGCGACCGGATAGCTGCAGCTCCAGCTCCGGTGCAAGTTGCAGAGAGGTGGCGAACTCCAGAAGCTCGACGCTTTGTAATTGCTCGAGGCCACCAAAAGTGTCGGTGGAGCGATAACCGCCCTGCCAACTCAAGAGACCGCTGCGGCTCTCTCCACTGAGGCCCATGCGGTAACCCATGCGCTCCTGCGCCTCTGCCTCTGCTGACGGCTGATCCAGAAGGTATTCATATTGCAGGCTCAGTTCAGCGAGATCCGCCAGAGACTTGCTGATACCGGGGCGAATACTGTATTCGTAGGCATCTCCAGCCTCGCGAATAACGCTGCCAGCACGGATATCAGCATTTAGACCCAGCAGATCGTTAAGCGCAGCACTGTACATTGAAGCACCGAGTTGCTGGGAGACCTGGGCCTGAGTGGACTCGTCGCGTAACTGGCTTTCCACTCGGTAGTCTAGAGCTACCTGCAGCAGACTATTGCGCAGCTCAAGCCCCAGCCCGGTATTAAAGCGCGCCTCCTGTAATTCATCGTGTTCATCCTCACGGACGTCAACGCTAAACAGGTTAGGTGTGATATTAAGAGAGGGCGCTACAGACTCAGCCTGCGCTAAGGGGCATAGCAAAAAGGGGGACAGTAAAAACGCGGCCAGTAAAAGCTGAGGCAAGCGCAGCAGCGGCAGAACAGCTACAGTTTTACCTGCACCATTCTGCACGTCCGTTGTGATGTTTGTCTGTACCCGCTTGTTCATCGTTTTTTAGCCCTGGCGCGAGGGCGAAGCCTTAAAATGCTATTGCTTCTACAACGTTATATACCCTGCATGAAGCTCGCTAGTCCTGATGGCTTGCGTGTTATCGCTTGCAAACACGACTGCTTATCCGCTCGTGTTGTACATTTGTACAAACACTGAACGCGCAAGTGTAAATCAAAATACAACAAAAAAGCCAACTATTACCATAACTTGTGACTCGTAACGCAGAAACTGCCTCAACTACATGCGACGTTAACCGCGAAGCGCCTCGCGGGCGAGAACCAGTCCCGGCACGACAAAGAAGACGAGAAACAGATAGGCAAAGGCATAGCCACGGTGGCGTTCCGTGTGCTCTCCCAACCAGCGGGCTGACCGCAGGGGTAGTTGTCGCAGTCCTGGAATCAACAGAAAAAGACCCACCCCCAAACAGTTATAGAGCAGGTGCACCAGGGCAATCTGTAACGCCCAGTCCTTGTGATCGCCCCCCACTGACGTCGCTGCCAACAGCGCAGTAATGCAGGTGCCAATATTGGAACCCATGGTAAATGGGAATACCTGTTTGGTGGTCAGCACGCCAGCCCCCGCCAGAGGCACGATAAGGCTGGTCGTAGTAGACGAGGACTGAACTATGACGGTGATAGCTGTTCCCGATGCGACACCCGATACCGCGCTGCGCCCGATGGCAAGCTGTACCACATTTCGAGCGCGTCCCAACATAACCTGGCGAAGCAGGCGCCCCAACAGCAAGACTGTGGCGATCACCATAGCCACGCCGACCAGGATCGCCACATAGCCGCCCAGTGCGACACCCGTGACAGCTGCAAGGTGGTCACATAGCGAGAGAATGCCGTTGACCAAAGGCTGGGTGACTGCCCCGAGACCATTCAATTCCTTGACGGCAGTACTGCCGTCACCTCCAAAGCCCTCGGCCAGGTAGCCTGCAGCGCGCTCCAGCGGATGAAAGCTCACCTCAATGGGGAGAAACAGTACGATGCAGTACAAATTGAAGAAGTCATGCACGGTTGCCGCCTGGAAACTGCGGTTGAACCCTTGCCGATCATTTAAATGGCCAAGGCTGACGATAGTGTTGGTGATCGTGGTACCCATGTTGGCACCCATCACCATGGGTACCGCGATTGCGACAGGGACACCACCGGCGACCAGGCCAACAATAACCGAGGTTACCGTACTGGAGGACTGCACCAGCGCAGTCGCCAACACCCCTAATATCACACCCACGACCGGGCTTCTGGCGAATGAGAAGATAACGGCGGCCCCTTCCTCTCCACCGGAGACCCAACTAAAGCCCCCGCCTATAACGCCAACGCCCACCAGCAGCAGCAACATCAGAGCGGCCACAGCCAGCCAGTTTCCTGCGACAGTCAATGCTGCGTGTGTTCCTGCATTCCTCATGATGACTATGATGTGGCGAAATTGTTACAGGCAGGAGACTGCGGCGCAGGAAAGCCAGCGACAAACAGGCCCTATACAAACCACACTGCGGGCTGAGAGACTCTGTCCGCTCAATTGTCCGGCTCAAACAATAAGAGGACCGCTGCATGCCCGGATTTTTTACAGCCCTGGGTTACCGCACCCTGCTCAGTATCAAAAAGCGTATTGTGATGGCCCCACAACCGCGCCCCGCCATTTACGTGGGCGCCGGCACAGCCCTGCAGTTGTGTGACACCATGGCGCACTTCGATCTTCGGCATACCCTGTTGGTAACCGACAAGCCGTTGATGGAATTGGGACTACTGGACTCTATCCTGGCGCGATTGGCGGATCGCGGCATCGCCACCACGGTGTTTGACGGTGTAAAGCCCGACCCCAGCGTTAGCGTGGTCTCTGCGGGGCTGGAGATGCTGCGCACAGCGGGCTGCGACAGCGTGCTCGCTATTGGCGGCGGCAGTTCTATGGATACCGCAAAGGTTATTGCGCTGGCCGCCTCAAATAAGCTGTCGGTGCAGGAGTGCGTTGGACTGAAAAAGGGCAAGGTTCCGGCCATGCCTCTTTACGCGATCCCTACAACTGCAGGCACCGGTAGCGAGGTGACCTTTGCTGCCATCATTTCAGACGATATGACCCACGAAAAACTGGTGGTGGCTGACCCGAAGGTCATACCGCTGGGCGCTGCACTGGACCCTGGCTTAATGACCGGACTGCCACCTGCGGTGACTGCGGCTACGGGTATGGACGCTTTAACCCACGCGATCGAATCCTATATCAACACCTGGGATACGCCCGAGTGTCTGCAGTATGGTCGCGCCGCTACCAAACTGATTCTGGACAATCTCTCCACCGCTTGCGCTGAAGGCGACAACCTTGCCGCGCGAGAAGCAATGGCCCTGGCCTCTTACTATGCAGGTCTCGCCTTCACTACCTGCCTGGTCGGCTATGTGCACGCGGTCTCACATCAACTCGGCGGTCATTACGGCGTACCCCATGGGCTCGGTAACGCCATGGTATTGCCCCACGTGCTGGAGCTATTGAAAGACAGCGCCGCGCCACGCCTGGCAGAACTGGCCGTGCACTGTGACCTGGGAGAGGCCAGCGAGGGCAACGAGGCCCTGACGCGCAAGTTAATTGATCGTATCTGGGCGCTGAATGCGTCCATTGGAATTCCGCGCACTACCGAGGTCATACAGGACGAAGACATCGACGACATTGTTGCCGCCGCGCTGAAAGAGGGCAGTGGCTACCCGGTGCCGCGCTTTCTGGAGCGCAGCGAATGCGAATCGCTGGTGCGCGGACTGTGCGCGTGACTGTGCTATGACCCGACAGCAGTGACCAGCCTGAAGCCTGGTTTGGGCTTACGTCTGGGCTATAGCCTGGGTGGTGCCATGTTCTCGGTAAAAGAAGCGGCTTACGCTGTCTTCGTCATCCTGTTCTATACCCAGGTGCTGGGACTTAGCGGAACCGCAGCGGGCGTGGCACTGGCGGTGGCGGTACTGGTGGACTGCGTCTCTGACCCCATCATTGGCGCCTGGTCAGATCAACTGGAAAGCCGCTGGGGCAGACGGCATCCCTTTTTGGTTGCCAGCACTGCACCACTGGGCCTTGGGTTTATCGGTCTGTTCTGGGTTCCTGATCTGGTGATTCAGGAACAGACACTGCTGGCTGGGTGGTTATTGTTCTGGTCAATCTGGGTGCGAACGGCAGTGTCGGTTTTTGCTATCCCGCACCTCGCGCTATCGGCTGAGATGACCAACGACTACCGCGAGCGCAGCAGCATTATCGGAGCGCGCTTGTTTTTTGTCTTCACCGGGTCGGTGTTGATTCCCGCTGTGGCATTGCTGTCCATCTTTGACCAGCAGGGCGACGTTGACGGTCGCTTCGTAGAGAACAACTACGTCATCTATGCATTCGCTTCATGTGCACTGTGTTTGATGATTGGCGGCGTCAGTATTTGGAGCACGCGGTCACTGGCCCGACCTTCCTCGACAGCAGGCCACAGCGAGCATCCCAGCCTGCGCCAGTTTATTATGGATTTTTTTGCCACTCTGCGACTCGAGAACTTTCGCCAGTTGATTGCCTTCGAGGGCAGCGCCATGGTCGCTTACGGCGTTTTGATCTCTACCCACATCCTGGCAGACATCTACTACTGGGAGCTCGATTCAGACGACATCGCGTTGCTGCTTGCACTACCTTCACTGGCAGGTGTATCGCTGGCCCTGCTGTCCGTGAAATGGCTGGGCCGCCGGCTGGCCAAGCACGACATCCTGCGCTGGAGCGTTGGCCTGCTGATGGCAGATGCCGTCTGGCCCTATCTGCTGCGCTTCGCCGGCTGGATGCCCGAGAATGGCCATCCACTGGTGCTGTGGTTGCTGGTGCTACAGATGATGATATGGATGTTTTTGTTCATATTACGTGGGATATCGAGCCAATCGCTGACGGTAGATATGGCCGACGAAAATGATCTGCTGCAGGGCAAGCGTCAGGAAGGCGCCCTCTTTGCCGGCGCTCTGTTTGCACAAAAACTCGCGACCGCCGTAGGGCCCCTCTACATCGGAGTTGCACTGGACGCCATTGGCCTGACCAGGGGCATGGAACCTGGTACGGTGCCGGATGAAACGCTGAATGGACTCATCATATGGTTTGCTATTGGGGTGCTGATCCCGATGGCGATCGCGCTGGTATACAGCTTCCGCGTATCGCTCACTGAAGACCGACTGCATGAGATTCAGAAAGCGCTCAGGGAGCGTGATCAACCGGCATAGAAGCACGTCGGCTAACTTGCCACACAACCGCCTCTGCGACAGAATGCCTGCCCTCGCGCAGGAGAAGCCATGGACCCACGCACCGACGATCTAAGAATTGCACAATCGCAGCCGCTGATTTCGCCTGCGGTGCTGTCCGATGAGTTGCCGCTGGGTCCGGGCATGGCGGCCTTTGTGCAACAAGCGCGCAAAACCATAGAAGCGATTCTGTCTGGTGAAGACCCACGAGTCCTGGCCATTGTTGGCCCCTGCTCCGTGCACGATCCCGCTGCCCTGATGGACTTCGCCAGGCGCTTCAAAGAGGGCACCGACGGTCTAACGGACGCTCTGTTCCCGATACTTCGGGTCTACTTTGAGAAACCTCGCACGATTGTTGGCTGGAAGGGCCTGATCAATGATCCTGATCTGGACGGTAGCTGCCACGTCAACAAAGGACTGCACCTGGCAAGACAGGTATTGCTGGACGTAGCGGAGCTGGGTATGCCCGCCGCGACCGAATTTCTGGATACAACGTTGGGGCAGTTCTACGCCGAACTGGTGAGTTTCGGCGCGATAGGCGCGCGCACGGTCGAGAGCCAGGTACACCGTGAGCTCGCGTCAGGTCTATCGATGCCTGTGGGTTTCAAGAACGCCACCTCCGGAGCCATGGGCGTAGCCGTCGATGCAATTCGCTCGGCAAGCTATCCGCACTGGTTTCCATCCCTGACCAAAGAGGGCATGCCCGCGATACTAAAATCCACGGGTAATCCCCACGCCTATCTGATTTTGCGCGGGGGCAGTGACACCGGACCGAATTATGATGCATCGGCGATAGCGGCCGCGCGAGACGCGCTGCGAGAACACGGTTTGCCTGAATCCGTTATCATTGACTGCAGCCACGGCAACAGCCGTAAAGACCCCATGCGACAGGCTGATGTGATGGCATCGCTGACTGCGCAGATTCAGTCGGGGGAAACTGCCATCCGCGGCTTGATGATTGAGTCACACCTGCTCAGTGGTAACCAGCCGGTAAGCAATGGTCGCGCTGAGGTTTACGGCCAGAGCATCACCGACGCTTGTCTCGCTATCGACAAGACGCTACCTCTGCTACAACAGCTGGCAGATACGCTCAGGCAGCAGCGCAGCGCCGCCTAATCGCACTTCCTGCGCTAGAACGCGTAACCAATCCGGAAAGAGTAGGTTTCATCCAGCTCTTCAGTATCCTCGGGCGCACCGCCGTTGTATTCAAAGCGCGCCTGCACCGACGTCTCAAAGCCGAAGATCAATGGCATGCGCAAACCCACTGTGGCGTTCAATAGTGGTTCATCCGCGCTATCAAAGTTAAAGGTGCCATCGTGCAGTACGTAGAGCGTGGTGCCAAAGCCCAGGATGTCGCTCTCCAGATTGAGATCCCAGTTCATGCCCCAGTAATTGTTGTCCTCGGCTACGTCAAATTGCTCATCGACATAGACCGGTCCAGTCTCCGCGGATAGCGTCAGTCGCTTGCTGGAGAAGAACTGTTTACCGAAGTGGGGACCGACAACCGTCCGCAAATCCAGATCGGCAAACTCGTCGAATTCCAGGCGCAGCTTTGCGCCCCAATAGTAGTCGCCGTCTTCCTTGGTAAAGTGGTCGTACTTATTGCGCAGCTGCCAACTATTGCTAACGTCCTGTCCGTTGGCTACGCCGCGCTCGACGTAGCCTCGCGTGTCATAACGATCTTTCAGGCTACGCCAGGTTAGCTCGTAATCCGCTGTTACATCCTCAGTATCGGCGTTACCGCGCTCCGCAGCCAGTGATGCACTGGTGCGGCCGGTAAAGCTATACCCCTCACCCAGCTTCCACGCCGGCGGATTCACCAGCGCTATGTCATCGATATCATAGGTGCGTGGCGCCTGGCCGGCGCGCTGCATGGTCAGCGTGTCCTGCGTGGCAACGATCTGTTTATCCTGGTAGATCTGGCCATCAGCCATTTGGATCGTAGCGGTCTCATCTGTCTTGATAACGTCGATGTTCTCGGTCTTCACGTTAATTTTCCCGGCAAAAGGTGTGTCAAACACGACCAGGCCCGCCTCTGCGCTGATGAGCTTTCCGAAAACCCGCGAGCCATTTTTCATGACCATCTCGTCGGCCTTCACTGTGCCGGTGAGGGCAAGGCAAAACAATGCGATTGCTGCGATTGCCCACTGGGCAGACTGTGTTCTCATAAACTCCATCCCTTTATGCGAGTTTAGTGCTATTGAAAAGGTTCTATAGCTTCAGCGGGGCGTGCATGTAAAGCGCTTACCTGACAAAACGTCGCACCCGGGCGAGAGGTCTCAGGCGGCCTTCGCCTTGTCGCACTGCTCAGCAATGAACTTGCCGAGCAGCGTAAACTCCACCCGTCTCGGTGTTTTCTTACGCCACATCAAACCAATGCTGCGTGATACGCCGCTTTCATCAAAGGCCCGCGTTTGTACTTCGGTACCAGAGAGTATTTGCGAATCCAGCGCCATCTGCGGCAGCAGAGTGACACCGATCCCATTGGCGACCATCTGCACAATGGTATTGAGACTGGTGGCTTGATACGGAACGCTGATTTCAGTGTCTTTCAGCCGACAGGCCTCTAACGCATGATCGCGCAGGCAGTGCCCATCCTCGAGTAACAGCAGTTCCTGATCCTTCAACTGCGCCGTTCGCACACCCCCCACCTCAGCCAGCGCGTGATCGGGCGGGCACGCAAACACAAAGTTGTCATTGAACAGGTGCATGGTTTCCACCTTGTCCGCCGGATAGGGCAAGGCCAGCAGCAGCACGTCCAACTCACCGTGCTGTAGTCCATCAATAAGGTGTTCACTGAGATCTTCTCGAATAAAGAGCTGGAACTCAGAGTGTTCTGCGCGCAATCGCTTCAATAGCCCGGGCAGAATATAAGGGGCGACGGTTGGAATAACGCCCAGCCGCATCTTGCCTGTGAAGGGTGCGCTGGAGGCATCACAGAGTGCGACCAGATCTTCCACTTCCAGCAGAATTGTCTGGGCACGCTCAACGATATCACTGCCCAGCGAGGTCAGAATAACCTGCCGATTATTGCGCTCGATCAGCGACGCCCCCAGCGCTTCCTCCAGTTCGAGAATGCCCGCGCTGAGGGTGGACTGTGATACGTGGCAGGCTTTAGCAGCATTGCCGAAATGTCCGTGCTCCGCCACAGAACACAGGTACTTGAGCTGTTTAAGCGTAGGTTGTCGAGTCATAGAGCGTCTGCGTGGAGAATACTCAAGGCCCTACGCCCAGCGCGGGAAGATTAACCGTGGCGGCGTCATAATTGGCCCGCGCCACGTGGGCTTCGCGCTGAGCCGCGAAGAAGCGAATCCGCGCGTTCGCCTCCGCCTCTTCGCGCAGATTCACCAGGAAGAAATCGCTGGCTCCGTTCTCAAAACGCTGCCGCTCCGCCTCTCGCATTGTTTCAGCCTGCTCCATTTCCAGCCGGGCCAGACCGGCTAGATCACGAGCAACGTCGAGATCCAGCAGAATGTTCTGCAATTCGAGTTCAATCTGATCTTCCAGTCGCTGGCGCTCAAACTGCAAGGCATCGCGCTTGGCCTGCGCCTGAGCCAAACGCCCCTTGGCCTCGCGACGCTGCAGGGGCACCGTAAAGGTGAAACCAACGATCAAGTCCTCTGAGTTCTTGGACGGACCGCCCACGCCTTCATCACCCAGACCACTGCTGTACTCAAGGTTCAAATCAAGCTGAGGCTTTAACTCGTTTTCCGACAACGCTATACGTTGCTGCGCCCGGCCCAGCGCCGCATCGATGATCAGCAACTCCGGGCGCAGTGCCAGGCTGCGCTCTATCGCGCCACCGCTGTCCGGCATGGGTACTGAGGTAATGCGCTCCAGGCCTGGCAGGCGAGATGCGGGAGGGAATCTGGTGTCACCCTCGTTGTCACGCAAGAAGAATGACAAATCAAATGCCGCAGCGCGAAAGTCCCGCTGCGCGTTCAGCGCCAGCGAACGTCGGCGTGTAATGTTCTGCGCGTTTTCGGTAATGAAAATCGCCGCTCTACTGCCGTCCCTGACCTGACGACGCAGCCCGTCTTCACGGTCCAGCGCCAGCTGCAGCAGCTCATTGAACACCACCAGTTGATGACCAGCGGCGACCCAACGCCAGTACGCCCGCAGCGCCCGCTGCTGCACCCCGACCCGGGTCAGCATCAGTTCCAGGTCGGCCTGCACCAGGCCAAGTTCTGCGTCGACCAGATTCGCCCGTCGAGTATCGATAGCGCGATCACGCAACAATGAAAACAGCACGCCTACTTTGGCAGTGCCATCCTCCGCAGTGAAAGACTGATCCTCGTAGATAGGAAAGTCACCGCGGGAAACACCGTAGCCGCCGTATACCTCACCCCCGAATTCGCGGAACGGCTGCTTGACCTCGCCGCCAATCACGCGACCATCAAAGAAACCCTCGGTGCGATCGAAACCATCCGCGGAGAAGACGGTGTCAAACGCACCCTGTACTTCTACCGTGCGACCCACTGCGACGCGCTGCTCGGCCAGACTCTTTAGAATACCGGGAAAGTGCTGCGCAGAAGAGGCCAGCACTTCTGCTTCCAGCAGCGGCGTCGCTACCCGTCCGGGCTCAACCGGACCCGTTGAGGCGAGCTCAGACTGCTGGCTGTAAACGCCAGGCGGCGCCAGCAGCAGCAACAGCCAGATACAGGCGCTTAACTTAACCTGCACTCTCCGGTCCTGGTTCTGCCGGGAAGTTGGGAGGAAAATTGTTCAGCCGCCGCCAGATTTCAAACCCGGTGGATACGGTGTCCAGCAACACCCAGCCCTGTGCGCCCGATCCAAAGCGTACGTATCCCTTATCCGGCCAGGGGTTGACGTCGTTCTTATCTTCGACCACTAGCACCCGGAAGCGGCCATTGGTCTGTGCGGAGGGATCAACCGCAACGACAGTGCCACCGAAAGTACCTACCGCCTGTGACGGCCAGCCCGGTACCTGAATAATGGGCCAGCCTTCAAAATGAAGTCGCACCGGATCGCCTGGACGCACCAGCGCCACGTCGCGCCCATCGATATAGAGCTCGACCGCCCGCTCAACGTCGTCGGGTACGAAGGTGGCGATCGGCTGGCCAGTAGAAACAAAGGTTGCCGCGTCGCCGGCATTCACCCGCTGAATCGTGCCATTTCGCGGCGCTCGCACAATTTGCACAGACTGGCGCGAGAGATTGACGTCGACACGACTTAAGGATGCGGCCGTTTCTGCAATTCGTGCCCGCAATTCCTCAACGCGGATCTTGGCCTGCTCGAACTCACGCCGTGACGCCAGGCCCTCATTAAAGAGCTTTTCCATGCGCCGCTTGTCGATAAGCGCTATGTCTCGAGCGGTGGTATCGGCCTGCATCTTCGCCAGAACCTGCTCGCGCTCGGCTTCCAGGCGCTCCAGCAGCATCGGATCGTTATCAATAATCTTGACGATAGGGTCACCCACCTGCACGCGGCTGCCGTCCTGTACGTACCATTCTGCGATTCTGCCGGAGACCAGCGCATTGATGTCCTGCAGCCGATCATTAGGGTTTAGTGCTGTTACAGAACCAAAACCCGCAGCAGTTTGTACCCAGGGTACAAACGCCAGGAATGCCGCTAAAGCAGCCAGCGATAGTGCCAGCATCCAGCCCACGACCCGCATGACCTTGGGTACCCGGATGCCGTTCAGCGTCTTAAAGGTTTCCTGATGCTGACTGTAGGGCATGGCTTACAGCGAAACCTCAGTAGTGGGTGAGCGATGCGCAACCGGACTTAATGGCTGCAGCGGCAGACCCGCAGCCTCACAAAGCTCCTCGTAGGTATTGAACAAGGTCTGCTGTTGCAAACCCAAATACAGGTACTTATCGAATTTCAGGTCAGTATGCCGATTGCTGAAGTAGATCACCGTGGTGTCGCTGTGCTCTTTCAAATACTCCAGCGAGGCCAGAATACTGAGGTCGGGCATGACGTCGAACAACTGGCTTAGCACCAGCACTCGAGGGCGCGCGATGATCGCCGCCGCTAACTTAAGCTGCATGGTTTCGGTAATGGAAAGCGGCCAGCCCGTTGGCGCCACCATGGTATCGATACCACCTGCTAACTGTGCCAGCACTGGCTCCAGACCGACGGCACGCAATACCCCGAGGATGTCTTCGCTGGTCTCGTCCTGGGAACTGAAGAACAGATACTCGCGAATCGTGCATTCAATCACGCTGGGGCGGTCCAGCACGATAATCTCCTGGCGTAGCTGGAAATTCTGAAAGCTCTTGAAGTCCTGCCCGCCAATGGCGAGATAGCCCGTTTCCGGCTCCGTATGGCTCTTTAAAAAATCGGTGAAGATGCGCTGCGCCGCCAGATTATCTGTTGCCGATAACACCCGACTGCCGGATGCTATCTCGAGATCCAGCGTTAGCTCTGTGCCTCGTGATGAACCCTTGGCTGAGGCAAAGGTTAACGAAGAGTCGCCGTTGAAGGGCTGCTGGTGAGGCAGCGGTGGATCCTGGTCGATATCGTGAAACAGCGACAGCTCTTCCACCGCGGCGCACAGGTCGTAAAAATAGGTCAGGTACGTTCCCAGCTGAGAGATGCCGACAAACACTACCGACAGCACCAGCTCTGCCGCTACCAATTGCCCCAGCGATAGTTCGTTTTGGATCACCAGCCAGCCGCCTAATCCGAGTAAGGAGGCACTGGCGGACGCGTAAATGAACAGGAAGCACAGCGTTTGAGAGAAGTGCTGGCGAAAATGGATAATATGCCGGCGAATGTACTTCCCGGTCGCCTCATCGGTTTTCTGCAGCGCGTCGGTAATATGGCGCGACGTCTTAAAAAACCCATTGGAACTGCCAAGTTCTTCCAGCCAGGCAGCCACCGCGTGCTTCTTGTGGGAGGATTCCATTGAGCTGACTATGGCGCGTTTCCCCCAGACGGCCCAGACAACGTAGACAAGAAAGACCACGACGAGATTAAAAATCAGCAGGTAGGGGTGATAAAACGACACCAGGATGATGCCTACTACCGTTTGTAACACGACGGTGAAACCGCCCACGAACAAGACCGGTAGCCGCTTTTGCACGATGATAATGTCAAAGTAGCGGTTGAACAGCGGCGCCATGCTGTTGTCGTCAAAAAATGGATTGTGGGCGTAAATAGAGCGCAGCGCGATGTCAGACACCATGCGCGCATAGAATCTCCGCCCAAACAGGTCCATCAGGTGTATTCGCAAGGCCTGCAGAAGCCCCGATACCAGCAGCAGTGCAAACAGGGATAGCGTTAATACCACCAGCATCGATGTCAGGGCCGTATTGGCAACGGTGTTGATCAGCATCTGCACCGATATCGGCGTAGCTAGCGACAGCACGCTGATGCCCAGGCCATAAACCACAGCCAGTGCATAGTAGTTCCGCTCCGGGCCCAGGATCTCTATGAAGAACTTGAACAGCTCGGGAAGTGTGCGGGTGTGAATATGTGGCTCTTGCGCCATGAAATCCTGATATCAAGTGACTGACTAAAACTGTATCGCGTTCTAGTGCGACGCAAAACACATGCGAAGCAGCGCCGCTGAGACTGTCGCCCCAGTGGCGACACTATGGACGTACAGGAGTATTAACTGCGGCGCCATGATACAGCGCCGTTTCTACAAAACCTATACGCGGATTCGACACACCCCAGATCAAGCAGTTCCAGGGTGACGACAGTAGAAGATGCCCCTGCAATAGAAACGCAGAGGCTGGACAGAGCGCCCTGTCAGAAGCGGTAATCCACGCGCAGAAAGCCATTGATGCCCAGGCCCGGCAGCCGTTCACCATTACCAATATCCGGGTTGCCGTTGACGCGGTTTATACCGTTGAG